>DASPNP010000063.1:0-171348 GCA_035626475.1 Azospirillaceae bacterium
CGGGTCGATGGCGGCCAGCACCTTGGCGCTGTCGATGTGGCCGGGCAGCGGCAACTGCACCAGGATGCCGTGGATGGCGGGGTCGCGGTTCAGCGTCTCCACCAGGGCCAGCAGGTCGGCCTCCGAGGTGGAAGCGTCCAGCCGGTGGGTGACGGAGTGCATGCCCGACTCGCGGGTCTGCTCGCCCTTGTTGCGGACATAGACCTGGCTGGCCGGGTCCTCGCCCACCAGCACCACGGCCAGGCCGGGGGTCAGGCCGTGCCCGTCCTTCAGCGCCGATACCGCGCCGCGGATGCGCTCCCTCAGGCCCGCCGCGAAGGCCTTGCCGTCGATGATCCGTGCCTCGGACATGGTGCCGCTCCCCTTCTGCCGGATGCTCAGCGCGCGGGCAGCGCCTGCGCCCACGCCGCGATCAACGGCAGCAGGGCCGCCGTGTCGCCGGTGACGTGTACTATCTTCGACCGGTCGGTGGAACCCGCGACGACCGCGATGCTGGACTTCGGCACGCGCCACTGCTTCGCCAGCAGCTCCACCACGGCGGCGTTGGCCTTTCCGCCCTCCGGCACGACCGTGACGGCCACCTTCACGGCCGTCCGCCCGTCGGGCAGCTCCATCAGGCCGGTGACGGCGGCGCGCGACGCCCTGGGCGTCACCCGCAGCGCCACGCGGACGCCGCCCTCGGCGGCCTCCACCGGCGGGCGGGCCGCCATCTCAGCCCAGCAGGCCGAAATTGATGATGAGGCGCTGCAGCGCGAAGATCAGGAGCAGGGCGATGATGGGCGAGATGTCGATCCCGCCCAGGTTGGGGATCACCCGCCGGATCGGCCGCAGCACCGGCTCCGTCAGCCGGTACAGCATCTCCGACACGGTGTAGACGAACTGGTTGCGCGTGTTGATCACGCCGAAGGCGATCAGCCAGCTCAGGATGGCGGAGATGATGAGGATCCAGCTGTACAGGTCCAGCACCACGTAGAGCAGCTCGAAGATGGTGCGGAAAAGTGGGTCCATGACGCCCCGTCCCTTCGATTTCCAGGCGCCCGCACCCTAATGCGCGCATCCCGCCCTGTCCAGCGCGGGGCCCGGCACCCCTCCGGAGGGCCCATCGCGGGTGACTTTTCAGGGATGCGCGCGGCCCCCGTTCGACGGGCTTGACAGGGGCCCGCCGCATGCCCATTATCCCGCCCACTTCGGCAGGCCAAACCCCAGGGCTTGCCGCGTGTGGGGCCGTAGCTCAGCTGGGAGAGCGACGCGTTCGCAATGCGTAGGTCGGGAGTTCGATCCTCCTCGGCTCCACCAACTTCCCTCCCAGGGACATTCCAGCATCACCGCCGGGGCCGGCCGCTCGCGGCTTCGCCTTTCTACGTCGTGTCGGGTGTTGAACCGCCGCGGCCCTCTCCCTATGATGCGCCTCCCGCCGCAGCCGCCCGCGCCATGCCGACCGAAATCCGTCACATCATCTTCACCAACGACGAGGTCATGCGGGCCGTGGTCGAGTACCACAAGCGGACCGCGAACCCGCTGCCGCCCGGCAACGTCATCCGCTGCGCGCCGGAGAAGGTGGACCAGCAGATCAAGCTGTCCCTGCACGTGGCGCTGGACGCCGACGGCGCCCGCCAGATCCTCGTGCTGGAGGAGCCGGTGCTGGCGGCGGCGCTGATCTTCTACTGCATCCAGAACAAGATCCCGCTCCCCACCAAGGCCGCCAAGAGCCTGCAGATGGTGGGGGAGCAGGTGGCCCTGAAGGTCACCAAGGAGAACACCAAGAAGCCGACGCGCTAGTCAGTTCGCGTCGGGTGGCGTCCGGGCCAGCTCCGCCTCCGCCCAGTCCAGCATCGCCCGGTAGAAGCCCCGGACCATGTGCAGCGCCGGCCGGCGGCCGGGGATCGGCCCCTCCTCCCCCGCCGCCTCCAGCACGGCCAGCTGGGCCGCGAAGAAGTCGCGGTCGGCGGCCAGCCGGTTCCGGCGCTCCGCCGCCGGCAGCAGGTCCAGGAACACCGAGCGCAGCATCGGCTCGTAGCTGAGGCCGTAGTCGGGCGCGCTCCCCATCCAGTCCCGCAGCGCCGCGATCCCCGCCCCGGTGGCGGCGTAGCTCTTGCGGTTGCGCGCCCCCAGGGCCGTCCGCGCGATGAGGCCCGCCTCCAGCGGCCGCCGCAGCTCCCGGTACACCTCGTTGCGGGGGGCGGGCCAGATCAGGCTGTTGCCGCGGTCGAACTCCCGCATCAGGTCGTAGCCGCTCATCTCCCGCTCCGCCAGCAGGCCCAGGATCGCCATGCGCAGGGCCATCCGCCCCCTCCTTTCCGATTCGCCGGTTGAAATGTACCTTCTCACATGTGATATGTCACATGTGATCGAAGGAGGTATGCCATGCACCAGTCCCGCATCGCCTGCGCGGCGCTGCTCGCCACCGCCCTGGCCGGGCTGCCGGGGTGCCTGCTGGTGGACGCCGCGCGGATGAGCGCCGCCCAGCAGTCTGCGACCCACAATGTCCGGGCGCCGCTGCCGCTGGAGGTGCCGTTCCGGCAGGCGGGCGGGCTGGTGCTGGTGCCCGTCACCGTCACGGCCGGGCCGGGGCGGCAGGCGGTGCTGGACTTCGTGCTGGACACCGGCGCGCCGGTCACCGTGCTGCTGGACGGGCCGGGCACGGCGGCGCTGGCGCTCGACCTCAGCGACGCGCGCAAGCTGGGCGACCCCGACGAGGCGTCCACCCCCGTCGGCGCCTTCCGCTTCGGCTTCACCCTGGATTTCGGCCCGCTCAGCCTGGAGGGGATGCCGGCGGTGGGCATCCCGCTGTCCACCATGCCCTGCACCGACCGGGTGGCCGGCATCGGCTTCCAGGGGGTGATCGGCCGCGACCTGTTCCGCCGCTTCGTGGTCGAGATGGATTTCGGCCGGCAGGTGCTGCGCCTGCACGACCCCGCCGCCTACCGCCGCGACCCCGGCGTGCCCACCCTGCCGCTGACGGAGGAGAACGGCCACGTCTTCGCCGAGGGGACGGTCCGCCTCGCCGACGGGCGGGAGACGGCGGGGCTGGTGCATCTCGACACCGGTTCCACCGCCGGGCTCAACGTCGTCGCCGCCTCCGCCGGCCTCGCCCCGCCGGAGGGGGCCGCGGCGCGGCGGGTCTGCCAGGTGAACGGCCTGCTGGAGACGCGGGAGGCCGGCCTGTCCGGGGTGCGCCTGGGCGGGGCGGAGACGGCGGGCGTGCCGACCAGCTTCATCCTGGGATCCAAGCCCATGACCGACCGGCACGTCGCCAGCGCCGGCATGGGGCTGCTCGGCCGCTACGACCTGGTGATCGACTATCCCGGCGCGACGCTGGGGCTGAAGCCCCGGCCGGTCAGCGCTGCGCGTGGCTCAGCCGCGCCTCCGCCAGCTTGACACCGCGGCTGATGAGGAAGTTGAGCGCCAGGTAGATGGCGCCGGCGATGACGAACGCCTCCACCGGCTGGAAGGTGCGCGATGCGATGGCGCGGGCGGTGCCGGTCAGCTCCATGATGGTGATGGTGCTGGCCAGTGCCGAGGCCTGGACCATCAGGATCATCTCGTTCCCGTAGGCCGGCAGCGCCAGGCGGAACGCCTGGGGCAGGATGATGCGGCGGTAGAGCAGCGCGCCCGACATGCCGCAGGCCCGCGCCGCCTCTATCTGCCCGAAGGGCACCGCCTGGATGCCGCCGCGGATGATCTCGCCCGTGTAGGCGGCGGAGTTCAGGGTCAGCGCCAGGATGGCGCACCAGTAGGGCTCGCGTAGGACGGGCCAGAGGATGCTCTCCCGCACCGCCTCGAACTGGCCCAGCCCGTAGTAGATCAGGAAGATCTGCACCAGCAGCGGCGTGGAGCGGAAGAAGAAGGTGTAGCCCTCGGCGGCCAGCGCCACCGGCCTCACCGACGACAGCCGCATCATGGCGACGCCGATCGCCAGCGCGAAGCCGGCCAGCAGCGACAGCACCACCAGTTGCAGCGTCTTGCCCAGCCCCCCCATCAGGGCCGGCAGGCTGTCGATCACCAGGTCCAGGTTCATGCCGCGCGCCTCACGCCCCGGTTGGCATGCGCCTCGGCCCGGCGGAAGGCGGCGTTCGAGCCGACCGTCATCAGCAGGTAGAGCAGCGCCGCGACCGCGAAGAAGAAGAAGGGCTGCCGCGTGGCGCCGCTGGCCAGGTGCGACATGCGCATCAGCTCGGCCAGTGAGGCGACGGAGATGAGCGAGGTGTCCTTCAGCGTCAGCTGCCAGACATTGCCCAGGCCCGGCAGGGCGTAGCGCAGGGTCTGCGGCACCAGCACGCGGCGGAAGGCCAGGAAGGGCGACATGCCCAGCGCCTTGGCCGCTTCCATCTGCCCCGGCGGCACCGCCAGCACCGCGCCCCGCAGCACCTCGGCCGAATAGGCGCCCGACACGGTGCCGACCGCCAGCACCCCGACCGCGAAGGCGTCCACCTCGACCCGGCCGGAGAAGCCGAACAGCTGCGCCACCCAGGTCACCGCCCCGCTGCCGCCGAAGAACAGCAGCCAAATGATCAGCAGGGCCGGCACGCCGCGCACGATGGTGGTGTAGGCGTCGGCCGCGCCGCGCGCCAGACGGCCGCGCGCCAGCTTGCCCGCCGCCCCCAGGCTTCCCAGGGCGATGCCCAGCAGGAAGGAGGTGACGGCCACCAGGATGGTCATGCCGGCGCCGCGGAGGATCTCGTCCCCCCAGCCGCCGTCGCCGTAGGAGAGCAGGTCCAGCATCAGGGCATCGAGGCGTCGAAGCCGGCCCGCGCCTCGGACAGCCGCTTCAGCGTGCCGTCCTGCTTCATGGCGGTCAGCGCGCCGTTGAAGGCCTCCAGCAGCTTGGTGTCCTCCTTGCGGAGCGCGATGCCCATGCCCTGGCCGAACACGTCGCCATCCAGCCCGGGGCCGAAGGTCTTGGCGTTCTGGCCGGGCTGGCTCTCCAGGAAGGGCTTCCAGGCGATGATGTCGGCCAGCCCCGCGTCGATGCGGTTGGAGGCGAGGTCGAGCGCCAGGTTCTCCTGCGTGTCGTAGCGGCGGATGCTGACCGAATCGCCCAGGTACTTCTCCAGGAAGTTGGCGTGGATGGTCGCCTGCTGCACGCCGACGGTCTTGCCCTTGAGCGCCGTCTTCAGCTTGTCCAGCGCCGCCTGCTCGGCCGGGTCGATCTCGTTCAGGTTCAGGCGCGGCGGCTCGATGACGACCTGCTGCAGCGGATTGTCCTTCAGCGTCACGAAATAGCCGGGCGTGGTCGCGTAGCCCTGGGTGAAAGCCACGGCTTGGCGGCGCTCGTCCGTGATCGACATGCCGGCGATGATGGCGTCGTACTTGCCCGCCTGCAGGCCGGGGATGATGCCGTCCCAGTTCTGCGGCGTGATCTCGCACTTGGCCTCGAGGCGGCGGCACATCTCCTCGACGATGTCGATGTCGAGCCCGATGACCTTGCCGCTCGGGTCGAAATAGTTGAAGGGCGGGTAGGCGCCCTCGGTGGCGATGCGGATGGGGCTGGGCAGGCCGCGCGCGTCGGTCGCCGGCGCGTCATTCTTGTCATCGCCGCAGCCGGCCAGGAGCGCCGCCGCCATGAGGGCCGCCGCCACGATCCGCTTGCTCATACCAATGTCTCCCCAGACCAACTCAAGTTCTTGTTTTATCGCCCATGCGCCCCGCCGCCGCAACGCCGGGACCGCGGCTTTACTTCGTGTGCGCCAGGAACTGGCGGCAGCGCTCGCTGCGGGGATTGCCGAACAGCTCGGCCGGCGTCCCCTCCTCCTCCACCCGTCCCTGGTGCAGGAAGACGACCTTGGAGGAGACCTCGCGGGCGAAGGCCATCTCGTGGGTCACAATCAGCATCGTGTTCCCCTCCTCCGCCAGCTGGCGGATGACGCGCAGCACCTCGCCCACCAACTCCGGGTCGAGCGCCGAGGTCGGCTCGTCGAACAGCATGACCTTGGGCTGCATCGCCAGCATGCGGGCGATGGCCGCGCGCTGCTGCTGGCCGCCGGAGAGATGGCTGGGATAGGCGTCGCGCTTCTCGTACAGACCGACCTTCTGCAGCAGCGACTCGGCCCGCGCCACCGCCTCCGCCTTCGGCACGCCCATCACATGGACCGGCGCCTCGATGACGTTCTCCAGCACGGTCATGTGGGTCCAGAGATTGAAGTTCTGGAACACCATGCCCAGGCGCCGGCGAATCTGGTCCACCTGGCGGCGGTCGGCAGGGCAGGACTTGCCGTGGCGGTCCTTCTTCATGCCGATCAGCTCGCCCGTGACCCAGACCCGGCCCTCGTCCGGCATCTCCAGCAGGTTGATGCAGCGCAGGAAGGTGCTCTTCCCCGAGCCCGACGAGCCGATCAGCGAGATGACGTCGCCGTCGCGCGCCGTCATCGAGACACCCTTCAGCACCTCCAGCTGGCCGAACCGCTTGTGCAGATCCTCCACGACAATGGCGTGCGCGGCGGGATCGGGGACGCTGGCAGGCAGGGCGGCGGTGGACATGTTGGCGGAACGGTCCCGGCATGGACTTGGAAGCGCCAAGGCTATCGCGCGGGCGCCCTGGCCGGAAGCCCCTTTCCTCAGCCGATCCGGCCGATTTCCCGAGCCCTGCCAGCCGAACATCTCCCCCATGAGCACAACAACGGCGCGTGTCGCGCACAAGGGTGTGGCAAGCTCACTCGTTCGGGCTATAACGGACCGGCGGCACGAGAACAGGAACCCCGGCCCATCATGAGCCTCCAGCCCGGCCCCAACCGCAGCACGCACTTCATCTTCGAGCACAAGGTCTTCACCGTGCAGAACTGCCGCTTCGTCCTGTCCAAGGCGACGGAGGAGCCGGTGATGCGGATGATGCTGGGCAAGCTCGAGGTCGAGGTGCCGATCTCCAAGATCTGCACCGAGTTCAAGATCGAGCCGAAGAGCTTCGACGGGCAGCTGCTGGACATGGCCGCCAAGGGGCTGAAATATGTCCGCGAGATCCGCCCGGGCGACACCATCCCCAACGAGCTGATCGACGGCACCGCCTCCTGGCGGGTCGAGGACAAGCACTACCAGATCGCCCACGGCCGCCTGACGGTGCAGCTGGTCACCTGGCTGACCGGCGGCGAGACGGTGATCTCCTCGCCCGAGCAGCTGGCCCAGATCGTCGAGGACCCGCTGACCAAGCAGCGCGTGCACGACGCCTTCAAGATGATCGCCAACAAGCTGTCGCTCTCCGGCGACGGCGAGGAGGAGGTCGGCAAGCGCATCGAGAAGCTGGCGAAGGAGCTGTCCTACGTCGAGGCGCTGCGCGAGCGGGCCCAGGGGCTGCACGCCATCCGCAAGGGGCTGGAGGTCGCCCACCGCCTCTATGGCCGCGAGCGGCAGACGAAGGAGGAGATCGTGCGCATGCAGACCCTCTGCCTGCCGCCGATCACCGACATGGAGCAGCGCTTCGCCCAGGTCGACGCCCAGACCGGCGAGATCCTGGTGATGCTGAAGAGCTTCGAGCAGAATGTCGGCTACATCCGCGAGATGCGTGACGACCTGCACCAGGCGCTGATGCCCTGGGACGAGGTGGTGGACGAGTGGCAGACGGTGGGCGAGGAGAAGGGCGCCGAGATGGATGCCATCCTCAAGAAGACCTACCATTTCCTCGCCAAGAAATTCAGCCAGGCGAGCCACTGGCGCCTGCCCGCGCGCAAGCCGCCGCGCTGAGCCCTTCCCACCGATGGCATTTGCGCCGCGCCCCCCATCCGGGTAGTTTCCTACGAAATAGTAGGAAACGGGTCGGGGGGTGTCGCTCATGCGGTTGGGACGCGCGTTCGCGCGGGCATTGGTGCTGGCCGCCGCCCTCGCCCTGCCCGCAGCCGCGAATTCCGCCGAACCGCCGCCGGCCGAACCGCTGTTGCCCGAACCGCTGTTGATCGTCGGCGACAGCGCCTATCCGCCCTATGCCTATCTGGACCGCAACGGCGAGCCCGCCGGCGTCTATGTCGAGATCCTGCGCGAGGCGCTGGCCCGCCTGCCGGGCCACCCCGCCCGCATCGAGCTGATCCCGTGGAAGCGGGCGCTGCGGGCGGTGGAGACCGGCACCGCCACCGCCGTCTTCCCGCCCTACCGCTGGACCGAGCAGCGCCCCTGGATGGAGTATTCCGAGCCGATCCTGACGGAGACGCTGGTCGTCGTCTGCCGCCGCGAGGTGCCGGGCCTGGACGTGCGGGGCTATCCCGAGGGCTTCGCCGGGCTGCGCTTCGTCAACAATCTGGGCTTCCTCGGCGCCGGACCCGGGCTGCTGCGCATGGTGGCCGCCGGGACGGTGGGCATGGTGGAGGTCCCGGGCACGCCCGAGGCGGTGCAGCGCCTGCTGGACGGCCGCGCCGACTGCACGGTCAACGACCGGCTGGCGGTCGAGGCGGCGCTGGCGTCGCTGGAGGTGGGGGCGTCCGCCGCGGACAAGCTCGTCGTGGCCGGCGAGGTCAGCCGCGCCGACGGCCATCTCGGCTACCGGAAGGGCGACGCGTCCCCGGCCGTGGCGGCCTTCCGCACGGCGCTCGACCAGGTGCTGCGCGACATGAAGCGCGAGGGGCGCATCGACGCGCTGCTGCACCGGCGCCGCCCCGGCGTCGCCCTGCAGGGGCGGTGACCCCGCCGCAATGACCCCACACGCGGCGGGTGGATTGAGAACGACTCTCAAAGTGCCTTGACTTCCGACGGTGCGGGCCGCAGGGTGCCGCCACCTGTGAGAACGGTTCTCAAAGAACCGGAGCCACCCCTAGGGAGTGTCCCATGCGTCTCTTCCCGCGCCGTACCCTGCTCGCCGCCGCCGTCGCCCTGGGCGCGGCCCCGTTCCTGGCCGTGGGCGCCGCCCACGCCGCCGGCGAGGTCAACGTCTACTCCTCGCGCCACTACGACACCGACCAGCAGCTCTACAAGGCCTTCACGGCCAAGACCGGCATCAAGGTCAATTTGATCGAGGGCAAGGACGACGAGTTGATCGAGCGCATCAAGGCCGAGGGGCGCAACAGCCCGGCCGACGTGCTGGTGGCGGTCGATGCCGGCCGCCTGTGGCGCGCCCAGGAGGCGGGCGTGCTGCAGCCGGTGAAGAGCGAGACGCTGGAGAAGCTGATCCCCGCCCAGTTCCGCGAGCCGCAGGGCCACTGGTTCGGCCTGTCCAGCCGCGCCCGCGTCATCGTCTACAACAAGGACAAGGTGAAGCCGGCCGAGCTGTCCAGCTACGAGGATTTGGCCGACCCGAAGTGGAAGGGCCGGCTGCTGGTGCGCTCCTCCACCAACATCTACAACCAGTCGCTGACCGGTTCGATCCTGGCCGCCGCCGGCCCTGAGAAGACCGAGGCCTGGGCCAAGGGCATCGCCGCCAACCTCGCCCGCCCGCCGCAGGGCGGCGACACCGACCAGCTGAAGGCGGTCGCGGCCGGCGAGGGCGACCTCGCCATCTCCAACACCTACTACCTGGCCCGGCTGGTGGCCTCGCAGAAGCCCGAGGACAAGGCCGTGGCCGACAAGCTGGCCGTGTTCTTCCCCAACCAGAAGGACCGCGGCACCCATGTGAACATCAGCGGCGCCGCCGTCGCCGCGAACGCGCCGAACAAGGCCGACGCGGTGAAGTTCATCGAATTCCTGGCCGGCCCCGAGGCGCAGAAGATCTTCGCCGACGGCAACTACGAGTTCCCGGTCGTGGCCGGCACGCCGCCGCACGCGGTCGTGGCCGCCTGGGGCACCTTCAAGGCCGACCCGCTGAACGCGGCGATCTACGGCAAGAACAACGCCGAGGCGCTGAAGATCATGGACCGCGCCGGCTGGAAGTGAGCCGGAGCGCATAGGCCGAGGTGACGGGGCGCGTCCGGGAGACCGGGCGCGCCCCTCGTCTTTTCAGGCCTCGGCGTCCAGCAGGAAGATCGCCTCCACCGGCTGGCCGAACAGCCGCCCGATCTTCAGCGCCAGCGGCAAGGACGGGTCGTACTTGCCGGTTTCGATGGAGTTGACGGTCTGCCGCGACACGCCCAGCCGCTCGGCGAGGTCGGCCTGCGACCAGCGCCGCTCCGCCCGCAGCACATGCAGCCGGTTCTCCATCACACATACCTCCGGGCCGCCACCATCCAGCCGACGCCGCCGGCGAGTAGCATGACCGGGATGATCCAGACGATCCCCACGAGGTCCGTCCGCAGCTGATGCTCCAGCAGGCCCACGATGGCGGCGACCAGCATGGCGACGTTGACCGCGTACCGGCAGGCCAGCGACTCCATGCGGCGGTACAGCTCGTCCTGTCGCGCCGAGAAGCGGAACAGGAAATAGGCCGCCAGGAAGACGGGCAGCAGCGGCGACAGGATGAACAGGATGTTGGCGGCCGTCAGCGGCACCTGGTCCATGCGCTGGAAATAGGCGTTGCCGAACCCGGCCAGGAAGCCGGCGAGGCCGAAGCCGGCCATCGACCAGGCGAGGTCGCGGCGCTCCTCCCTGCCCAGGCTGGACCAGCGGAAGTTCATGCCGTTGGGCGTCAGTTCGGCCATGGCCGTTTTCCTTCAGGGATTGAGGCAGATGGAATGGGCGGCGATGGTGCCGACCAGGGACAGGCTGCGCTGCGCCAGCGACAGGACGCCCTCGATCCGGGCCTCCTCCCGCGCCAGCCGGTCGTCGTTGGCGTCGGCGCCGGTGGCGTAGCCCAGCCCGAAGAAGCCCAGGCAGACGGCCAGCGCCGCCAGCCTCGTGTTTCCGCCCTGTCGTGTCGGGTGCGATCCGGGTCTCATGTGACAAGCACTTTCGTCTGAATGACAAGCACGCTTGTCACACTGACAAGGGTGCACGTCTATGTCAAGGATACTTGTCACCCTGAAGCGCGAAGCCGGGTGCGGCCATGCGCCCGCACCTGGAAAGGCGCTGCCCCTTGCATTCGCCCCGTCGCTCATCCATGAGTCCTGGTGATCCGGGGTGCCGGCCTCCGCCGGCTGAGATCACACCCGTGGAACCTGATCCGGGTCATTCCGGCGAAGGGAGGTCGTCATTCCCATCGAAATTCCCTCCGGGGCCAAACCGAAGATCACCGTCGTCGGGGCCGGCATCGTCGGCCTGTCCATCGCCTGGCGCCTGGCCTCGGCCGGCTGCCGGGTCGACGTCTTCGACAAGGGCGAGGCCGGGCACGGTGCCACCCACGCCGCCGCCGGCATGCTGGCCGCCGCCATCGAGACCGAACCGGGCGAGCAGCCGCTGCTGGACCTCACGCTGGAGAGCCAGCGCCGCTGGCCGGGCTTCGCGGCCGAGCTGGAGGCGGCGTCCGGCCTGTCGGTCGGCCTGCGCACCGACGGCACGCTGCAGGTGGCGCTGACCCGCGACGATCTGGAGCTGCTGCGCTCCAGCTACGAGTTCCAGAAGGGCCTGGGCCTGAACATCGCCTGGCTGACCGGGACCCAGGCGCGGGAGATGGAGCCCTACCTGAACCCGCGGGCCGCCGCCGGCGTCCACAGCCCGGGCGACGGGCAGGTCGACAACCGCGCCGCCGCCGCGGCATTGCGGCTGGCGCTGCTGAAGGCGGGCGGCGAGCTGCACGAATATACCGAGGTCGAGGCGATCGAGGTCGAGGGCGGCCGGGTACGGGGCGTTCAGGTGGCGGAGCGGCTGCACCCGGCCGATGTGGTGGTGCTGGCCGCCGGCGCCTGGTCGCGCGGCATCCCCGGCCTGCCCATCGCCGCCCAGCCGCCGGTGCGGCCGGTGAAGGGGCAGATGCTCAGCGTCGCCATGGACCCGGGCGACCCGCTGCTGCGCCACGTCGTCTGGGCGCCGAAATGCTATCTGGTGCCGCGCCGCGACGGCACGCTGATCGTCGGCGCCACGACCGAGGAAAAGGGCTGGGACGACCGGCTGACCGCCGGCGGCGTGCTGGCGCTGCTGGAGGCCGCCTGGCGCGCCCTGCCCGGCATCGAGGAGCGGCCGATCCAGGAGATGTGGACCGGCTTCCGCCCGGGCTCGCGCGACGACGCGCCGATCCTGGGCTTGGCACCCGAGGCCGACGGGCTGGTGCTGGCGACCGGCCACCACCGCAACGGCATCCTGCTGGCGCCGGTCACCGCCGACCTGATCGCCGAGCTGGTGCTGACCGGCCGCGCCGACCCGCTGGTGGAGCGCTTCGGCATCGGCCGCTTCGCCCGGGCGGGCGCATGACGGGGGACGCGCGCATGATGAAGGTGAACGGCAAGCCGCGCGACCGCGCCGCGGGGCCGCTGTTGGCCCTGCTGGCCGAGGAGGGTGTCGCCCCGGACGCGCGCGGCGTGGCGGTGGCGGTGAACGGGGCGGTGGTGCCCCGCGCCCGCTGGGGCGGGCATGCCCTGGCCGAGGGCGACGAGATCGAGATCGTGAAGGTGCTGCAAGGTGGCTGAGGACAAACTGACGATCGGCGGCCGGGAGTTCGCCTCCCGCCTGTTCCTGGGCACGGCCGGCTATCCCAACCAGCAGGTGTTCCTGGACGCGCTGGACGCGTCGGGGGCGGAGATCGTGACCGTCTCCATCCGCCGGGTGGACTTGGAGGGCGGGGCCGAGGGGCTGCTGGAGCTGCTGTCCGCCCGCAGGCGCTGGCTGCTGCCCAACACCGCCGGCTGCGCCACGGTCAAGGACGCGGTGCTGACCGCGCAGTTGGCGCGCGAGGCGCTGGAGACGAACTGGATCAAGCTGGAGCTGATCGGCGACCGAGAGACGCTCTATCCGGACGTGGAGCAGCTGCTGCGCGCGGCGGAGCAGCTGGTGGCCGACGGGTTCACCGTCCTGCCCTACTGCACCGACGACCCCATCGTCTGCCGCCGCCTGGCCGATGTGGGCTGCGCCGCGGTGATGCCGCTGGGCGCCCCGATCGGCACCGGCCTGGGCATCCTGAACCCCTACAACATCGAGACGATCTGCGCGCGCTCCGAGGTGCCGGTCGTGCTGGACGCCGGCATCGGAACCGCGTCGGACGCGGCGCTCGCCATGGAGCTGGGCTGCGCGGCGGTGCTGCTGAACACGGCCGTGTCCAAGAGCACCGACCCGGTGCGCATGGCCGCCGCCATGCGGCACGGCGTGGAGGGAGGCCGGCTGGCGCGGCTTGCCGGCCGCATCCCCAAGCGCCTGCGGGCCGAGGCCTCCAGCCCCGAGCTGGGCCTGATCGGCACGTGATCCCGTCACCGCCCCTGCTGCTGATCACCGACCGCCTGCAGGCGCGCCGCCCCTTGCCCGATCTGCTGGACGCCGCCTTCGCCGCGGGGTGCCGCTGGGCCAGCCTGCGCGAGAAGGACATGGACCCGGCCGGGCGGGCGGCCCTGCTGCGCGAGCTGATGCCGGTGGCGCGGCGGCACGGGGCGGTGCTGACGGTGCATGACGATGCGGACGCGGCGCGTGAATGCGACGGGCTGCACCTGCCGGGCGGCGGCGACGTGGCGGCGGCGCGGCGCGCGCTCGGGCCGGGCAAGCTGGTCGGCCTGTCCTGCCACGGCGTCGGCGAGGTGACGGCGCTGGGGCTGCTGCGCGCCTCGGGCGACACGGCCCACGTGCCCGACTACGTCACCCTCAGCCCCATCTTCGCCAGCGACAGCAAGCCGGGATACGGCCCGATGCTGGGCTTCGGTGCGCTGTCGGAGGCCGCCCGCTCCGGCATCCCCGTGCTGGCGCTGGCCGGGGTGGAGGCGGACAATCTCGCCGCCTGCCTGCGCTCCGGCGCCGCCGGCGCCGCCATCATGGGCGGGATCATGCGGGCCGACGACCCGGGCGCCGCCATGCGCGGGCTGCTGTCCTCTATGCGGGCCCCTATGCGGAACGCCTGAGCCCGGCTAGGATCGCCGCCCGACCCGATCCCGAGCGCCGCCCTTTGGACCTCATGACCGCAGACCCGCAGACGGGATTCCAGGAGGCCGACGGCCGCCGCTGGTTCATCGACAACATCACCGGCAAGCTGGACCAGTGCGCCGCCGACCGGATCGGCCGCGAGGAGACGGTCGGACGCGAGAGCCGCACCAACATGCGCACCCGCGCCCTGGTCTATGCGCTGCTGAAGGCGCTGGGCCTCAACACGGTGCTGCCGGCCAACCCGGTGCGGCGCGACATCCGGGGCATCGGCCTGTCGGACCTGGAGATCTACGCCAAGCCCCTGTCCGACCTGTTCGGCTACCGCAATACCTTCTACCACCGGCGCCCGCGCCTGGACGTATCGAACGCCGAGTCCTGCGCGCTCTGGGCCGGGCTGGACTTCATCACCTCCTCCGACGTGTTCGAGCATGTGCCGCCGCCGGTGCGCCGCACCTTCGCCAATTGCCGCCGCATGCTGAAGCCGGGCGGGGTCATGGTCTTCACCGTCCCCTACACCTTCGGCCCGACGGTGGAGCATTATCCCGACCTGCACCGCTGGCGCGTGCGCAAGCGGCTGTTCGGCAAATGGGTGCTGGAGAACGTCACGGCGGACGGGCGCCGCTGGGTCCGCGACGACCTGGTCTTCCACGGCGGCCTCGGCAGCACCATCGAGATGCGCGTGTTCGGGCTGGAGGACCTCAAGGCCGACCTGCTGGCCGCCGGCTTCAAGTCGGTCGAGATCGTCGAGGAGGACGTCCCCCTCTACGGCATCTGGAACCGCCACGAACGCTGGAGCCTGCCCATCATCGCGCGGGCGTGAGGCGCCTTATCCTTCTCCCCTTGCGGGAGAAGGATGGGGCCCCAAGCCCAAGGCTTGGGGAGGATGAGGGGTGGACCAGCGAAGCTGGGCCTTCTCGACGGTTCAGCTTGGCACGGGTGGTGAGAACGTCGGGCTGCCGCCCGCCGACCCCTCACCCTCCCACGCCGTCGGCGCGGGGCCCATCCCTCTCCCGCAAGGGGAGAGTGATGAAGGCGGCCTTTCCGGCGAATGGGAAACCGCGGTCAGACCGTCGCCGCCTCCAGGTGCCGGAACTTCGCCTCGCGGCCGAAGAAGCGGGTGGCGAGGCGGGTGATGGGCTCGGGGTTGCCGGTGGTGTGGAAGGTGACCGGCCCCTGCCCCGTGCTGTCGAACTCCGGATGGCGGTCGAGATAGGCGCGCAGGCTCTTGGCGGTCAGCGAGGGCTGGCACAGCACCTCGACCCCCGCCGGCAGCGCCTCGACGAAGGCGTCGGACACCAGCGGGTAGTGCGTGCAGCCCAGCATGACCGCGTCGGGCGGCACCCCGTCCAGCTTGCGCATCAGCCCCTGGGCGTAGCGGCGCACCGTGGCGCGGATCTCGGCCTCCGGCGCGTCGCCCTCGATGAGGCGCACCAGCTCGGGGCAGGCCTGCTGCACGACCCGCACCTCCGGCGCGCGCTTGCCGATCTCCACCGGATAGGCCCGGCTCAGCACCGTGCGGCGGGTGGCGAAGATGCCGACCGTGCGCGGCTCGCCGGCATGGGCGCTCGCGGGCACGTCGGCCATCCAGGGCACGCCGGTGATCGCCTCGACCATCGGCACCAGCACGCCCAGCACGCGCTTCTTGGGGTGGGCGTGGGGCAGCCAGGTCTGCTGCAGCCGGCGCAGCGCCTGGGCCGAGGCCGTGTTGCAGGCCAGCACGACCAGGTCGCAGCCCAGCCCGAACAGGCTCTCCACGCTCTGCACCGTGAAGCGGTAGATCTCCTCCGGCGTGCGGTTGCCGTAGGGCGCGTTGGCGTGGTCGCCCAGATAGGTGAAGCCCTGCTCCGGCAGCCGCTCCGCCAGGGCCCGCAACACCGTCAGCCCGCCATGTCCCGAATCGAAGACGCCGATCATGCCCGCCATCCTTGCCGTGAGGCACGGTTTACCACGCCGCCGGGGCAAGGGAAGGGCATTCGCCGTGACAGCTTGGGATGAAGCGCGGGATGGGTACCCCCAGCATCTTGCACGCCGCGCGGCCTTGTGCCTAAGTGCCGCCCCGACGCCGTCCCACGATCCACCTGGGACATCCATTGGGGACGGCCGGACAGGGAAGAGTCGATCCGTGAAGCGTGTCTCCGCCGTCCTCGCCGCCGCCCTCCTCCTGACCGCCGGCGCCGCCACCGCCCAGCAGCCGCAGCAGCCCGCAGCACCGAAGCCTGCCGCGCCCGCCGCCGCACCGGCGACGCCGCAGTCCGCGCCTCAGGCCGCCCCGCAGAAGATCAGCTGCGTGCCGCCGAAGGACCTGCCGGTGCCGCCGGACGGGCGCAAGGCGACCGAGGCCGAGATGCAGAGCGCCCGCGTGGCCTTCCAGGCCTATGTCGACCAGGGCCAGAACTTCGTCGACTGCATCGAGACGGTGCAGCAGAGCAACGGCGGCACCCTCAGCGTCGCCGACTATCTGCGGCTGGTGAAGATCCAGGACGACATGATCGGCAACATGCAGCTGCTGGCCGCCCGCTTCAACGAGCAGCTCCGCCTGTTCCGCACCAAGGGTCAGTAAGGGCCGGCGCCGGTCCACGTAGGTCGCATGAAGCCGCAGGCGTAATGCGACATTCCACGGCCGGGGCGCGTCGCATTGCGGCTTCGCCTCCATGCGACCTACGATCCGGCTACGATCAGGCTCAACGCCTTAGTGGCACCACATCTCGCCATCGGGGCCCGGGTGGCAGCATTGCACGCCCAGCCCCTGGCGCTCGCGCACCAGCTTCTCCCAGTTGGCCAGCGCCTGGGCACGCAGGTTCGCCGCCTCCGGCGCGCCCGACTCCACCGGCGCCTGAACGGCGGCCGCGGCGGCCGCGGCGGCGGCCGGGTCGTCCTTGGCGGCGGCGTCCTTCATGCGCTCCAGCGCGCGCTCATGGTCGGCCTGGGTGCAGTCCGCCCCCTCGAACAGCTTGCCGCACTCCTCCTGGGCGGAGGCCGGGACGGCGGTGAGGCCCAGGCACAGCAGGGCCAGGGCGGCGACGGCGGAAAGGCGCATCAATAGGGCTTCCGGTCAGGAGTTCGGCTGGGTGGCGGCGTTCTCGAGCCGGTAGTAGAGGCCGTTCTCGTCCTCCGCCGAGATGCGCAGCGTGCCCTTCAGATTCACCATGTCGTAGGTGAAGGCGACCGGCTCGGTCGTGCGCACCTCCACCAGGTCGGCGGAACCCGGCGGCGGGCAGAAGGGGCAGCTGGGAGCCAGCGCCGACAGCAGGAAGTGCGTCGTCTTCTCCTTCTGCTCCAGCGGGATCATGAAGCCGCCGATCAGCAGCTCCTTGCCGTCCAGCGCCTTCACCGCGTCGCCGAAGACCGCCTTGGTGCGCAGCTTGCCCTTGACCAGCGACTGCTCCTCGCGGACGTCGGCGATCTTGTCCCAGCCAAGCGTGGCGCGCGGGATGGCGTTGGGATTGTTCGGCTCGGCCTGGCTCGGGCGCGGCGGCGCCGGCCGCGTCTCCTGGGTCAGCGCCAGGGCGGAGCCCGACACCAGCAAGGCGGCGGCCAGCAGGGAGGCGGCGATACGGGACATGGGACGGACCCTCACGATGCGGGAAGCTCAGCCGCGCGACAGCACGGACGACACGTCGGCGCGGTGGACCTGGATGGCCGGCAGCAGCGCCGCCAGGACCGAGATGCCCACCGCCAGCAGGAACAGATACGCCTCTTCGGCCAGGAAGAGGAAGCCCGTCATGCCCAGATCCTGCGCCTGGGGCACCAGCCGCCCCGCCAGCTCCGCCGCCGCATGGCCGATCGCCATGCCCAGCAGCGTGCCGGCCAGGCTGACGATCAGGCTCTCGGTCAGCAGCTGCGCCACCAGGTTGCCGCGCGTGGCGCCGAGGCTGCGCATCACCGCCAGGTCGTAGCGGCGCGCCTGGGTGCTGTTGTAGAGCGCGATGAAGACGCTGAGCGCGGCGCTGCCGATCAGCAGCAGGCCGAAGGCGCGGGCGGCGTCGAAGCCGACGCCCAGCAGCGACAGCAGCCGGGTCAGCTCGGTCGCCGGCGAGGCCGACTGCATCTGGCTGCCCTCGTTGATCTCGCGCGGCAGCCGGGCGGCGGCCAGCGGCGACTTGTAGCGGATCAGCAGGGCCGTGACCTCGCGCGGCTCGACATGCGCATGGGCATGATCCTCGGCGTGGTGATGGTCGTCACCCTCGGCGTGGTCATGGTCGTGGGCATGGTCGTCCCCGCCCAGCTTGCCGCCGCCCTTGCCGTGGTCGTGGTCGTGATCATGGTCGTGGCCCTTGGCGGTCGCCTTCCGGGACGCCTCGGCCTTCGCGGGCTGGGGCGCGGGCGGGACGGCGGTCGCCTCCGCCTTCGGATCGGCGTCGTGGTGGTGGACGTCGTGGACATGCCAGACGCTCTCCACCGGGGTCAGCACCAGCCGGTCGACCACGCCGCCGGTGGGCTTCAGGATGCCGGTGACGGTGAAGGGCATGTCGGCATGCTCGCCTCCCATCGGCCCGCCGCCGCCCATGCCGTGGCTGCCGACGAAGCTGTCGCCGACCTTCAGGTTGGTCTCGCGGGCGACCTTGGCGCCCAGCACCGCCTCCATCTGCCGGCCGTAGAGGGCGCCGTCCGCCAGCACGGCGCCGGCCTGGGTGAGGTAGTCGTGGGTGGTGCCGACGATGCGGAAGCCGTTGAAGCTGTCGCCCATGGCGAGCGGGATGGCGCTCTTGACCAGCGGGTGGGCGGCGAGCTTCTCGGCCTCGGCCAGCGGGATGTTCCCGGTGGGCACGTCAATCTGGTAGAGCGCCGAGAGGATCAGCTGCATCGGGCTGCCCTTGGCGCCCACCACCAGATCCACGCCCTCCGCGTCGCGCGACAGGCGCCGCTCCAGCTGCGTGCCGGCCAGCAGCAGGAAGACGATGGTGGCGACGCCCAGCGACAGCAGGGCCAGGTTCAGCGCCGTGTTCAGCGACCGCTGGCGCAGGTAGGCGAGGCTCAACGAGACGAGGTTCATGCCGCCGCCCTCCGGGGCTCGTCCAGGTCCAGCCGGTCGGGGAAACGGTCCTTCAGCCGCTGGTCGTGGGTGGCGATCACCAGCGTGGCACCGGCCGCCCCGGCGCGCTCCAGCAGCAGCTCCAGCACCTTCGCGCAGTTGGCGTCGTCCAGGGCGGAGGTCGGCTCGTCCGCCAGAATCAGGCGGGGCCGGTTCACCACCGCCCGGGCGATGGCGACGCGCTGCTGTTCGCCGAGCGACAGCTCGTGCGGCTTGGCGCCCAGCCGGTCGCCCAGGCCGACGCCGGCCAGTGCGTCGCGCACGGCGTTCGCGTCCTGCGGCAGTCCGGCCAGCCACTGGGCCAGCCGCAGATTGTCGGCGATCGACAGCGCCGCCACCAGATGCAGCGTCTGGAAGACGATGCCCAGCGTGCGGCCGCGGAACCGGTCCTGCGCCGTGCCCGAGAGCGCCCAGACATCCTGCCCGGCGACGCGCACCGTTCCCTCGGTCGGACGCCGCAGACCCGCCAGCGCGTGCATCAGCGTGGTCTTGCCCGACCCGCTGGGCCCCAGCAGCAGGCTGTGCCGCCCGGCGGGCAGGCTCCAGCGCGGCAGCTCCAGCACCGTGCGCCCGCCGATGACATGGCGCAGCCCCTCGATCTCGATCAGCGTCTCGGCCACTGCCCACTCCCCGGAAATTCGCCGAAAGTTATGGGGATGGCGGAGGGGAGCCGCAAGGGCGGTAACGCGGCGGTTACAGAGGCGGGCGCCCTTATCCTTCTCCCCTTGCGGGAGAAGGAGGGACCCGTTGCGATAGCAACGGGGGGATGAGGGGTGGACCGGCCGCAGGCCGGGCCTTCTCGATGACTGTTCTTTGCACGGAGGTTGAGAACGTCCGGCTGCGCCGTCCGACCCCTCACCCTTCCCACGCTGCGCGTGGGCCCCTTCCCTCTCCCGCAAGGGGCGAGGGAAAGTGGCGCTTCACCCCCGCAGCAATTCCTCTACGAACGCCGGCACCAGCTCCGTCGCCGGACCCTCGCGGCGCTGCTCGAACAGGGTGGCGCCGGCCGAGGGCTCCAGGTTCAGCTCCAGGGTGCGGGCGCCGGATGCCCGCGCCTCCTGCACGAAGCCGGCGGCGGGGTAGACGTTGCCGGAAGTGCCGATGGAGACGAAGAGGCCGCAATCGCCCAGCACGCCGTAGATGCGCTCCATCTCCAGTGGCATCTCGCCGAACCAGACGACGTGCGGGCGCAGCGTGCCCGGCATGCCGCAGCGCGGGCACACCGTCCCGACGTCCAGATCCTCGCGCCACTCATGGATGCTGCGGCACATGGTGCAGCGGGCCTTCAGCAGCTCGCCATGCATGTGGATCAGGTTGCGGCTGCCGGCGCGGTCATGCAGGTCGTCGATGTTCTGCGTGACCAGCAGCATCCCGCCCGGCCACTCCCGTTCCAGCCGGGCCAGCGCGTGGTGGGCGGCGTTGGGCTGCACCTTGGCGTCCAGCAGGCCGCGGCGGCGGGCGTTGTAGAAGCCCTGGACCTTGCACGGGTCGCGCTGGAACGCCTCGGGCGTGGCGACGTCCTCGATCCGCACCGTCGCCCAGATGCCGTCGGCGTCGCGGAAGGTGTGCAGCCCCGACTCCCGGCTGATGCCGGCGCCGGTCAGGATCACGATGGGCTCGGTCTTCGGGATATGCAGGGTCATGCGGGCGAGCTTGTCATGACGGCGGTGGCCCCTTCAAGCGGCGGCCCCTTCAAGCGGCGGAACGCCGCTGCTAGGGTGCGGGCGTCTCAGCCCGTGGGAACAGCGCGCCATGCCCGAAATCTCCGTCCTTTTCGTCTGCACCGGGAACATCTGCCGCTCGCCCACCGCCGACGGGGTGTTCCGGCACAAGGTGCGGGAGGCCGGGCTGGAGGGCCGGGTGCGGGTCGACGGCGCCGGCACCCACGCCTACCACGTCGGCGAGGCGCCCGACCCGCGCACGGTCGCCTGCGCCAAGCGGCGCGGCTACGACCTGTCGCCGTTGCGGGCCCGCAAGGTGGCGGCGGCCGACTTCCGCACCCACGACCTGATCCTCGCCATGGACCAGGGTCACCGCCGCATCCTGGAGCGCCTCGCCCCGGACGCCGAGGCCCGCTCCCGCATCCACCTGTTCACCGACTTCCTGGAGGGGCGCTGGAAGGGCGCCGACGTGCCCGACCCCTATTACGGCGAGGAGACGCACTTCACGGAGGTGCTGGACATGGTTGAGGCGGGGGCCGACGCGCTGCTGGCGGAGGTGCGGCGGCTGGAGCGGCGGCCCGGCTGAGGCTTGGTAGCACCCGTCGGGAGTGGTAGCTTCGGCCCCTGCCCGCGCCCATATGAGCGCAGCTTCCCGGCACCTTGCGCGCGATCTCCATGCCCGACATCAATGAAGCCCCGAGTTCCGCCGTCACGCCGATGATGGCGCAGTATCTGGAGATCAAGCGGCAGCACCCGGACTGCATGCTGTTCTACCGGATGGGCGATTTCTACGAGCTGTTCTTCGAGGACGCGGTCCAGGCGGCGCGCGCGCTGGACATCACGCTGACCAAGCGCGGCCTGCATCTGGGGGAGGAGATCCCCATGTGCGGCGTGCCGGTGCACAGCCATGAGAGCTATCTGTCGCGCCTGATCCGCCAGGGCTTCCGCGTCGCCATCTGCGAGCAGACCGAGGACCCGGCCGAGGCGAAGAAGCGCGGGTCGAAGTCCGTCGTCCGGCGCGAGGTCATCCGCGTCGTCACCCCTGGCACCATCACCGAGGATGGGTTGCTGGACGCGCGGTCCAACAACTACCTCGCGGCGCTGGCGGAGGCGGCCGGGGGCTTGGGCCTCGCCTGGCTGGACCTGTCCACCGGCGAGCTGACGCTGCAGCCGGTGGAGAAGGCGGGGCTGCCGGCCGCACTAGCGCGCCTGTCGCCGGGCGAGCTGCTGATGCCCGAGCGCTTGGCGCAGCAGCCCGATCTGTTCGAGCTGTGGGCGGAGTGGCGCGAACGGCTGACGGTGCAGCCCAATTCCCGCTTCGACAGCGAGAATGGCCGCCAGCGCCTGCTGGCGCTCTACGATGTCGGCACGCTGGACGCCTTCGGCAGCTTCACGCGGGGCGAGGTCGCCGCCGCCGGCGCGCTGGTCGACTATGTCGAGTTGACGCAGAAGGGCAAGCTGCCGCGCCTCGACCGGCCCCGGCGCCTCGCCACCGGCGCGGTCATGGAGATCGACCCGGCCAGCCGCCGCAACCTGGAGCTGGTGCGCACCCTCACCGGCGAGCGCAAGGGCAGCCTGCTCGCCGCCGTCGACCGCACGGTGACCGGCGCCGGCGCCCGGCTGCTGGCGGCGCATCTGTCCGCGCCCCTGACCGACCCTGTCCGCATCGACCGGCGCCTGGACATGGTGTCCTTCTTCCACGACCAGGAGCATCTGCGGGTCGACGTCCGCGACTGCCTGAAGCGGGCGCCCGACCTGGAGCGCTCCCTCTCCCGACTGGCGCTGGGACGGGGGAGCCCGCGCGACCTCGCCTGCGTGCGCGACGGGCTGGAGCGGGCGGCCGACCTGAAGCACCGGCTGCGCGATGGCTTCGCCGGATCGCTGCCCGACGGGCTGGGCGCCGTGGTGCGCGACCTGGGCGAGCACGGGGCCCTGACCGACCGGCTGCGCGAGGCGCTGGGGCCGGAGCTGCCGTTGCAGGCGCGTGACGGCGGCTTCATCGCCCGGGGCTTCCACCCGGCGCTGGACGAACTGGTCCTGCTCCGCGACGACAGCCGCCGCCACATCGCCAACCTGCAGGCCAAATATTGCGAGGCGACCGGCATCGGCTCGCTGAAGATCCGGCACAACAATGTGCTGGGCTATTACATCGAGGTCACGCCCGTCCATGCCGACAAGCTGATGGCGGGGGAGGCGCGCGCGACCTTCATCCACCGGCAGACCCTGGCGAACTGCGTGCGCTTCACCACGGTGGAGCTGTCCGACCTGGAGCGGCGCGTCGGCGAGGCGGCGGACAAGGCCCTGGCGCTGGAGCTGGAGCTGTTCGAGGAGCTGTGCCGGGAGACGCTCGGCCACGCCGACGCCATCGCCACGGCGGCCCACGCGCTGGCGGCGCTGGACGTGGTGTCGTCCCTGGCCGAACTGGCGGCCGAGCGGCGCTGGTGCCGCCCGGTGCTGCTGGACGGGACCGACTTCGACATCCGTGCCGGCCGCCATCCGGTGGTGGAGGAGGCGCTGGAGGCGCAAGGCGCGGCCGGCAGCTTCGTCGCCAACGACTGCGACCTGTCCGACCGGCAGCGCCTGTGGCTGCTGACCGGCCCGAACATGGCCGGCAAGTCCACCTTCCTGCGCCAGAACGCGCTGATCGCCGTGCTGGCGCAGATGGGCAGCTTCGTGCCGGCCGGGAGCGCCCGCATCGGCGTGGTCGACAAGCTGTTCAGCCGCGTGGGCGCCGCCGACGACCTGGCGCGCGGCCGCTCCACCTTCATGGTGGAGATGGTGGAGACGGCCGGCATCCTGAACCAGGCTACGGCCCGCAGCCTGGTGATCCTCGACGAGATCGGCCGCGGCACCGCCACCTTCGACGGCCTTTCCATCGCCTGGGCCTGCGTCGAGCATCTGCACGAGGTGACGCGCTGCCGCGCGCTGTTCGCCACGCATTACCACGAGCTGACGACGCTGGCGGCCAAGCTCCCGGCGCTGGCCCCCCACACCATGCGCATCAAGGAATGGCAGGGCGAGGTGGTGTTCCTGCACGAGGTCGCCGCCGGCGCCGCCGACCGCAGCTACGGCATCCACGTCGCCCGCCTGGCCGGCCTGCCCGCCCCGGTCATCCACCGGGCCGAGCAGGTGCTGAAGGTGCTGGAGCAGGGCGAGCAGGGCGGCGCCGTCGCGCGCCTCGCCGACGATCTGCCGCTGTTCAGCGCGCTCACCAAGCGCCCCGCCCCGGCGCCGTCCGCCCCGGAGCCCGGCCCCTCCCCCGTTGAGGAGGCGCTGCGCGCGGTGAACCCCGATGAGCTGACCCCCCGGCAGGCGCTGGAGGAGTTGTATCGCCTCAGGGGGATGGTGCGCTGATCTCGGATCGGTTCAGATACCGCCGGTTGCGCAATCCCTAACCGTCATCCCGGCGCAAGCCGGGACCCAGGGGTTGCAGCGGGATGCGGCGGATGCAGCACCGGATCTTGTTGCTTCATCGATCGAGCATGGCTGCAACTCCTGGGCCCCGGCTTGCGCCGGGGTGACGGGATGAAGGGCGCAACGCAGGTAACAACTAACGAGAGCCCCCATGTCCACCCCCCTGATCCGCTACCACGCCGCCATGAGCCTGGACGGCTTCATCGCCGACCGCGAGGGCGGGGTGCATTGGCTGGAGGGGCATCCCGAACCGACCATCGATTTCGGCGCCTTCATGGAGCGGCATCCGACGCTGGTCATGGGCCGCAGCACCTACGACCAGTGCCTGGGGTTCGGCTGGCCCTATGGCGGCAGGCGGGTGGTGGTGCTGACCTCGAAGCCGCTCGCGCCGGACGCGCCGGAGGGCGTTGCCGCCTGGAGCGGTCCCGTTCCGGAACTGGCGCGGCGGTTGCGGGCGGAGACGGTGGGCGGCGACATCTGGATCGTCGGCGGCGGCAAGGTGGCCCAGGCATTCCTGGAGGCCGGCGAGATCGACCGGCTGGACGTCGCCATCATCCCGGAGGTGCTGGGCGGCGGCATCCCGCTGCTGTCCGGCGGGACCCGGGGCTGCCGGCTGGAGCTGTTGGAGCAGGGCCGCTACCCCAGCGGCATCGCGCGGCTGGAATACGCGGTGGCCCGCCCTTAAGCGGACCTGCCCGCACCCCGCCCGCCATGCTAGCCTCCCCGGCAAAACGCCAGGGAGGCACCCATGACCGATCACGGCCTTGATCCCGAGGGCACGCGGCTGCCCGTGAAGATCGACACGGCCACCAACGGCGAGTTCGAGCCCGTCGCGCTGCCGCCCGCCATCGAGGCGGCGATCCATGAGGCGCACCGGGCGGCGGGGGAGAATGCGCGGCGGCTGGGGTTGGGGCGGCGGGCCTTCCTGACCAGCGCCTGCGGCGTCGCCACCACGCTGGCGGCGCTGAACGAGGCGCATGCGGCGGCCGGGCGCACCGGCGGGTCGTTCGATCTGCCGAAAGAGGCGGGGCTGGACCGCGCGGCGGCGGACTCGGTGCTGGCGAAGCGCGAGTTCGTCTTCGACGTGCAGGGCCACCACGTCAACCCGTCGGGCGCCTGGATCGGCAAGCTGAAGCCGGACGCGCGGCCGCTCTCGTCCCTGCCCCACGCCAGTTGCGGCGCCGGCGACAAGGAGGTGCTGGGGTATCTCAACTGCTTCGGCGCCGACCGCTTCGTGAAGGACGTGTTCCTGGACAGCGACACGGACATGATGGTCCTGTCCTTCACCCCCGCCCCCTACGACCGCCAGCCCCTGACCATCGAGGAGGCGGCGGCCACCCGGGCGCTGGTGAAGGCGCTGGACGGGACCGAGCGTCTGCTGCTGCACTGCCCGGTCAACCCCAACGTGCCGGACGGGCTGGCGCCGATGGAGCGGGCGGTGTCGGAGTTCAGGATCGCCGCCTTCAAGACCTATACGCAGTTCGGGCCCCAAGGGCCCGCCAGCGGTTTCCGCCTGACCGACCAATACGGCACCGCCTTCATCGAGAAGGCGCGCGACCTCGGCGTGCCGATGATCGCGATCCACAAGGGCCTGCCCTTCAGCAAGCAGGGCTATGAGTTCAGCACCTGCGACGATGTCGGCCCGGCCGCGGCCCGGCATCCGGACGTGACCTTCCTGATCTACCATGCCGGCTACGACAGCGACCTCGTGGAAGGCCCCTATGATCCGAAGGCGGTCGGCGGCATCGACACGCTGGTGCGCAGCCTGGAACAGGCGGGGGTCAAGCCCGGCGCCAACGTTTATGCCGAGCTGGGCAGCACCTGGCGCTTCCTGATGCTGCGCGACCCGACCCAGGCGGCGCACGCGCTGGGCAAGCTGCTCAAGGCCGTCGGGCCCGACCGCGTGCTCTGGGGCACGGACAGCATCTGGTACGGCAGCCCGCAGGACCAGATCCAGGCCTTCCGCGCCTTCCAGATTTCCAAGGAGCTCCAGGAGAAGCACGGCTATCCCGAACTGACGCCGGGGCTGAAAGCCAAGATCTTCGGGCTGAACGCGCTTAAGCCCTACAAGGTCGAGCCGTCACGCCTGATGAAGCGGGCGAGCCTGGAGGATGCCGACCTGGTCCAGCGCCTGCGCCACGCCTACACCCCCGATCCGGCCTTCGAGACCTACGGCCCGAAGACCCGGGCGGAGTTCCTGCGGTTCAAGGAATTGCACGGGTAGGAAAAATCCCTCGCCCCTTGCGGGAGAGGGATGGGACCCGCGCGAAGCGTGGGAGGGTGAGGGGTCGGCGGGCTGAAAGCCCGACGTTCTCACCGGGTGTCCCTAGATCAGCCGTCGAAAAGGCCGGGGCTGCGCCCCGTCCACCCCTCATCCTCCCCAAGCAGGCTTGGGGCCCCATCCTTCTCCCGCAAGGGGAGAAGGATAAGGGCGCAACGGCCCCCTACCGCCTAAAGCCTACGCACCCCGTTGATGCCCTTGGCGCCCGCACGGGCGACCACGTCGGTCAGCGGCTCGCGGGTCACGCACATGTGGAAGGCGTTGGCGTGCACCAGGTCGGTCGCGTCGGCCATGATGCCGACATGGCCGGGGAAGAAGACGATGTCGCCGCGCTGGTAGGCCACATCCCGGCCGTCGTCGGAGATCTTCGTGCCGACGCTCTCGCGCTGCTGGTCGCTGTCGCGCGGGCAGGCCACGCCGGCCATGGAGAGGGAGAGCTGCACCAGGGCGGAGCAGTCCAGCCCCAGGCTGGTTCGGCCGCCCCAGAGGTAGGGAGTTCCCAGGAACCGCAGCGCCGTCTCCACCGGATCGTGCGCCTTCGCCGCGTCCAGCGGCTCCAGCTGCTTGGCGTAGAGCCAGCCGCCGCCGGCGAGCTCGGCATAGCCGTCGCGCTCGCCCACCACCGTCACCGGCGAGGCGAGGCTGAGCACGTCGAGGAAGGGCGACTTCAAATCGGGCTCGGGGAACAGGTAGCCGCGCAGGGCCGTGACGCGGTGCGTCGGCTCCTGCACCTCCATGTCCAGCGCCTCGATGCGCAGGTATCCCACATAGCCGTCGGTGGCGTTCTGGCCCCAGACCCAGCCGTCCTTCTCCTCGAGTGCCGTAAAGACCTCGCCGAACAGGAGCTGGCTGGACTGGCGGCTGTCGGGCGCCGGCCGCTCCGCCAGGGTCACGAAGCCGGCGCGCACCTGGCAGGGAATGCCGTCGACGAAGCGCTCCGCCTCCACCTGACCCTTCAGCGTGGCGGCGGCGAGGTCCGGGCGGTAGGCGTGGATTCGGGGATCGAGGGCGGCGCTCATGCCGGGGCCGCCACGGGCTCCGGACGGGCGACGGGCGCCGGGGCAGCGAGCGCGCCGCCATCCTGGAAGGCGGCGGCGGTGGCGCCGGCGTCGATCACCAGCTGGGCGAACTCGGTCAGGAAGACGGATCCCTTCACGGTGCGCTGGACCAGCACGTTGCGCCGGTCGGTGTCGTCCCGCTTGCGCTTGGCGAAGCCGAGCCGGCCCAGCCGGTCCAGCGCGCGCGTCACGGCGGGCTTGGAGATGTTGAGGGTCGATGCCAGGCCACGCACGGTGTGCGGCGGCGGAGTCATGTAGACCGTGAGCAGAAGCGCCAGCTGGCGTGCCGAAAGATCAGGTCCGTCCTGGCGCACGCTCGCCACCAACGCCCCGCGCCAGAGCTCCAGCGCATCCAAATTCCGCGACATCAAGGCCCCCCAGCCGATGGCCGGTTGATCCGGCCACGAAACGAAGTGTGCCGGAGAAGCGCCCTTCCGGCAAGGGGGCCCGAGTCGGGCCCAAGGCCGAAAGGCTCAGGCGGCTTTGGCGGCCGACTGCCGCAGCAGGCGCAGCGCCTCCTCGACCACATCCATGTGCTGGGACGCGAACTGGATGTCGTAGCCGACAGTCCGCCCCTCAGCGTCCAGGTCGATCACGAGGTCGCGGTCATCCTCCACCCTCTGGCGCACGGCCGGTCCGGCACCAAGGGTGACATACATGCTGTCGGTCGAAGGGTCGTAGAAGATCGGAGAGTCGCTCATGGCCCGAAGTCCCGGTCCTCGAACGCGTTGTGCACGGTCTCGCCGTCCGCGAGCGTAACAACCGTCATGTCATGGGTCGAGAACACGGACGCCGCCTGCCCCCTCTCAACCGTCACCCCGGCGAAGGCCGGGGCCCAGGGGTTGCAGCCATGCGGGCTTGATGAAGCACGCCCTGATCCGGCCGATCGGATGATCGGGTAGGGTGGAAGCGCTGCATTGGGCACATCTCGCTGCAACCCCTGGGTCCCGGCCTTCGCCGGGATGACGGGAGGAGAGATTTCGAACCGAGCGCTTACCTCCCGAACCGCTTCTCCAGCAGCGTGAAGGCGGCGCGGAGCGCCATGGCCTCGCCGCCCTCGGGACGGCCGGGCTTGGCGGACTGGTTCCAGGCCATCAGGTCGATATGGGCCCAGGGCGTGCCCTTGGAGACGAACTGCTCCAGGTAAAGCGCCGCGGTGATGGCGCCGCCGAAGCCGCCCGAGGGCGCGTTGTTCAGGTCGGCGACCTTGCTGTCCAGCTGCTTGCGGTAGCCCTGCCACAGCGGCAGGCGCCAGACCGGGTCGTCGGCCTCGGTCGCGGCGGCCAGGAAGTCGTTGGCGAGCTGGTCGTCGTTGGCGAACAGGGCCGGCAGCTCGGTACCCAGCGCCACGCGGGCGGCGCCGGTGAGCGTCGCGAAGTCCAGGATCATCGCCGGCTTGGCCTGGTCGGCCTCGAACAGCGCGTCGCAGAGGATCAGGCGCCCCTCGGCGTCGGTGTTGCCGATCTCCACCGTCAGGCCCTTGCGGGTGGCCAGGATGTCGCCGGGGCGGAAGGCGTTGCCCGCGATGGCGTTCTCCACCGCCGGCACCAGCACCCGCAGGCGGACCGGCAGCTTCGCCGCCATCACCATGCGCGCCAGGCCCAGCACATGGGCGGCGCCGCCCATGTCCTTCTTCATCAGCAGCATGTTGGCGGCGCCCTTGATGTCGAGCCCGCCGCTGTCGAAGCAGACGCCCTTGCCGACCAGGCAGACCAGCGGCGCGTCCGAGCCGGCGCCCGACCAGGTCAGGTCGATCAGGCAGGGGCGCTTGGCCGCCGCCCGGCCCACCGCATGGACCGCCGGATAGTTCTGGCTGAGCAGGTCGTCGCCCTCGATGACCGAGACATCGGCGCCGAACTCGGTGGCGATGCTCTTTGCTGCGGCGGCGAGGTCGCCCGGCCCCATATCCTCGGCCGGGGTGTTGATCAGGTCGCGGACCAGGAAGGCGGAGGTCGCGGTGCGCTCCACCGCCGCCAGGTCGGTGCCGTCGGACACGACCAGCGCCGGGAACTCCTTGGTCGACTTCTTATAGCGGGTGAACTGGTAGCAGGCGAGCGACCAGCCGAGTGCCGCCGCCGTGGCGCTCCGGGCGTCCAGCCCCTCGATGCGGTAGCTGCCTTTGGGAAGACTGCCCGGCAGGCCGGCGAAGCTCCAGAGGTCGATGCGCTCGCCCACCCCGACCAGCACTTGGCCGAGGCGCCCGCCCTCGCCCGGGACCAGCGCCGTCGCCCCGGCCTCGCCGGTGAAGCCCAGCGCCCGCACCCAGGATGAGGTGGCGGCGGGGGCTTGCGACAGCCACGCCTCCAGCCCCTCCTTGCGGACGGGGACGATGGTCACGGTATCGGCGTCGGCGGCTTGGCGCAGGCAGGGCAGCACGGGAGGCGCTCCTCTGGGATGGATGTCTGGGCCGGCAAGGTTCCACAGAAAGCCGGCCTGAGCCAACCCCCGAAATGGGCGCATTGCGGGCCGCCGCCCCGCATGCTAGGCCCGGAGCCTACCCATCGGGAGGCGCGCCATGTCCGACTTCACCCTGGTCATCGGCAACAAGAGCTACTCGTCATGGTCGCTGCGGCCCTGGCTGGCGCTGCGGCAGGCGGGCATCGCCTTCGACGAGGTGGTGATCCCGCTGCGGACGCCCGAAACCAAGGCGGCGATCCTGGCGCAGGGCCCGGCCGGCAAGGTGCCGGTGCTCCGCCATGGCGACCTCACGATCTGGGACAGCCTCGCCATCTGCGAGTACGTCGCCGAGCTGAGGCCCGAGGCCGGGCTGTGGCCCGAGGACCGCGCCGCCCGGGCTGTCGCCCGCTCGGTCTCGGCGGAGATGCACAGCGGCTTCCAGGACCTCCGCGCCAACCTGTTCATGGATCTGCGCCGCGAGCGCCGGTCGGAGGAGCGCCTCGCCAAGGCCGCCGCCGACATCGCGCGGGTGCAGGCGATCTGGGCCGACTGCCGGGCGCGCTTCGGCCGAGGCGGGCCGTTCCTGTTCGGCCGCTTCTCGGTCGCCGACTGCATGTACGCGCCGGTCACGACGCGCTTCACCACCTGGGGCGTGGAGCTGACGCCCGGGAGCCGCGCCTATGTCGAGGCGGTGCAGGCCCTGCCCGCCTTCCAGGACTGGAAGCGCGCGGCCCTGGCGGAGGAGTGGGAGATCGATTTCGGGCCGATCTGAGGGGCGGGGCTTGTTCTGGGGAACTGACCCTACGGGTCTCGCCGTTCGCTCAATCTCTCAAGCGTCATCCCGGCGGAAGCCGGGACCCAGGAGTTGCCGCCGTGGGCGGTCGATGAAGCACGCCCTCATGCACGGGTGAACCCGCGCCGGGCGAAAGGAGCGCTGCATTTGGCGCATCCCGCTGCAACCCCTGGGTCCCGGCTTTCGCCGGGATGACGGAAGGAAAGGTTTACAGGCCGCCAGCCATTGTCCGGCGCCCCTACCGCGAGGGCTGCTTCGTCGCTCCGGCCGCCTTGGTCGGCGGCGGTTCCGGCGGGGCGGGCGGTGGGGGGATCTGGTAGCCGGCCTCGCGGTAGTAGCGCTCGGCGCCCGAGTGCAGCGGCACGGCCAGCCCGTCCAGCGCCTTCTCCGGGCGGATGGCGGCCCCGCGCGGATGGCCCTCGTGCAGCAGCCGCAGCGTGGCCGGGTGCCACAGCGCCTTGGCGACGCCGTAGACGATGGCGTCCGGCACGGCGTCGTGCACCAGCCATTGCGCGCCGACGCCCAGGCTGCGCGTCTCCGGTACGCCGTTGTAGATGCCGGCCTCCACCAGGCTTTCGGTGAAGAAGGGCAGGCGGCTCTCCGCCCGGTCGGCGCGCTCGTCCGCCAGCGGCACCAGCCGGATCGGCAGCCGGGCGGCGAGGTCGGCCACCGCCGGCAGCGGATAGCCGCCGACGATGAAGAAGGCGTCCAGCGCCCCCTCCACCAGCCGGTCGCTGGCGGTGCCGGGATTCAGGAACTCGGCCTCGATCCGCTTCTCCGTGAGACCGTAAGCCTGCAGCAGCACCCGGGCGCTGACCAGCGTGCCCGAGCCCTTCTCCCCCACCGCCACCCGCTTGCCCTTGAGGTCGGCGACGGTCTGGATCGGCCCGTCGGCGCGCACCACCAGATGGATCGTCTCGGTGTAGAGGTTGGCGATGGCGCGCAGTTCGGCGAAGGGCTGCTCGGCCTTGAAGGCGCCCTCGCCGCGCCAGGAGGCGTAGGCGATGTCGGCCTGCACCATGCCGGATTCGAAGCGCCGGTCGCGGATGCCCTCGACATTCTCCACCGCGCCCGACGTCGCCTGCGCCACGGCGATCAGGCCGGGCACGCCGCAGCTGCCGCCGCGCTCGCACTCGCGCGAACCGGGCGGGTTGCTGATGGCGTTGGCGATGATGCCGCCGATGGGGAAGTAGGTGCCGCCCGTCGTGCCGGTGCCGATCTGGAAGAAGCGGATGCCGGCGCCGACCGTCGATTGCTGCGCCCGGGCCGTGCCCAGGGGCAGCGCCAGGGCGCAGGACCCGCCCAGCAGGCCCCGCAGAAGCGTCCGGCGTGGAAGGGGTCGGCGGCTGGAACTGTCGGGCGGGAGCGGCATGGCGGGCGCACCTCGCTGGAGGGCTATTTTCCAGAATATGGGCCTCCGCCCCCGCCCGTTGCAACTGCGAAAGGGGCTGGTGATCCGGACATTTCGGCCAGTTGGCAGCACGCCTCCGGGCGGCTATGGTCGCCGCCGTCCGGCCGGGCCCGTGAAGAGGCCCGCCGCGGAGGACCGTCCCCAGAGTGCGCCCCAGGAGCATGCGATGAAGAGCGACAGCCTGTACCATCTGTTCGAGAGCCGCTTCCCGGCGGACCGTAACAGCCCCTTCATCGAGACGGAGACGGGCCGGATCTACAGCTACGCCGACCTGGAGGCGATCTCCGCCCGCTACGCCAACCTGCTGGCGAAGCTTGGTGTGAAGAAGGGCGACCGGGTGGCGGTGCAGGTCGATAAGTCGCCTGAGAACATCTTCCTCTACCTCGCCGTGGTGCGGGCCGGCGGCGTCTACCTGCCGCTGAACACCGCCTACCAGCGCGGCGAGATCGGCTATTTCCTGGAGGATGCCGAGCCCACCCTGTTCGTCTGCCGCCCGGAGACCGAGGCGCAGATGCGGGACCTCGCCACGGCCGCCAGGGTGCCGCACGTCCTGACGCTGGGGGTGAACGGCGACGGCTCCTTCGCCGAGCGGGCCGCCGGGCTGCCGGAGAGCTTCGAGACGCTGCCCGCGGCCAGGGACGACCTCGCGGCCATCCTCTACACCTCGGGCACGACGGGGCGCTCCAAGGGCGCCATGATGACCCATTGGAACCTCGGCTCCAACGCGCTGGCGCTGCATAGGCTCTGGGGCTGGGGCCCCAAGGACGTGCTGCTGCACGCCCTGCCGATCTTCCACACCCACGGCCTGTTCGTCGCGACCAACTGCGTGCTGCTGAACGGCACGTCCATGCTGTTCCTGCCCAAGTTCGACGCCGAGACGGTGCTGGGCCTGCTGCCGCGCGCCACCGTCATGATGGGCGTGCCGACCTTCTACACCCGCCTGCTGGCCGAGCCGCGCTTCACCAAGGAACTGGTCGGCCATTTCAGGCTCTTCATCAGCGGCTCCGCCCCGCTGCTGGCCGACACCCATCGCGAGTTCAGCGCCCGCACCGGCCACGCCATCCTGGAGCGCTACGGCATGACCGAGGCGGGGATGATCACCTCCAACCCGCTGGACGGCGACCGGGTGCCGGGCACGGTCGGCTTCCCGCTGCCGGACGTCGAGGTCCGCATCTGCGACGAGCAGGGCAAGGTGCTCGGCACCGACGAGATCGGCGTGCTGGAGATGCGCGGGCCGAACCTGTTCAAGGGCTATTGGAAGAAGCCGGAGAAGACGGCCGAGGACATGCGCGCCGACGGCTTCTTCATCACCGGCGACGTCGCCAAGATCGACGGGCGCGGCTATGTCCACATCGTCGGCCGCGCCAAGGACCTGATCATCTCCGGCGGCTTCAACGTCTACCCCAAGGAGGTGGAGACGGTGGTGGATTCCATCCCCGGCGTGGTGGAGAGCGCCGTCATCGGCCTGCCCCACCCCGACTTCGGCGAGGTGGCGGCGGCGGTGGTGATGGCGCGCCCGGAGGCGGGCCTGACGGAGGCCGGGATCATCGCCACGGTGAAGGGCGAGCTCGCCAACTACAAGGTGCCCAAGCGCGTCTGGTTCGTGGACGAGCTGCCGCGCAACGCCATGGGCAAGGTCCAGAAGAACCTGCTGCGCGACCAGCACAAGGACACGTTCAAGGCGTGACGGCCTCCACCGCGACCGGATGCAGCGAGCGGCTGACCAGCCGCGCGCTCGCCTCCCGCAGGAACTGCAGCCGCCCGCCGGCCTCCAGCGGCTGGTAGGTCATGGCGAAGGCGATGGCGGCGACCCCGCCATCGGCCCCGGCGAAGGGCACGGCGAGGCGGCGCACCCGGTAGACGGCCCTTGTGTCGGCTCCATCGGCCGAGCCGATTTCGTCGTCGGCGAAGACCGGCTCGCGCTTGCTGACCACCAGGTCGAAGAAGGCGGCGCCCGCCTCGTAGGCGGCCGGCGCGTAGATCTCGTCGACGAAGCGGCCGGTCGGGTCGCTGCCGCCGAACATGACCGGTACGCTGCCGGTGAACAGCACCTTGAAGCGCCCCTCCGGAAAACGCCCGTCCGGCAGGCGCGCGGTGATGACGGCGAGATGGCGCAGCAGCGCCGCCGGCACCTCGGCCGGTTCGATGGCGGAGAGCGGCGGCAGGTCGGCGCCGCGCCGCCGTGTCCAATAGTCCAGAAGGTCCAGCAGGGGACCGGCCGGAAGGGTTTCCCGGTCGACCGGTTCGGCCGTGCTCATGCTCATGGCGGGGCCCACGACGTCGTTTCCCAGAGGATAAGCACCCGGACGGCGACCCACCAGTGGCCCCCCTACCCCATCGGCGCGATCCCCGCTATGAAGGGAACGCAGGGCCGGACGCCGGCCCCGCCAACGATGCCAACGTCCGCAGGTAAGGAAACCCATTCCGATGAAGCTTTACGGCGCCGCCCTCTCGCCCTTCGCCGCCCGCTGCCTGCTGGCGATCCGCTGGAAGGGGCTGGACATCCCGCTGGTGCCGCCGCCGGGCGGCGGGCTGAAGTCGCCGGAGTATTTGGCGATCAATCCCTACGGCAAGGTCCCGGCGCTGGACGCGGACGGCGGCATCGTCATCGAGTCCGAGGTCATCGTCGAGTTCCTGGAGGACCGCTTCCCCGAGACGCCGCTGCTGCCGGCCGACCCGCTGGCCCGCGCCCACAGCCGCGCCATCAGCCGGGCGATCGACCTCTACGTCATGGCGCCCATGACCACGCTGTTCGGCCAGCTGAACCCGGCGACCCGCGACCGGGCGCTGGTGGACGTGAAGCTGGCGGAGATGCGCCGCGGCCTGGACGGTCTGGAGATGCTGGTCCGGGCGCCCTATGCCGCCGGCGAGAGCCGCAGCCTGGCCGACTGCGCGCTGGTGCCGCTGGTCTTCTACATCGAGGGGCTGATGCCCGCCTTCGGCCAGACCGCCATGCTGGCCTCCTACCCCAAGGTCGCCGCCGTCGCCGCCAAGACGAAGGAGGACCCGATCGTGCAGCAGCTGATGCAGGAGATGGCCGCCAGCCTGGAGGCGTTCAGGCAGCGCCGCGGCTGACGCCGCGACAGGGCCGCCTTCCCCTTTTCCGCACCGGAACCGCCGTCCCTCCGTCCGGTTGAGGAGGACCCCCAATACCCCCAGGAGGATGGCATGACCGGCAAGAAGGAAAAGGCGGAGGACCTCGTCGAGCGCGCGGTGGAGACGGCGGTCGACGGCGACACGGAGGCCGCCCGCGACCTGGTGGAGCAGGCCCGCCGCATCGATCCCGAGGCGGTGCAGGAGAAGGCCCGGGAGATCGAGGAGGACCGCCGTTCGTCGGAGGGTTTCTCCGAAGGCGCCTGACCTTCGGGCGAGGGTGGGGAATCTCCCTTGCGCAGGCGGGGGCGTCCATGCCTAGCATCGGGGTGAGGATGCCAATCCCAGAGTCGCCGATCGGATTTTGACGCCACCTGCCGCACCCCCCGTTCTCGAGACGCCTTCCGAGGTGGACGGCCTGCTCCTGCAGATGCTGGAGCGGACCGGCGACGGCATCGTGCTGCTGCGGGTCGATGCCGACGGCGACGGCACGATCCTTCACGCCAGCAAGGCCATGCTGGAGCGCATGGGCTACCGGCGCGACGATCTGGTCGGCCGGCCGTCGACCCTGCTGCTGGGCCGCGACCCGCACCCGGCCTCGGTCGCGGCGGCCGAGGCGGTGCGGCAGGCGGCACTGAAGCGCCTGCCCTTCCGCGAGGAGTTCCTGGTCCATCCCGCCGCGGGAGCGCCCTATTGGGCCGAGGTGGAGGGCTATCCGCTGGGGCCGGACGGGCACGGCGGCTTCCATTACGGCCTGGTGTCGCGCGACGCCACCCTGCGGCGCGAGGCGGCCCGGCGGGAAAGCGACGCCGAGCTGATGGAGACCGCGCTCGACCTCGCCAATGACGGGCTGTGGGAGTGGGACGGCCTGACCAAGGAGATCTGGCTGTCGCCGCGCTGGCTGGAGATGCTGGGCTATGCGCCCGGCGAGGTGCCGCCCACCCGCGAGACCTGGGTCGCCCACACCTGGCCCGAGGACCATGCCGCCGCCGAGCGCTCGCTGCGCGACCTGATCCGCTCGGGGCGCGATAGCTTCGACCTGGTGCAGCGCCAGCGTCACCGGTCGGGCCGCGAGATCTTCGTCCATGTCCGCGGTCGGGCGCTGCGCAACGCCGACGGCCGCGTCCGCCGCGTCGTCGGGCTGAACACCGACATCACCGAACTGGTCCGGGCCGGCGAGGATCTGCGCCGGGCGGAGAGCCGGCTGCAGGAGGCGATCGACGCCATCTCCGACGGCTTCCTGCTGCTGGACTCCGAGCACCGGCTGGTGACCTGCAACCGCCGCTTCAAGGAGCTGTACCCGGAGCTGGCGCCGCTGCTGGTCCCCGGCGTCACCATGGAGGAGATGACCCGCCAGGCGCTGGACCAGGGGCTGTTCGCCGTCCCGCCGGAGGAGCGGGATGCCTGGTACGCCGAGCGGATGCGCCGCTTCGAGACGCCGGGAGAGCCGCTGGAGCAGCAGCTGGCGAGCGGGCGCTGGGTCCGCATCTTCGAGTCCCGGACCAAGGACGGCGGCACCGTCAGCGTCCGCACCGACATCACCGCCGAGAAGCAGAACGAGCGCCGCCTGCGCGAGAGCGAACTGCGCTTCCGGACCCTGTCGGAATCCTCTCCCGCCGGCATCTTCCAGCTCGACCTGCAGGGCCGCGCCCTCTACGTCAACGAAGCGCTGTGCCTGCTGGCGGGCGTGCCGCCGGAGAAGGCGCTGGGCGACGGCTGGCGGCGCAGCATCCACCCGGACGACCGCGCGCCCCTGGAACGGCTGTGGCGCCGCGCCTCGCAGGGCGGCGACTCCGTGCGCCTGACCCTGCGCTTCGGCCAGCGCTGGGTCTCGGTCCTGGTGGCGCCGCAGAAGAACACCGACGGCGTGCATGTCGGCTTCATCGGCACCGTCACCGACATCCACGAGCAGCGCATGGCGGAAGCCGCGCTGCGCTCCAGCGAGCGGCGCTACCGGCGCATCATCGAGACCGCCCAGGAGGGCATCTGGATGAACGATCCGGACGGCTACGCCCTCTATGTCAACCAGCGCATGGCGGAGATGCTGGGCTGCGCGCCCGCGGAGATGCTGGGCCGGCATCTGGCCGAGTTCATGGACCCCGACCAGGCCGAGCTGGTCCGCGGCAAGATGGAGAACCGCCGCCGCGGCCTGTCCGAACAGTACGACCTCCGCTTCCGCCGCAAGGACGGCAGCCAGGTCTGGACGCTGATCTCCACCACCCCGAACCACGACGGCGAAGGCAACTACGCGGGATCGCTGGCGATGGTGATCGACATCACCGACCGCCACCGCGCCGACGAGGCGCTGGCCCGCCACGTGGCCGAGCTGGAGGCGTCGCGCCGGCAGCTGCAGGAGAACGCGGTCCGGCTGGAGGAGCTGGCGGCCCGCTATGTCGAGGAGAAGGTGCGGGCGGAGGAGTCGAGCCTCGCCAAGTCGCGCTTCCTCTCCAGCATGAGCCACGAGTTGCGCACGCCGCTGAACTCCATCCTGGGCTTCTCGGACATATTGCGCTCGCCCCAGACCGGCCCGGCGGACGAGCATCTGCGCGGCTTCGCCGACGACATCCACAATGCCGGCACCTACCTGCTGGAGCTGATCAACGACATCCTGGACATGTCGAAGATCGAGGCCGGCAAGTACGAGTTGCGCCTTGCGGCCACCGCGCCCCGCCGGCTGGTCGAGGACACGGTGCGGATGGTGCGCAAGAACGCCGCCGACCAGGGCATCGAGCTCACGACCGACGCCCAGCCCGACCTGCCGGAGCGCGTCCGGGCCGATGCGCGGGCGCTGCGCCAGGTGCTGCTGAACCTGCTGTCGAATGCCATCAAGTTCACGCCCCGGGGCGGCCGGGTGACGGTGCGGGCCCGCTCGGCGGCGGGCGTGCTGGAGATCGAGGTGGTGGACACCGGCATCGGCATCGCTGCCGAGGACCTGCCGCGCCTGGGCAAGCCCTTCGAGCAGCTGGACAGCGCCCTCTCCCGCCGCCACCAGGGCACCGGCCTTGGCCTGGCGCTGTCCAAGTCGCTGGTCGAGATGCATGGCGGCCAGCTGACCATCGAAAGCGAACCCGGCCGGGGCACCACCGTCCGGGTGACGCTGCCGCTGGGGTGAGGCTGGAAATCCCTCGCCCCTTGCGGGAGAGGGATGGGCCCCGCCGCGCAGCGGTGGGAGGGTGAGGGGTCGGCAGCCGCAGGCTGACGTTCTCAACCGCTGCCCTAGGATCACCTGTTCAGAAGGCCCGGCTTCGCCGGTCCACCCCTCATCCTCCCCAAGCAGGCTTGGGGCCCCATCCTTCTCCCGCAAGGGGAGAAGGATAAGAGAGCCCGCCTCCCTTATTTCGGCGCCATGCGCAGGGCGCCGTCCAGGCGGATGGTCTCGCCGTTCAGCATGATGTTGGTGCAGATGTGGTGCACGAGGTTCGCGTACTCCTCGGGCTTGCCGAGGCGCTGCGGGAAGGGCACGGCGACCGCCAGGCTCTTCTGCGCCTCCTCCGGCAGTCCGGCCATCATCGGGGTCATGAAGATGCCCGGCGCGATGGTGACGACGCGCACGCCGAAGCGTGCCAGCTCGCGCGCCGCCGGCAGGGTCAGCGCCGCGACGCCGCCCTTCGACGACGCGTAGGCCGCCTGCCCGATCTGCCCGTCGAAGGCGGCGACCGAGGCGGTGTTGACGATGACTCCGCGCTCGCCGTCCTCCAGCGCCTCCAGCTTGGACATCTCCTCGGACGCCAGGCGCAGGATGTTGAAGGTGCCGATCAGGTTGATCTCGATGACCCGGCGGTAGGCGTCGAGGCCCAGCGGCCCCTCCCGGCCCAGCACCTTGCCGGGCGTGGCGACGCCGGCGCAGTTCACGGCGATGCGGGCGGGGCCGTGGGCCGCGCGCGCCTCGGCGAAGGCGGCGACGGCGCTGTCGGCGCTGGCGACGTCGCAGCGCACCGCGATGCCGCCGATCTCCGCCGCCACGGCCTGCGCCGCCTCCAGGTTCACGTCGAACAGCGCCACCTTGGCGCCCTCGGCCGCCAGCCGCCGCGCCGTCGCCGCGCCCAGACCCGAACCGCCGCCGCTGACCACCGCGGCCATTCCCTTGACCTGCATGATGCATTCCCCCCGGGATATGTTTCGTTGCCGGCCATATAGCAGAAGCGGCCGGGGCGCGCGTCCCCCTTCTGCGCGGGGCGGGGCTTCTTGCGGCGGGCGCCCCCTCCCCCAATATGCTGAGGATGGACAAGGATGACGCGGCCCGGGTCGACCCGCTGAAGTTCGCCCGCGACGAGAAGCTGGTCCTGGCGAAGTTCTGGACCAAGCTGCGCGACAATCTGCACCGCGTGCCCTTCGTGGAGGACGCGGTCGCCGCCTTCTACGCCGCCACCGACGCCGCCACGCCGCTGAAGTCCAAGGCGGTGCTGCTGGGGGCGCTGGCCTACTTCATCATGCCCTTCGACGCCGTGCCGGACGTGCTGGCGCTGGTCGGCTTCAGCGACGATCTGGCCGTGCTGGCGCTCGCCATCCGCACGGTGAAGGGCCACTTGCGGGCTGAGCATTACGAGAAAGCCCGCGCCTGGCTGGTCTCCCACCGCACCGGCCCCGCCCGCGCCGAGGACATCCACGCCGGTCCGATCATCGACCATGAGCCGCGCCCGTCCGCCTGAACCGGGCCGGCAATAACCCTTCAGACTTGAGGACTACCCCTTTCTCGTATACACCTATGAGGTGTGACCGAGCGTCATTGCGCGCCCGGTACGGGGGCATACGAGGGGGATCCGACATGCGCTTCACGCGCCTACTCATCGCGCTGCCGGCGATGCTGCTGCCGCTCGCCGCGGCGCAGGCCGACGGCTCCAAGACCCATGCGGTCAGCGCCACGCCGACGGTGCTGGACCAGAACTGGACGGCGGCCGACCGCGACGCCTTCTACTGGACCAGCCAGGGCTCGCGCATCATGCGCTGGGACTGGTTCAAGGCGCTGGAGCGCCCCGACAGCCAGGAGAAGTTCCTGGCCGACGATCTGGCGCGCTTCCACTATCTGCCGGACCACGCCTCGGCCAGCAACCCGGCCGGGCTGCCGGTGGGCTTCACGCTGGACAAGGGCGCCACGAACACCTTCGTCGGCATGACCTGCGCCGCCTGCCACACCAACCAGATCGAGTACAAGGGCGCCTCCATCCGTATCGACGGCGCGCCCGCCAACTCCGACTTCCAGGGCTTCCTGGAGGAGCTGGTCGCCTCGCTCGAGAAGACCGCCTACGACCCCGACAAGTTCGACCGCTTCGCCCGCGAGGTGCTGGGGAAGAAGTACGGGCCGCAGCGCAAGGCGGCGCTGCAGCAGCAATTCCAGGCCTTCACCACCGAGTTCGCGACCTTCATGAAGGCGTCGCTGCCGGCCCGGCATTGGGGCCCGGCGCGCCTCGACGCCTTCGGCATGATCTTCAACCGGCTGACCGGCCTGGACCTGAACGTGCCGAAGAACGTGGTGCCGGCCAACGCGCCGGTCAGCTACCCGTTCCTGTGGAACGCGCACCAGCAGGACGCGGTGCAGTGGAACCTGTCGGCGCCCGGCGGCGACAACATCAAGGCGCTGGCCCGCAACACCGGCGAGGTCATCGGCGTCTTCGCCAAGCTGAACATCTGCCGCGCCGGCAAGAACGCCCACGGCGAGCGCTGCAGCGACAAGCCGCTGAAGAACCTGGCCTCCAGCCTGCTGCAGGACATCGCCTTCTATGACAGCTCGGCCAGCATCGCCGGGCTGCAGAAGCTCGAGGACAAGATCGCCAAGCTGACGCCGCCGGACTGGCCGACCAAGGTCTTCGGCCCGGTGAACGTCGCGCAGGCCGAGAAGGGCCGGGTGCTGTTCGAGGAGGCCTGCGCCGCCTGCCACAATATGAGCCAGGCCAACCTCAGCCAGAAGGTCTGGAAGGTCACGCCGGCGGTGAAGATCAACACCGATCCGGTGGCCTACCAGAACGCGCTGCGCACGGTGAAGACGGGCATCCTCGAGGGCACCCGCACCATCACGCTGGGCCGCATGAAGGCGGAGGAACCGGCGGTGACCGTGCTCAGCAACGCCGTGATCGGCACCATGCTGGACGGGCTTATCTACCCGAAGGGCGGCCGCCCCGACCTGGGCGACCTGTTCAAGGGCGACGCCAAGGCGGCGGAGAAGGCGCTGGTCGCCAAGCTGGAGGGCAAGTCGAACGTGGTCGCGGACAAGGTCGGCAACGCCTTCGCCGCGGTCGACACCACCTCGGACGACCTGCCCGCCTACGAGGCGCGGCCGCTGATGGGCATCTGGGCGACGGCGCCCTACCTGCACAACGGTTCGGTGCGCAATCTGTGGGAGCTGCTGAAGCCCAGCGCGCGGCCCGCCACCTTCAAGGTCGCGCCGCACAGCTTCGACCCGAAGACCGTGGGCATCGCCACCGATCCGGCCCATGGCTGGGTGTTCGACACCAGCCTGCCGGGCAACAGCAACAAGGGCCACGACACCTACGACAAGCGGGCCGACGGCACGCCCATGACCGACGCCGACCTCTGGGCGATCGTGGAGTACATGAAGACGCTCTGATCCCGGGCGGCTCATGAGGAAGAGGCCCGTCCCCTCCCCGGGGGCGGGCCTTTTTCGTCAGCGCGGCGGCTCCCTCAGCGCAGCGGCGGGTCCTTTCGCGGCCGGCCCAGCACCGCCTCGCGCCGGGCGATGTAGAGGGTGCTGAGGATGATGATGGCCGCACCCGCGCCGGTCCAGACATCGGGCAGCTCGGCGAAGAAGGCGAAGCCCAGCCCGGCGGCCACGATCAGCCGCGCATAGTCGAAGGGCGCCACCAGGCTGGCATCGGCGCCCACCCGGTAGGCACGCACCACGGCGGCCTGCGAGGCGATGCCCAGCCCGCCCATGGCGCCCAGCAGCAGCCATTCCTGCGCCGTCGGCGCCTGCCAGACCAGCAGGGCCGGCGGGAACAGCGCCAGGGCGGCGACGAAGGAGAAGCTGAACAGCAGCGTCAGATCCTTCTCGTCCCGGGGCATGGCCTTGACCTGCACGGCCGACAGCGCCACGAACAGCGCGTTGGCGAGGGCAGCGAGCGCGGCCGTTTGCAGCGCCTCGTGCCCCGGCCGCAGCATCACCAGCACGCCCGCGAATCCCACCAGCGTCGCGGTCCAGCGCCGCCAGCGCACCCGCTCGCGCAGCAGCAGCACCGCCAGCACCACCATGAACAGCGGCTGGGCGAAGCTGATGGCGGTGGCGGTCGCCAGCGGCAAATGGGTGAAGGCGTAGAAGCCGAAGACCAGGGCCGCCATGCCGGTGGTGGCGCGGCCCAGATGGCGCAGCGGATAGTGCGGCATCGCCGTCGCCCAGCCGGCCCGGGCCAGGAAGGGCAGCAGCACCAGCAGCGCCACGGCGCCCCGGAAGAAGGCGAGCTGCAGGCTGTCCAGCCGTGTGCCCAGCTGCTTGACCAACGCGCCCATCAGCCCGAAACCGACCGCCGCCGCCAGCATCCAGAGGATGCCCCTGGCATTGGCGGACAACCCCCGCCAGCGGCGCGCGAGCCGTCCGCCCGCCGCAGGCCTGGAGACCGGCGCGGCGGGAAAGGTGCCGGCGGCCGCCTCCACGGGCGGCTCCGCCATTCTGGACTGGTCGTCGGGCGTCATGCCCAGAAGCTAGGCGCGCCGGACGCCCTGGGCCAGCCGCGACCCATGCCGCCAGGGCGGGGCCGCCCCGCGCCTACCCCCTTTCCGGACCGGCAGCGCCGTTCCCTTGGACGCCGGCTGCGGATATGATGTGGGAACTGGCCCCGGCCTACCGCGATATCTTGTGAGATGGCCCATTCCCCCCTCCTCTCCCGAACCGGAGTCCGGCATGGCGCTGGCTAAGCTGCTGCGGCAATGGTCGGGCAACCCGAAGCCCCCGCCGGCCCGCCCGATCACCCTGCCGGGCCTGCCGGTGAAGGTCGATGTGCGCCGCAGCGCCCGCGCCTCGCGCCTGTCGCTGAAGGTGGACGCCGCCCGCGACCTGGTGCAGGTGGTGGTGCCCTTCGGCGTGCCCGAGGCCGAGGTGGCGCGCTTCGTCGCCCGCCACCGCGACTGGCTGGAGAGCCGGGTCCAGGCCCTGCCGCCGCGCCTGTCCTTCGAGGAGGGGGCGCTGGTGCCGATCCTGGGGGTGGAGCATGTGCTGCGCCACGACCGCGCGCACCGGGGGGCGCCCAAATCCGTGCCCATGGTCGGCGGCCCGCCCGAGCTGCGGGTCGGCGGCGAGCCCGAGTTCCTGGGCCGCCGCGTGCTGGACCATCTGAAGCGCGAGGCGCGGCGGCGGCTGGTCGACCTCTCCACCGAGAAGGCGGCGCGACTGGGCGCCCGGGTCAAGGGCGTCACCGTGCGCGACACCCGCTCGCGCTGGGGCAGCTGCTCCGCCGACGGGCGCCTCTCCTATTGCTGGCGGCTGATCCTGGCGCCGGAGGCGGTGCTCGACTACGTCGTCGCGCATGAGGTGGCGCATCTGCGCGAGATGAACCATTCCAGCCGCTTCTGGGCGCTCTGCGCGTCCCTCACGGCCGATGTCGACGCCCCCCGCGCCTGGCTGAAGGCCAACGGCGCCAAGCTGCACCGCTACGGCGACGTGGCGGGGGAGTAGCGGGTTCCCGCGCGGCGAAAGGGCAGCGTTGCTGGAGTGCGTCCTTCGACAGGCTCAGGATGAGGAAGGTTTTGCTGCTCCCGGCTAGGCTTACGCTGACTGAAAACAGGAGTGCCTGGAACCAACATCCCTCATCCTGAGCTTGTCGAAGGACGCACCACGCCTCAGCCTCTCCTGGCATCTACGGCGAGCGCCGTCCCCTCCTCAATCCTCCTCCGGGCTGCCGAACCAGCGCTTCTCCAGCCCGCCCACGACGATCAGCACGAAGAGCGTCAGCGCCGTGGTCATGCCGGCGATGAGGTAGAAGCCCGCGCCGCAGGCGATGCCGAGCGCGCCGGCCATCCACAGGCTGGCGGCGGTCGTCAGGTTCCGCACGTTGGGGCCGCGGCCCTGGATGATGACGCCGGCGCAGATGAAGCCGATGGCCTGGGCGATACCCTGGATGACCCGGATCGGGTCGGCGTCGGGCGCGTCCTGCGTCGCGCTCAGCGTGTAGAACTCCACCGCCACCAGGGTCGTGGCGGCCGAGGACATGGCGACCAGCGCATGGGTGCGCAGGCCGGCCGGCTTGCCCCGGAACTCGCGGTCGAGGCCGAGCACGAGCCCCAGCAGCGTGGCGGCGCCGAGCCGCAGGAAGGTGTCGAGGACATCGGGCGGGATGGCCGGGATCATGTCCCGTCAACGCGCGACGGCGCCGGCCTGATCCCGCCCGTATGACGCTTTTGTGACAGGCTTCAGGCGGCCGCCGCCTCCAGCGCCTTCACGCCCGGCAGCTCCTTGCCCTCCATCCATTCCAGGAAGGCGCCGCCGGCGGTGGAGATGTAGCTGAAGCTGTCCGCCGCGCCCGCATGCTCCAGCGCCGAGACGGTGTCGCCGCCGCCGGCCACCGACAGCAGCCGGCCCTGCTTGGTCAGCGCCGCGACCACGCCGGCCACCGCGTTGGTGCCCGCGTCGAAGGGCGCGATCTCGAAGGCGCCCAGCGGGCCGTTCCAGACCACGGTCTTGGCGCCCTGCAGCTTCAGCGACAGGTACTCCACCGTGCCGGGGCCGACATCGAGGATCATCTCGTCGGCCGCCGTCTTGCCGATCTCCGCGACGCGGTTGGCGGCGCCGGCCTTGAACTCCTTGGCGACGACGCCGTCCTTGGGCAGCAGGATCTCGCAGCCCGTCTCCTTGGCGCGGGCCATGATGGCGCGGGCCTGCTCGGCCATGTCCTTCTCCGCCAGCGAGGCGCCGACATCCACGCCCTGGGCGTAGAGGAAGGTGTTGGCCATGCCGCCGCCCAGCGCCAGCAGGTCGACCTTGCCGACCATGTTCAGCAGCAGGTCCAGCTTGGTGGAGATCTTGGCGCCGCCGACCACGGCCGCGACGGGCCGCTGCGGGCTGCCCAGCGCGTTGCGCAGCGCCTCCAGCTCGGCCTGCATCAGGCGGCCGGCATAGGCCGGCAGCTTGTGCGCCAGCCCCTCGGTGGAGGCGTGCGCCCGGTGCGCGGCGGAGAAGGCGTCGTTGACATAGGCGTCGCCGAGGCGGGCGAGCCGGCCCACGAACTCGGCGTCGTTCTTCTCCTCGCCGGCATGGAAGCGGAGATTCTCCAGCACCAGCACCTGGCCGGGCTGCAAGGCCTTCACGGCGCTCTCGGCGGCCTCGCCCACGCAGTCGGTGGCGAAGGCGACCTTGGTGCCCAGCGCCGCCTCCAGCGCCGGCACCACCTGGCGCAGCGAGTTCTTCTCGTCGGGGCCGCCCTTGGGCCGGCCGAAATGGGAGAGGACCACGACCTTGCCGCCCTTCTCCGCGATCTCCTTCAGCGTCGGCGCCAGCCGGTCGATGCGGGTGGTGTCGCTCACCCGGCCGTCCTGTACCGGCACGTTCAGGTCGGCGCGCACCAGCACGGTCTTGCCGGAGACGGAGAGGTCGTCGAGGGTCTTGAACTTCATGGCCTGGTTTCCTCTGGCTCTGTTGGCCTTATCAGGCGGCCAAGGAAGCACAAGCCCGGGTGCTCCGCAACATGCGGCGGGGACACACTCCGGGGGCGGTACCCAGCCCCGGCGGGACCTTGATCTCGGGCGGAACGTTGCCACCCTGATTGAGGGCTTTTCCTAAGCCTTGCGGGTTGAGTTGCCGTCCCCTCTCCCAGAGGGAGAGGGACAGGGAGAGGGGGTACGGGATCGCGGAGCAGGGGCGAACTTCGATGAAGCGCCCTTCCTCTGAACTCTTACCCCCTCACCCCAACCCTCTCCCCCTGGGAGAGGGAGCGGTCAGTGTACGGTCGTTTTATGGGAGAGCGGGTGAGCATGGCGACGCCGATCGGAAGAATGGCCTACGCGGCCGGGCAGGCGGTGCGGGTGGGCTGGTACATGGGCCAGTACGCCCTGGCGGCGCGGCTGCAGAACGCGAAGCCGCCGGAGGGGGCGCCCCCGGGCGACACGCGCGCCGTGCTGGCCTCGCTGGGCGCGCTGCTGCGCCGCGACTGGGAGAACATCCGCGACGGCGTGTACCGCATGCCCTCCGACCTGCTGCCCGACCCGCGCCGGCTGCTGCGCGATGCCAAGCTGTTCTTCGAGGATCTGCCGGAGGTGGCGAAGCGCCGGCAGGAGGGCGGCCGGGGCGCGCTGATGGATGCCCGGGCGCATCCGGGCCTGCCGCGCTACTATCTGCAGAACTTCCATTTCCAGACCGACGGCTACCTCTCCGACCGCTCCGCCCGGCTCTACGACCATCAGGTCGAGGTGCTGTTCGGCGGCGGGGCGGACGCCATGCGGCGGCAGGCGCTGGTCCCGATCGCGCGTCACCTGCGCGACCGGCCGGTGCGCGGCTTGAAGCTGCTGGACGTGGCGTCCGGCACCGGCCGGCTGCCGGTCATGGTGAAGGAGAACTGGCCGCGCCTGGACGTGACCGCGCTCGACCTCTCCGCCCCCTATCTCGCCGAGGCGCGGCGGCGCCTGTCGCCCTGGCCGCTGGCGCGGGTGGTGCAAGGGGCGGCGGAGGACATCCCTGCGGCCGATGCCAGCTTCGACCTGGTGACCTGCGTCTACCTGCTGCACGAGCTGCCGCCCAAGGTGCGCGCCAAGGCCGCCGCCGAGATGGCGCGGGTGCTGAAGCCCGGCGGGCTGCTGGTGGTGGTGGACAGCCTGGTGCAGGGCGACGACCCGGCCATGGACCCGCTGCTGGAGCTGTTCCCCCAGGCCTTCCACGAGCCCTACTATGCCGGCTACATCCGGGAGGATTTCCGTCCGCTGTTCGAGGCGCAGGGGTTGAGGGCCGCCGAGCCCGACATCGCCTTCATGTCGCGGGTGGTCGCCTTCACAAAAGCTTAACACCGGGCCGAATTGTCCGGACCTCCCGGCCGTTATAGGCTCGGGTGCGGCAAAGGGCGGGTCGGTGGCATGGCGGACCAGGTACCGGTTGAGCGCGAGATCGAGCTGAAGCTGCGGGCCCGGCCGGAGGATCTCCACCGGCTGAAGACGGCGCCCGCGCTGGCGGGCGCGAAGTCCAGCACCCGCACGCTCGAGAACACCTATTTCGACACGCCCGACCTGGTGCTGCACGGGCGCGGCGTCTCGCTGCGGGTGCGGCGGGTCGGGCGCAAGCTGGTGCAGACGCTGAAAGCGCCGACCGACATCGGCGAGACGGCGCTGGCGCGGCCGGAATGGGAGACGCCGGTGCCCGGCCCCGCCCCCGACCTGTCGCTGCTGCCGGCGGAAGCGCTGACGGTGCTGGAGGGGATCGACCCGCAGGCGCTGGGCCCCGTCTTCGCCAGCACGGTCAAGCGCACCACCTGCCTGCTGACCCCGGCCGAGGGGGTGTGCGTCGAGGTCGCCATCGACCAGGGCGAGATCACCGCCCCCGACGGCCGCACCGCCCAGCTGACCGAGCTGGAGCTGGAGCTGAAGCAGGGCGGCGACGCCGCCACCCTCTACGCCATCGCCCGCGACCTGACCGAGACGGCGCCGCTGTGGGTGGAGACCAAGAGCAAGGCGCGGCGCGGCTTCGACCTCGCGACCGGTGCCGCCGGTGGCTGGTCCAAGGCCGACGCGCTGGAGCTGCCCCGCGACGCCACGGTGGAGGAGGCCTTCGCCCGCATCGTGCGCCACTGCCTGGCGCACATGCTGGACAACGAGGCCTGCGCGCTGTCGGGCGAGCGGCCGGAGGGCATCCACCAGATGCGCGTGGCGCTGCGCCGGCTGCGCTCGGCCCTCTCGACCTTCCGCGACGTGCTGCCGCCGGAGCAGGCGGCGACGCTCGGCGCCGAAGTGAAGTGGCTCGCCTCCAGCTTCGGCCCGGCGCGCGACTGGGACGTGTTCCTGTCGGAGTCGCTGCGGCCCGTGGACAAGGCCTTCCCCGGCGAGGCCTCGCTGCGGGCGCTGGAGAAGGCGGCCCGGGCGGCGCGGGAGCGCGGCTATGTCCAGGCGCGGGGCGCCATCCTGTCCATGCGCTACACCCGCCTGCTGCTGGACCTCGGCGCCTGGGTGGACGGGCGCGGCTGGCGCGGCGATCCGGCGCGCGACGCGCTGCTGGACCAGCGGGTGACCGACTTCGCCGACGCCATGCTGGAGAAGCGGCACCGGCAGGCCCGCAAGCGCGGCCGCGGCTTCGCCACCCTGCCGACCGAGAAGCGGCACCAGCTGCGCATCGCCTTGAAGAAGCTGCGCTACGCCGCCGAGTTCTTCCGCAGCCTGTACCCCGAGAAGGCCGTGCGCCGCTATCTCAAGGACCTCGCCGCCCTGCAGGAGGCGCTGGGCCGGCTGAACGACACCGCCACGCTGCACCGGCTGGTGGATGAGCTGGAGGCGGCCCGGGGCCCTGCCGGCTGGCGCCTGGGCGCCGGCATGGTGCTGGGCTGGCGCGGCCACGGCGCCGCCCAGGCCGAGGGCGAGCTGGTCGCCGACTGGAAGCGCTTCAAGGAGACGGAGCCCTTCTGGGCGGAATAGCATCCAGCCAGCTAACGGGCTGAAGCCGTTCTCAACCTCATAGTCCCACTACGCGTCATCCCGGCGAAAGCCGGGACCCAGGAGTTGCAGCCACGGACCTTCGATGAAGCACGCCCCGCCAACGCCGGTTCGCAAGCGCTGACGTAGGGGGTGCTTCATTGACCGAATCCGGCTGCAACCCCTGGGCCCCGACTTTCGTCGGGGTGACGGGGAAAAAGAGCCGGATCCGCAGCCTCGATGCCGCCCTCCCCTACCCCAGCACCAGATCGTCGCGGTGGATGATCTCGTCGCGGCCGCGGAAGCCCAGCAGCCCCTCAATCTCGGCGCTGTGGCGGCCCTTGATGCGGCCGGCGTCCTCGGCGGCGTAGGCGGTCAGGCCGCGGGCGATCTCGCGGCCGTCGGGGCCGCGCACCGCCACCAGATCGCCGCGCTCGAACCGCCCGTCCACCGCCGTCACACCGGCCGGCAGCAGGCTGCCGCCCCGCGCCAGGGCCGCGGCGGCACCAGCATCGACCATCAGCGTGCCAGCCGGCTTGATGGCGCCGGCGATCCAGCGCTTGCGGGCGGTCAGCGGCTCGGCCGAGGGCAGGAACCAGGTGCAGGGCGCGCCGCCCTCCCCCATCGGCAGATCGAGGGCCGCCAGCGGGTTCAGCCGCTTGCCCGACGCGATCGCCATGCGGCAGCCGGCGGCCAGCGCGATGCGGGCGGCCTTCAGCTTGGTCACCATGCCGCCGGAGCTGTAGCCGGGCGGCGGTTCGCCGGCCATGGCCTCGATCTCCGAGGTCAGCTCCTCCACCACGGGCAGGTGGCGGGCGGACGGGTCCTTGCGCGGATCGGCGGTGTAGAGCCCGTCGATGTCGGACAGCAGCACCAGCGTGTCGGCGCTGATCATCTGCGCCACCCGGGCGGCCAGCCGGTCATTGTCGCCGAAGCGGATCTCGGCCGTGGCGACCGTATCGTTCTCGTTGATGACGGGGACCGCGCCCAGCTTCAGCAGCGTGCCGATGGTGGCGCGGCCGTTCAGGTGGCGGCGGCGGTCCTCGGTGTCGCCCAGGGTCAGCAGCACCTGCGCCACCGTCACCTCGTGGCGCGCCAGCGTCTCCTGGTAGGCATGCGCGAGGCGGATCTGGCCCGTGGCGGCCGCCGCCTGCTTCTCCTCCAGCCGCAAGGGCCGGCCGACCAGCCCCAGATGCTCGCGCCCCACCGCGACCGCGCCGGAGGAGACGACCACCACCTCCACGCCCCGGGCCTTCAGCGCCGCCACGTCGTCGGCGACCGAGTCCAGCCAGTCGCGCCGGATGCGGTGGGACGATTCGTCCACCAGCAGGGCGGAGCCGATCTTGACGATCAGGCGGCGGGAGGTGCTGAGGGTCGGCTGAGTCATGCCGCCCTTATCCGATCCGTGCGCGAGTGCGTCAACGGGCGAAAGAACATTGCGGGGATGCGCATCTGAGCCGGTCCGCCAGGCGCCACCGGGATGCGGCTGGATCAGCAACTGGTTGACGGCATGGCGCTGCCGAGACACCCTCAGGACGCGCATCCTATCTCCAGACTATCCACCAGGGGGAAATATGTCTCTGCTGCGAACGGCCGCGATCGCCTCGGTCCTTCTCGTTCCCGCCGCCGCCCAGGCCGGCAGCGGCCAAGCCGTCGTTCCGCATTGGCAGTCGCGGTCCAGCGACGTCGGAACCAAGCTCCACATCACCAACATCGGCAGTGTCGCCGCGACGGTGACGGTCACCTTCTACGACAAGACGAACACCCCGATCGGCTGCACCGTCACCTACGACAATTTCACCAGCAACAACACGGTGCTGGGCGCCGGCCAGACGGGCGTCGTGCAGCCGCTGTGCGGGCCGGTGCAATGGGGTTACGCCACCATCAGCTGGTCGAACGGCCAGAACAGCGCATCACCATCGCTGGTGGCCTACGGCTACCGGTTCTACACCTCAGGGACAACCTACTCGGAGGCGGAGATCACCGTCAACCAGGGCCTGCCGTTCTGAGCGACGGCGCGGGGGTCCTGGCGCCCCCGCCCTCTTCCTCACTCGTGGTCGAGCGGGGTGTAGCGCACGCGGTAGGCGGTCTCGCGGGCCTGTTCGCCGTCGGCCTCGCGGGCCTCGCGGATGACGGTGAGGAGCTGGTAGAGCACTTCCTGCACGCCCTGGCCGGTGGCGCCGGAGAGCACGTGGACCGGCTTCTTGGCCGAGCGCTTCAGCTTGGTGAGCTTCTCCTTCAGCTCCTCCTCGGTCAGCGCGTCGGCCTTGTTCAGGCAGACGATCTCGACCTTCTCCGCCAGCCCGGCGCCGTAGAGCCGCAGCTCGCGCCGGATGGTGCGGTAGGCGAGCTGGACGTCCTCCTGCGTGCCGTCGATCAGGTGCAGCAGCACGCGGGTGCGCTCGACATGGCCGAGGAAGCGGTCGCCCAGCCCGTGGCCCTCGTGCGCGCCCTCGATCAATCCTGGAATGTCGGCCAGCACGAACTCCTCCTCGCCCGCCCGCACGACGCCCAAATTGGGCGCCAGGGTGGTGAAGGGATAGTCGGCGATCTTCGGCTTGGCGCGCGACACGGCGGCCAGGAAGGTGGACTTGCCGGCGTTCGGCAGGCCGACCAAGCCGGCGTCGGCGATCAGCTTCAGCCGCAGCCAGACCCAGCGCTCCTCGCCGGGCCAGCCCGGGTGGAAGTTGCGGGGCGCCCGGTTGGTGCTGCTCTTGTAGTGCTCGTTGCCGAAGCCGCCGTCGCCGCCCTTCAGCAGCACGATGCGCTGGCCGACCTCGGTCATGTCGGCGATGACCGTCTCCTGGTCCTCGTCCAGCACCTGGGTGCCCACCGGCACCCGCAGCACCACGTCGTCGCCCTTGGCGCCGCTGCGCGAACGGCCCATGCCGTGGCCGCCGCGCTTGGCCTTGAAGTGCTGCTGGTAGCGGTAATCGATGAGGGTGTTCAGCCCGTCCACCGCCTCGATGATGACGTCGCCGCCGCGTCCGCCGTCACCGCCGTCCGGGCCGCCGAACTCGATGAACTTCTCCCGACGGAAGGCCACGGCGCCGGGGCCGCCGTCGCCGCTCTTCAGGTAGATCTTGCACTGATCGAGGAACTTCATCGGACGGGCTTTCTGGTGCGCAAAAACGAAAATCGGGGGAACGGTCGCCCGCTCCCCCGATCCTCAGTCCCGAACTGCTTCGGGGAAGCCTTACTCGGCGGCGACGGCCGGAGCGGCGTCGTTCGCGGCCTCGGTGATCGACACGTAGGTCCGGCCCTTGAAGCCCTGGTGGAACTTCACCGCGCCGTCGACCAGCGCGAACAGGGTGTGGTCCTTGCCCACGCCGACATTCACGCCGGCATGGAACTTGGTGCCGCGCTGACGGACCAGGATGTTGCCCGCGAGGACGACCTGACCGCCGAAGCGCTTCACGCCGAGGCGCTGGCCGGCGCTGTCGCGACCGTTGCGGGAGCTGCCGCCTGCCTTTTTATGTGCCATGGTTCGATACTCCTACTAACGCTGGCGCGCGGCTCAGGCCGAGGCCGTGATGTCGGTGATGCGCAGGATGGTCAGATCCTGGCGGTGGCCGTTCTTGCGGCGGTAGTTCTGGCGGCGCTTCTTCTTGAAGACGATCACCTTCTCGCCGCGGCCCTGGGCCACGACGGTCGCCGTCACCGAGGCGCCGGCCACGACCGGGGTGCCGATCGTGGTGTTGCCGGCGTCGCTGACCATCAGCACGTCGTCGAGCGTCAGGGAGGCACCGGCCTCGCCGGCCAGCTTCTCGACCTTGATCACGTCGCCGGCGGCGACCTTGTACTGCTTACCGCCCGTGCGGATGACTGCGAACATCTTGCCCACCACTGTCTGGCCAGGGGCGCCCGCCTCGGCAAACGCCCGGAAAAACGAACAACGGCGCCCATGCCCACGTGGTGTTCACGGGGAGCCGCAGATAGAGAGCGCGGAATATACAGACGGAGCATCAGGAGTCAAGCGCCTGTCCGCCGCTTTCCGCGCGTTTCGCGTGCCCTCAGGCGGCGGCCTTCAGCTGCGCCTCGGCGGCCTGCTTCTTCATGCGGCTGTAGGCGAAGCGCGAGGCGACGCCGTGCAGCCAGCCCTGCGGGTTCAGCCCCGACGCCTTGAACACCATGGAGACCATGCGGTCCAGGTGCTGCGGCTTGTAGTAGCTGTAGGCGCGGCTGACATAGTCGTTGTAGGCCTTCTCCCGCACATAGGGCCGCTCCCAATGGTTGGCGGCGTGGAAGGCGTAGGACAGCTCGTCGTCCTCGGTCTCGTTGATGCGCGAGAGCGAGACCTTCAGCCGGCCGAAGCGCCCCAGCTTCTCCTTGTCGAGATAGCGGCGCAGATGGTCGTAGAAGAGCTTGTAGTGGCGGAACTCGTCGGCCGCGATGTGCTTGCAGATCTGCTTCAGCACCGGCTCGTCCGTCGCCTCGGCCAGGGCGGTGTAGTAGCTGGACGTGCCGGTCTCGACGATGCAGCGCGCCACCAGCTCGCCCGAGCGCGAGCCGCGGGTGGAGGCGTCCACCTGCACCGGGATCTGGTAGCCGTCGCGGAAGCGCTGCACCGCGGCCTGGAAGTCCCACGCCGGGTCCACCGCCTGGGCCCAGCGGCCCAGCGCCTCGCCGTGCTGCACCTCCTCCACCGCCCAATCGCGCGCCACCTGCTTGAAAATCTCGTCGTCATTGAAGACGTTGCAGAGATAATCGGCGTAGATGTGGCCGTTGTACTCGACCAGGGCCGCCGCCTTGATCACCTTGAGGATATCGGAATCGACCTTCGAGCGGTCGAGCCTGTCCCAGGGAAGCGCGTCGATGGTCCAGTGTGCGTTGGCCATGGGGAAGGAGCCCTTAAATGAGAACCGCGCCGGACCGCCTGCCAGTCCGGAGTTGGGCTCCAGATTGGGAGGCGGCGGCGCGGATGCAACAGAATTATGACGGCTGCGCGTTCATGTCCCCGCTGATGCTGCGGGCACCCGGCCCTGTCAGGCGGCGGCGGTGAGCGCCTCGACCTTGGCGGTCGCGACGGCCAGCTTCGTCTCCAGCGCCTTGCGCTCGGAGTCCGACTGGGCGGCGGCGGCCTGCTCGGTCAGGGTTGCGACATCGGCCTCGGCCTTGGCGCGGTCGAGCTTGGACAGCTCGGTCGCCTCCTGGGCGAGCACCGTGCAGCGGGTCTCGGTCACCTCGGCGAAGCCGCCGGCGACGAAGATGCGCTGGGAGATGGTGCTGGCGTTCTCGGCATAGACGTCGATCACGCCCGGCTTCAGCGTGGCGATCATGGGGGAGTGGCCCGGCAGGACGCCGAAATAGCCCTCGCCGCCCGGCACGACGACCATCTCGACCGGCTGCGAGAACAGCAGCTTCTCGGGCGAGACCAGCTCGAATTCAACCTTGTCGGCCATGGTGCGGGATCCGTTCGCGGTCAGAATAAGGGCGGGAGGGCGAACCCTCCCGCCGGTACTGGGGAACTACGAGGCTCAGGCGGCCTCGGCCAGCTTGCGGGCCTTCTCGACGGCCTCGTCGATGGTGCCCACCATGTAGAAGGCGGCCTCCGGCAGGTGGTCGTAGTCGCCGTTCACGATGCCCTTGAAGCCGCGGATCGTCTCCTCGAGGCTGACCAGCACGCCCGGGGTGCCGGTGAACACCTCGGCGACGTGGAAGGGCTGCGACAGGAAGCGCTGGATCTTGCGGGCGCGGGCGACGGTGAGCTTGTCCTCCTCGGACAGCTCGTCCATGCCCAGGATCGCGATGATGTCCTGCAGCGACTTGTAGGTCTGCAGGACCTTCTGCACCTGGCGGGCCGTGGTGTAGTGGTCCTCGCCGACGATCCGGGGATCGAGGGCGCGCGAGGTCGAGTCCAGCGGGTCCACGGCCGGGAAGATCGCCTGCTCGGCGATGGCGCGGCTCAGCACCGTGGTGGCGTCCAGGTGGGCGAAGGAGGTGGCCGGGGCCGGGTCGGTCAGGTCGTCGGCGGGCACGTAGATGGCCTGCACCGAGGTGATCGAACCCTTCTTCGTCGAGGTGATGCGCTCCTGCAGGGCGCCCATGTCGGTGGCCAGCGTCGGCTGGTAGCCCACCGCCGAGGGGATGCGGCCCAGCAGCGCCGACACCTCGGAGCCCGCCTGCGTGAAGCGGAAGATGTTGTCGATGAAGAGCAGCACGTCCTGGCCTTCCTCGTCGCGGAAATACTCCGCGATGGTGAGGCCGGTCAGGCCGACGCGGGCGCGGGCGCCCGGCGGCTCGTTCATCTGGCCGTACACGAGCGCCACCTTGGAGCCCGGGCCGTCGAGCTTGATGACGCCCGACTCGATCATCTCGTGGTAGAGGTCGTTGCCCTCGCGGGTACGCTCGCCCACGCCGGCGAAGACGGACACGCCGCCGTGCGCCTTCGCGACGTTGTTGATCAGCTCCATGATCGTGACGGTCTTGCCGACGCCGGCGCCGCCGAACAGGCCGATCTTGCCGCCCTTCAGGTACGGGGCCAGCAGGTCGATGACCTTGATGCCCGTGATCAGGATCTGCGCCTCGGTCGACTGCTCGATGAACTCGGGCGCCGAGCGGTGGATCGGGTAGGCCTTCTCGGCGCCGACGGGGCCGCGGTCGTCGATCGGCTCGCCGATGACGTTCAGGATGCGGCCCAGCGTGGCGGCGCCCACCGGCACGGCGATCGGGGCGCCGGTGTCGGTCACCTCGGCACCGCGGACCATGCCGTCGGTCGTGTCCATGGCGATGCAGCGGACGGTGTTCTCACCGAGATGCTGCGCCACCTCCAGAACGAGGGTGCGGCCATCGTTCGACGTGTGCAGGGCGTTCAGGATGGGCGGCAGCTCGGCGTCGAACTGGACGTCGACGACGGCGCCCAGCACCTGCGTGATGCGGCCGACGGCATTCGTGGAAGTGGCCATGGAGTAAGCTCCCTCGGAAAACGCGTGTGTCTCGTTACGGTGCGACGCTTGGAACCTCAGACCGCCTCGGCGCCGGAGATGATCTCGATCAGCTCCTTGGTGATGACGGCCTGGCGGGTGCGGTTGTAGTTCAGCGTCAGCTTCTTGATCATGTCGCCGGCATTGCGCGTGGCGTTGTCCATCGCGGTCATCTGCGCGCCGAAGAACGACGCGGCGCTCTCCAGCAGGGCCGAATAGACCTGGATCGACAGGTTGCGCGGCAGCAGCTCCTCGAGGATCTGCTCCTCGTTCGGCTCGAACTCGTAGAGCGCGCGGGCCTCGCCCGTCTCCGCCGCGGCCGTGGCGGCCGGCGGGGCGAAGGGCACGACCTGCTGGACGGTCACCACCTGGGTGATGGCCGACTTGAACTTGTTGTAGATGATCGAGGCGACGTCGAACTCGCCGGCCTCGAACATCTCCAGGATCCTGGCGGCGACCCGGTCGGCCTCGGCGAAGGACAGGCCGCGGCGGCCGATATCCTCGTAGGAGGCGACGATCAGCGACGCGAAGTCGCGGCGCAGCAGGTCGCGGCCCTTTCGGCCGACGGTCAGGACCTTCACCTGCTTGCCTTCGGCCTGCAGGCGCTGGATCTGCCGGCGGGCCTCACGCACCACGGTGGCGTTAAAGCCGCCGCACAGGCCGCGGTCGCCGGTCATGACGACCAGCAGCTGCACCTGGTCCGACCCAGTGCCGGCCATCAGCCGCGGGCCCTGCGCGCCCGCCGTCACGTTGGCGGCGAGCGAGGAGAGCATCCGGGCCATGCGCTCGGCGTAGGGACGCCCGGCCTCGGCCTGGTCCTGCGCGCGGCGCAGCTTGCTGGCCGCCACCATCTTCATGGCCGAGGTGATCTTCTGCGTCGACTTGACGCTGTCGATCCGCAGCTTGAGGTCCTTGAGGCTGGGCATTACCGGGCCTTCAGTTCTTTAAACGTTGCCGAGCGGGACGGTCAGGCGAAGACCTTGACGAAGTTGTCGAGGAAGCCCTTCAGCTTCTCCTCGGTGTCCTTGCTGATCGCCTTCTCGGAGCGGATCGCGTTCAGGATGTCCTGGCCGCGGGTGCGGACCTCCTCGAGGAAGCGGGCCTCGAAGCGGTTCACGTCCTCGACCTTGATCTTGTCCAGGTAGCCGCGCACGCCGGCGAAGATCGAGACGACCTGCTCCTCGACCGGGAGCGGGTTGTACTGCGGCTGCTTCAGCAGCTCCGTCAGGCGGGCGCCGCGGTTCAGCAGGCGCTGCGTGGCGGCGTCCAGGTCGGACGCGAACTGCGCGAAGGCGGCCATCTCGCGGTACTGGGCGAGCTCGAGCTTGATCGAGCCGGCGACCTGCTTCATCGCCTTGATCTGCGCGGCGGAGCCGACGCGGCTGACCGACAGGCCGACGTTAATGGCGGGGCGGATGCCGCGGTAGAACAGGCCGGTCTCCAGGAAGATCTGGCCGTCGGTGATGGAGATGACGTTGGTCGGGATGTAGGCCGACACGTCGCCGGCCTGCGTCTCGATCACCGGCAGGGCGGTCAGCGAGCCGGCGCCGAAGGCGTCCGACATCTTCGCGGCGCGCTCCAGCAGGCGGCTGTGCAGGTAGAACACGTCGCCGGGATAGGCCTCGCGGCCCGGCGGACGGCGCAGCAGCAGCGACATCTGGCGGTAGGCGACGGCCTGCTTGGACAGGTCGTCATACACGATCAGGGCGTGCATGCCGTTGTCGCGGAAGAACTCGCCCATGGCGCAGCCCGTGTAGGGGGCCAGGAACTGCAGCGGCGCCGGCTCGGACGCGGTCGCGGCGACCACGATCGAGTATTCCATGGCGCCCGAATCCTCGAGCGTCTTCACGATTTGCGCGACCGTCGAGCGCTTCTGGCCGATGGCGACGTAGATGCAATACAGCTTCTTGGACTCGTCGTCGCCCTGGTTGACCTTCTTCTGGTTCAGGAAGGTGTCCAGGATGACGGCGGTCTTGCCGGTCTGGCGGTCGCCGATGATCAGCTCGCGCTGGCCGCGCCCGATCGGAACCAGGGCGTCCACCGCCTTGATGCCGGTCTGCATCGGCTCGTGCACCGACTTGCGCGGGATGATGCCCGGGGCCTTCACCTCGACGCGGGTACGCACCACGTCGACCAGCGGACCCTTGCCGTCGATCGGGTTGCCCAGGCCGTCCACGACGCGGCCCAGCAGGCCGCGGCCCACCGGCACCTCGACGATGGCGCCGGTGCGCTTCACCGTGTCGCCTTCCTTGATGTCGCGGTCGTCACCGAAGATCACGACGCCGACATTGTCGGTCTCGAGGTTCAGGGCCATGCCCTTCACCCCGCCGGGGAACTCGACCATCTCGCCGGCCTGGACCTTGTCCAGACCGTAGATGCGGGCGACGCCGTCGCCGACCGAGAGGACCTGGCCGACCTCGGCCACATCAGCCTCGGTCCCGAAATTCGCGATCTGCTGCTTCAGGATCGCGGAAATCTCTGCGGCGCGGATTTCCATCACCCAATTCCTTTCATGGCGATTTTCAGCTTGGTCAGCTTGGTGCGCACGGAGCTGTCGATCATGCGCGACCCGACCTTGACGATCATGCCGCCGATCAGCGCCGGATCGACGCTGACGGCGACGGAAACCTTGGAGCCCATGGACTGGCGGAGCGCGTCCTGGACGGCCGCCAGCTGGTCATCCGACAGCGGGCGGGCAACCACCACCTGGGCGGTCATCTCGCCGCGGCGGCGGGCCAGCTCGGCCAGGTAGCCCTGGATCATGCCCTCCAGCGCGAACAGGCGGCGGTTCTGCGCCACCAGCCCGACGAAGCGGCGCACCAGCGGCGAGATGCCGGCCTGGGCCATCACCGCCTCGATCGCGCGGCCCTGGTCGGCGCGCGACAGCACGGGGCTGCGCACGACGCGGCGCAGGTCGGCGCTGCTGTCGAGGATCTGCTTCAGCGACGTGAGGTCCTGGGCCGTCTGGTCCAGTGACTTCTGCTCGTCGGCAAGGTCGAACAGCGCGGTCGCGTAACGCGCCGCCAGTCCGGATACGCCTGTCCCTTCGGATGCCACCTGGAAACCTCGGTTCGTCCGTAGACCTGATTGATTTCAGGGCTTTAGCAATGTGCGGATGGGCCAGGAAGGAACCTTCCCGGCCGAAAGCGTGCTGCACATAGCACAGGGAATGGTGCGGCGCAACGATGTCACGGGCACTGATTTGGCGGGGCAGATGCGTGTCGGGCTTAAGCCCCGCTTAACTAATGCCGGAGATGATTACCCCGTTGCGCCTATCCCGCCCGGCGCGTCATATCGAGGGCGGTACCACGGGACAGCGAATCCATGACCGTCGTCGCCTTCTCCGTCGCCCGCTTCACGCCGTTCGACCTCACCGAGTGGAACGCCATCGCCATGCCGAAGCTGGAGCGCGGCCTCTGGGAGTCCGTCTCCCGCCAGAGCGGCCCGGACTTCGACCGGCTGACCGTGCATTTCCCGAACCTGGAGCGCCCGGTGTTCCGCTTCGAGCGCGACCGCCGCGGCAACTACCGCCTGTTCTTCAACGACCGCCGCGGCTGGTACTGCATCGGCACCGGCGAGTCCGCCGACGAGTGCCTGGCGGTGTGGCGCGGCCGCCTGCCGCGCAAGCCGGCCTCCGAGATCGCCGCCACCATGACCGCCGGGGCCGATACGGCCACCGAGTCGCTGCAGGGCGCCTGAGCCAAGCCGGTACGGAAAAGGGCGGCCCGGATCGTCTCCGGGCCGCCCTTTCCGTTTGTGCCGGCCGCTCAGGAATTGACCGGGGCCGCGTCGGCGGGCGGCGGGCGCGGCTTGGCCCGCCTTCCGATGGCGGCCAGGCCGAAATCCACCATGCGGCGGACCAGGCTGCGGTCGAACAGCAGCACCAGCGCCAGGTAGAGCAGCCCGCCCAGCGGCGCCAGGGTCAGCAGCACCATCCAGGCCTTCAGCTCCGGCGTGACCGCCTCGCGCAGCGCCGCCAGCGCCAGCACCATCAGCGTGGCGGCCAGGACCGGCACCATGGCCGGGGCCAGCTGGTCACGGTAGGTGATCTTGGTGTGCCGCTTCATCAGCCAGGCGCCCGCCGGCAGCACCACCAGGAAGCGCGCGGCCCAGATCGCCGTGGCCGCGACCACCCCCAGGTAACCGAACGCCACCAGCATGCCGACGCTGGCGATGAAGCCCGCCATGTTCTGCCAGGCCAGCGCGTGCGGATGCCCCACCGCCATCAGCGCGGCGTTGGCGAACTGCCGCACCATCTGGGCGATGGCGACCAGGCAGAGGATCTGGATCAGCGGGATGGCCGGCAGCCAGGTGCCGCCCAGCACCACCAGCTCCACCTCCGGCGCCAGCACGAACAGCCCGGCGAAGAGCGGCACGGTGGTGAGCGCCGTCAGCTCGGTCGCCGCGCGGAAGCCGCGGCGCAGCCCCTGCGGATCGTCCTGCATGCGCGAGAAGAGCGGCAGCGCCAGCTGCTGCAGCGCCGAGCTGAGGATCTGCCGCGCCGTGTCCACCACCTTCAGCGCCACCGTCAGGTAGCCGACCGCCGCCGGGCCGAGGATGTAGCCGGTCAGCAGCACGAACAGCTTGAGGTTGGTCTGCCACAGGAAGGCGGCGGTGAAGGCCGGCAGCGCGAAGCCCAGCAGGTCGCGCAGCGCGCTGGGCGAGATGCGCAGGCGCGGCCGGCGCGGCGGGCTGATCCAGAGCGCCACGGTCCAGGCCGCCGACATCACCAGCTGCTGCGCCACCAGGGCCCAGACGCCGTAGCCGTACAGCGCCATGGCCAGGCCGACGCCGCCGCCGAACAGCCGGCCCAGCAGCGAGCGGGCCGCCACGCGCTTGAAGTTCAGGTCGCGGCGCAGCAGCGCGGTCATGACGCCGTTGGCGCCGCCGAAGATGAGGCTGAGCCCCATCCAGGCCAGCACCGGCGCCAGGCCCGGCGCGTCGAACAGCCGCTCCACCCAGGGCGCCGCGAACCAGCAGCCGGCGGCCAGCAGGAAGCCCAGCAGCACGCCGGACCAGATGGCGCTGTCGATCTGCTCGTCGCGCAGATCCTTGCGCTGCACCACCGCGTCGTGGAACAGCGTCTCGGCGATCACGAACAGGATCTGCACGATGCTGAGCGCCAGGCCGGCCACGCCGAACTCGGCCGGGCCGATCAGCCGGGCCAGCACCAGCACCGTGATCAGCGACAGGATGGACACGCCGCCGCTTTCCAGCACGACCCAGACGAGGGATCGGGCGGCGGCGGCATGCGATCCGCCGACGGGCGGCCCACCCTTGACGTTTTCCTGATTTTCCATGGTCCTGGCAGGGGCATCGTTCGGAACCCCTCTACAACACGAAGGCTGGCGAATCGGCTCCGGGGGGAAAGGGGTGCCACTCCCTCATCCGTCCCAAGGGAGAGGCGAGACGCCCCCCTTTCGGCGTGCTAGGGTCCCGCCGCCTTCCGGAACCCCGCCCTTGGCATGCTGGAAACCCTCTATCGCGGCCTCACCCATCTCGCCGGCCCTGGCGTCCGTCTCCTGCTGCGGCGCCGGCTGAGGCGGGGCAAGGAGGATGCGGCCCGTCTGGGCGAGCGGCTGGGCGCGCCCGGCCTGCCGCGCCCCCCCGGCCGGCTGGTCTGGCTGCACGCCGCCAGCGTCGGCGAGTCGCTGGCGCTGCTGCCGCTGGTGGACCGCTTGCTGGCGCGCGGCGCCGCCGTGCTGGTCACCACCGGCACCGTAACCTCCGCCGGGCTGATGGCGCGGCGCCTGCCGAAAGGCGCGCTCCACCAGTATGTGCCGGTCGACCTGCCGGGCGCGGTCGGCCGTTTCCTCGACCATTGGCGGCCGGACCTGGCGCTGTGGATCGAGTCCGAGTTCTGGCCGAACCTGCTGGCCGGGGTGCGCCGCCGCGGCATCCCCGCCGCCCTGGTGAACGCGCGGCTGTCGGCCCGCAGCCATGCCAACTGGCGCCGGGCGCCGCGCACCGCCGCCCGCCTGCTCTCGGCCTTCCGCCTGGCGCTGGCCCAGACGGAGGAGACCGCCGCCCGGCTGCGCGGGCTGGGACTGGCCGACGTGCGCTGCGTCGGGAACCTGAAATACTCCGCCGACCCGCTGCCGGCCGACGCGGGCGAGCTGGCGCGCCTGGCCCTGGCGGTCGGCGACCGGCCGGCCTGGGTCTTCTCCAGCAGCCATGAGGGGGAGGAGGAGGTCGCCGCCGATGTCCACGCAGCCCTGGCCGCCCGGCTGCCCGGCCTGCTGACCGTGCTGGTGCCGCGCCACCCGGATCGCGCCGACGCCGTGGCCGGACTGCTGGAGGAGCGCGCCCTGACCGTCGCCCGCCGCTCCCTGGGCCAGGTGCCGGCGCCCGGCACGGATGTCTTCCTGGGCGACACGCTGGGGGAGCTGGGGCTGTTCTACCGGCTGGCGCCGCTGGCCGTGGTCGGCGGGTCGTTCGTGCCGGTGGGCGGGCACAATCCCGTGGAGCCGGCGCTGCTGGGCGCGGGCGTGCTGTACGGCCCGCACATGCACAATTTCGCGGAGATGGCGGCGGAGCTGGAGGCGACCGGCAGCGCCCGGCGCGTGGCCGACGCGTCCGCGCTGGCGGCCATGCTGGCCGGGCTGCTGGCCGATGGCGGAGCTCGCGCCAACATGGCGGCGGCCGGCCGGGCGGTGGCCGAGCGCAACCGGCAGGCGGCGGACCGGATCATGGAAGCGCTGGCCCCGCTGCTGCGCGAGGCCGGGCTGTGAGGGCGCCGGACTTCTGGACCCGGCCGCCGGGCGCCGCGGCCTACGCCCTGGCGCCGCTGGGCGCGCTCTACGGGCTGGCCGGGCGGCTGCGCCAAGCGCTGGCGCGGCCCTGGCGGGCGCCGGTGCCGGTGATCTGCGTCGGCAACCTGGTGGCGGGCGGCGCCGGCAAGACGCCGGTGGCGCTGGCGGTCATGGAGCGCTTGCTGGCGCGGGGCATCACGGCGCAGTTCCTGTCGCGCGGCCATGGCGGCAGCCTCGAGGGGCCGCTGCGGGTGGCGCCGCACCACACCGCCGCCGAGGTCGGCGACGAGCCGCTGCTGCTGGCGGACGTCGCCCCCGCCTGGATAAGCGCCGACCGTGCCGCCGGCGCCCGGGCCATGGTGGCTGCCGGCGCGCGCGCCATCATCATGGATGACGGCTTCCAGAACCCCGGCCTGGCCAAGGATCTGTCGCTGCTGGTGGTGGACGGCGCCGTCGGTTTCGGTAACGGAATGATCCTGCCGGCAGGCCCGTTGCGCGAGCCGGTGAGTGCCGGACTGGCGCGGGCGCACGGGTTGGTGCTGGTGGGTGGGGCCCAGACCGGCCTGGCCGCCCGCCTGCCCTCCGCTCTACCGCTGCTGCGCGCCCGGCTGGAGCCCGACGCGGCGGTGGTGGCGGCGCTGGCCGGCCGCCCGGTCCTGGCCTTCGCCGGCATCGGCCGCCCCTCGAAGTTCTTCGAGACCTGCCGGGCGGCCGGCCTGCGCCTCGCCGACATGGTTCCCTTTCCCGACCACCACCCCTATAGCCGGGCGGAGCTGGCGGCGCTGCTGGACCGGGCGGCGGCGCTGGGGGCTCGGCCCCTGACCACCGCCAAGGACGCAAGCCGTCTGCCGGCCGAACTGCGCGACCATGTATCGGTCCTGCCTGTGCGCCTCGTGCTCGACGACCCGTCCGCCCTCGACGATTTGCTGGAGCCCGTCCTTCATGGCCAAGCATAGCGCGCTGCGCCGCCGGTTCGACCGGACGCTGGGCTACCGCATCGAAGCGGCGGCGGTGTTCCTGCTGTTCGGCTTCCTGAAGCTGCTGCCCGCCGACACGGCATCGGATTTCGGCGGCTGGGTCGGCCGGACCCTGGGGCCGCGCCTCGGCGCCTCGCGCAAGGCGGCGCGCAACCTGGAGCGCGCCCTGCCAGAGCTGGACGGGGCGGCCCACCGTCGCATCCTCATGGCGAGCTGGGACAATCTCGGCCGCACCATGGCCGAGTACCCGCATCTCGGCACCATCGCGGCCGAGTGGGACAAGCGGGTGGAGATGCGCGGGGCGGAGCATATCCGCGCGCTGGCGGAGGACGGAAAGCCGGGCCTCTGCATAACGGGCCATTTCGCCAACTGGGAGCTGGCGGCGCTGGCCTGCCACAAGCAGGGGCTGGACATCGCCATCGTCTACCGCGCGCCGAACAACCCCTGGGTCGACCGGCTGCTGGCCCGCGCGCGGGGATCGCTGCAGGCCATGCTGCTGCCCAAGGGCAAGGAGGCGGCGCGTGGTCTGGTCGCCACCATGCGGCGCGGCGGCCATGTCGGCATCCTGGTCGACCAGAAGCTGAACGAGGGCATCCCCGTCCCCTTCCTGGGCCGCGACGCCATGACCGGCACGCTGATGGCCGACCTGGCCCTGCGCCACGACGCCCCCGTCGTGCCGATCCGGGTGGTACGGCAGCCCCGTGGCGCCCGCTTCCGCATCGAGGCGCTGCCGCCGCTGGACCTGCCCCGGGGCGGCGATCGTTCCGAAGCCGTAACGGCATGCATGCTGGCGGCGAACCGCCTGCTGGAGGGCTGGGTGCGCGAGACACCGGGCCAATGGCTGTGGCAGCATCGCCGCTGGCCGGACTGAGGAGGAAGAGCATGCCCATCCCCGCCGTCATATCGCTGTCCGACGGATCGCCCGAGGAGACCCGCTACCGCCCCGACGCGGAGAAGGTGCTGGCCGGCGACCCGGAGCAGTCGGTGCGCAACCATTTCGCCAGCGCCGACGGCCGCTTCAATGTCGGCGTCTGGGAAGGGGCGCCCGGCAAGTGGCGCGTCACCTTCACCGAGAACGAGTTCTGCCACCTGCTCGCCGGCCGCGTGGTCGTCACCTCCGACGAGGGCGAGGCCCGGACCTTTTCGGCCGGCGACGCCTTCGTCATGCCGGCGGGCTTCACCGGCACCTGGGAGGTGCTGGAGGCCGCCCGCAAGCTCTATGCGGTCTACGAATAGTCACCCTTGCTGATTCACGCTAAGGCTGTTTACCGGCTGTTCACTTTCGTGACATTGAATAGCGCTCGGTGCTCCAGCGCGGAAGACCGGCCATGGCCTACATCATCCCCTCCAACGACGGTGACCGCCTGCGGGCGCTGAACCGCTACGACATCCTCGATTCCGAGCCGGAGGAGGCGTTCGACCGTATCACCCGGCTGGCCTCGTCCCTGCTGGACGCGCCGATCGCCCTGGTGTCACTGGTCGACGCGGCGCGGCAATGGTTCAAGTCGCGGGTCGGGCTGGACGCGGTGGAGACGCCGCGCGAGTTCGCCTTCTGCCACCACGCCATCCAGGCCGAGGGGCTGTTCGTCGTCAGCGACGCCACGCGCGACCAGCGCTTCGCCGCCAACCCGCTGGTGACCGGCGCCCCCGATATCCGCTTCTACGCCGGCGCGCCGCTGGTCACCGGCGACGGGCACCGGCTGGGCACGCTCTGCGTCATCGACCGGGAGCCGCGCTCGCTCAGCGCCCGCGACGCCGCCATCCTCAGCGACCTCGCCGCGCTGGTGATGGACGAGATGGAGCTGCGGCTCGCCGGCTACCGGGCCCGGCACGAGCTGGCCGAGCGCGAGCGCCAGCGGGCCGAGATGGCGCGCCTGGCCGAGGAGAGCCGGCAGGCCCGCGAGGCCGCCGAGCAGGCGCTGGCGGCCAAGCTGCTGTTCCACGCCACCCTGACGCACGAGCTGCGCACCCCGCTGACCGCCGTCATCGGCTTCTCCGAGCTGATGGAGAACGGCATCCACGGCCCCCTGGGCAACGAGCGCTACCGGGACTACGCCGCCACCATCGGCGGCAGCGCCCGGCACCTGCTGGAACTGATCAACGACATGCTGGACGTGTCGCGGATCGAGGCCGGCCGCTTCGAGGTGGAGACGCGGCGCGTGTCGCCGCGCACCCTGGCCGAGCAGGCGCTGCGCATGGCGCGCGGCCTCGCCTACGAGAAGGGGATCGACATCCGCCTGCAGGAGGGCAACTGGCCCGACGTCGTGGCCGATCCGCGCGCGGTCAAGCACATCCTGCTGAACCTCCTGTCCAACGCCGTGAAGTTCAGCCCGGCCAAGCACGGGGTCATGATCTCGGCGGAGGCGCTGGAGGACCGGCTGGTCCTGCGCGTCGCCGACGAGGGCAGGGGCATCCCGGCCGCCGACCTGGAGCGGCTCGGCCGCCCCTACGAGCAGGCGGCGGGCACGACTGGCGGCACCGGGCTGGGTCTGGCGCTCTGCCGCCATCTGGCGGAGGAGCAGGGCGGCCGCCTGGTGATCGCCAGCACGCCCGGCCGCGGCACCACCGTCAGCTTCGACCTGCCCCTGGCGCTGGTCGCGGCGGAGTAGGGCTCGCGGGGGTATTCTTTTCCCGTGTTCCTGTTTCCTCGTGTTCCCCGCGGAGGCGGGACCCAGGCATTCCTTTTTGCCCCGGAGCAGGGAACCAGGAGCGCAACGTCGCCCTTTGCACCCACTCCCGAGCCGATAGCACGCTCATGACCTGGATCCCCGCCTCCGCGGGGATGACGGATTGAGGGCTCGGACACTTGAATTCCAGAGCTTCCGCACAAAAGAAAACGGGCGGGGAGTCGCCTCCCCGCCCGCCTTCATGACGCCACCGGACCTCAGAAGCGCGAGGTCAGGCTGATGCCGTAGGTGCGGGGCTTGTTGACCTGATAGGCCACGCGCGCCCGGAAGCCGCGCTCGCGGTCCAGCGAGAGCTTGGCGTTCTCGTCGAACACGTTGTTGACGTAGCCCGCGACTTCCCACTCGTCCCGCTTCACGCCGAAGCGCAGGTTCACGATGTCGTAAGCCGGCAGCTTGGGGTTGAAGGCGAAGGTCGAGGCCGGCTGGCCGCCGATCGGGATGCGGGTGACCGTGCCCACCGCGTTGCGGTCCTGGTCGACCGCCTGGGTGAAGCGCGAGCCGATGTGCTGGTAGGTCAGCGTGCCGAAGCCCAGCAGCTCGTCGGCGATCGGCTGCTCGTAGGTGGCCGAGGCGTTGAACTGGAACTTCGGGACGGTCGGCAGGCGGTTGCCGTCCTCGATGCCGCCCACCACCGTCGCCGCACCGCCGGCGCCGACCGAGGTCAGCGTGTCGGTGAACTCGGCGTCGGTGTAGCTGCCGCCCAGCGCGATGGAGATCGCGTCGGACACCTGGTAGGTCAGCTCCGCCTCGGCGCCCTTGGAGCGCGCGTCGGCGTTGTAGACGATGCGCGACGAGCAGGTGCCGGCGTCCAGCGTGACCTGCAGGTTGCTGATGTCGGCGTAGAAGCCGGCGAGGTTCAGCGCGCCGCGGCCGCCCGCGAAGCCGATCTTAGCGCCGGCCTCGTAGTTCCAGACCTCCTCGTCCTCGAAGCTGTCGCGGCCGCCGAAGGTCACCGCGTCCTGCGCCGAGCAGAGCGGCAGGTTCAGCGGATCGTTGATGCCGCCCAGGCGGAAGCCCTTGGCGACCTGGGCGTTCAGCGCGATGTCCGGCGTCACGTCGAAGCTGACCAGGGCGCGCGGCGAGAAGCCGTCGCTCTTGGTCTCGCCCGGCAGGTCGATGGTGCGGTCGGCGAAGATGCCGTCGAAGGTCAGCTCGCGCGTCTCCTTGAAGTCGAAGTAGCGCAGGCCGCCGGTGACCGACAGCTGCTCGGTGATGTCGAAGCTGGCCTCGCCGAACACCGCCTTCTGCTTGAAGTCGTACGGCACGGTCGAGAAGTACAGCACGTCGCGCGGCGCGCGCGGGCCGGCGGTCGGGATGCCGGTGGCCTGCTCGAAGCCGATCACGTCCAGGCGCTGGGCGTAGTCGCGCTGGATGTCGGAGTAGAAGGCGCCCAGCACCCACTGCAGCGGGCCGTCATCGTTGGAGGACAGGCGCGCCTCCTGGGTGAAGACCTGCACGTCGGTCGTGTCCGACAGCGGCGAGTTGATGCTGTAGACGCTGCGCGGCAGGCCGCCCGGGGCCAGCACGCCGGGCTGGCCGGTGATGGAGCCGGTCAGCTGGGTGGCGTCGCGGTACACCAGCACGTCGCGCTCGGTGTAGGTGGTGATCGAGGTCAGCGCGACCGCGCCCAGGTCGAAGTTCGCCGTCAGGTCGGTCAGGAAGAACTCGTCCTTGAACTGCTCCTCCAGCTGGCGGAACTGCTGGCGCTCGTCAAAGACGAAGCGGCGCTGCGGGTCGGTGGCCGGGGTCAGGTCGTTCGCGAGGATGTTGAAGAAATCCTGGCGGGCGAAGCCGTCGACCTCGATCTCCTGGTACAGCGCGCGCGGCGTGATGGTGATCGTCTCGGTCGGCTTGAAGGCGGCGGCGACGCGGAAGCCGGTGCGGAAGCCGTCATTCACGTCCTTGTCGACCGTGCCGTCCGGCTGGACCGCGTCCACGAAGCCCGGGAAGCGGGTGCCGTAGCCGACGGCGCGCAGCGCCACCTTGTCGGACAGCGGCACGTTGACGGCCGCCTTGGCGCCGTAGCCGGTGCCGCCGTCCTGGACCTGCTCGGCCGAGAGCTCGACCTGACCGCTCTGGCGCTCGGTGTCGGGCTGGTTGGTGATGTAGCGGATGGTGCCCGACATGGAGCCGGAGCCGTACAGCGTGCCCTGCGGGCCGCGCAGCACCTCGACGCGGTTCAGGTCGAACAGGTCCAGGTCCGGCGTGAACAGCGACAGCGAGATCACCGACTCGTCGAGATAGACGCCGACCTGCTCCTTCACGCCCGGCTGATCGCGGACGATCTGGCCGGCGGAGATGCCGCGGATGGCGACCTGGCTCTGGCCGGGCCCGAGATTCTGGATGCTGAGGCCGGCGATGTTGCGCGACACGTCCTCGAGATCGGCGGCGCCGCGCTCCTGCAGCTGGTTGCCGGACAGCGCGTTGATCGAGAAGGGCACGTCCTGCAGCGTCTCGGAGCGCTTGCGGGCCGTGACGATGATCTCCTCCAGCCCGGCGGTGGCCGCGGCGCCACCGGCACCGGCGGAACCGGTCGTGGTCTGGGCCAGCGCGTCGCCGGCGACGGCGATGGCCGCGACGGACGCGAGAAGGGCGGACAGGCGGCGCGCGCCGCCCGTGGACTTCGACTTCATTCTCTCTCTCCCCCTAGAGGCTTTCGCTCTCTTCCGGTGATCGCTTGGTTGCGACCGTGGCAGGGATATTAACCAAGGGCCTGCCGTAACAAAGTCGCAACCAACCGCCCGGTGGCGAATTTGCTGCGAACTGTTGCAATCGTGTCAGCCTCTTAGAAAAGGTTCCCCTGTCCAGCCAGGGCGGGCTTGGCCCGCTTCGTCTCCGTCCTGGGAGCGGGAGCCGGCGGAGGAACCGGCGGCCCCGGCCGCGGCGCCTCGGTCCCCACCACCGCCTCGGTCCGGCCGTCGGCGAACTCGATGCCGATCGCCTGGCCGGGGGCCGTGTCGGCGGCGCGGGTGAGCGGCTGCCCCTGTGCGTCGGTCACCAGGGCGAAGCCCCGCTCCAGCACGCCGCGGTAGGAATAGCTCTCCAGCAGCAGGCACTGCGCCTTCAGCCGGTCGCGCAGCACCTCCAGCCGCCGGCCATAGGCGCCGTCCAGCCGCGGCGGCAAATCCTTCATGCGCGCAGCCCCGTCGGTGATCTGGCGCCGCACCGGCAGCAGGGTCAGCCGGTCGCCGATGCGGGCGAAGCGCGAGCGCTCCAGCTTCACCGCCTGGACCAGCCCGGTGCGCAGCGCCCGTCCCGCCGCCTCGAACCGCGTGGATGCCAGGCTCAGCAGCTCGCGCGGGTGGCGCAAGCTGGCGCCCAGCTGCTGCACGCGCGTCCGCCGCCGCTCGATCCCGGAGGTGAGCGCCAGGCCCAGCCGCTCGGCCCGGTCGTCCAGCCGCTGGGCATAGCCGTCGATGATGGCCTGCGGGTCGCCCAGGCCGCGCGCCAGCCCCTCCACCCGGGTGCGGCGCTCCTCGATCAGCCTTCCGGCGCAGCCATGCAGGCGGCGGGTGACGTCCAGCACCTGGGCCAGCAGCTCGGCCCGCACCGGCACCGCCATCTCGGCGGCGGCGGTGGGGGTGGGGGCGCGGCGGTCCGACGCGTAGTCGATCAGGGTCGTGTCGGTCTCGTGCCCGACGGCGGAGATCAGCGGGATGCGGCTGGCCGCCGCCGCCCGCACCACGATCTCCTCGTTGAAGGCCATGAGGTCCTCGAGGCTGCCGCCGCCGCGCGCCACGATGATCAGGTCCGGGCGGGGCACCTTGCCGCCGGGTTTGAGCTCGTTGAAGCCCTGGATGGCGCGGGCGACCTGGGCGGCCGCCCCCTCCCCCTGCACCGCCACCGGCCAGAGCAGCACATGGCGCGGGAAGCGGTCGGCGAGGCGGTGCAGGATGTCGCGGATGACGGCGCCGGTCGGCGAGGTGACGACGCCGATGATTTCGGGCAGGAAGGGAATCTCCTTCTTGCGCTCCGGGTCGAACAGCCCCTCCGCTGCCAAGCGCCGCTTGCGCTCCTCCAGCATCTTGAGCAGCGCGCCCTCGCCCGCCAGCTCCATGCTCTCGATGACCAGCTGGTACTGCGAGCGGCCGGGATATGTCGTCAGCTTGCCGGTGCAGACGACCTCCATCCCCTCCTCCGGCCGCACCGAGAGGCGCCCGGCCGTGCCCTTCCAGCAGACCGCCTCGATAACGGCGGTCTCGTCCTTCAGGCGCAGATAGAGATGGCCGGAGCTGTGGCGCTTGGGCTGCGAGATCTCGCCGCGCACGCGGACATAGGCGAAGGCCTCCTCCACCGTGCGCTTGAGCTGGCGGGAGAGGTCGCTGACGGACAGCTCGGGCAGGTTCGCGCCGGTCGGCTGGCGGGCGGAGGCGTAGCCGAGGCCGTCGTGATCAAAGGCGTCTTGAGTCATGGTCGGGGCATGATACAACCCCCGCCTTCCCCAGTGGAACCTGGTTGAGGGGGGTGCCCATGAAAGTCCTGGTCGTCGGCTCCGGCGGGCGCGAACACGCGCTGTGCTGGGCGATCTCCGCCTCCCCCCTCTGCGCCAAGCTCTGGTGCGCGCCCGGCAACGCCGGCATCGCCGCCGTCGCCGAATGCGTCGCGATCCAAGCCGACGATGTGGACGGGCTGGTCGCCTTCGCCCGGGACAAGGAAGTGGACTTCGTGGTGGTCGGGCCGGAGCAGCCGCTGGTGCTGGGCCTGGTGGACCGGCTGAAGGCGGAGGGCATCAAGGCCTTCGGGCCGACGAAGGCCGCAGCGGCTCTGGAAGGTTCCAAGGGCTTCATGAAGGATTTCTGCGCCCGGCACGGCATCCCCACCGCGGCGTACGGACGCTTCACCGAGCCGCAGGCCGCCAAGGACTTCGCGGCCAGGATGGGCGCCCCCATCGTGGTGAAGGCGGATGGGCTGGCCGCCGGCAAGGGCGTGGTCATCGCCGCGACCCTGGAGGAGGCCTTCGCCGCCATCGACGATGCCATGGTCGGCCGCCGCTTCGGCGCGGCGGGGGCGGAGCTGGTGGTCGAGGAGTTCATGGACGGCGAGGAGGCCAGCTTCTTCGCGCTCTGTGACGGCACCCACGCCCTGCCGCTGGCCGGCGCCCAGGACCATAAGCGCGTCTTCGACGGCGACCGGGGCCCGAACACCGGCGGCATGGGCGCCTACTCCCCCGCCCCGGTGCTGACGCCGGAGCTGGAGACCCGCGTCATGCGCGAGATCGTGGAGCCCACGGTGCGCGGCATGGCGGCGGAGGGGAACCCGTTCCAGGGCGTGCTCTTCGCCGGGCTGATGATCGTCGAGGGCAAGAGCGGCCCCGAGCCGCGCCTGATCGAGTTCAACGCCCGCTTCGGCGACCCGGAATGCCAGGTGCTGATGAAGCGCATGGAATCCGACGTGCTGCCGGCCCTGGTCGCCGCCGCCGACGGCCAGCTCCGCAGCACCCAGATCCGCTGGTACGAGGACACGGCGCTCTGCGTCGTCATGGCCGCCGAGGGCTATCCGGGAGACTACCGGAAGGGCACCGCCATCCGCGGCCTGGACCGGGCGGCGGAGATCGAGGACGTGACCGTCTTCCATGCCGGCACGAAGTTCGGCGCGGACGGACAGGTGCTGGCCAACGGCGGCCGGGTGCTGGGTGTGACATCGGTCGCCAAGACCTTCACCGACGCGCAAGCCCGAGCCTACGCCGCCGTGGACATGATAGACTGGCCCGAAGGCTTCTGCCGCCGCGACATCGGCTGGCGGGCGCTGCACCGGGGCCGGACAGAATAAGTTCAGAGGACAGGACGTAGAGATGAGCCGCCACGACCGCCGCCGCATCCAGGCGACCCTTCCGAAGCTGCCGGACGCCGGCGCGCGCTTCGCCGCCGACATGAAGGTGGCGACCCAGCTGCACCGCGAGGGCCGCGCCAAGGAGGCGGAGGACCTCTACCGCAAGATCGCCAAGGTCTATGCCGAGCTGCCGGAGGTGCGCGTCGCCTGGTCCAACCTGGGGGCGCTGCTGCAGGGCATGGGCAAGTTCGAGGAGGCGGTGACGGTGCTGAAGAAGGCCCGCGCCCTGAAGCCGGACCACCCGCCGCCGCACCACAATCTGGGCATGGCGCTGCTGGCGCTGGGCCGCGTCGGCGAGGCGCTGGAGAGCCTCGCCAAGGCGGTCGAGCTGGAGCCGGCCTTCGGCGACGCCTGGCTGGGCCTCGCCACCGCCTGGCGCGCCGCCGGCGACCTGCCCCGCTCCGAGGACGCGCTGCGCCGCGTGCTGGAACTGGCGCCGAACGCGGCGGAGCCGCGCTTCCAGCTGGCCGGCACGCTGCACGCCATGGGCCGCCTGGAGGACTGCCGCGCCGAGCTCCACCGCGTCATCGAGCTGGCGCCCCAGTTCGAGCAGGCGAAGAAGGCGCTGGCGGCGGTGGAGCAGGACATGAAGGCCGGCGCGGTGGTGGGGTGAGGCGCAAACATCCCTCGCCCCTTGCGGGAGAGGGATGGGTCCCGCCGCGAAGCGGTGGGAGGGTGAGGGGTCGGCGGGCGCAGCCCGACGTTCTCATCCGTCGTTCCAAGACCAGCCGTCGAGAACGCCAGCCTTCGGCTGTCGACCCCTCATCCTCCCCAAGCAGGCTTGGGGCCCCATCCTTCTCCCGCAAGGGGAGAAGGATGATTGGCTCACCGCCGCTCCCTGAAGAACCGCCGCAGCTGCTCCTGCGCCCGGCTTTCCTGCAGCCCGCCATAGGTCTCGGGCGCGTGGTGGCAGGTGCTTTGGGCGAAGAAGCGGGGGCCGTGCTCCACCCCGCCGCCCTTGGGATCATAGGCGCCGAAATAGACCCGCCGCAGCCGGGCGAAGCTGATGGCGGCGGCGCAGAGCGCGCAGGGTTCCAGCGTCACATAGAGGTCGAAGCCGGGCAGGCGCGGCGCGCCCAGGGCGCGGCAGGCCTCGCGGATCGCCAGCACCTCGGCGTGGGCGGTGGGGTCGGCCAGCTCCTCCGTCCGGTTGCCGGCGGCGGCCAGGACCTTGCCCGTGGCGGGATCGACCAGCACGGCGCCCACCGGCACCTCGCCCCGCATCGCGGCGCGCTCGGCCTCCCGGAAGGCCAGCTCCATGTAGTCGGCCGTACTCATGACGCTCGGCATCTCGAAAGATCGAATGATCTAATCCACACCGTTCATGCCTCTCTCAACCGTCACCCCGGCGCAGGCCGGGGCCCAGGGGTTGCAGCCATGGACCATCAATGAAGCCGCCCCATGCTCCGGCGGCCGTCAAGCTGCGATCGAAGATAGCGCTGCATATAGCGCTTCCCGCTGCAACCCCTGGGTCCCGGCCTGCGCCGGGATGAGGGGGAGAGAGGGGCGACTTGCGCGGACACTTCTCAAGCACCTGTCAAACCACCCCGCCCCGCCCTCCGGGTCAAGCCCGGCGTGCCACCCCTTTCGGAACCCGGGCGACGCGGAGGTGTTGGAAGGCCCGACCACCGGAACATGAAACAGGAGCCCCCCATGGCCCAGGCGACGCCGCTTTCCGATCCGAAGGCGCAGAAGCTCTTCGAGATGATCAAGGACATCAACATCGCCATGCTGACCACCCATGACGGCGGTCACCTGCGCTCGCGGCCGATGTGGATCATCCCGGACAATGGCCGCCTGTCCTTCTTCACCCGCCTGTCGGCGCACAAGACGGACGAGATCGAGGCGAACCACCAGGTGAACCTCTCCTTCGCCGACCCGAAGGCGCAGAACTACGTCTCGGTCTCCGGCCATGCCCGCCTGACCCGCGATCCGGGCCGCGTGGCGAAGCTCTGGTCCGAGCCGATGCGCACCTGGTTCCCCGAAGGCAAGGACGATCCGGACCTGGCGGTCGTCGACATCGAGATCGAGGCGGCGGAGTACTGGGACGCGCCCTCCTCCGCCATGGTCCATCTCTACGGCTATGTGAAGGCCGCGGTCACCGGCAAGCCGCCGCACCCGGACGACAACGCCAAGCTGGGCCCCATCTCCGGGCGCCACTGACCTCCATTATCAGCGCTCGCAATAGCGCGGGGGAGCGGGTAACAATCCCGGCCATGTCCGACGACCGCTCCCCCGACACCTCATCGACCTCCGGCGAACGTATCGCCAAGCGCCTGGCCCGCGTCGGCCTCTGCTCGCGCCGCGACGCCGAGCGCTGGATCGCCGAGGGCCGCGTCGCGGTCAACGGCAAGGTGCTGGACAGCCCCGCGCACAATGTCCGCCCGGGCGACCGCATCGTCGTCGACGGCAAGCCGATCCCCGACAAGGAGCCGACCCGCGTCTGGCGCTACCACAAGCCCGCCGGGCTGGTGACGACGGCGCGCGACGAGAAGGGCCGCGCCACCGTCTTCGACCGGCTGCCCGAGGACATGCCGCGCGTCATCTCCGTCGGCCGGCTGGACCTGAACACCGAGGGGCTGCTGCTGCTGACCAACGACGGCGCGCTGGCCCGCCATCTGGAGCTGCCCGCCACCGGCTGGCCCCGGCGCTACCGCGTGCGCGTGCACGGCGCCCCCGATCCGGCGCGTCTCGCCAGCCTTGCCCACGGCATCACGCTGGACGGGGTGGAGTACGGCCCGATCGAGGCGGCGGTGGACCGCGAGCAGGGCAGCAACGCCTGGCTGACCGTCACGCTCCGCGAAGGCAAGAACCGCGAGATCCGCAAGGTGCTGGAGCATCTGGGGCTGGCGGTGAACCGGCTGATCCGCGTCTCCTACGGTCCCTTCCAGCTGGGCAAGCTGGACGAGGGAACGGTCGAGGAGGTGCCGCGCCGCGTGCTGCGCGACCAGCTACCCCAGTTCTTCCCCAAGGGCGAGGCGGCGTCCGACACGCCCCGCGCCGCCCCGCGCCTGCGCTTCGACGCCAAGCCGAAGACCGCCGCCGCGCCGGCGCGGACGGCGGGCAAGCCGTCCGCCGCGCGCGGCCGGGCGTCCGATGTGCTGGAGCGCGAGCGCCAGGACCGCGCCGCCCCCACCGGCCGCCGCCCCGAGGCGAAACCGGCCCGCGCGCCCCGATCCCGGGACCAGGAGGTGCCGCAGGAGCGCTGGCTGGACGAGCCGATGCCCGAGGGCTGGGTCGCCCGCAAGCCGCGCGCCGACAGGCCGGCGCGATCCGAGGGCAAGGGTGGGCCGGCGAGGAGTGCCGGGGGCCAGGATGCCGGCGGCCGGGGGGCGCCCGACCGGGCCGAGAGGCGCCCGGCGTCCAAGGGTTCCGCCCCCAAGGGCGCCGCGCCCGCACAGAGCCGCCGCGACCCGCCCCTGCCGAAGCTCAGCGACGACGTGCGCTCCCAGGCGCTGGAGATGGCGCGGCGCATGAACCGGGCGCTGGACCGCTCGCCCGACACGGACGAGGACGACACGCCCGGCCGCAAGCCGCGCGGCGGCCGCCCGGCGCCGCGCAACCGCGCCGAGGGCGCCCAGCGCTCCCCGTCCGAGCGCCCGGCCGGCGGCAAGCCGCGCACCGGCGGTCCGGGCAAGCCGGGATCGGGCCGCACGGGCTCTCCCCGGGAGGACGGCCCCCGGTCCGGCGGCGGCCCGAAGACCGGCGCGTCCAGAACCGGCGGCGCGCCGAAGGCCGGCGGGGGCAAGCCCTCGCCCAAGGGCGGCAAGCCCGGCGGGTCGCGTCCCGGCAAGCCGGGCGGTTCGCGCAGCGGGGGACCGGGTGCGGATCGTCGGCGGTAGGCACCGGGGCCGGCGGCTGCTGGCGCCGGAGGGACGCGACGTCCGCCCGACTTCCGACCGCACCCGCGAGAGCCTGTTCAACATCCTGGCGCACGCGCCCTGGGGCCCGGACGGCCGAGCCGTGCTGGAGGACGCGCTGGTGCTGGACGCCTTCTGCGGCACCGGCGCCCTGGCGCTGGAGGCGCTGTCGCGCGGTGCCGCGCGGGCGGCCCTGCTGGACAAGAGCCGCGCCTCGCTCGAGCTGGCCCGCAGGAATGCCGAGACGCTGGGCGAGGCCGCCAATGTGCTGATCGTCCAGGGCGACGCGGTGAAGCCGCCGCCGGCACGACTCAAGGCCACGCTGGCCTTCCTCGACCCGCCCTACTCGAAGGATCTGGCGCCGGCGGCGCTCACCGCCCTGGCGCGGGCCGGCTGGCTGGCGCCCGGCGCGCTCGCCATCGTCGAGCTTGCCGCAAGCGATCCCTTCCCGGCGCTGCCCGGAGTCGAGGCGCTGGACGAGCGCCGTTACGGCGAGACGCGGGTGCTGTTCCTGCGTCTCGACCATACCTCGAAAGTATAGGTCCGGACATTTTATCGTCCCCCCGGTGATCCACCCGCGAATCCGCCCCGTACCAAGGCCGATCGAGCAACAGGCCGGCACACTCCCCAGGAAGGGACGCCCGGCCAGCGGGGGACGCGACCATGGCGCACATCGACGATCCGGAGACGCAGCGGGCCAACCTCTCCTACATCAAGGCGTCGATGAAGGAACCGCTGCTGGTGCGCGAACATGAGTTCGACCTCGCCCGCCGCTGGCGCGAGGAGGGCGACGAGAAGGCCCTGCACGAGCTGGTCCGCGCCTATGCCCGGCTGGTCGTCGCCACCGCCACCCGCTTCCGCAATTACGGCCTGCCGCTGGGCGACCTGATGCAGGAGGGCAATGTCGGCCTGATGCAGGCGGCGTCGCGCTTCGAGCCGGACCGCGAGGTGCGCTTCTCCACCTACGCCGCCTGGTGGATCCGCTCGGCCATGCAGGACTACATCCTGCGCAACTGGTCGATCGTGCGCACCGGCACCACCGCTGCGCAGAAGTCGCTGTTCTTCAACCTGCGCCGCCTGCGCGCCAAGATCGCGGAGAGCCCGTCGGCCGCCTCGCTGACGCCGGAGAACCGCCGGACCATCGCCGAGACGCTGAATGTCGAGGAGCACGAGGTCGAGTCGATGGAGATGCGGCTGGCGGCCGCCGACCAGTCGCTGAACAGCCCGCTGTCGGAAGGCGGCGAGGACCAGTGGCAGGACTTCCTGGCCGACCAGCGCCCCTCGCCCGAGGAGGTCGTGATCGGCATGCGCGACAGCCGCATGCGCTCGCGCTGGCTGTCCGAGGCGCTGGGTGAGCTGTCGCCCCGCGAGCGCACCATCATCGCCGAGCGCCGCCTGCGCGAGGACGGCGCCACGCTGGAGGAGCTGGGCCGGGTGCTCGGCGTCAGCAAGGAGCGCGTCCGCCAGCTGGAGAGCCGCGCCATGAGCAAGCTCCGCACCTCCATGCTCCGCCGCGTCCAGGACCAGGGCGACCTGCTGCTGGAGGCGTGAGGGAAAAGGGCTGGGCCTACCGATCCCTCGCCCCTTGCGGGAGAGGGAAGGGGCCCGCGCGAAGCGTGGGAAGGGTGAGGAGTCGGACGCCGCAGGCGGACGTTCTCACCCGATGTCTTAAGATCAGCCGTCGATGAGGCCCAGCTTCGCTGGTCCACCCCTCATCCCCCCGTTGCTGCGCAAGGGGTCCCTCCTTCTCCCGCAAGGGGAGAAGGATTAAGCAGCTCACGCCGCGAACAGATCGTCGCCTTCGGGCTCCGGCTGGGCGTTGGGGTCGCCGGGCATGGTGGACCAGCCCAGCGCCGGCAGCTCGATGGTGCGTAGGTTGCCCAGGCCCGCCTTGACCACGATGTGGCCGCGCTCGGCCATGTAGCCCAGCAGGCGCCGGCCGCGGCCGGGGGAGCGGCTGCCGCAGGCGCGGGCCACGTCGGCGTCGCCCGGGCAGGGCTGGTGCTCCATGGCGGCCCGGGCCAGCAGCAGGAACACGCCCTGGAGGTCCTCGGGCAGGTCGGCGGCGATGGTGGTGGCCTTGCTCCATGCCCCCTCCTCCGCCTCGGGCCCGATGACGCCGGCGCGCACGGCGGCCAGGCGGCGGCGGAAGCTGGGCAGGTCCAGCGCCATGCCGCTGACGCCGCGGCCCCGGCAGCGCACCAGGAAGTCCTGGTACAGCACCGCCACCGAGCGGAAGGCGGCCTCCGGGTCGGCCAGCAGCTCGCACATGATCTCGTCCAGGATCGGCCCGGCGTCGACCGCCGGTTCCTCGGGCAGGAGGGATGCCTGCTGCGGCGGGTCGCCCTCCTCGCGCGGCGCGGTCGCGGGGCGGGTGCGCGCGAGCTGGGCCAGCACCTCCGCGGTGGAAGGGGCCGGCGGCGGGCGGTAGACCGGCGGCCGGGCGGCCAGCTCCGCCTCGCTGGCGGTGAAGATCAGGTCGCGCGCGTCGGCCTTGGGCGTCTCCGGCAGGGGCAGCAGCTTCGGGCTGCCGCCGCGGCCCGAGGTCACCACCGGGCCGATCCTCACGGGCAGCGGCCGGCGCGACATGGCGGGGCCCAGCGCCACGAAATGCCCGCGCTCCAGGTCGCGGAACATCTCCGCCTGGCGCCGCTCCATGCCCAGCAGGTCGGCGGCGCGCGCCATGTCGATGTCGAGGAAGGTGCGGCCCATAAGGAAGTTGCTGGCCTCGGCCGCGACGTTCTTGGCGAGCTTCGCCAGGCGCTGGGTGGCGATGATGCCGGCGAGGCCGCGCTTGCGGCCGCGGCACATCAGGTTGGTCATGGCGCCGAGCGACACCTTGCGCGCCTCGTCCGACACCTCGCCGGCGGCGGCGGGGGCGAAGAGCTGCGCCTCGTCCACCACGACCAGCATCGGGTACCAGTTGTCGCGGTCGGCGTCGAACAGCCCGCCCAGGAAGGCGGCGGCATGCTTCATCTGCATCTCCGCGTCCAGCCCCTCCAGGTTCAGGACGACCGAGACGCGGTGGGTGCGCACGCGGGCGGCGATCTTCTGCAGCTCGACCTCGTTATGGGCCGAGGCGTCGACGGCGATGTGGCCGTAGCGGTCGGCCAGGGTGACGAAGTCGCCCTCCGGGTCGATGATCGCCTGCTGCACCCATTCGGCGCTCTGCTCCAGCAGACGGCGCAGCAGGTGCGACTTGCCCGAGCCGGAATTGCCCTGCACCAGCAGGCGCGTGGCCAGCAGCTCCTCCAAATCCACGCTCGCCGGCTGCCCCGTCGACGTCGTGCCGATGTCGATACCGACCTTCATGCGCTCTCGCTCACCACCCCTGGGACCTTGGACCCTCTATAACGCAAAATCGGGTAGGTGGGGTGGGATGAATCCTTCGTCTCTACCCGAAGTCGTAAGCCCCGGCACCGACTTGACAACCGTATGAGAGTTGCGGACAAGCAAAAGATACTCTTCCTATACGGGAACGGCGGCGATCATGGACGAGCGAACCGAGACCAATCATCCCTTCCTGCACGAAGACGGGACGGCGCCGGCCGACGTGACCGCCTTCCACTACGACGGGAAGCTGGGCGAGATCGCCCGCATATGGCTGCGCAACCTGCTGCTCGGCATCGTGACGCTGGGCATCTACCGGTTCTGGGGGATGACCCGGCTGCGGCGCTATTTCTGGAGCCGGCTGGCGCTGGACGGCGAGCGGTTCGAGTATGACGGCACCGGCATGGAGCTGTTCAAGGGCTTCCTCGTGTCGCTGCTGGTGCTGGTGCCGCTGGCGCTCCTGCCGCAGCTGCTCATCCTCTCCGGCAACGCCTGGGTTATCGGCATCGGCGTCCTGGCCGTCATGTTGGGCATCTACTGGGTGATCTTCTTCGCCTACTACGCCGGGCGGCGCTACCGCATGAGCCGCACCCGCTGGAGCGGCATCCGGATGGGCATGGACGGCTCGGCCGTAAGTTTCGGATGGCTGGGGCTGCGCACCTCGCTGCTGACCGTCATCACCTTCTCCCTCTATCTCCCCTGGCAGGCGGTCCGCCTGTGGGAGGCCGAGGCGGACACGATGCGGCTGGGCAGCCACCGCTTCTTCTACCACCCCTCGACCAAGGGGCTGATCCGGCGCTTCATGGCGGGCCATCTGTTCGTCGCCGTGTTGGCGGTCGCGGGCCTGGTCGGCCTTGGCGCCTGGCAGGTGTCGATGCTGCAGGCGATGAAGGAGACGGGGGTGCCGCCCAACCAGATTCTCGTCGTCGCCGTCACCTATGGCGGCATCTTCGGCTTCATCCTGGTCCAAAGCGTGCTCATGGCGCCCTACCAGGCGGCATGGCTGGCGAACCGGGTGACCCGCACCCGCATCGAGGTCGCCCGCCCCGCCACCTCGCCGCGGATGCTGATGGGCGGCGGGGCGCAAGCCCGGTCGGTGACGTTCGCCTGGCACGGCGGCACCTGGGCGCTCTGGCGGCTGGGCATCGGCAACCTCTTGATCTCCGTCCTGACGCTGGGCACCGGCAGCGCCTTCGTCATGCACCGCACCCTGGCCTTCCTGACGCGGGGCGTCACCGTCACCGGGGCGGCGCAGCTGACCGAGGTCACGCAACTGGCGGGCGTCGACGCACCCCGGACGGAAGCCTTCGCCGACGCCTTCGACCTGTCCGGCGGGCTCTGACCCATGGCGGAGGGGCTGTACGCCGACGGCCTCAGCGGCCGACGCCGGCCCGTCCGGTTGCGGCTGGACGGCGGGGTGCTGGAGATCGGCGACCCCGAGGGGGCGGCGGTGGCGGCATGGCCCCTCGGCGAGATCCGCGCGCTGGAGGATGAAGGGGCGACCGGCCCGCCGCGCCTCGCCCGGGGCGACGAGAGGCTGCAGCTCGGCGATCCCGCCTTCGCCGCGACGCTCGCCGCCGCGGCGCCGCACCTGGCCGCGCGGCCGTCGCGGTGGACGGCGCCGAGGATCCTGGCGGCGGCGCTGGGGTCTGTGCTGCTGGTCGCCGGTGCCTATCACGGCCTGCGCTGGGCAGCCATCGCCGGCGCCGAGCGGATGCCGCCCGCCTGGGAAGCGCGCATCGGCGCCGTCGCGCACGGCTATATGAGCCGCAAGACCTGCGAGGGCCCGGCCGGCAAGGGGGCGTTGGCGATCCTGCAGCGGCGCCTGACGGACGGCGTGGAGCTGCGCTTTCCGCTGGACCTCCGCGTCGTGGACATCGACCAGGTCAACGCGGTGGCGCTGCCGGGCGGACGGATCCTGCTGTTCCGTGGCCTGATCGAGGCCGCAGAGTCCCCGGACGAGGTCGCCGGCGTGCTGGCGCACGAGATCGGCCATGTCCGCCATCGGCACGTGATGCAGGCCTTCATCCACGCCGCCGGCCTGCAGGTGCTGGTGGGGCTGGTGACCGGCGGAGCGGGCGGCGAATGGGTGCAGCAACTGGCCGCCCTTTCCTACTCGCGCGAGAAGGAGGAGGAGGCCGACCGCGAGGCGATGGCGCTGCTGCGCCGCGCCGGCATCGACCCGACCGGCCTCGCCCGCATGTTCGACCGGCTGAAGGAGCGGGAGGGCAAGGGGGCGGGCATGCCGCTGCTGCTGCGCACCCATCCCCACCTGGAGGAGCGCAGCGCGTCCATCCGCGCGGCGGCCGGCACGGCGGGGGAAGCCCTGTCGCCGGCGCTGACGCCCGGGGAGTGGCTGGCGCTGCGCGGCATCTGCGGGGGCAAGTCCGCGCGCTAGGCGCCCCGCCCCTCCCTTTCGACCGGGTGCGCCGAAATGCCCCTGTATCGGCGCGCCGGTCGCGCTATATCTGGACGCATGAGCGGACTCTTCTTCTTCCTGATGATCCTCGCCATGCTGGCCGTGTTGGCGGTCATGGTGCTGGGTCTCTTCTCCATGGCCCGCGGCGGCGAGTTCAACGCCAAGTACGGCAACCGCCTGATGTGGTGGCGCGTGCGGCTGCAGTTCGTCGCGCTGGGGCTGTTCGCCCTTGCCGTCCTGGCCGCCGGCAAGTAGGCGCGCCATGGTCTCCCTGACACGCATCTACACCCGCGGCGGCGACAAGGGCGAGACGTCGCTGGGCGACGGCACCCGCGTGCCCAAGCACGCTCTCCGGGTCGAGGCCTACGGCACGGTGGACGAGGCCAATGCCACCGTCGGCATGGCGCGCCTGCACACGTCGGGCGATCCGGAGACGGACGCCATGCTGATGCGCATCCAGAACGACCTGTTCGACCTGGGCGCCGACCTCTGCACGCCGGAGGAGGAGAACCCCAAATACCCGCCGCTGCGGATCGTGGAGGCGCAGGTCGACCGGTTGGAGCGTGAGATCGACGCCATGAACGCCGCCCTTGCCCCGCTGAACTCCTTCATCCTGCCCGGCGGCAGCCCCGCCGCGGCCTATCTGCACCTGGCGCGCACCGTGGTGCGGCGGGCGGAGCGGCTGATGACGGAGCTGGCGCTGCACGAGCCCGTCGGCGCGCCCGCCCTCAAATACATCAACCGCTTGTCCGACCACCTGTTCGTGCTCTCGCGCCATGTGAACGACCGCGGCGCCACGGACGTGCTCTGGGTGCCCGGCGCGAACCGCTAGCTAAGCGCTACTTCCAAGGCGGGAGCGGGATCGCGCGCTTTGCTGCAGCGCAAAAGATTCCGGCCGCGCGGGCTTGTCCCCGCATTGACAGCCCCCCTGTGACAAATCTATTTTCGCCCACCACCCCCGGTCTGGAAATCCGGGGGAATAATAATATTTCCCCCTCCCCATGCGCCCCGCCTAAGGGGCCCGGAGGGCGCCACCGCATCCGTCACCAGGGGACGCACGCACAATGAAGATACTCGTCGCCGTGAAACGGGTCGTCGACTACAACGTGAAGGTTCGCGTGAAGGCGGACAACACGGGGGTCGAGACGGCCAACGTCAAGATGTCCATGAACCCCTTCGACGAGATCGCGGTCGAGGAAGCGGTGCGCCTCAAGGAGGCCGGCAAGGCGACGGAGATCGTCGTCGTGTCCATCGGCCCGGCGGCCGCGCAGGAGACCCTGCGCACGGCGCTGGCCATGGGCGCCGACCGCGCCATCCTGGTGCAGACCGACGCCGAGGTGCAGCCGCTGGCCGTCGCCAAGACGCTGAAGGCCATCGTGGCGAACGAGCAGCCGGGCCTGGTAATCCTGGGCAAGCAGGCGATCGACGACGACGCCAACCAGGTCGGCCAGATGCTGGGCGCCCTGCTGAACTGGCCGCAGGGCACCTTCGCCTCGAAGGTCGTCCCGGGCGACGGCTCGGTGGCGGTCACCCGCGAGGTCGACGGCGGCCTGGAGACGGTCGAGCTGAAGCTGCCGGCCATCGTCACCACCGACCTGCGCCTGAACGAGCCGCGCTACGCCTCGCTGCCCAACATCATGAAGGCGAAGAAGAAGCCGCTCGAGACGGTCGACCCGGCCTCGCTCGGCGTCGACATGGCGCCCCGCCTGAAGACGCTGAAGGTGGTCGAGCCGCCGAAGCGCCAGGGCGGCATCAAGGTCGGCTCCGTCGAGGAGCTGGTGGGCAAGCTGAAGAACGAAGCGCGGGTGATCTGATCATGAACATCCTTGTCATCGCGGAACCCTCCACCGGCGGCGTGAAGGCCCCGACCCTGACCACGCTGGGCGCGGCCGCCAAGCTCGGCGGCAGCGTCAGCCTGCTGGTCGTCGGCCCCGGCGGCGCCGAGGCGGCCTCGGTCGCCGGCGTCGCCAAGGTGCTGTCGGCCGACGGCGCCGAATACGCCCACCCGCTGGCCGAGAACGTCGCCCCGCTGGTCGCCAAGGTGGCCAAGGACGGCGGCTTCGGCCATGTGCTGTTCCCGGCCACGACCTTCGGCAAGAACGTCGCCCCGCGCGTCGCGGCGCTGCTGGACGTGCAGCAGATCAGCGACATCACCGCGGTCGAGAGCGCCGACACCTTCCAGCGCCCGATCTATGCCGGCAACGCCATCGCCACCGTGCAGTCCTCGGACCCGGTGAAGGTCGTGACCGTCCGCGGCACTGCCTTCGAGGCGGCCGCCGCCACCGGCGGCTCCGCTTCGGTCGAGAGCGTGTCGGGCACCGGCGACGCCGGCCTGTCCAAGTTCGTCGGCCAGGAGCTGACCAAGTCCGAGCGTCCGGAGCTGACCAGCGCCCGGGTCATCGTCTCGGGCGGCCGCGGCATGCAGTCGGGCGACAATTTCGTCATGCTGGACGCGCTGGCCGACAAGCTGGGCGCCGCCGTGGGCGCCTCGCGCGCCGCGGTGGACGCCGGCTTCGTGCCGAACGACTACCAGGTCGGCCAGACCGGCAAGATCGTCGCGCCCGAGCTGTACATCGCCGTCGGCATCTCCGGCGCGATCCAGCATCTGGCCGGCATGAAGGACAGCAAGGTCATCGTCGCCATCAACAAGGACGAGGAGGCCCCCATCTTCCAGGTGGCCGACTACGGCCTCGTCGCCGACCTGTTCAAGGCGGTGCCCGAGCTGACCCAGGCGGTGGGCTGATCCGGACGGGACCGGCAGGCAGCGGCCTGCCGGTCCCCTCCCCTCGGCCTTGTGCGTTAAGGAATTTCCATGATCTCCAAGATCGGTGTCATCGGTGCCGGCCAGATGGGCAGCGGCATCGCCCATGTCTGCGCCATGGCCGGGTACGACGTCCGGATGAGCGACATCAACCCGGAGGCCCTGGCCCGCGCGGTCCAGGGCATCGGGAAGAATCTCGACCGGCAGATCCAGAAGGGCAAGTGCACCCAGGCGGAGCGCGACGCCGCGCTCGCCCGGATCAGCACCGGTTCCGACCTGGCGCTGCTGGGCGACTGCGATTTCGTCGTCGAGGCCGCCACCGAGAGCGAGGAGGTCAAGCGGTCGATCTTCAAGCAGCTGGTGCCGCACCTGAAGCCGGACGCGCTGGTGGCGACGAACACCTCGTCGATCTCCATCACGCGCCTGGCCGCCTGCACCGACCGGCCGCACAAGTTCATGGGCATGCACTTCATGAACCCGGTGCCGGTGATGCAGCTGGTGGAGCTGATCCGCGGCATCGCCACCGACGAGGACACCTTCAACCAGGTCCGCGAGCTGACGCTGAAGCTGGGCAAGACCGCCGCCGTGGCGGAGGACTTCCCGGCCTTCATCGTGAACCGCATCCTGCTGCCGATGATCAACGAGGCCATCTACACCCTCTATGAGGGCGTGGGCGGGGTCGAGGCGATCGACACGGCGCTGAAGCTGGGCGCCAACCACCCGATGGGTCCGCTGGAGCTGGCGGACTTCATCGGCCTGGACACCTGCCTGTCCATCATGCAGGTGCTCTATGAGGGCCTGGCGGACAGCAAGTACCGGCCGTGCCCGCTGCTGGTGAAGTATGTCGAGGCCGGCTGGCTGGGCCGCAAGGTCGGCCGCGGCTTCTATGACTATTCGGGCGAGGTCCCGCGCCCGACGCGCTGAGTCTGGCCGTACAACGCCCCGAAGATCGAGGCCCGCCCGACGGCGGGCCTTTTTCTTTACCACCGCGCCGGAAGTTCTACCCGCCCTTATGAACTTAGGCCGAAAGGGCCAAGTCGCCCTGGCGTCCGGCAGAAGCTGTGTTACGCTTCGATTACCATGCGACGCCTTGGACCGGGGCGAGTATTGGTAAACGAGGGGTTAATTCATGCGGGCGCGGGTCCTGACGACCCTTCTCCTCTTGGCGCTGACGGCCGGGCAGGCCGCTGCGGCACCCCGCCTGCTGCTTCTGACCGAGGAGAACCCGCCCTTCAACCATACCGATCCCGCCACGGGCCGGCTGAGCGGGGCGGTGACCGAGATCCTGCGGATGGTGTTCGAGCGGGCGGGCGTGGCCTACGACATGCAGGTCCATCCCTGGGCGCGCTCCTACAAGATGGCGCAGACGGCGCCCGACACCTGCGTCTTCGGCACCAACCGCACGCCAGACCGCGAGGCGCTGTTCGCCTGGATCGGGCCGCTGGCGGAAGGGGGCTGGGTGCTGTTCGCCCGCGCCGACTGGCCGGTGGAGATCAAGAGCCTAGAGGACGCCAAGCGCCACACCATCGCCGTCCAGGCCGGCAACGCGCTGGAGAAGCACCTGACCGACCTGGGCGGCTTCACGCTGGAGCCGGTCAGCCCGCGGGTGAACTTCAAGATGCTGGCCGGCGGCCGCTTCGACCTGGTGGCGACCGGCCTGCTGAACGGCCAGCTTCAGGCCAAGGCGGCCGGGGTGCCGGTGAAGGTGGTGCAGACGCTGACCGGGGCCGACATCAGCCTCGCCTGCCATCCCCAGACCGACGGGGCCGTGTTGGCCCGGCTCCAGAAGTCGCTGGAGGACCTCAGGGCCGAGGGCGCGGTCCAGGCCATCCTGTCGGGCATGAAGCCGGTCATGTGAGGGCCGGTTCGGCCACTGCGGGGGCGGCGGGCGCGTCGGGCAACGGCACGCCCAGCCGCGCCGCCATAGCCGCCGCAGGCCCCATCAGGTCGGCCAGGGTGTAGCGGTCCAGCACCGCCAGGAAGGCCGCCAGCGCCTCGTCCAGCACCCCCTGCAGGGTGCAGGCGCCGGAGATCGGGCACTTCCCGTCCGGGCTGAAGCATTCCACCAGCACCATGTCCTCCTCGGTGCGGCGCACCACCTCGCCCACGCCCAGATCGGCCGCGGGGCGGGCCAGCGCCAGCCCGCCATTGCGGCCGCGCACCGTGCGGACGAAACCGAACAGCCCGAGCCGGTGCACCACCTTCATCAGGTGGTTCTCGGAGATGCCGTAGGCCCCGGCGATCTCGCGGATGGAGCAGAGCCGGTCCGGGCGCAGGCCCAGATAGAGCAGGACCCGCAGCGAATAGTCCGTCTGGACGGTGAGGCGCATGGCGTTGGAAATCCGCAAGAATCGACACCCCATGTTTCAAAGATGTACCGCTTGTTCATCTTTAAGGGGTGCCGTATAGAGGCCCCAACGATACATCTTTCGAGGGGGTTATTCCATGTTCAGTGCCGACACCGCCGCCACCGTCAAGGCCACCGTTCCGCTGCTGCGCGCGCACGGGCTGGACGTCACCCGCCGCCTCTACGAGATCCTGTTCCAGGAACCGGCCGTGAAGGCCTTCTTCAACCAGTCGCACCAGGGCCCCGACGGCGGCCAGCCCAAGGCGCTGGCGGCGGCCGTGCTGGCCTATGCCGAGAACATCGACAATCCCGGCGTGCTGCTGCCGGCGGTGGAGCGCATCGCCCACCGGCACGTCTCGATGAACGTGCAGCCCGAGCATTACGCCATCGTCGGCCGCGCCATCCTGCAGGCGATCAAGGACGTGGCCGGCAACGCCGCCACCCCCGCCGTCCTGGCCGCCTGGGGCGAGGCCTACCAGTGGCTGGCCGATGTGCTGAGCGGCCGCGAGAACGCGCTCTACCGCGAGACCGCGAGCAAGACCGGCGGCTGGCTGGGCTGGCGCCGCTTCGTGGTGGAGCGGGTCGAGGCCGAGAGCGCGGAGATCGCGTCGGTGTACCTGCGCCCGCGCGACGGCGGCCCGGTCGCCGACTATCTGCCCGGCCAGTATGTCGGGCTTCGGGCCGAGGTGCCGGGCCACGGCCAAGCGGTGCGCAACTACAGCCTGTCGCGGGCCCCCAGGGGCGGCGCCTACCGCATCAGCGTGAAGCGCCACGGGCTGGTCTCCGGCTGGCTGCACGCCCAGGCGCCGGGCGCCGAGGTCGAGCTGCTGGCCCCCGCCGGCGAGTTCCACCTGCGCCCGGACCAGCAGCGCCCGGTGGTGCTGCTGTCCTCGGGCGTCGGGCTGACGCCGCTCTACGCCATGCTGGAGAGCATTGCCGAGCAGCGGCCGGGGCTGAAGGCCTGGTACGTCCACGGCGCCCGCGACGGCCGCCACCACGCCCTGCGCGCCGCCGTCCGCGCCATCGAGGAGCGCTGCCCGAACGTCACCGCCGTGACCTTCTACTCCCGCCCGCACGCCGACGACGTGCCGGGGCGCGACTACGACGTGGCGGGCCGGATCGATCCGGCCTGGCTGGCCCGCACCCTGCCGCTCGACGCCTGCGACATCTTCGTCTGCGGCCCGTCCGGCTTCATGGCGGACATGGTGAACGGCCTGACCGCCCACGGCATCGCCCCCGACCGCATCCGCCACGAGTTCTTCGGCCCCACCGCCGACCTCGCGGCCCCGGCCGCGGCGGCGATGGCGGCGGAGTGACGGGATCGGGGCTGGAACGGGGTGCGTGCTTCGACAAGCTCAGCATGAGGAAAGGGGTGCGCTAGGCACTCCTGATTCCGTGCAAGCAAGCTCGGCTGGGAGCAGTAACAACCTCCTCAGCCTGAGCCTGTCGAAGGCCGCACCCCGGCAGCCGCCCTACTTCAGATGGTACCGGATAAGCGCCGCCGCCTCGGGACCGGCCCAGTCGGCGGCGCCTTCGATCCGGCCGAGCACGCGGCCCTCGCGGTCGATCAGCAGGCTGGTCGGCAGGCCGCGCGGCTTCAGGGTCCGCATCGCCCCGCTCTTGGGGTCGAGCCAGATGCCCAAATTCTTGAGGCCGGCCTTCTCGTAGAAGGGCCGCACCACGCCGGCGCCGCCGCGGTCCAGCGACAGGGCCAACACCTGGAAGCCCTCGCCGCCCAGCTCGGCCTGCAGCCTGTCCAGCGCCGGCATCTCCTTGACGCAGGGCGCGCACCAGGTGGCCCAGAGGTTCAGCAGCACCAGCTTGCCCCTGAAGTCCGCCAGCGTGGCGGGCTTGCCGTCCGCGTCCATGAAGATCAGCTCGGGCGCCGGCTCCGGCGTCGCGGCGGGCTCGTAGGCGCCGATCTCGCCCTTGAAGGCGGGCGGCTCGGCCAGGACCGTTCCGGAAGAAACGAAGAAAATCAGGCCTGCGGCCATTCCCACCGTTGCGAGCCGCCGGAAAATCGCCATTCTTCCGCTCATCCTTTCGAAGTGCCTGGGGCGTGGCCCCGGCTATAGCTGTTGCGCCGGTGCCATGACGTCAACCGACAATAACGCCGACAAGATGACGCGCCCCGCCGAGGGGACGCGCTCCGCCAACGGGCTCTGGGGCGGCCGCTTCGCTCGCGGCCCGTCGGAGATCATGGAGCGCATCAACGCCTCCATCGGCTTCGACCAGCGGCTCTGGGCGGAGGACATCCAGGGCTCCAAGGCGCATGCCGCCATGCTGGCCGCCCAGGGCATCATCGCCCGCGCCGACGCCGACGCCATCATCGACGGGCTGGAGAGGGTCGCGGCCGAGATCCGCGAGGGCCGCTTTGCCTTCAGCACGGCGCTGGAGGACATCCACATGAATGTGGAGTCCCGGCTGAAGGAGCTGATCGGCGAGCCCGCCGGCCGGCTGCACACAGCGCGCTCCCGCAACGACCAGGTGGCGACCGACTTCAAGCTCTGGGTCCGCAACGCGCTGGACCGGCTGGACCGCGACCTGCGCGAGCTGCAGGCGGCGCTGATCGAGCAGGCGGAGCGGCACGCCGGCACCATCATGCCGGGCTTCACCCATCTGCAGACCGCCCAGCCCGTGACCTTCGGCCACCATCTGCTGGCCTATGTCGAGATGCTGGGCCGTGACCGGGGCCGCGCCCGCGACGCCCGGGCCCGCCTCAACGAGTGCCCGCTGGGCTCCGCCGCCCTGGCTGGCACGCCCTACCCGATCGACCGGCACATGACCGCCGAGGCGCTCGGCTTCGACCGGCCGACGGCGAACTCGCTGGATGCCGTGTCCGACCGCGACTTCGCGCTGGAGTACCTGGCCGCCGCCGCCATCTGCGCCATGCACCTGTCGCGGCTGGCCGACGAGATCGTGCTCTGGTGCACGGCGCAGTTCCGCTTCATCCGCCTGTCCGACGCCTTCACGTCGGGCAGCTCGATCATGCCGCAGAAGAAGAACCCGGACGCGGCGGAGCTGGTGCGCGCCAAGATCGGCCGGATCACCGGCGCGCTGAACGGGCTGCTGACCGTGATGAAGGGCCTGCCGCTGGCCTATTCCAAGGACATGCAGGAGGACAAGGAGCCGGTGTTCGAGGCCGACGACACCATCGCCCTCTGCCTCGCCGCCATGACCGGCATGATCAGGGACATGCAGCCCGATCCCGCCGCCATGCTGCGGGCGACCGAGGCGGGATTCCCCACCGCCACCGACCTCGCGGACTGGCTGGTGCGCCGGGGCGGCCTGCCCTTCCGCGAGGCGCACCATGTGACGGGGCGGGTGGTGAAGCTGGCGGAGGAGCGGGGCTGCGGCCTGGCCGACCTGCCGCTGGACGCGATGCGCTCGGTCGATCCCCGCATCACCGACGATGTCTATCCGGTGCTGGCGCTGCAGGCGTCGGTCGACAGCCGGACCAGTTTCGGCGGCACGGCGCCCGCGCGGGTGCGCGAGGCCGTGGCCGCCGCCAAGGAGCGTTTCCTGTGAAGCCGACCAGAGTCCTGATCCTGGCGCTGGCCGCCGCCCCGCTGCTGCTGGCCGGCTGCGGCAAGAAGCCGGACTTCCCCCTGCCGCCGCAGGGCCGCGAGGCCGACAGCTTCCCGCGCCGCTACCCCGATCCGGGCCTGGACCCGCAGCCGGGCGTGCAGAACGCGCCGGCCCCCTCCAACGTGGTCGGCGGCCCCGCCGGCACGCCAAAGCCCGAGGCGGCGCCCAAGCCCGTGACCACCACGCCCGAGACCGCCCCCAGCGTTCCCGCCGGCACCAACAACCCGGGTACGCCGTGATGAGCGCCGCCGTGACCGCCATGCCCGCCGACGCCCCGGCTACCCCCGCCCTGCCCGTCGAGGGCGCCTTCGCCTACCGCGACGGCGTGCTGTCGGCCGAGGGCGTGCCGCTCACCACCATCGCGCGCGAGGTCGGCACCCCCGTCTATGTCTATGCCGCCGGGCGGCTGCGCCGGAACTACCGCGCCTATGCCGACGCCTTCGGCCCGGACGTCGGTATCTGCTACGCGCTGAAGGCGAATTCGAACCAGTCGGTCATCCGGGTGCTGGCGGAACAGGGCGCCGGCGCCGACGTGGTCTCGGGCGGCGAGCTGCAGCGGGCGCTGCGGGCCGGCGTGCCCGCCGCGAAGATCGTCTTCTCCGGCGTCGGCAAGAGCGACGGCGAGATCGCCCAGGCGCTCGCGGCCGGCATCCACCAGATCAATGTCGAGAGCGTGCCCGAGCTGCACGCCGTCTCGCGCGTCGCCTCCGGCATGGGCGCCACGGCCGAGGTGGCGCTGCGCGTCAACCCGGACGTGGATGCCGGGACGCACGGCAAGATCTCCACCGGCCGCAAGGAGGACAAGTTCGGCATCGACTTCGCCCATACGGGCGAGGTCTACGCCATGGCCGCCTCCCTGCCCGGCGTGAAGCCCGTCGGCATCGCCGTCCATATCGGCTCGCAGCTGCTGAAGACCGCGCCCTACCGCGCCGCCTATGGCCGCCTGGCCGAGTTGGTGCGCGCCATCCGCGCCGACGGGCAGACCATCACACGGCTCGACCTCGGCGGCGGGCTGGGCGTGCCCTACCGGGGCGAGCCGGCGCCCGACCATCGGGAGCTGGCGGCGATCGTGCGCGAGACGGTGGGCGGGCTCGGCTGCGCCCTGACGCTGGAGCCCGGCCGGTCGCTGGTGGCGGACGCCGGCGTGCTGCTGGCCGGCGTCGTCTTCGTGAAGGAGGGGCTGCACCGCCGCTTCCTGATCGTCGACGCCGCCATGAACGACCTCATCCGCCCCGCCATGTACGACGCTTGGCATACCATCGTGCCGGTGGCCGAACCCTCCGCCGATACCCCCCTTTTCCCGATGGACGTGGTGGGGCCCGTGTGCGAGACCGGCGATACCTTCGCCCGCCAGCGCGAGATGCCGCCGATCCCGGCGGGCGGGCTGGTGGCCTTCCTGACGGCCGGGGCGTATGGTGCGGTCATGGCGTCCAGCTACAACACCCGCGCGTTGATACCCGAGGTGCTGGTCGACGGCGACCGCTGGGCGGTGGTCCGCCGCCGCCCCAGCCTGGACGAGATGCTGGCGCTGGAAAGCGCGCCGGCCTGGATGGGCGCGTAGGGGTTCCCATATCAGGGGAGACCCCGACCGTCCCGGAGGAGGGAAGCGTATGGCGCGCAGCCCGTTCAAGCGCAAGCCGGCCCCCGACGAGACGGTCGCGGACGATGGCTCCGTGCATCCGGTGCGCCGGGCCACAACCCCTCCCCCCGTGACGGTCGACCCCTCCGCCCCGCGCCCGGGCGAGCCGCTGCGCGACCTGCAGCTCGCCCGCGCCGCCGCCGGCTGGGAGCGCCTCTGGCCGGCGCTGTGGCCCGCCACCTCCGTCGCCGGCCTGTTCCTGGCCGCCGCCTGGCTGGATTTGCTGCCGCGCCTGGGCGGGTGGCTGCATCTGCTGGTGCTGCTGGGCTTCCTCGCCGCCTTCGTCTCCTGCCTCGCCGCGGGCTTCCGAGGATTCAGCCTGCCCGGCTGGGCCGACGCCCGCCGCCGGCTGGAGCGCGACAGCGGGCTCCAGCACCGCCCGCTGGCCACGCTGCGCGACGCGCCGGCCGGGTCCGATCCCGTCTCGCTGGCGCTCTGGCGCGTGCAGCAGCAGCGGGCGCGCGACAGCGTGCGCGGCCTGAGCGTCCGCGTGCCGCACCCGAACGTCGCCGCCCGCGACCCCTGGGCGTTGCGCGCCGCCGTGCTGCTGCTGCTGGTGGTCGCCGCCACCGCCGCCCGCGGCGACTGGGGTCCCCGGCTGGCCTCCGCCCTCTCCCCCACGCTGGGGCTGGGCGGCGCCGTGACCGACGTGGCGCTGGACGTCTGGGTGACGCCGCCCGACTACACCCGCCAGCCGCCCATCTTCCTGAGCCAGCTGGCCGCCCAGGCCAAGGCTTCGGGCGCGCCGGAGCCCGGAATCGTCGACGTTCCCGTGGGCAGCACCCTGCTGGCCCGCGTCGGCAGCGACGGCAAGCCGCCGGTCCTGGCGCTGAACGGCGAGGAGCTGCCCTTCCAGCCGGTGCCGGGCGGCGGCTTCCAGCTGGAGGCCAAGGTCACCGGCGGCACCAGCGTCGCCGTCACCCGCCGGGGGCGCACGCTCGGCGAGTGGGACATCCGCGTCGTGCCGGACATGCCGCCGGGCATCACCTTCCGCGGCAAGCCGGCCCCGACCGAGCGGTTTGCCCTGAAGATCGACTATTCCGCCGCCGACGACTACGGCATCGCCAAGGTCGCCGCGACCTTCCGGCTGGTGGGCGAGAACATCCCGGCCGCGCTCGACCGCACCCCCTTCACCCAGCCGCTGCCGGTGCCGGGCGTGACGCCCAAGGAGGCCAACGCCAGCGGCTTCTTCGACCTGACGCCGCATCCCTGGGCCGGCCTGCTGGTCTCGATCCGGCTGGAGGCGACCGACGCCGCCGGCCAGACCGCCGCCAGCGCCGAGCAGATGGTGCAGCTGCCGGAGCGGCCCTTCGCCCACCCGGTCGCGCGCGAGCTGATCGCCCAGCGCAAGCGCCTGATCCTGGAGGGCGAGGCCGCGCGCGAACCGGCCGGGACGATCATCCACGAGCTGTCCGCCCGCCCCGAGGCCTATGGCGGCGACCTGCGCGTCTTCATGGCGCTCCGCGCCGCGACCGCCCGGCTGGCGCTGGACCGCCGGCCCGAGGCGCTGCCGGCGATGTGGCAGCTGCTCTGGGATACGGCGCTGCGCATCGAGGATGGCGGCCTGTCCATCGCCGAGCGCGACCTGCGCGACGCCCAGAAGCGGCTGATGGAGGCGCTGGACCGCAACGCCGACAGCCAGGAGATCCAGCAGCTGATGCAGGAACTCCGCCAAGCCATGGACCAGTTCATGAACGCGCTCGAGGAGCAGATGCGGCAGGCCATGGAGCGGGGCGAGATGCCGCCGGAGTCCACGCCGCCGCCCGGCGCCGAGGCCATGAGCCGCGAGGATCTGGAGCAGATGATGCGGCGCATGGAGGAGCTGGCCCAGACCGGCTCCAAGGATGCCGCGCGGGAGATGCTGTCCCAGCTGCAGCAGATGATGGAGAACCTCCGCACCGGCCAGATGAGCGAGCAGGAGCGCCAGCAGGCCGAACAGGCCCAGCAGATGCAGCAGATGATGCAGGAGTTGCAGGGCCTGACCCAGAAGCAGCAGCAGCTGATGGATGAGACCTACCGCCAGTCCGACCGCCGCGAGCCGGGCGCCGGCCAGCAGGACGAGCAGGGCTTCCCCCAGCCCGGCCAGCGCATGCCCAACCGCCAGGGCCGCCAGCCCGGCGACCAGCAGCAGGGGCAGGAGCAGCAGGGCCAGGATCAGCAGGGTCAGCAGGGGCAGCCGATGCCGGGCCAGCAGGGACGCCAGGGCGAGGGCCAACAAGGGGACCAGCAGGGCGGCCAGCAGCAGGGGAACCAGCAGTCCCCCGGCGGCATGGCCGGCCGGCAGGAGGCGCTGCGGCGCGAGCTGGGCGAGCTGATGCGCCGCTTCGGCGAGGCCGGCGGAGAGATTCCGGCGCCGCTGGGCAAGGCCGAGCGCTCGATGAAGGACGCTGGCCAGGCGCTGCAGCAGGGCGATCCCGACCGCGCCGTCCCGCCGCAGGGCCAAGCGGTCGAGGCGCTGCGCCAGGGCATGCAGTCCATGCAGGAGCAGATGCAGCGGCAGATGCAGGCGCAGCAGCGCGGCATGCGCCCGGGCCAGCAGGCCCGCCCCGGCCAGCGCCAGGGCCGCGACCCGCTGGGCCGCCCTCTGCCGGGCGCCGGTCCTTTCGACACCGAGACTGTGAAGATCCCCGAGGAAGGCGATCTGCAGCGCGCCCGCGAAATCCTGGAGGAGCTGCGCCGCCGCTCCGGCGACCCGGACCGCCCGCGCCAGGAGCTGGACTATATCGACCGGCTGCTGAAGCGGTTCTGAGGGGCTGACCTGTCCATCCTTCTCCCCTTGCGGGAGAAGGATGGGGCCCCAAGCCTGCTTGGGGAGGATGAGGGGTGGACCGGGCGGCAGCCCGGGCCTTCTCGACGGATGATCCTGGAACAGCGGGTGAGCACGTCCGGCTCCGCCGTCCGACCCCTCACCCTCCCACCGCTCCGCGGCGGGTCCCATCCCTCTCCCGCAAGGGGCGAGGGATTCAAGGCGCCTCGGGCGCGGCGAACTCGAAGGTGATGTCCTTGGCCTGTCCGCCGCGCTCGGGCACGCGCGAGCTGTAGGTGCCGTTGCCGCCGGGGGGCAGCTCGCGGGCCGAGGGGCGCATGCGCCAGCTCTGCAGCAGCTTGCCGTCCGGGGCGATGGCGTTGGCGATCAGATCCGGCACGCGGCGGGGCTGCTGCGTCTTGTTGGTGACGGGCACCTCGACGAACAGCATGGCGGTGCCTTCCAGGTCCCGGTACTCGGCCTTGCCCTGGGCCAGCTCCAGCCCGGCGCCCACCGGCTCCACCGGCATGCCGATGACCTCGTACAGCCGCGCGGCCGGCTCCCAGGCCTTGACGATGGGCTCGCGTCCGGCGACGGCGCCGCCGGCGACCAGCGCCAGCACCGCGACCAGGCCGCCCCACTTCAGCAGGGCCGGGCCGACGCGGCGGCGCTCCTCGCCCGGGATCGCTGGCAGGTGGACCTTGCCGCTGGGCTTGCCCATCGGCCTATCGCCGACGCGGCCTACCGGGCGCTGGCGGATCGGTGCCGGCTCCTCGGGCTCCTCGAAGCGGGGATAGTCGCCGTCGTCGCGCGAACTGGACTGCAGCAGGTCGGCCAGCGGGCCGTCATCGTCCATGTACTGGGCGATGCCGCGGGTCGGCGGCGGGACGGCCGAGGCGATGGCCGGGGCGTCGGCCGGCGGCTCCTGGTACCAGGTGTGGGCGCAGCGGCCGCAGCGCACCCGACGGCCGTTCCCCAGCAGGGCCGCGTCCAGCAGGAACCTCTTCGCGCAGGACGGGCAGGTGAGGATCATCGGATGGGGGCCGGGAGAAAGCGGTAACCAGGAAGACTTATAGTCAACCGGCGGGTGCGGGCGCAAGGCGGGCTGGGTCGTGCCGCTGTGACACCTCTGCGCCCTCTCCTTCGGACAGCCCCGGCGCGGTGGACGCGGAACGGGCCCCGTGCCATCACTAGGGCAAGGCACGCCCCCGTCACGACCAGCCAACGTCCAGCGATGACCCGCAGCCGCTACGACATTCCCCTGAAGCGCGACGCCACCGGGCGCTTCCTGCCCTGGCTCATCGCGCTCATGGTCTATCTCGCCACCCTGGCCGTGGCCGCGGCCATGATCCTGTCGGGCTTGGCGACGCGCTGGGACAGCGGCCTGTCCGGCAGCCTGACCGTGCAGGTGAGCCCGCTGGCCGCCGGCAACGCGGCACCGCTGGACGAGCGGGTGGGCGCGGCCGCCGACCTTCTGCGCCGCACGCCGGGCGTCGCCACGGTGCGGCCGCTCTCCATGGAGGACGCGGCGAAGCTGGTGCAGCCCTGGCTGGGCGACGGCGCGCTGGTGCCGGAGCTGCCGCTGCCCGCGCTGATCGACGTGACGCTGTCGTCCGGTGCGGACGTGGCGCGAATCCGCCAGCAGATCGTGGCCGCCGTGCCGGGCGCCACGGTGGAGGAGCCGGGCTCCTGGCTGGCCGATCTGCGGCGGCTGGCCGCCACCGTGCAGTTCGTCGCCGTCGCCGTCGTCGCCCTGATCGGCGGGGCGGCCACCGCCGCCGTCATCTTCGCCGCCAATGCCGGCCTGGCCATGCACCGCGAGGACGTCGAGCTGCTGCACGTGCTGGGCGCCGCCGACCGCTATGTCGCGGCGCAGTTCCAGCGCCATGTGGTCGGCCTCACCGTGCTGGGCGGCGGCATCGGCGCCGGGCTGGCGGCCCTGACCCTGCTCGCCCTGGACAAGATGTCGAGCGGGCTGGAGGCGGCGCTGCTGCCGCCCGTCGCGCTGTCGCTGCCGCAGTGGGGCTCGCTGGTGGCGGTGCCGCTGCTGGCGACGCTGCTGGCGGCCCTGGCCGCGCGCCTGACCGTGCTGCGCGCCCTGGAGCGGCTGCCGTGACGGCGAGCACCCGGGCGGCCGCCCGGCAGCGCCTCGTCGGCCGCATGGCCCGGCGCCTCCGGCGCGCATTGCTGGTCACGACCCTGGCGGTCCTGGCCTGGGCCGCTGGCCTGTTCTGGTTCGCCGCCTCCATCGCCCGCCAGCCCCCGGCCGACGACCGGGTCACCGACGCCATCGTCGTGCTGACCGGCGGCAGCGAGCGGCTGACCACCGGCTTCGAGCTGCTGTCCCAGGGCCGCGCCAGGAAGCTGTTCATCTCCGGCGTCTACCGCGGCGTCGACGTGCGCGAGCTGATGCGGGTGTCGCGCCAGGGCGGCGAGCTGGAAAGCCGCATCGCCATCGGCTACGCCGCCGACGACACCGCCGGCAACGCCGAGGAAACGGCGGGCTGGATGGGCGAGGAGGGCTTCGCCTCGCTGCGCCTCGTCACCGCCAACTACCACATGCCCCGCAGCCTGGTGGAGTTCCGCCGCCACCTGCCGGAGGTCGAGGTGGTGCCGCACCCGGTCAAGCCCGGCAACGTCCGGCTGGACAATTGGTGGAGCTGGCCGGGCACGGCGGCCCTCATCGTCGAGGAATACAACAAGTGGCTGCTGGCCCGGCTGCGCCTAAGCCTTGGGCTGTGACCGGCCTGGGCCCCTGATCCTTCCGCTTGCGTAACGGTCAGCCCGTGGCCTTGTCCTGCTGCTGGCCGTCCCGGGGCTCGACATTCTCGGCGCCGGCGCGGGTGCCGCCGCGGATGTCGGCGCCGCCCTGCTCGCGGCCCGGCTTCTGGTGGTTGCCGGTGTGCTGCTGGTCCAGGATCGCCTTGTCCTCGGGCGAGAGATTCTCAGCGACGACCTCGGACGGCAGGCGCTGGGTCGGGTCCTTCGGGTCGTTGACCATGCCGCCGGGGCCGGGGGTCTGCGGAGCCTGGTTGGTCATGCGGGAACTCCTATTCCGGATGAGGAACGATCCCACCGTCAACCCGGGGCGGCGGTGCCGGTTCCGGCATCAGCGTTTCCTTATGGCCTCCGGGCTGCTGGACAGGCGGCCCGCGCGCGGTTAGGTGTGGGGCTCCGCTGACCTGACCGGCCGCCCGGCGATGCTCGTCCTCCGCTCCCTCCTCTTCAACGTCGTCTTCTACCTGTGGACGATCGTCTGCTGCTTCGGGATCCTCTGGACCCTGTTCATCAGCCGCACGGGGATGATCGCCGTCATCACCTGGTACATGCGCACCCTGGCCTGGCTGGAGCGCACCATCGTCGGCATGCGCTACGAGGTCCGCGGGCTGGAGCATCTGCCGTCGGCCGGGCCCTACCTGGTCGGCGCCAAGCACCAGTCGATGTGGGAGACGATGAAGCTCCACATCCTCATGGGCGACCCGGCCATCGTGCTGAAGCGCGAGCTGCTGTTCCTGCCGATCTGGGGCTGGTACGCCGCCAAGTCCCGCCAGATCCCGGTCAGCCGCGGCAAGAAGGGGCAGGCCATCGCCTCGCTGATCGAGGGCGCGAGGCGGATCAAGGCGGAGGGGCGGCCCATCGTCATCTTCCCGCAGGGCACCCGCACCGCCCCCGGCGAGTACCGCCCCTACAAGATCGGCATCGCCCTGCTGTACGAGGCGCTGGGCTTGCCGCTGGTCCCGATGGCGCTGAACTCCGGCGTGTTCTGGCCGCGGCGCAAGTTCCTGCGCCGGCCCGGCACCATCACCATCGAGTTCCTGCCCGCGATCCCGCCCGGCCTGCCCAAGGAGGAGGCTCTGGCGCGGCTGGAGGCGGTGCTGGAGGAGGCGACCGACCGGCTGGTGACCGCCGCGGGTGGCCCGGCGACGCCCCGCCCGGCCCCGGCTGCCACGTCCACCGCGCCGGCCGCCGCTTCCGTCCCGGCCTCACCCGTTTCCGCCACCGCCTGAGTTTGACCGGCGCCCCGGGCGAGCCTACCTTTCCAGGGAGGCTGACGGGAGCGGGCGCGTGGACGGCGGCATCTCGACCCAGATCTGGGACATGAAGTACCGGCTGAAGCAGCCGGACGGCACCCCCGTGGACAGGAATGTGGAGGACAGCTGGCGCCGGGTGGCGCGGGCGCTGGCCGCCGTGGAGGCGGACCCGGCCGCCTGGGAGCCGCGCTTCCTGGAGGCGCTGCAGGATTTCCGCTTCATCCCCGCCGGCCGCATCCTGGCCGGCGCCGGCACGGGGCGCAGCGTCACCCTGTTCAACTGCTTCGTCATGGGGACCATCCCCGACGATATGAGCGGCATCTTCGCCAATCTGCGCGAGGCGGCCCTGACCATGCAGCAGGGCGGCGGCATCGGCTACGACTTCTCCACGCTGCGGCCGCGCGGCGCCCTGGTGGCGGGCGTCGGCGCCGATGCCTCGGGCCCGGTCTCCTTCATGGATGTCTGGGACGCCATGTGCCGCACCATCATGAGCGCCGGCAGCCGCCGCGGCGCCATGATGGCGACCCTGCGCTGCGACCATCCCGACATCGAGGAGTTCATCGCCGCCAAGCGCGAGCCCGGCCGGCTGCGCATGTTCAACCTCTCGGTCCTGGTGACCGACGCCTTCATGGAGGCGGTCCGCGCCGACCGTCCCTGGGACCTGGTCTTCGCCGGCACGACCCACCGCACCATCCGCGCCCGCGAGCTGTGGGACCGGATGATGCGCGCCACCTACGACTATGCCGAGCCCGGCGTCATCTTCATCGACCGCATCAACCAGCTGAACAACCTTTCCTACGTCGAGACGATCAGCGCCACCAATCCCTGCGTCACCGGCGACAGCTGGGTCATGACGGCGGATGGGCCCCGCCAGGTGGCGGACCTGGTGGGGCGTCCCTTCGCGGCGATCATCGACGGCACAGCCCACGCGACCGGCCGGCAAGGTTTCTTCGCCACGGGCACCAAGCTGGTCCTGCGGCTGCGGACGGCGGAGGGACATGCGCTCCGGCTGACCGCCGACCACCCGGTGCGCCGTGTCTCGGCCCAGACCCGTTACGGCCGGTCGGAGGAGTGGGTCGCGGCGGGCGATCTGCGGCCCGACGACAGGATCAGGCTGCACGACCACGGCAACGCCCTGTCCTGGCCCGGCGCATTGACCGAGGAGGAGGCTTACCTGCTCGGCCTGCTGGTCGGGGATGGCACGCTGAAGGCGGACAAGGCCGTGCTCTCGGCTTGGCCCGGCGCGGAGGCCGTGAATGGCGGGGTGGCGCGGCCGGGTGCGCTGGCGGTGATGGAGCGCGCCGAAGCCGCCGCCCGCACCCTGCCGCACCGCGGCGACTTCGCCGGCTGGATGGAGGTGCCCGGCCGCGGCGAGTGGCGTCTGGCCACCGGCGCGCTGAAGCATCTGGCAGCGACCATGGGTCTCGCTCCGGGCGCCAAGACCGTCACGCCGGCGATAGAGGGCTCATCCAGCGCCGGCCATGCCGGCTTCCTGCGCGGCCTGTTCGACGCCGACGGCAGCGTCCAAGGCAGCCAGGCCAAGGGCGTCAGCGTCCGGCTGGCGCAGAGCGATGCCGGGCTGCTGCGGGCGGTTCAGCGCATGCTGCTGCGCTTGGGCATCGCCTCCACCCTGTACGAGCAGCGCCGCCCGGCGGGGCCGCGCCTGCTGCCCGACGGCAAGGGGGGACAGGCCGCCTACGACTGCGCCGCCGATCATGAGCTGGTCATTTCAGGCGCCAATCTGGAGCGCTTCGCCCGCCGGATCGGCTTCGCCGACGCCGACAAGAAGACGCGGCTGGCGACGGCGCTGGCCTCCTACAAGCGGCGCCTAAACCAGGAGCGGTTCGTCGCCACCGTCGCTTCCGTCGAGCCCGATGGCGAGGAGACGGTCTTCGACGTCCAGGTGCCCGGCATCAACGCCTTCGACGCACAGGGGCTCTACGTCCATAACTGCGGCGAGCAACCCCTCCCCCCCTACGGCGCCTGCCTGCTCGGATCGGTGAACCTCGCGGCGCTGGTGGTGGATCCGTTCACGCCGGTGGCGCGGCTGGACATGCCGGCGCTGGCGCGGTTGGTGCCCGTGGCCGTGCGCATGATGGACAATGTCGTCGACGCCTCGCGCTTCCCGCTGGAGCAGCAGCAGCAGGAGGCCCGGGCCAAGCGGCGCATCGGGCTGGGCGTCACCGGGCTGGCCGACGCGCTGATCCTCTGCGGCGTGCGCTATGGCGGCGAGCGGGCGGTGGCGCTGACCGAGGAATGGCTGCGGGCGGTGCAGAATCTGGCCTACCGCGCCTCGGCCGAGCTGGCGGCGGAGAAGGGCGCCTTCCCGCTCTACGATGCGGACGCGTATCTGGAGCGCCCCATGGTCCAGGCACTCGATGCCGAGGTGCGCGATCTCATCAGGGCGCACGGCATCCGCAACGCGCTGCTGACCTCCATCGCGCCGACCGGCACCATCTCGCTGCTGGCCGACAATATCAGCTCGGGCATCGAGCCGGTCTTCGCCTTCGAGTACCAGCGCGCGGTGCTGATGCCCGACGGCACCCGGCAGACGGAGACCGTCAGCGACCACGCCTACCGTCGCTACCGCGCCCTGTTCGGGCATGAGGCCCCGCTGCCCGACAGCTTCGTCAGCGCCCAGGAGCTGGCGCCGTCCGCGCATGTGGTGATGCAGGCGGCGGCCCAGAAGTACGTCGACAGCTCCATCTCCAAGACCATCAACTGCCCGGAGGACCTGCCCTTCGAAGCGTTCAAGGACGTCTACCTGCAGGCCTACGAGCTGGGCTGCAAGGGCTGCACCACCTACCGCCCGAACCCGGTGACCGGGTCGGTGCTGTCGGTGAAGCCGGCGGAGGCGACGGCTCCCGCCGATGCCTCCACGGCATCCGGGATGGCCGCGCCGCCCATTGTCCCGTCCCTGCCGGACGCGCCCGGCGCCAGCATGATCGACCGGCCGGAGGTGCTGCCGGGCGAGACCTACAAGCTGCGCTGGGCCGACAGCGACCACGCGCTCTACATCACCGTCAACGACGTGGTGCAGGACGGGCGGCGCCGGCCGTTCGAGGTCTTCATCAACTCCCGCAACATGGAGCACTACGCCTGGACCGTGGCGCTGACGCGCATGATCTCGGCCGTGTTCCGCCGCGGCGGCGACGTCGCCTTCGTGGTGGAGGAGCTGAAGGCCGTGTTCGATCCGCGCGGCGGCCAATGGGTCCAGGGCCGCTACGTCCCCTCGCTCCTGGCCGCCATCGGCGAGGTCATCGAGCGCCACATGATCGACATCGGCTTCCTCGCCCCGGCGGAAGGCGCCGCCCCGGCGCCGGCGCCCAGTGCCCCCGCGGGCCGCGCCGCGCCGCAGTGCCCCCGCTGCGCCCAGCCCAGCCTGGTGGTGCAGGAGGGGTGCGCGACCTGTACGAGTTGCGGCTATTCGAAGTGCGGGTAGGCGACCGCAATACAACTGGATGGATGCATCCAAGTGACAGGAAAATGCAAATCGTCTCACAACCTTTGAGTTCGGTTTCTGTTCCCGTATTCGATCTTATCGGTTGTGTTTACACCCGCTCTCCTTATGGAAGCGGGTGCATTCATCTCATATTGGTGCGACAAGGATGGTTCCGAGCGCGCCAACTACCAGAAGTTCCTGACCGAGCTGTGCCGCGTGATCGGCGCGCCGGAACCGGAGGCGTCGCATCAGGACGATGACCGCAACGACTATGTCTTCGAGCGCCGGGTCAAGGCGCTGGACATCGACGGCGAGGACATCAGGAACAACTACATCGACCTGTACAAGAAGCACTGCTTCGTCCTGGAGGCAAAGCAGTCGCGCAAGCGCTGGGCGCCCGAGGAGAGCGCCCCGGCGCCCGACCTGTTCGGCGCGCCCGCCCCCGCCCGGCCGCCCCAGGCCTGGGACAGGCTGATGAAGCAGGCGCGGGCCCAGGCGGAGCGCTACGCCAAGGCGCTGCCGAAGGACCATGGCTGGCCGCCGTTCCTGGTCGTGGTCGATGTCGGCAACGTGATCGAGACCTATGCCGACTTCACCGGCCTGGGGAAAGCCTACCTGCCCTTCCCCGACAGCCGAAGCCACCGCGTCCGGCTGGACGAGCTTATGGACCCCGAGATCAGGGCCCGCCTCAGGGCGGTCTGGATGGCACCCCGCAGCCTCGATCCTTCGACCCGACGCGCCGAGGCCACCAAGGACATCGCGGTTCGGCTGGCGCGCATGGCCCGTACGCTCGAGCGGCGGCACGAGCCCAAGGCCGTCGCCCTGTTCCTGATGCGCTGTCTCTTCACCGCCTTCGCCCAGAGCGTCGGCCTGCTGCCCGAGGACGCCTTCCTGAAGCTGCTGCGTCAGGCCGAGCCGAACCCGGACCGGCTGCCCGCCTATCTGAACCCCTTCTGGGAGAACATGGACAGGGGCTCGCCCTTCGACATCCACATCAATGCCCCGATCCGGCGCTTCAACGGCCATCTCTTCAGGGAGGCCGAGGCCCTGCCGCTCGACCGCGACGAAATGGCGGAACTGATCAACGCCTGCGGCCGCGACTGGCGGAACGTGGAGCCCGCCATCTTCGGCACGCTTCTGGAGAATGCATTGGAGCCACGCGAGCGCGACCGGCTGGGCGCGCACTTCACCCCGCGCGCCTATGTCGAGCGGCTGGTGGTGCCGACGCTGCTGGAGCCCCTGATGGAGGACTGGCGCGCCGCGCAGGCGCTGGCCGAGGTGGCGCGGGCCGAGGGCAACACCCAGGCGGCCATGACGCATATCCGGGAGTTCCACCACCGGCTCTGCACCGTCAGGGTCATGGACCCGGCCTGCGGCACGGGCAATTTCCTCTACGTCGCGCTGGAGCTGATGAAGAAGCTCGAGGGCGACGTGCTGCTGGCGCTGGAGGAGCTGGGCGCCGGCCGGCAGGAGCGGCTCGACCTGCAGGGCATCAGCGTCGGCCCGCAGCAGTTCATCGGGCTGGAGAAGAACCAGCGCGCCGTCGCCATCGCGGAACTGGTCCTCTGGCTCGGCCACCTGCAGGGACATCTGCGGCTGCGCGGGCCGGAAAGCCTGTCGGAGCCGATCCTGCGCGCCATCGACACGATCCGGGAGATGGACGCCGTCCTGACCTGGCGCGGCACGGAGCCGGTGCTGGATGCGGCGGGCAGGCCGCGGCGGCGCTGGGACGGCGTGTCCCGCCGTACCGATCCGTTGACGGGCGAGCAGGTGCCCGACCCCGAGATGACGGTGCCGATGGAGCGCTATCTGGACCCGGCCCCGGCGGTCTGGCCCGAGGCCGATTTCATCATCGGCAACCCGCCCTTCGTGGCCGGCAAGGACCTGCGGCAGGAGCTGGGCGACGGCTATGCCGAGGCGCTGTGGCGGGCCTACCCGCACATGCCCGGCGGCGCCGACTTCGTCATGTATTGGTGGGACAAGAGCGCGGAACTGGCGCGGGCCGGCAGGATCAGACGCTTCGGCTTCATCACCACCAACAGCATCACCCAGACCTTCAGCCGGCGGGTCATGCAGCGTCACCTGAAGGAGCGCCATCCCCTCCATATGACCTTCGCCATCCCCGACCACCCCTGGGCCGACACCTCGGGAGCCGCCATGGTGCGCGTCGCCATGACGGTGGGGGCGCAGGGTCCCGGGCCGGGCATCCTGAAGACCGTGCGCAACGAGGGCGGTCCGCGCGACGCCGACGGCGCCGTCATGCTGGATTTCTTCATGACGGAGGGCGTGATCCAGGCCGACCTCAGCATCGGGGCGGACGTGGCGGGCTCCCTGCCGCTCAGGGCGAACAGACGCCTGTCCTGTCCGGGCGTCAAGCTCCACGGCAAGGGCTTCCTGGTCACGCCGGCGCAGGCGCGCGGCCTGGGACTGGGGACGCTGCACGGGCTGGAGAACCACATCCGGCAATACCGAAACGGCCGCGACCTGACGGGCCGGCCGCGCGGCAAGATGGTCATCGACCTGTACGGCCTCTCCGATGCCCAGACGCGGCAGTACTATCCCGCTGTCTATCAATGGCTGCTGGACCGGGTGAAGCCGGAGCGTGCCGCCAAGGCGGAAACAGCGGACGGCAGGGCCTATTTTGAGAACTGGTGGCTGCACGGCAAGACCCGTCCTGAGCTTCGCCGGGCTCTCTCTGGCCTGACCCGCTACATCGCCACGGTGGAGACGGCCAAGCACCGTATCTTCCAGTTCCTGGACGCCTCGATCCTGCCGGACAACATGCTGGTGGCGATCGCGCTCGATGACGGCTTCAGCCTTGGCGTCCTGTCGAGCCGTATCCATCAAGTCTGGGCCATCGCCGCCGGCGGCTGGCTAGGCTTCGGCAACGACCCGCGGTACCAGAAGTCCAACTGCTTCGATCCCTTCCCCTTCCCCGAGGTATCGGTGGAGCGGCGGCGTGCCGTCGGAGAACGGGCGGAGGAGTTGGATAAGCACCGCAAGCAGGTCATGGACGCCAATGCCGGCCGCTTCACCCTGACCGAGCTCTACAATGTGATGGAGCGCCGTCGCGCCTTGCGGGACGGCGTCCCGGATACGCCGCCGCTTTCGGCTACGGAGGAAGCCATCGACCTTCTCGGCCAATGCGGCGTGCTGCTGGACCTGCACGACCGGCTGGATCGGACGGTCGCGGCGGCCTATGGCTGGCCGGCGGACATGCGGGACGCCGAAATCCTGGAACGGGTGGTGGCGCTGAACCGTGAGCGCGCCGCTGAAGAGGCCCGGGGCGAGGTGCGCTGGCTGCGGCCCGATTACCAGAACCCGGCCGGTGCGGCCGAGGCGGCCCAGCTGGTCGCCGATCTGGACGAAGGGCTGGCGGCATCGAAACGGCCGGCTTGGCCGAAGGTGCCGGTGGAGCAGATCCGCGTGCTGGCCGCCAGCCTGCGCGGGAGCGGCGCGATGCCGGCCACGAGCATCGCCCGCCGTTTCCACAATGCCCGGGCCGACCGCGTGAAGCAGATGCTGGACGTGCTGGTCTCCATGGGGCAGGCGCGGCGGATCGGCAACGACCGCTACGCCTCCTGACCACCCGTCCGCAGGCAGCGCCTCACGCCGCCAAGTCGCGGCCCAGCGCCGCCGGGGCGGCGCCGGCCAGTTCGTCGGCGAACTGGTGGTTGCGGTCGCGGTGGCCGGCCTCGTCGGCGCGGACCGCCAGCACCACGTCGCGCAGCGTGGCGTCGGCGGGCAGCTTCCAATAGTCGCGGGCGATCTGCGGGGCGGGCACGTCCGCCTGGCGGCCGGCGTCGATCTCGGCGAGGTAGTGGGTGTAGGAGACCACCGCCTCCTCCTCGAAATAGCCGACCAGCCGGTGCGCGGTCTTGGGCGACAGCAGGTACAGCAGGAAGAAGGCGTTGAAGAAGGCGCCCTGGGTCAGCAGCACCACCAGCCGTTCCAGCAGGTTCGGCCGGGCGACCTCGATGAAGGTCATCAGGTGCATGCGCTCGTTCTCGGCCTCGTCCAGCAGTTCGCGGATCCAGCCCCGGTCGCCCTCCATGCGGCGCAGGCAGCGCAGATGGACCAGCATGCCGCCGACCATGCCGGGCACGGCGGCGACCGTCTCCAGCACGATGGCGCGGTGGCCGTATCGCTTGGCGAAGAAGGTGTCGGCGACGAAGCGCAGCGCCTTCACCATGCCGTAGGCGAGGCGGTCGCCGGTGTCGCGCGGCGCCTGGTGGATGTCGAGCGCCGGGCCGGCGGCGGTGGCGGCATGTCCCATGGTCTTCCTCCTGGTGAAGGCGGCCTCAGCCGACGCGGCGGCGCGGCTGGGCGGCGGGATCGAAATAGAGGGCAAGGCGCAGGCTGCGGGCGATGCGGCGGGCCTTCTCCGCCACCAGCTCGGCCGCGTCGGGCACGAAGGTCTCGGCCAGTTGCGCCTCGAACAGGGCGAGCCAGCGGTCGAACAGGGGTTCGGGAAAGGGCGGCAGGGCCTGGTGCGCCTGCATGGGCGCGCCCTTGTAGCGGCCGTTGGTCAGCAGCACCGCCGACCAGAAATCATACATCTTGGGCATGTGATGGTCCCAGCGGCCGGCCAGCGACGCCTCGAAGACGGGCCCGAGCTCCGGATCGCGGCGGACGCGCCCGTAGAAGCCGTCGACTAACAGGCGGATGGCCTCGTCGGTGAAGACCATCTCATCCTTGACCTGCCGTTCCATCGCCGCTACCCCCACCGAAAGATGCATCTACAATGCTTCTTATCGGCGGGATCCCTGAAAGATATATCGGCAATGCAGCTTTGATCCCGGCGCAGGGCCGGGGCGGTTCAGCCGTCCCGCCCCACCTCCCGGCACAGCGCCTCCAACGCGCGGTCGTGGATGCCCAGCTCGCGCAGATGCTCCACGGTGCTGGCGAGGTAGTCGGTGTTGCGGCCGCTCTCGCCCTCTCCCTGGCGGATCAGGGCGGCGAGTTCCGGCAGCGGCAGGCGGCCGCAATATTGCTCATGGTCGCGCAGCACGACGAAGGCCACCGCCCGGGCCTGCCCGCCCGGCCAGCGCACGGGCAGCAGGCGGGGGCGGTAGACGCGGTTCATCATCTCGCGCTCCCACAGATACTCCAGCACCGGGCCGGCCCGGTCGGGGGGCACGCGGTAGGCCATGCCCTTGCAGGAGCCGCCCCGGTCCAGCCCCAGCACGGCGCCGGGCTTCCGCCGGGTGCCGCGGTGGCGGAAGGAATAGACGCAGAAGGAGCGGTGATATCCCTTCAGCTCGGCGATGTGCTGCTCGGCGAAGTCGAAGCCCGGGCGCCACATCAGCGAGCCGTAGCCGAAGACCCAGACGTCCTCGCCGGGCTTCACGCCGATCTCCAGGTACTGCGGGGGGATGGGAGGCAGGGTCATGGAATGGCCGTAACAGTCCGGCCCCTCAGGTAGCACGGGGCGAGCCCATGCCCAAGGCGCCTTGATCCCGCCAGCATGGCATGGCTTGATCCGGCTCCCCGGTATCTCCAAGGCCCGCCCCATGCGCCTCCGCCCCGTCTCGGTCGCCCTCGCCCTCCTGCTGCTCCTGGTGCTGGCCTATACCGCCTGGTGGGTCTCGGCCGCCAACCAGCTGAAGACCGCCGTGGCGGAGCAGGCGGAGCGGCTGCGCGCCTTGGGCCACGAGGTCGCCTATGAGGGGCCGGAGGCCGGCGGCTATCCACTGGCGCTGTCGGCCAGTGTCCGCAACCTCGTCATCCGCCGGCCGGACGGGCTGCTGTGGCAGGGCCAGGCGCTGACCGCCGGCGCCCGCCCCTGGGACCCGAGGACCATCGAGGTGCGCCTGCCCGGCTGGCAGCGCGTCACCCTGCCGGCGGCGGGCGGGCGGCCGCAGCTGGATCTGGTGGCGCCGGAGGGGCGCGGCGAAGCGCTGCTGCGCGAGGACGGCACCGTCCGCTCCTTCAAGCTGGCGCTGCCGAGGCCGACCCTGTCGCCGGTGCTGCCGGAGGGCGGCCTGCCCGGCTGGCCCGAGATGATCACCGCCTTCCGCCTGACGCTGGGCGCCGACTGGCCGGAGGCGCCGCCCGCCGACCACAAGGCGCCCGGCCTGACCGCCGCCTTGCGGCTGGAGGCGGTGGCGCTGCCGCCGATCCAGGGGCTGGGCCGCACGCTGGACTGGCTGGACCTGACCGCCCGGGTCATGGGGCCGGTGCCGCCCGCGCTGACGGCAGCGGACGTCACCCCCTGGAGCCAGGCGGGCGGTACGGTGGAACTGGAGTTGGCACGGCTGGACTGGGGCCGGCTGAACATGGCCGGCAGCGCCACGCTGGCGCTGGACGGGCAGCTGCAGCCGATCGGCGCCGGCAGCGTCAAGGCCCGGGGCTTCGAGGCGGTGATCGACGCGCTGCAGGCCGGCGGCACGCTGCAGCCCAACCACGCCGCCATGGCCCAGGCTGCGCTGCAGCTGATGGCGCAGAAGGGGCCGGACGGCGTGCCGGTGCTCACCTTGCCGCTGAACCTGCAGGAGCGGCGCCTGTCCATCGGCCCGCTGCCGATCGCCGAGGTACCCCCCTTGCAGTGGCCGTGAGGCCACCGATACGGCCCATTTCGCAGGTGCGGCAAACCGGACGCTCGGGATAGTCATAGTGGCATTTGATCGCTACCGGAATCTGCGCTAAACCGGGGCCGCGCAAGCGCTTGCGCCCGCCGCCGGCGGATCCCACGGCCGCTGAAGGGCCCCCGCCGGACCGGTATCCCGCCACCCACTCTTAAGGAGTGCCTGCCTTGTCCACCATCACCGGCCACGACAGCCTGAAGACCCGCCAGACGCTCACCGTCGGCGCCAAGAGCTACGACTACTTCAGCCTGAAGGCGGCCGAGGCCGCGGGCCTGGGCGACATGTCCCGCCTGCCCTTCGCGATGAAGGTCCTGCTGGAGAACCTGCTGCGCTTCGAGGATGGGCGCACGGTCTCCGTGGACGACGTCAAGGCCGTCGCCCAGTGGCTGGTCGACAAGCGCTCCGACCGCGAGATCGCCTACCGCCCCGCCCGCGTGCTGATGCAGGACTTCACCGGCGTGCCGGCGGTCTGCGACCTGGCCGCGATGCGCGAGGCGATGGTGAAGCTCGGCGGCGATCCCAACAAGATCAATCCGCTCTCGGCCGTTGACCTGGTCATCGACCATTCCGTCATGGTCGACGCCTTCGGCAGCCCGCAGGCCTTCCAGGAGAACGTCGACCTCGAGTTCCAGCGCAACGGCGAGCGCTACGCCTTCCTGCGCTGGGGCCAGAAGGCCTTCGACAATTTCCGCGTCGTCCCGCCCGGCACCGGCATCTGCCACCAGGTGAACGTCGAGTACCTGGCCCAGACCGTCTGGACCGACAAGGACCAGCACGGCAAGACCGTCGCCTACCCCGATACCCTCGTCGGCACCGACAGCCACACCACCATGGTGAACGGCATGGGCGTGCTGGGCTGGGGCGTGGGCGGCATCGAGGCCGAGGCGGCCATGCTGGGCCAGCCCATCTCCATGCTGATCCCCGAGGTCGTCGGCTTCCGCCTGACCGGCAAGCTGAAGGAGGGCGCCACCGCGACCGACCTGGTGCTGACCGTCACGCAAATGCTGCGCAAGAAGGGCGTGGTCGGCAAGTTCGTGGAGTTCTTCGGCCCGGGCCTCGACAACCTGACCCTGGCCGACCGCGCGACGATCGCCAACATGGCGCCCGAGTACGGCGCCACCTGCGGCATCTTCCCGATCGACGCCGAGACCATCCGCTACCTGACCTTCACCGGCCGCGACGCCGACCGCGTGGCGCTGGTCGAGGCCTATGCCAAGGCCCAGGGCATGTGGCGCGAGGCGAACTCGCCCGAGCCGGTCTTCACCGACACGCTGGAGCTGGACCTCGGCTCGGTCGACAGCTCGCTGGCCGGCCCGAAGCGCCCGCAGGACCGGGTGCAGCTCTCCAACGCCAAGACCGAGTTCGAGGGCGTGTTCGGCAAGGACTATGCCGGCAAGCCGGCCTCCAAGCCCACCAAGGTGCCGGGCGCCGACTATGAGATCGACCACGGCGCCGTGGTGATCGCCGCCATCACCAGCTGCACCAACACCTCCAACCCCTCGGTGCTGGTGGCCGCCGGCCTGCTGGCGCAGAAGGCCGTCGAGAAGGGCCTGACCCGGAAGCCCTGGGTGAAGACCTCGCTCGCCCCCGGCTCCCAGGTCGTCACCGACTATCTGAACGCCGCCGGCCTGACCCCGTACCTGGACCAGCTCGGCTTCAACCTGGTCGGCTATGGCTGCACCACCTGCATCGGCAATTCCGGCCCGCTGCCGGAGGCGATCTCCCAGGCGGTGGAGCAGGGCGACCTGCTGGTGGCCTCGGTCCTGTCGGGCAACCGCAACTTCGAGGGCCGCGTCAATCCGCAGTGCAAGGCGAACTACCTCGCCTCGCCGCCGCTGGTCGTCGCCTACGCCCTGGCCGGCAGCATGAAGGTCGACCTGACCCGCGACCCGCTCGGCACCGGCAAGGACGGCCAGCCCGTCTATCTGAAGGACATCTGGCCGAGCAGCCAGGAGATCGAGCAGACGATCGCCAAGGCCCTGACCCCGGCCATGTTCACGGGCCGCTACGCCAACGTGTTCGAGGGTCCGGAGCAGTGGCGCTCGATCGCCACGGCCGAGGGTCTGACCTACAAGTGGACCGACGACAGCACCTACGTGAAGCTGCCGCCGATCTTCGAGGGCATGAGCACCACCCCGGGCGCCGTCTCCGACGTCCGCGGCGCGCGTGCGCTGGCCATCCTGGGCGACAGCATCACCACCGACCACATCTCGCCCGCCGGCTCGATCAAGAAGACCAGCCCGGCCGGCACCTACCTGGTGGGCCACGGCGTCGACCCGACCGACTTCAACAGCTACGGCGCCCGCCGCGGCAACCATGAGGTCATGATGCGGGGCACCTTCGCCAACATCCGCATCAAGAACGAGATGGTGCCGGGCGTCGAAGGCGGCGTGACCAAGTACGTGCCCACGGGCGACGTCATGCCGATCTACGATGCCTCGATGAAGTACCAGGCCGAGGGCACGCCGCTGATCGTCATCGCCGGCCAGGAGTACGGCACGGGCTCCTCGCGCGACTGGGCTGCCAAGGGCACCCGCCTGCTGGGCGTCCGCGCGGTCATCGCCGAGAGCTTCGAGCGAATCCACCGCTCGAACCTGGTCGGCATGGGCGTGCTGCCGCTGCAGTTCAAGGCCGGCACCGACCGCAAGACCCTGAAGCTGGACGGCACCGAGACCTTCGACATCGCGGGCGTCGAGGCCGGCCTGAAGCCGCGCATGGACCTGACCCTGACCATCACCCGCAAGGACGGGTCGGTGGAGAAGGTTCCCGTCCTCTGCCGCATCGACACGGTGGACGAGGTCGACTACTTCAAGCATGGCGGCATCCTGCAGTACGTGCTGCGCAACATGCTGACCGAGGCCAAGGCCGCGGAGTAACCGCCCCGGCCGGTTCGGCCCAGGCGCAATGAGAAGGGGCGCTCCCTCGCGGGGGCGCCCTTTTTCCTTTGCCTTCCGCCCGTGAGCAGGCCGGCAGCGCCGCCGGAGTGCGGCCTTCGACAGGCTCAGGCTGGAGAGCTTTGCACGGTCGCCAGCAAACCCTCTCTCCCAGGGGGAGAGGGGACGGCAACTCCAACCGTCAGTGATCGTGCAAAGCCCTCCAGGCTGAGGAAGATTTAGCTGCTCCCGGCCGAGCGTCCGGCGGTGCCTGGCGTCCCACTTCCCTCATGCTGAGCTTGTCGAAGCACGCAGGACGGCCCAGCCTCACTCCGTCAGCGCCCGCACGGCGATCCCCCGGAACCACGCCTCGTACCCCGCGTAGCACTGCAGGCCCAGATAGCTCGGGTGACCGGGCGTCGTGGGCAGGCCGCGGGCGGGGTCGCGGTTCTCGAAGCGGGTGACGGTGCGGCCGTTCAGCGCCACCGTGTAGACCTGGCCCCGCACCTCGATGTCGAAGCGGTTCCAGGCCGTGTGGTCGGCCGGCACCTTGGTGTGGACCTGGGCGTCCTGGTCGTAGATGGCGCCGGTGTGGAACTTCGGGGCGCCCGGCGGCTCGCCCCGGGCCAGGGCGTCGATCTGCACCTCGAAGCCGTGGTGCGAGGCGACCCAGGCGGTGTTGCGGTAGCCCTTGGCCCGGATATCCGGAAAGCGCAGCAGCACGCCGGAATTGCCCTCCGGCACGCCCAGCCGCCACTCCAGTGTCAGGGCGAAGTCGGCCGGCAGCGGCGTGCCGTGCCACAGCAGCCCCAGGCCGGTGCCGCCGACCGTGACGATGGCGCCGTCCCGCACCTCCGCCCGGCCGGGATCGTCCTGGCCGGGCTCGTCCCGGATGGTGGACATCTCCCAGCCCCGGAGCGTGCTTCCGTCGAACAGCGGCGTCGAATCAGCCATGGGCGGGTTCCGTGCAGTGGCGTAGGTCGCATGGAGCGGAGCGCAATGCGACATAACCGGCGGTGGGGCGTCGCATTGCGGCTCCGCCTCCATGCGACCTACGAACAGGCCGAAACCGGCCTCAGCTCTCGACGCCGCCGGCCAGTACCTTGACATCGAAGCCGCCGGTGCGCAGCGCCTCCACCACCTTGGCGGCGTGCTTGGCGGAGCGGCACTCGACGGTGAGGTCGATGTCGGTCGCCTTCACGGTCGCGGTGGTGAAGAGGCGCTGGTGCATGGCCTCGATGATGTTGCCGCCGGCCTCGCCCACCAGCGAGGTGATGCGGCCCAAGGCACCCGGGCGGTCGGGGATGGCGATGCGCATGGCGATCAGCCGGCCCTCGCGCACCAGCTGGCGCATGATGACCTGGGCCAGCAGGCGCGAGTCGATGTTGCCGCCGCAGAGCACCAGCCCGACCTTCTTGCCCCGGAAGCGCTCCGGCCGGTTCAGCACGGCGGCGAGGCCGGCGGCCCCAGCCCCCTCGGCCACCGTCTTCTCGACGTTCAGGAACAGGGCCACGGCGCGCTCCACCTCCTGGTCGGGGACAAGGACGATCTCGTCCACCAGCCTGCGCACGACCTCGCGGGTGAGCTTGCCGACATTCTTGACGGCGATGCCCTCGGCGATGGTATCGCCGCCGACGACCACCTCCTCGCCGCGCAGCACCTGGTGCATGGCGGGATAGGCCTCGACCTCGGCGCCGACGATCTCGATGCCGGGCTTCAGCGCCTTGGCCGCCGTGGCGATGCCGGCGATCAGCCCGCCGCCGCCGATCGGCACGACGATGGAATCCAGGTCCGGGGATGCCCGCAGCATCTCCAGGGCGATGGTGCCCTGGCCGGCCATGACGTCGCGATCGTCATAGGGATGGACGAAGACCATCCCCTCTTCTTTCGCGATGCGCTCGGCCTCGGCCTGCGCCTCCACCAGCGTGGCGCCCTTCAGCACGACGCGGGCGCCGAAATCCTCGGTGTGCTCGACCTTGATGAAGGGGGTGCCCTCGGGCATGACGATGGTGGCCGGGATGCCCAGCCGCCCGGCATGGTAGGCCACGCCCTGGGCGTGGTTGCCGGCCGACATGGCGATGACGCCGCGCCGGCGCTCGTCGGCCGTCAGCTTCGACAGCTTGTTCAGCGCGCCGCGCTCCTTGAAGCTGGCGGTGAACTGCAGATTCTCGAACTTCACCCAGATCTCGCAGCCGGCGATGGCCGACAGCGTGCGCGACGGAATGCAGGGCGTCTCGACGACATGGCCGCGCAGCGCCTCGGCGGCCGCTTCGATGTCGGCGAGCGTGATGATGTCGGTCGCGGTGGTCTGGCTCATGATCCTCACCCCTGTCGGCGTCCGGCGCCGCTGCTTCTCGTTGCCGTCCGCCGGCGCGCGGCCGGTTCCCTCGGACGGGTGGTGCATGGATGACGGGTCGCGGCGGGGATGGCAACCGCCAAAAGAAAAGGGCGGCTCCCGCAGGAACCGCCCTTGACCATCCTTACTCCGCCGCCTTGGCGGCCGGCGCCCCCGGAGTGCGCCAGGCCTGGAGGAGCTGCGCCTCCTTGGCCTTGGCCTCCTTCAGGTTCCGGTCCTTGACGTGGCCGAAGCCGCGGATCTGGTCGGGGATGCGGGCGATCTCCACCGCGAGGCCGTGATTGTCGGCGGTCAGGCCGGCGACGATGGCTTCGAGATTGGCCCGGTACTCCTCGATCAGGCGGCGCTCGGTGCGGCGCTCCTCGGTCCGGCCGAACGGGTCAAGTGCTGTGCCGCGCAGGCCCTTTAAGCGCTTCAGCAGGCGGAAGGCCGTCAGCATCCACGGGCCGAAGCTCTGCTTCTTCGGCTGGCCGGTGTGCTGGTCGACCTGGGCGATGCCCGGGGGCGCCAGGTGGAAGGTCAGCTTCCAGTCGCCCTCGAACTGCGACTTCACGCGGTCGACGAAGCCGGTGTCGGTGTAGAGCCGCGCGACCTCGTACTCGTCCTTGTAGGCCATCAGCTTGTGCAGGCCCTTGGCGACCGCCTCGGTCAGCTCGGTACGGCCGGGGGCCACGCTCGCCTCCTTGGCACGGACCTTGTTGACCATCTCCAGATAGCGGTCGGCATAGGCCTGGTTCTGGTAGTCGACCATGAAGGCGACGCGGCGACGGATCATCTCGTCGAGCGTCTCCGACACCTTGTGGTGCTCGGCCTTCACCGTGGCGGGCGTGGCGGCCTTGGTCACCGTCTCCAAATCCAGCGCGGCGCGGCGGCCCCAGCGGAAGGCGTCGGTGTTCATCTTCACCGCGGCGCCGTTCATCTCGATGGCCTTCTCGATGGCCTCGAAGCTGACCGGCACCAGCCCGCGCTGATAGGCGAAGCCCAGCATGAACAGGTTGGTGGCGATGCTGTCGCCCATCAGGTTGGTGGCGAGCCGGGTGGCGTCCACCGCGTCCACCGCGTCCTGGCCGACGGCGCGGGCGACGGTGCCCGCCAGACCCTGGCCGGAGAAGCGGAAGTCCGGGTTCTTGGTGAAGGCGGCGGTGACGCTCTCATGCGTGTTGATGATGGCGCGGGTGCGGCCCTGGGCCATCTTCGACAGCGCGTCGGCACCGGCGGCCACGACGGCATCGCAGCCCAGCACCAGGTCCGCGCCGCCGGCGGCGATGCGGGTGGCGTGGATGTCCTCGGGACGCTCGGCGATGCGCAGGTGGCTGGTGACGGCGCCGCCCTTCTGGGCGAGGCCGGCCATGTCCAGCACCGTGCAGCCGCGGCTCTCCAGATGCGCCGCCATGGCGACGATGGCGCCGATGGTGACGACGCCGGTGCCGCCCACGCCGGTGACCAGGATGTTCCAGGGCTGCTCCAGCGTGCGGCGCTCCGGCTCCGGCAGGGTCTCGGCGACCGCGACCTTGGCGGGCTTCGGCTTGCGCAGCTTGCCGCCCTCGACCGTCACGAAGCTGGGGCAGAAGCCCTTCAGGCAGCTGAAATCCTTGTTGCAGCTGGACTGGTCGATCTCGCGCTTGCGGCCGAACTCGGTCTCCACCGGCACGACGGAGAGGCAGTTCGACTTGGTCGAGCAGTCGCCGCAGCCCTCGCAGACCAGGTCGTTGATGACGACGCGCTTCTGCGGATCGGGGAAGGTGCCGCGCTTGCGGCGGCGGCGCTTCTCGGCGGCGCAGGTCTGGTCGTAGATCAGGACGGACACGCCCTTGATCTCCCGCATCTCCTTCTGCACCCGGTCGAGGTCGTCGCGGTGCTCGATGGTGGTGAAGGCGGGGAAGCCCTGGCCGAGCCCGTACTTCTCCGGATCGTCCGACATCACGACGATGCGGCCGACGCCCTCGGCCTCCAACTGGCGGGCGATCTGGTGCACGGACAGGCTGCCGTCCACCTTCTGGCCGCCGGTCATGGCGACGGCGTCGTTGTAGAGGATCTTGTAGGTGATGTTCACGCCCGAGGCGAACGCCGCGCGGATGGCGAGGATGCCCGAGTGGAAGTAGGTGCCGTCGCCGAGATTGGCGAAGACATGGCCCTCGTTGCTGAACTCGGACTGGCCGATCCACTGCACGCCCTCGCCGCCCATCTGGCTGAAGACCTCGGTGGAGCGGTCCATCCAGACCGTCATGTAGTGGCAGCCGATGCCGGCCAGGGCGCGGCTGCCCTCGGGCACGGCCGTGCTGGTGTTGTGCGGGCAGCCCGAGCAGAAGAAGGGCGCGCGGACGACTGTGGTGGCGGCGGTGGTGCGGCGCAGCTGCGCCTCCAGCGCCTGCATGCGCTGGGCGACCCGCTCGTTGCGCACGCCCATCTTCTCCAGCCGCCGGCCGATCTCCAGCGCGATGGTGGTGGGCGACAGCTCGGCCTTGGCGGGCAGCAGCGGCTTGCCGGCCTCGTCGGTCTTGCCGATGATCCGCGGGCGGCGCTCCCAGTTGAACAGCTGGTCCTTCAGCTGCGCCTCGATCAGCGAGCGCTTCTCCTCGACGACGAAGATCTCCTCGGCGCCCTCGGCGAAGGCCTGGATGCCGTGCGGCTCCAGCGGCCAGGGCATGGCGACCTTGAAGATGCCGAGGCCGAGGTCGCGGGCCATCTCGTCATTGATGCCCAGCTCGTCGAAGGCCTGGCGGACGTCCAGGTAGGACTTGCCGACGGTGACGATGCCCAGGCGCGGGCGCTCGGCGCCCAGCACGAACTTGTCCAGCCCGTTGGCGCGCGCGAAGGCCAGGGCCGCGTCCAGCTTCCACTGGACCATGCGGTCCTCCTGGATCAGCGGCGTGTCGTGCAGGCGGATGTTCAGCCCGCCCGGCGGCATGTCGAAGTCGGTCGGCAGCACCGTGCGCACCCGGTCGGGGCCGACCTGGACGATGGCCGAGGTGTCGATGGTGTCTGCGATGGTCTTGAAGCCGACCCAGCAGCCGGAATAGCGCGACATCTCCCAGCCGACCAGGCCGAGATCCAGGAACTCCTGCACGCCGGCCGGGCTGATCACCGGCATGAAGGCGTGGATGAAGGCCTGCTCCGACTGGTGCGGCAGGGTGGAGGATTTGCAGGCATGGTCGTCGCCGGCCAGCGCGATGACGCCGCCGTGGCGGGACGTGCCGGCGAAGTTGGCGTGCTTGATTGCGTCGATGGAGCGGTCGACGCCGGGACCCTTGCCGTACCAGATGCCGAAGACGCCGTCGACCTTGGCGCCCTGGAACAGGTTCAGCTGCTGGCTGCCCCAGACGGCGGTGGCGCCCAGCTCCTCGTTCACGCCGGGCTGGAACTTGATCTGGTTGTTGGCCAGGAAGCGCCGGGCGCTCCACAGCGCCTGGTCGAAGGCGCCCAGCGGCGAGCCGCGGTAGCCGGAGATGAAGCAGGCCGTGTTCAGCCCGCGCGCCTTGTCGCGCTGGCGCATCAGCATGGGCAGGCGCACCAGCGCCTGGGTGCCGGTCATGTAGACCCGGCCCTGTTCGAGCGCGTACTTGTCGTCCAGCGTAACTGCCGCGAGCGCCATTTTCGTCCCCTCCCGGAACCGGCCGGCGCGTCGTTCTTCCCCGCGCGCCGAGGCCGTCATGCACCTCTATATGAGCACGATGCTAGCGAGGAAAATAGGTCATGTATACTGACTTATTTTCTGTCCGAAGCGGCCTGGGAATCGCGGCTTCCTTGCGTGCGGAACGGCCACCGGATCGCATCCTTGCGCCTTCGGCGGCGCAGCATCGCGGCTGCGAAGAAACCGGCGCGCCGGACCCCTTCGGAGGGGCTGCGGCGGGAGCCTGTTTCCGCTAGCGTGGGAGATGGAGACACCCCCTGACATCATGGCCCCGACGATGAAGAACGACCCCGCCACCCTGCCCTACCGCCCCTGCGTCGGCATCATGCTGCTGAACCGCGAGGGCAAGGTCTTCGTCGGCAAGCGCAAGGATACGCCCGACGCCTGGCAGATGCCCCAGGGCGGCATCGACAAGGGCGAGAGCCCGGCCGAAGCGGCGCTGCGCGAGCTGGAGGAGGAGATCGGCACCGGCAAGGCGGTGGTGCTGGCCGAGACGAAGGAATGGCACCGCTACGATTTGCCGCCGCACCTGGTCGGCAAGGTCTGGGGCGGCCGCTATCGCGGGCAGGAGCAGAAATGGCTCTGCTGCCGCTTCCAGGGCGAGGATTCCGACATCGACATCCGCACCGCCCACCCGGAGTTCGACGCCTGGCAATGGGTGGGGCTGGAGGATCTGATCCGCCTGATCGTCCCCTTCAAGCGCGACATCTACCGCGTGGTGGTCGAGGAGTTCCGCCATCTCGCCGTGCCCGCCTGAGGGCCAGGCGGGCCAAGCGGACGGGAGTTCCGCCGGCGGCGCCGAGCCGGTTTAGCGTCCGCGAAAAAGCCGCTCTTTATCCCCTTGCGAAAGCGGGTCCCTTCGGTTAGGGTCCGCGCCGCTTCGATGACCGGCCCCACCCGTTCGACGCTTCACAGGGGCCGGACACTGGTTAGGAGAGGTGCCGGAGCGGTCGAACGGGGCGGTCTCGAAAACCGTTGTACCCGCGAGGGTACCGTGGGTTCGAATCCCACCCTCTCCGCCATTGCCTTCCAGGTGAACCGGATCAGCGGCCCTCACTTGGGCAACTCTGACCATACGCCCACATGATCGGCAGAGACCGACGATGTGCTTTTGCATCTGGCGACTGCGTTGAACGCGCCTTGTCCCGAGTCATAGCATTGGCCGCCCCAATCATATGTCTAGTACGATATAGGTTGGCGCCGGGACGAGAATTCTCGCCCAGAGCTGACTCTGAGCTGTCCTGGCCCAGAAACGGCTTTGGAACCGCACAAGGATCATGGCATCATCAATAAGCTTTGAATGGGTTACATTTTCTGCTGTGTTCGTACATGGCCATTGAGCATTCAATCCGTTCCGGTTTGGAAAATGGATGAATAGACGGCAGCGCTCTCGAGCGACACCATACTTATCGCCTGCGCTAGAGGAGACAAGGCTTTGCCATCAACTCCTGCAGTTGACGCCCCCGTCCTCAGGGTTCGTATTGAAACTGAGGAACTCCCAACAGTTGATAACGTGGCATCAATTCTGGGCGAGATCGGAAAGTCTTTTGACAGATACGCCAGGAGATATGGAGTACGTCATGGATTGCGCTTAGTAGTTCAAAGAATCTACATCGGCAGCTTGATAGCTGATCTTGTTGTTATTGGCACTGCGACTACTTTGACCGCAATACAACACCGAGAGGCAATTTACGGGTTCGTCGGCTTTTTGAGTAATGCTCTCTCAATTGCACAGGGTATAAAAAAGGGGGAGAACAAAACACCTGAGAAGCGTTTAGTTAACGCATTACACGGGCCAGTGGCAAACGGTGAGGCTCAGCAGGTCAATATTTTCATCGTTGGAGACAGCAATTCTATAAATATAGATAAAGATTCTGTGAAAATGATAAGTAACGCTAATTTGTCTTTGAAGAAAAATCCGGACAGTGCCCGGGAAATGAAAATAGAATACATAGAAATGGCGGAAGAGATACCAGTTAGCATATCCACGCTTCCCGCAGCAAAAGTAGCAAAACCGATGGATGGGAAATACGGCACGGCATTCAATATTAAAGGACAATGGTACGTTAGACTTGAAGGTGAAGGCGGCGTTCTCAATCCAGCGGAGATGGAACGCGGCGTAACAATTGAAGACGGGAGAGTGTACAAATTTAACGGATCATGGGAGGGGCGACGCTATCGTATCAAGAGAGCCGATCCGTCCGCTTGATCAATACACCACGCCACACGCGTGCTCTAGTAATTGCAACCTTCTAGGTATGCTGACAAGAGTAGAATATCGCCTCAATCTTGCGACAAGCTCACCAGGCAGTTGACCTACGAGAGGTCGAGTTTCCTGGAGATGATTCGGATTATGCACGTCCGCAGGTCGGGCCGGCGTAGGTCGGGAGGAGCGGCAGCGCATCCCGACATGCCGTCGGAAGGTGTCGGGATACGCTTCGCTCCTCCCGACCTACGCACGACGTTGGCCGTTCCCCCCTAGAACCCTCCCCGCGTATTCGGGAACAGCAGGTCCACGAACCGCTCCGCCGTCGGCTGCGGCTCGTGGTTCGCCAGGCCCGGGCGTTCGTTGGCCTCGATGATGACGTAGTCGGGGGCGTCCACCGCCGGGACCAGGAAGTCGAAGCCGACCACGGGCATCCCGAGCGCGTGGGCCGCCTGGACCGCCACCTCGGCCAGGGTCGGATGCAGCTGCGGCGTGACATCGTGGATGGTGCCGCCGGTGTGCAGATTGGCGGTCTTGCGGACGCGCAGCACCTCGCCCTCCGGGAGCACGTCGTCGAGAGTCCGGCCGGCCGTGCCGACGCAACGCTCGGTCTCCGCGTCGAGCGGGATGCGGCTCTCGCCGCCGGTGGCGGCGGCGCGGCGGCGGCTCTGGGTCTCGATCAGCGAGCGCACCGTGTGGACACCGTCGCCCACCACCTCGGCCGGGATGCGCACGGCCGCCGCCACGACCTCGCCGCCGATAACGATGATGCGCAAATCCTGCCCCTCGCAGAACTGCTCCAGCAGCACCGTCTCGCATTGCTGCCGGGCGGTGGCGCGCGCGCGCTCCAGCGTGGCGGGGTCGCGCACGTCGACGGTGATGCCGCGGCCCTGCTCGCCGCGGGCGGGCTTGACCACGATGCGGCCGTGGCGCGCCAGGAAGTCCAGGTCGCCCGGGCCGAAGTCCGCCACCGCCTGGTCCGGCACGTGGAGGCCATGGCGGGCGAGGATGCGGCGGGTCACCGCCTTGTCGTCGCAGCGCGACATGGCGACGGCGCTGGTCAGCTCCGAGAGGCTCTCGCGGCAATGCACGGTGCGGCCGCCGAGCGTGAGCGCGAAGAAGCCGCCCTCGGCGTCCGTCACCTCCACCCCGATGCCGCGCCGCCGCGCCTCGCGCACGATGATCTTGGCATAGGGGTTGAGGCGCGCCTCGTCCTCCGAGGGCGGGCCGATGAACAGGCTCTCATTGATCGGACTCTTGGTCTTCAGCGCGAAGACCGGCACCCGCTCGAAGCCCAGCTTCTCGTAGAGCGCGATGGCGTTGTAGTTGTCGTGCAGGACCGACAGGTCGAGATAGGCCCGCCCCTCCGCCCGGAAATGCGCCGCCACCGCCCGCACCAGCGCCTCGCCGATGCCGGGGAAGGGCGCCTGCGGGCACACCGCCAGCCCCCAAAGCGAGCTGCCGCCCTCGGGATCGCCGAAGGCCTTGATATGGTCGATGCCGGTGACGACGCCGATCACCTGCCCCGTCGTCTGCGACACCGCCACCAGATGGCGCCGCACCGGGTCGGCCTCCGTCGCCCGCAGGAACTCGGCCGGCGGCGGCACCATGCGGCGGCGGGCATAGATGCAGTGGGCGGCCTCGGCCTCCTCCTGCCCGTGCAGCGGCCGGATGGTGAAGCCGGCCAGCGGCGCCCCCGCCCCGCGCGACACGGTGAGATCGAGGCGGTAGGTGTGGCTGGGGTCCAGGAACAGTTCCTGCGGCGCCTGCGCCAGCGCCACCTGCGGATCGCGCAGGTAGAGCGCGATGTCGCGCTGGCCCGGGGTCTCCCGCCGCATCTCCTCGATCAGCGAGCCGAAGTCGGGGAAGGTGTGGGCGAAGATCAGCCGGCCCCAGCCGCACTCCACCACGGCGGGCCGCACCGGCGCCGCCATGGAGGCGAGGTCCAGGGACCGCGAGGCGCTTGCGTCGGTCATCCCGCGCAGGATCGTACCCATGGCATTCACTCCCAATTTATCGGCCCCGCGCGATTTCGTGCGCGAGTGCGCCCCATGCGTTGCTCAATGGATGCCCTGCTCCTGGAACCAGAACTCCAGCAGGGCGACCTGCCAGAGCTTGGATCCGCGGAGCGGGGTGATGTGGTCCTCGGGTGCCCGCAGCAGCTCGTCGACATAGGGCTGCTGGAACAGGCCGCGGCGGCGGAACTCCCCGCCGGTGACGAGGTCGCGCACCTTTTCCAGGAAGGGTCCGCGCAGGTACTTCAGCGCCGGCACCGGGAAGTAGCCCTTGGGCCGGTCGATGACGGCGGCCGGGATCACCCGGCGCGACGCCTCCTTCAGCACCCATTTGCCGCCGTCGCGCACCTTCAGCTCGGCCGGGATGCGGGCGGCCAGCTCCACCAGCTCATGGTCGAGGAAGGGCACCCTTGCCTCCAGCCCCCAGGCCATGGTCTGGCTGTCCACCCGCTTCACCGGGTCGTCCACCAGCATGACCGTCGTGTCCAGCCGCAGCGCCTTGTCCACCGCGCGCTCGGCGCCGGGGCGGGCGAACTGCTCGGCGACGAAGGACGTCGCGTGGTCCTCGGCCAGCAGGTCGGGATTCAGCGCCCGGCCCATCTCCGCATGGTCGCGGTCGAAGAAGACGCGGGCATAGGCCTCCACCGGGTCGTTGCTGTCCAGCAGCGGCGGGTACCAGTGGTAGCCGCCGAAGACCTCGTCGGCGCCCTGGCCGGACTGCACGACGCGGACATGGCGAGCCACCTCCTGCGACAGCAGGTAGAAGCCGATATTGTCGTGGCTGACCATGGGCTCGGACATGGCGCGCACGCAGTTGCCCAGCTCCGGCAGGGCGCGGCGGCTGTCGACGAACAGCTTGTGGTGGTCGGTGCCGAAATGGCGCGCGACGATGTCGGAATACTGGAACTCGTCGCCCTTCTCGTCGCCCACGCTCTCGAAGCCGATGGCGAAGGTCTTCAGGCCCGCCTGCCCCTCCTCCGCCAGCAGGCCGGTGATGAGCGAGCTGTCCAGCCCGCCCGACAGCAGCACGCCCACCGGCACGTCGGCGACCAGGCGGCGGCGGACGGCGACCCGCAGGCTCTCCAGCACCTCCTCCTGCCACTCCTCGGCGGTCCTGGCGCGGTCGCTGCCGCGCGGGCCGTAGGCGACGTCCCAGTAGCGGTGCTCGTGCCTCGTGCCGTCGGCCTCGAGGCGCAGCACGGTGGCGGGCGGCAGCTTCTTCACGCCGTTCAGGATGGTGCGCGGCGGCGGCACCACGGCGTGGAAGCTCATGTAATGGTACAGCGCCACCGGGTCGACCGAGGTGTCCACCCCGCCCGCCGCCAGCAGCGACGGCAGGGTGGAGGCGAAGCGGATGCCCTCGGCCGTCTCCGTGTAGTAGAGCGGCTTGATGCCCAGCCGGTCGCGGCCCAGCACGACGCGGCCGCTGTCGCGCTCGTGGATGGCGAAAGCGAACATGCCCAGGAAGCGCTTCACGCAGTCCTCGCCCCAGGCATGGTAGGCCTTCAGCAGGACCTCCGTGTCGCCGGCGGAGAAGAACCGGTAGCCGCGCGCCTCCAGCTCGGCCCGCAGCTCCTTGTGATTGTAGAGGCAGCCGTTGAAGACCAGGGTCAGCCCCAGCTCGGGGTCGGTCATGGGCTGCTGCGAGGTCGGCGACAGATCGATGATGCTGAGTCGGCGGTGGCCGAGCGCCACCTGCCCCTGGGCGAAGACGCCGTGGGCGTCGGGACCCCGGTCGGCCATGCGGTCGCACATGGCCTGGAGGGAAGCGAGATCGGGAGGACGGCTCCCGCGGAACCGGATCTCTCCGGCGATGCCACACATGCTCGGTCGGGCTCCTCCGCGACGGGACGGGTGGGGTTCAGTGGTCCGCGGCGCCGGGAGGTGGCACCGCATTTATGCGGAACATCCGTCCGGCGCGGTCGGCACGCGCACGCCGTGACCCTCTACGGATGCGCGCGCCTTTCGCCGAAATCTCGGGGTGGGCCGCCGCCGCCGTTCGCCGCGTCCGCGCGCGGGTCGAGCGGCGTCGCCACGGGGGTGGTGACGGCCACGGCGGCGTAGGGCGCCTGCTGGGCCGACGGCACCGCCGGGCTGACGCCCATGCGCCAGAGCCCGTAGAGCGCGGCCGCCAGCCCCACCCCGGCGCAGAACAGGAACAGCCCGCCCGGCCCCGCCATCTGCATGATGGTGGAGGCGGCCGACGGGCCCAGCGCGGCACCGGTGGAATAGCCCAGCACCAGGCCGCCGCTGGCCGGCACCACCTCGGCCGGCGACAGATGGTCGTTGGTGTGGGCGACGCAGGCGGGATAGACCGTGAAGGCGAAGCCGCCGAACAGGGCGGCGCCCGCCAGCAGCAGGGGAAAGCCCGGCGCCAGGCTCTCCGCCTCCGCCAGCAGGAAGCCGGTGCCGGCCAAGGCGGCGAACAACGCGACGATGACCCGGCGCCGGTCGAACACGTCCGACAGCCGCCCCAGCGGCCATTGCAGCAGCACGCCGCCCAGGATGATCGCCGCCATGAACAGCGCGGTGTCGCCGACGCCGTAGCCCAGCTGCCGCAGATGCACGGGCGCCATGTTGACCAGCGCGCCGCCGATGGCGCCGGCGAAGACCGTGCCCGTCAGCCCCAGCGGCGAGGCATCGTAGAGGCGGCGGAAGCCGAAGGAGACGATGTCGGGCAGCATCGGCTGCTGCTGCCGGGTCAGCGCCACCGGCAGCACCGCCAGCGACAGCAGGAAGGCCAGCGCGATGAACACCGTCTGGGCATCGCCGGCCTCCAGCGGCAGCAGCGTCTGGCCGGCGGCCTGGCCGGCATAGAGGCTGATCATGTATGCCGCGAGAATGCGGCCTCGGGTGCCGGGCGCCGCCGTCTGGTTCAGCCAGCTCTCCAGGCAGACGAAGGCGCCGGCCATGCAGAAGCCCTGCAGCAGCCGCAGCAGCCCCCAGGCGGTCGCGTCCGGCAGCAGGGGCAGCAGCAGCGTCGCGGCGCAGACGGAGGAGACCAGCGCGCTGAAGGCCCTGATGTGCCCGACCCGGTGGATCAGCCGGTAGGCCTGCATCGAGCCGACGGTCAGGCCGGCGGAATAGGCGCCCATGACCAGGCCGATGGCGGGCGTGGAGACGCCGCTGTCGGCCAGCCGCACGCCCAGGACCGTGGCCAGCGTCCCCATCCCGGCCATCAGCATGAAGACGGCGGCCAGCAGCGACAGGACGGGCCGGAGCATCCGCCAGCCGCTCATCTGCCGGCCGGCCATCGTCCGGTCGCCCCTCTGGCTGTCCGCCACGGCCTGCGCGGCCTGGGTGAAGGCATGTCGGCTCCGCATGCGGATGGGAGGGTGGCTCGAAAGGACAACAGCGGTAACAAGGCGAAGGCACCGGAACCCGAAAGGGGGGACGGACCGTTTTCGATCGACGGCAAGAGCTGAGATGCCACGGAACCCCATGCCGCTGCGCCTGGTGACCGCCAACGACACCCCGTTCCGCCGCCTGCCCATCTGGGGCCGGTACGCGCTGGCGACGCTGCTGGTGCTGGCGACCCTGGGGGTCCGGCTCTGGGCCGACGCCATCCTGACCGGCTATCCGCTGCTGCTGTTCTTCATCCCAGTCATCGCCGCCTCGGCGCTGCTGGACCGGGGCACCGGCATCTACAGCACGCTGCTGTCGGCGCTGCTGGTGGACTGGTTCTTCCTGGAGCCGCGCTTCAGCCTGGCGGTGGCCCAGCCGCAGAGCCTGGTGGCGCTGACCCTGTTCGTGGCGGTGGGCGTCACCATCGCGGTGACCATGGAGGCGCTGCGCGTGGCGGTGGAGCGGCTGACCGCGGTGTCGGAGCGGCGCGACCTGCTGCTGCGCGAGATGAGCCACCGCACCAAGAACAATCTGCAGGCCGTCGCAGCACTCCTGACCCTGGAGCGGAGCCGCAACGCCGGCTGCGGGCCCCTGATCGACTCGCTGGGCAGCCGCATCACCACCATGGCGCGCGTGCACGACCGGCTGCGCGTGTCCGAGGAGGGCCGGGCGGAGGTCGATGCCGGCGCCTTCCTGCAGGATCTGACGGACGATCTGCGCAGCGGCCTGGTGGACGGCCGGCCCATTACGCTGCGGCTGGAGCTTCCCGACGGCTCCTGGCCGCTGGCGATGGACCAGGCGGTGCCGCTCGGCCTGATCGTCAACGAGCTGATCACCAACGCCGTGAAATACGCCTTCCCGGACGGCCGGCGCGGCGAGCTGCTGGTGTCGCTGCGCCGGCAGGGCGGCGCGGTCGTGCTGGAGGTGGCCGACGACGGCATCGGCATGGCGGACGGGACGCCGCAGCCGGGCTCCTCCGGCCTCGGCGCGCTGCTGGTCGACCTGCTGTCGCAGCAGCTCCGGGCCACCGTCACCCGCTCCGGCCCGCCCGGCACCCGCGTGACCGTCCGCGTGCCCCGGGAGGGCGGGCGCTAGTCACCGACCCAGCCGCCCGTCGCCGCGCATCCGGGCCTCAACGCGCCGATGCCGCCGTTGATGCGGAGATACGGCGCATGATGAAAGAAAAAAGGGCCGGGCGATCGCTCGCCCGGCCCGGAGTTCCGCTTCACGGAAAGCGGCGGTTAGAACTTCACCGTCGCGCCGACGAAGTAGCGGCGGCCGATCGTGTCGTAGGTCGACGGGTCGGTCGTGGCGTCGACGTTGTCGGGGTAGGAGCGCACCTTCTGGTCGAACAGGTTGTTCACGCCCGCCCGGATCGAGAAGTTCTCCGTCACCTCGTAGCTGGCCGAGGTGTCGAAGTACCAGGTGGAGGGCACACCGGCGTCGGTCGAGGTCGGGTCGGTGACCACGTTCTCGTTCCGCATCTCGCCGATGTAGCGCGCCCGCAGCTGGACCATGGCCGGCCCGTACAGGTAGGTGCCGGTCAGGGCCGCCTTCCACTCGGGGATGGCGTCGCCCGGATCGTCGCCGATCGACTTCACATACTCCAGGAAGGGCTGGCCCTTGACCTCCTGGACCCGGAACTTGTCGACCCAGGTCAGGATGCCGTTGAAGCTGAACTCGCCCAGCCCATCCGGCAGCTCCGTGCCCCAGTCGAGCTGGGTGTCGATGCCGCTGGTCTTGATGGCGCCGAGGTTCTCGGAGATGCCCAGCAGGTTGTTGATCTCGCCCGTGCCGGTGCGGCCGAAGCGACGGCAGTTGACGTTGTTGACGTCATAGGTCGGGTTGGTGCCGTCGGCGTTGAAGCAGCCGGCCAGGATGGTGTCGGGCGAGAGCGCCTCGATCGCGCCCTTGATGCTGATGTTGTAGTAGTCGACCGACAGCGAGAAGCGCTCCAGGAACCCTTCCGCCGGCGAGGTGATGACGGTGCCGATGGTGAAGGTGTCGGCCTTCTCCTCGCGCAGGTTCGGGTTGCCGCCCTGCAGCGCGTCGATCTGGGCGTTGAACTGGGTGAAGTTGTCGACGATCGCGGCCGGGATGCCCTGCGCGATGCAGAGCTGGCGGACCTGCTGGGCATTGGCGCCGCGGCGCAGGTCGCTGTCGAAGTTGCAGGGATCGTCCACCTGCGGGTTGTCCTCGTTCTGCGGCGAGAACAGCTCGAAGATGTTGGGCGCGCGCACCGCCCGCTGGTAGCTGCCGCGCAGTCGCAGCGGATCGACGATCTGCCAGTCCATCTCGCCCTTGTAGCTGGGGAAGGTGCCGGCCGAGCTGTGGTCGGAGTAGCGGAAGCCGCCGGTGAAGTTCACCGACTGGGCGAAGGGCAGGTCCTTGACGATCGGGATCAGCAGCTCGCCGAACAGGTCGGTGTTGTCGACGAAGCCCGCCAGCGGGTCTTCGGCGTTGAAGCCGGCGACGTCGCCGCTGGACAGCAGGCTGTCCGGCTCGAAGTTGAAGCGGTTGGAATAGTACAGCGCGCCCACCGCGAAGCCGACGGCACCGGCCGGCAGCTCGAACAGGTCGCCCGAGAGCGTGCCCTCGACGATGTCCTGCTCGAAGGTCGTGTAGTTCTTGGTGATGCGGCCGACATACTGCTGGCACTCGGTCGACAGCTCGTTCTTGCCGAACGGGTTGAAGCCGCCGGAGCAGAGCGACCGGCCGCCGTCGGCCGCGTCCAGCAGGCGCTCCACCGCGGACACGGACACGTTGCCCCTCTGCACCTCGACCAGGCTGGTCTTGCCGTTGGCGGCGTAGACGTCCCAGTTCCAGCCGTTGGGCAGCTCGCCGCGCAGGCCGCCCAGCGCCTGGTAGACGTCGAAATTGTTGTTGCTGTCGCGCGGACCCAGCACGTTGAAGCGCTTGCGGGCGCGGAAATCCTCGCCGGCGCCGGTGCCGGCCAGGGTCGGATCGTCGCCGGTGCGGGTCGCCAGGATCTGGCGCAGATCGTTGGGGATGAACGGGTTCGTGACCGGCACCGAGAAGAAGACGCCGGCGCCCGGGTCGACCGAGTTGGTACCCGTCGGGGCCGGACTGGAGGCGGACGAGCTCTGCGCCGTGTAGTTGGCGTACAGGACCTGGCTGTAGACCTCGATCCAGTCGTTGATCTTGTAGGTCGCGAAGCCCGAGGCGCTGGTGCGCTCCAGCGGCAGGATCAGCTTGTTCTGGGGCTCGAAGTTGAAGCTGAAGAAGTTCGGGAAGAAGCGCGTCGCGACGTCCGCCTGGTCGCCCTTGAAGTTCTGGACGTCGAAGGCGCCGGTGTTGCCGACGGCGAACAGCGTGCCGTCCGGGTTGAAGGACAGCGAGCCGTTGCGGGCCACCAGGCCGGCGCCGACATTGTAGCGGCCGAACACGGCGTCGACCGAGGCCTGGGTGGGCAGGTTCAGGCCCGACGGCACGTAGCTGCCGGAGGGGAAGTAGCTGGTGGTGCTGTCGGCCTGGGCGGAGAAGCTGCGCTCGCCCTTGCCGATGGCGTCGCGCTTGGCCCAGCCGAGATTGATGACGGCGTTGCCCTTGCCGCCGGCGAAATTGCCGCCCAGCAGCGCGTAGGCCGACTTCTCCTCGCCGTCGCCCTTCTCGGAGATGGTGTACTGGATGTCGGCCTCGGCGCCCTCGAAATCATCCTTCAGGATGAAGTTCACCACGCCGGCCACGGCGTCGGCGCCGTACACGGCGGAGGCGCCGCCCGAGATCACCTCGACGCGCTCCACCAGCGCGGTCGGGATGATGTTCACGTCGACCGAGCCGGTGTTGTCGCCGGGGATGACGCGGCGGCCGTTCAGCAGCACCAGGTTGCGCTCGGAGCCCAGGCCGCGGAGGTTGATGTTGGCGCGGCCGTTATTGTCCGGGTTGTTGGAGCCCGACGAGACGTCCGGGCTGACCTGCGGCAGGGTGTTGAGGAAGTTCTCCGGCGTCAGGGCGCCAGCCTGCTGGAACGCCTCGGCGTTGACGGTCGTGACCGGGCTGTTCGAGACGTAGTCCTGACGCGCGATGCGCGAGCCGGTCACCACGATCTCCTCGAGAGCGCCGGTCTCCTGCGCCAGCGCCGGGGTGGCCACGAGGGCCGCGGCGCAGGCGGCGCCGGACAGCAGCAGCGAGCGGAACGGCACGTTTCGATAATTGGGTGAACGCACGAGAAACCTCCTTATTCGGCTTTAGGCAGGATTCACGCCCCGCCTTACCGAATTCGATGCAAGGAGATCCCGTTCAGGTCAACGAGCCTCAAATAAACGTGAATGCTTTGTGCCCAATTGTTGCCGGCACACCGCAGCTTATATTCAGCTCATTTCAGATAGTTGTTTTTGCACGTTTGAATGTACTTGCACATGTGAGAATTGTTCAGCCGATCGGGAAGGATCAATGCGGCTTCACGTCCATGAGGTGGATGTCCACATCCTCGGTGACGGAGCGGGAGAAGACGATCTCCTGTCCGCCCGGGGCGATGCTGAGGCCGGAGAACTCGTAGAGCTCCCGGATGCGGACCAGCGGCACGCCGGGGCCCTGGCCGATGCGCTCCGCCACCAGCGCGGCGCCGCCGGGTGCCTGCCGGTCCACCCGGACCAGCAGACCGTCGCGCACGGCCCAGGTGCGCCAATCGTCCATGGCGAGGTTGGCGGCCACCTGCTCCGGCTCGCCGTCCGGCAGCCGGCGCCGCCACAGCCCGGTCTTGTCGCGGGTCAGAAAGTAGAGCCACTCGCCGTCGACGCGGCCGAGATAGCCGCCGGCATCGGACACGGGCTCGGCCGGGCCGCCGGAGCCGTCCACCGCGATGCGCCAGAGCCGCCAGTCGCCCCCACGGTCGGAGGAGAACAGCACGGATGCGCCGTCGGCGCTCCAGGTCGGCCGCATGTCCACGGCCGGCGCCTCGGTCAGGCGGCGCAGCCGGCCGCCGTCGCGGTCGACGACATAGACGTCGGCATTGCCGTCGCGGGTCATGGCGAAGGCGATGCGGGTGCCGTCCGGGGACCAGCGCGGCGCCTCGATCCGGCCGCCGCGCAGCTCGGTCAGCTTGGTCGGCTCGCCGCCCGGCGGCAGCAGCCACAGCTCAGACGGCATGGTGCGGTCGGAGGCGAAGACGATCGTGCCGTCGGACGCCACATCCGGATCGCGGTCGATGCTGTTGGAGGGCGCCAGCGTCTCCGGCGCCGCGGACCCGTCGGTGCGCAGGCGGGCGATGCTGGCCTGGTGGTTCTCCACCTCCACCGCCACCCGGTCGGCCGCGGCGGTCATGCGGCCCAGCGGCTGGGCGCTGGTGGAGAGGCGGCGCGGATTGCCGCCGCTGGCCGGCACCCACCAGAGGTTCCTGTCGCCGGCGCGGGCCGAGACGAAGAACAGCCCCTCGCCGGTGCGGTCCCAGGCGACGCCCCGCTGCGGCGCCGAATCATGGGTCACCTGGCGCTGCTCCCCCGTCGCCATGTCCATGACGAACAGGTCGGCGGTGCCGCCGCCGGCGAGGCGGAGGAAGGCGAGCCGGCGCCCGTCGGGGGAGAAGGCGGCGTAGGCGTCGGCCATGCCCAGCACGGTGGGCTGCGTCACCCGTTCCGGCTCGCCGCCGTCCACCGGCACGCGGACCAGCCCGGACGGGCTCCGGACGCTGTCCCGGTGGGTGTAGTAGAGCATCCGCCCGTCGGGCGACCAGGCCAGCGCCGTGCGGGTCCCGGCCTCGCAGCCGCGCACCAGCCGGTCCGGCCCCGAGGGCAGATCGTAGACGCGGATCTCGCAGGGGCGGTTCGGGCCGGTCCGCAGATAGGCCAGGCGCCAGCCGTCCGGCGAGAAGGCCGGCGAGATCTCCCAGTCCGGATGGTCGGTGAGCCGGCGCGGCGCCGACCCGTCCAGCCGGCGGAGATAGAGGTCGGAGTTGCGGTCGGGCGGGGTCAGCGAGGTGTAGGCCAGCATCTCCCCGTCGGGCGACAGGGCGGGGGACAGCTGCATGTCCAGCTCGCGCACCGCGGGCGTCACGCGCAGCACCTCCCAGCCGCCCTGGGCGGTGACCGTCTGGCCGGTCGCGCGGTAGAGAAGCAGCGCGCCGAGGCCGACCGCCGCCAGCAGGGCCAGCATCAGGAGCGCGCCCCTCAGCATCAGGGCGCGGCGCGGCGCGGCATCGGCCGGCACGGCGGGCGCCGGCGCCTCAGGCGGAGGGGCGGCCGGCGGATTCGGGGCCGGGCTGGAGATCTCCTCCGCCCAGTCGGCCAGGGTCAGGCGGTAGCCGACCTTGGGAATGGTCTCGATGAGGACGGCCTCGCCATGCTCCCGGAAGAAGCCGCGCAGGCGGGAGACGCAGCGGTTCAGCGCGTCCTCGCCGACGAAGACCTGGCCCCAGCAGGCGCGCATCAGCTCTTCGCGCGAGACCACCCGGCCGGGGGTGCGCGACAGCAGCACCAGGACCTTCATGATCCGGGGCTCCAGCCGCTCCCAGCGGCCGGCGACGAGCACCTGGTTCAGCGAGGGGCGGACGCGGAACGGCCCCAGCGTGAAGTCCTGCACGTCGGCGAGTGAGATGGAGCCGTCCGGCATGCCTGCAAACCATCGTGGCGACGGTCACAGGCTAGCGCCGCGTATCGTTTGTGTCTTCGACGTTTACTTTCCCGCAACAAGTTAGCGGGTGTGAAACCGAACGCGAACGCGGGCGTGGGGGGATGGGGCGGCCCCGGTTTCACTCCTGCAAAGGAAGCGCGGCCCCGCCCCCGGCCCTCGGGGCGCCCTGGACGCCGTCGCCCTCGGCCGCGTCGGCGGCGCGGGCCCGGCGCCAGACCCGGCCCAGCAGCTGGCGCGCCTCGGCGGAGAGCCGCACGCAGCGCACCCGGGCGTCGCTGGGCCAGGGCCCGACCTCCAGCAGCCCCAGGCCCGGCCGGCCGTTCAGCCCGTCCGACAGCCGCGCCACCACGCGCGAGACGGTGGAGGGCGTCACCCGCATGACCCAGCGCAGCTCGCTGAGGCTCAGCCCCTCGTTCTCCGCCACGTAGAGCAGCGCCGCCGCCTCCTTCAGCGACATGTCCTCGTCCAGCCGGCGCAGCTCCTCCATCAGGTCCAGCGGCAGGCTGCGCTGGCCACGGCGGGGCTGCGGGGTCTCAGCTGTCATAGTGCTTCAGCCTTCCGGTCCGCGAACTGGAGGGCGGGGGTGCCACGGCATGGCCGCCCCGGGTGCGGCATTCGTGGAAGCGGTAGGTGACCGACCCGAACCGCTCCTCCAGCGCGCCGCGCACCTCCTTCAGGAACTGCTCGTGGCGGCCGGCCTCGACGAAATCCTCCACCTCGACCGTGACTTCTAGGATTGCACGCATTCGCATGATCGTTTCCCTCTTGGAAGGAATCAGGGCATAGGCGGGGGCGCCTAGGCCGTTGGAGACAGGCCCAGAAGTGCGCGCGCCCGGACCGGAACGCCATGTCCGAGACCTGTCGGAAAGCTGATCATTGGCTGATTTCCTGGCGTTCGCCCCCGAACGGGGCGCCCTCCGTCCCACCCGGCCGGCGGCGGGGCCTCCCGCGCCCTCCCCCCCCGCCCGGGCGGGGCGTGGCGGGATCATCATCCGGAAGGGTCCCGGCGCGGATCGGAAACTCCGTCCGAACGCAACAAAAACTCTGCGGCGCGTCACAATATATCCGCACTTACGCAGGGAAATTGTCCAGGAATCACAATAACATCCACATTGACGCACCCCCTTCCTGCGACATATCGTCAACGAGGGTGACGCCGCGCCTAAGCGGTGAGCCTTTGCACGGGAGGAATCGGGGTCAGCCCCCTACTTTCGCGGGAGCCTGGAGCGACCCGCACGCAGGCCAGGGGAGGCCCGAGCCCGCCCGCCACTACTGCCCCGGGGAGGGCGTACAGGGAGGGAACCATGACTGTGGCTACAGTCGGCGTCGCGGAGCGCAAGCGCCCGATGACCAAGGAAGAGCGGAAGGTGATCCTGGCATCGTCGGCCGGCACCATCTTCGAATGGTACGACTTCTATCTCTACGGATCGCTGGCGGCCATCATCGGCGCCCAGTTCTTCTCCTCCTTCCCGGAGGCGACGCGCAACGTGTTCGCGCTGCTGGCCTTCGCGGCCGGCTTCCTGGTCCGCCCCTTCGGCGCGCTGGTGTTCGGCCGGCTCGGCGACCTGGTCGGCCGCAAGTACACCTTCCTCATGACCATCCTGATCATGGGCGTCTCGACCTTCGTGGTCGGCCTGCTGCCCAGCTATGAGACGATCGGCTGGGTCGCCCCCGTCGTGCTGATCCTGCTGCGCATGCTGCAGGGCCTGGCGCTGGGCGGCGAGTATGGCGGCGCCGTCGTGTACGTCGCCGAGCACGCGCCCAACGGCCGCCGCGGCTTCTTCACCAGCTGGATCCAGACCACGGCCACCCTCGGCCTGCTGCTCTCGCTGATGGTGATCCTGGCCGTCCGCTCCTATGTCGGCGAAGAGGCCTTCGCCGCCTGGGGCTGGCGCATCCCGTTCCTGCTGTCGATCTTCCTGCTGGCCATCTCCGTCTGGATCCGTCTGCAGATGGAGGAGAGCCCGGCCTTCAAGAAGATGAAGGAGGAGGGCACCCAGTCCAAGGCGCCGATCTCCGAGGCCTTCGGCCAGTGGAAGAACGCCAAGTTCGCCGTCATCGCCCTGTTCGGCCTCGTCGCCGGCCAGGCGGTGGTCTGGTACACCGGCCAGTTCTACGCGCTGTTCTTCCTGCAGAACATCCTGCGCGTCGACATGTTCACGGCCAACGTGCTGATCGCCTGGGCGCTGATCCTGGGCACGGTGGGCTTCGTGATCTTCGGCAGCCTGTCCGACCGCATCGGCCGCAAGCCGATCATCATGGCGGGCTGCCTGCTGGCGATCGTGACCTACTTCCCGGTCTTCCAGTTCATCACCAAGACCGCCAACCCGGCCCTGGCCGCGGCGCAGGCCGCCACCCAGGTGACCGTCGTCGCCGCCGAGGACGACTGCTCGTTCCAGTTCAACCCGGTCGGCACCGCCAAGTTCACCAACTCGTGCGACGTGGCCAAGGCGTTCCTGGCCCGCAACTCGGTCAGCTACAATGTCGAGTGGGCGGCGCCGGGCACCATCGCCTCGGTCAAGGTCGGCGACACCGCGATCCCGGCCTACGACCTGGCCAAGCTGTCGGGCGACGACGTGAAGGCGGTCCCGGCCGCGTTCAACAAGTCGCTCGGCGACGCGCTGGCCGCCGCCGGCTATCCCAAGCCCGGCCATCCGGAGATCGTGAAGCTCGAGGGCTTCTTCGACATCTTCAAGCCGCAGGCCCTCGGCCTCATCGCCGTCCTGACCTACCTGGTCGTGCTGGTGACGATGGTGTACGGCCCGATCGCGGCGGCGCTGGTGGAGCTGTTCCCCACCCGCATCCGCTACACCGGCATGTCGCTGCCGTACCACATCGGCAATGGCTGGTTCGGCGGCCTGATGCCGGCCACGGCCTTCGCCATGATCGCCCAGACCGGCGACATGTATTACGGCCTCTGGTACCCGATCGCCATCGCGGCGATGACCCTGGTGATCGGCATGATCTTCGTGCCGAACACCCACAACAAGGACATCTTCGCCGACCAGAATTCGGGGAAGTGAGGTGATTTCTCCCACCCGCGCGTGAAGGCGGGCGGGATGGACTGACGGGTCCGGGGCGGGCGAAGGCCTTCCCCGGACCTTCTTTTTTGGGCGCCCCCTCTGGACAGGCCGGCCGGCAGCGGGCAGGAAGGACACCGGCCGCATTTCCCCGGGACCCGCCCCATGCTCGACGCCCCGATCCGGCGCCACATCGACCCGCCGCTGAACGCGGCCGGGCGCTGGCTGGCGGCGCGCGGGCTGACCGCCAACCACGCCACGCTGCTGGGTTTCGGGCTGGGGGTGCTGAGCTTCCCGGCCCTGGCGGCGCAGGAATATTGGCTGGCGCTGCTGTTCATCGCGCTGAACCGGCTGGCCGACGGGCTGGACGGGGCCATCGCCCGGGCACGCGGGCCGTCGGACCTGGGCGGCTATCTGGACATCGTGCTGGACTTCATCTTCTACGCCGGCGCCCCGGTGGCCTTCGCCCTGGGACGGCCGGAGGTGGCGCTGATGGCGGCCTTCCTGGTCTTCACCTTCGTCGGCACCATGGCGAGCTTCCTGGCCTTCGCCATCATCGCCGCCAAGCGCGGCATCAGCACCGAGGCGCGGGGGATCAAGTCGATCTACTATCTGGGAGGGCTGGCGGAAGGGACGGAGACCATCATCTTCCTGTCGTTGATCTGCCTGCTGCCGGACCGCTTCGTGCTGCTGGCGGGCATCTTCGCCGCGATGTGCTGGGTCACCATCGGCTCGCGCATCGCCCAGGCCGTCGCCACCTTCCGGGACTGACATGCTGAAGCGCCTGCTGCTGCTCCTCGCCCTCGCCCTGCCGGTCCCGGCCGCCGCCGCCGAGCCGCCGCCGGAGTTCCGCGACTGGAACCGGGTGGTCGACCGGGCCAAGGGCCAGACCGTCTACTGGCGGGCCTGGGCCGGCGACGGCAAGGTCAACTCCTTCATCACCTGGGCCGCCGGCGAGGTCCGCACGCGCTACGGCATCGAGCTGCGCCACGTCAAGGACGAGGATCCCGGCAACGCCGTCACCGCCGTGCTGGCGGAGAAGGCGGCCGGCGTGACCTCGGGCGGCAAGCAGGATTTGCTCTGGATCAACGGCGAGAACTTCGCCGCCATGAAGGGCCAGGGGCTGCTGTTCGGCCCCTTCACCGCGCTGCTGCCGAATTTCCGTCTGGTGGACACCGAGGGCAAGCCGACGACGCTGGTGGATTTCACCGTGCCGACCGAGGGCTACGAGTCGCCCTTCGGCATGGCGCAGATCACCTTCTATTACGACAGCGCCCGGGTGAATGCCCCGCCGCGCTCCATGCGGGCGCTGCTGGACTGGGCCCAGGCCAATCCTGGCCGTTTCACCTATCCCGCCCCGCCCGACTTCACCGGCTCCACCTTCCTGAAGCAGGCGGTGACGGAGCTGTCGCCCGACCGGCTGCTGCTGTCGCGTCCCGTGACCGACGCCGCCTTCGAGCGGGTGACGGCGCCGCTCTGGTCCTATCTGGAGCAGCTGCACCCGCATCTCTGGCGCCAGGGCCGCGCCTTCCCGCCCAACTATCCGCGCCTGCGCCAACTGCTGGACGATGGCGAGACCGACATCGCCTTCGCCTTCAACCCATCGGAGGCCGCCAGCGCCGCGGCGCTGGGGCTGCTGCCCGGGACGGTGCGGGCCTATGTGCTGGAGGGCGGTACCATCGCCAACACCCATTTCGTGGCGATTCCCTTCAACGCCAGCGCCAAGGAGGGCGCGCTGGTGGTGGCGAACTTCCTGCTGTCGCCCGAGGCGCAGGCCCGCAAGGCCGACCCCAAGCTGTGGGGCGACCCCACGGTGCTGGACCTGACCCGGCTCACGCCCGAGCAGCAGGCCCTGTTCCGCCGCGAACGCCCGCCGCAGCTGCCGCCCGAGGCGGAGCTGTCGCGCACCCTGCCCGAGCCGCACCCCAGCTGGATGGTGCGCATCGAGGAGGAATGGAAGCGGCGGTTCGCCCGGTGATACGCCCGATGAGCCAGCCGTGAACCGTTCCGGAGCCCTGGCGGCCGTCCCGCCGCTCACCGTGGCGCTGTTCGCCGGACCGGTGGCGGCCGGACTGCTGGGCACGCTGCTGCCGGCCTTCGGCTGGCATCCCGGTATCGGGGCCGCCGACTGGTCGCTGGATCCCTGGCGGGAGCTGCTGGCCGAGCCCGGTCTTTGGCGGTCGGTATGGCTGTCGCTGGCGACGGGCCTGGGCGCCGCGCTGCTGGCCTTCGCGGCGGCGGCGGGCCTGTCCGCCTGGGCGCAGGGCACGCGCTGGGCCGGGCGGCTGCGTCTGGCGCTGGCGCCGCTGCTGGCCGTGCCGCACGCCGCCTTCGCCGTGGGCGTGCTGTTCCTGGCCGCCCCCAGCGGCTGGATCGCCCGGCTGCTGTCCCCCTGGGCGACGGGCTGGGAGCGGCCGCCGGATTTCGCCACGGTGCAGGATCCGCACGGCCTGTCGCTGCTGCTGGCGCTCGCCGCCAAGGAATGCTTCTTCCTGCTGCTGATGATGCAGGCGGCGCTGGCCCAGGTGCCGGCGGCGCGGCAGCTGCGGGTGGCGGCGAGCCTGGGCTACGACCGGGTCACGGCCTGGCTGCTGCTGGTGCTGCCCCAGCTCTACCGGCAGATGCGGCTGCCCGTCTACGCCGTCATCGCCTTCGGCTGCTCGGTCGTGGACATGGCCGCGGTGCTGGGTCCCGCCGCCCCGCCGACCCTGGCCGTGCTGGTGCTGCAGATGAGCCAGGACCCCGACCTCGCCCGCCGCCTGCCCGCCGCCGCCGGCGCGCTGCTGCAGGGCGGGGTGGTGCTGGCGGCGATTTGCTTGTGGCGGCTCGGCGAGATCGCCGTCGGCCGGATCGCCCGGCACCTCGCGGCGCGTGGCGGCCGGCGGAGCCTGGCCCTGCCCGGCCGCGCCGCAGCCTGGACCGGCCATGCCGCGATCCTCACGACACTGGCGGCGCTGGTCGTGCTGGCGCTCTGGTCACTGGCCGACCGCTGGCGCTTTCCCGACGCGCTGCCCGAGCGGCTGGGCCTCCAGGCTTGGGGCGCCGCCGCCCCGGCCCTGCTGCCGCCGTTCCTCACCACGCTGGGGCTGGCGGCGGCCGTGTCGCTGCTGGCGCTGGCGCTGGTGCTGGGCTGCCTGGAGCGGGAGGACCGCACCGGCCATGCCCCGTCGCGCCGGGCGCTGGACCTGCTCTACCTGCCGCTGCTGGTGCCGCAGCTGAGCTTCCTGTTCGGGGCGCAGGTGCTGCTGGAGCGGATGGGCCTGGCCGGCGGGCTGCTGGCGGTGACCTGGATGCACCTGCTGTTCGTGCTGCCCTACGCCTTCCTGACCCTAGGCGATTCCTGGCGGGCGCTGGACCGGCGCTTTGCCCGCACCGCGCTCTGCCTGGGCCGCTCACCGGCATCCGTGTTCTGGCGGGTCAAGCTGCCGCTGCTGCGGCGCCCGATCCTGGCCTCCCTGGCGGTGGGCTTCTCCGTCAGCGTGGCGCTCTACCTGCCCACATTGTTCGCCGGCGCCGGCCGGGTGACGAGCCTGGCGACGGAGGTGGTGTCGCTGGCCTCCGGCGGCGACCGGCGCCAGCTCGGCCTGTTCGGCCTGCTGCAGGCCCTGCTGCCGCTGGCGGCGCTGCTGCTGGCGGGGTGGCTGGGCCGGCCGCGCTTCGGGGGGACGCGATGAGCCTGGATCTCCGCGCCGTCACCCTGCTGCTAAACGGCAAGCCCCTGGTCCGCGACCTGAGCCTGTCGGTGAAGCCGGGCGAGGTGGCCACGCTGATGGGGCCGAGCGGCAGCGGCAAATCCACCCTGCTGGACCTGATCTCCGGCAGCCTGCCCCCCGCCTTCAAGGCGACGGGATCGGTCACGCTCGACGGCGCCGACCTCCTGGCCCTGCCGCCGGAGCGGCGGCGGGTCGGCATCCTGTTCCAGGACGACCTGCTGTTCCCGCACCTGACGGTGGGGGAGAACCTCGCCTTCGCCCTGCCCCGCGCCGTGCGCGACCGCAGGGCGGCCGTGGCGGCGGCGCTGGCCGAGGCCGAGCTGGCGGGCTTCGCCGACCGCGACCCGGCCACGCTCTCGGGCGGGCAGCGGGCGCGTGTGTCGCTGATGCGGGCCCTGCTGGCCCAGCCCCGCGCCCTGCTGCTGGACGAGCCCTTCGGCAAGCTGGATGTCGCCCTGCGCGCCCGCTTCCGCGCCTTCGTCTTCGACCATGCCCGCCGGGCCGGGCTGCCGACACTGCTGGTCACCCACGACCCCGAGGACGCCACGGCCGCCGCCGGGCCCGTCGTGGAGCTGTCCGGGAGTTAGCCCCGGCGGATTGCCACCGTCACGATCGCCCCATATCCTTCGCCGCCCGAACCATAAGAGCGACCCGATGCGCCGCCTCCTCCTCGCCTCCGCCGCCTCCCTGCCGCTGCTGCTGGGCGCCTCGCACGCCCTGGCCCAGGCCATCGAGGTGGTGGTGCTGGACCCCGCCGGCCGGCCCGTGCCGAACACGCAGGTCCGGCTGACCAACCCCGGCACCGGCTTCGATGCGACGGTCGCCGCCGACGCTTCGGGCAAGGCGCGCTTCCCCGCGCTGGCGACGCTGGGCGCCTATGTCGCCTCGGTCGGCAGCCAGTCGGCCGAACCGGTGGAGCTGCGCGCCAACTTCACCCGCACCGTCACCCTGACGGTCGGCGGCATCGAGGAGGTGGTGGTCCAGGGTATCAGGTCGGAAGCGCGGCTGAACCTGACCAACGCCGAGGTCTCCTCCAGCTTCGGCGCGCGCGAGCTGCAGGAGCTGCCGGTGGAGGCGCGCGACCTGTCCACCGTGCTGTTCCGCCTGCCCAACGTCACCCAGGCGACCGGCTTCTTCCCCGAGGCGCCGGCGGTCAGCATCAACGGCGCCAACGCGCTCTTCACCCAGTATCTGGTGGACGGGCTGGACAACAACGAGAACTTCCTGGGGGGGCCGAAGTTCGCGGCGCCGGTGGGCGTGGTCAGGGAAGTCACGGTCCTGGCGAACTCCTACTCCGCCGAGTACGGCCGCACCGCCAACGGCGTGGTGAACGTGACCACCAAGGGCGGCGGCAACGAGACCGCGGGCGAGGCCTTCTTCCTGTGGCGGCCGGGCTCGGCCATCGACAGCGAGCCGGACTTCCCGCGCCGCGACCTCTCGGGCAACGCCGTGCTGGAGGGCTTCAAGCGCTACCAGGGCGGCGCCAGCCTGGGCGGCGCGATCACGCCCGACCGCACCTTCTACTTCGTCAATGCCGAGCTGACCCGCGACCGCAAGGACAACCGGCTGAGCGTGCCGGCGCTGGGGGTCGACGAGACGATCCGGGGCGAGAACAGGTTCGACTATTACACGCTGCGCCTGGATCACATGCTGAGCGACGCCTGGGCCGTCACCGCCCGCGCGCACCGGGGCGACGTGGAGATCGAGCGGCAGGGCGGCGGGCTGGAGGGCGGCTTCACCTTCCCCAGCGCCGGCGACGTCCAGACCCGCAAGTCGCTGCTGGCCGCCTTCCAGGCGCGCTACACCGGCGACCGGCTCTCCTATGTCGGCGATTTGCAGTTCTCCAGCTTCGACTGGAACTACGGCGACGCCGCCACCGAGGGGCCGCAGGCGGTCATCCTGGACCCGGCAGAGCGCACCATCGGAATCATCGGCAACAACGGCTTCTTCTTCGACGAGGAGGAGCGCACCTGGCAGACCCGCCACAAGGCCGGGCTGGATCTCGACGGCACGCGCCTGACCGGCGGCGCCGACATCCTACGCGCCGACTTCAGCTTGCGCGGCGGCGGCAACCCGCAGGGCAACTACACGGTGCGGCTGACCGACCCGCAGCTGTCGGCCCTGCGCGCCGCCGGCCGGGGCTCGGCCCTGGCGCTGTCGGACCTGCCCCGCGACGCCCAGGTGGTGGCCTACAATGTCGAACTGCGCCCGGCCACCTTCGGCACCGACCAGACCCTCTATGCCGGCTGGCTGGAGGCGGAGTTCGACATCACCTCCGACCTGACCGCCCGGTTCGGCGTGCGCTACGACTATGACGATCTGACGGAACTGGGCGACGGCAGCGGCGACAAGGACAATGTCGGCCCGCGCGCCAGCTTCAACTACCGCCTGTCGGAGGACCAGGTGCTGCGCGGCGGCGCCGGCCTGTTCCACGAGAAGCTGCCCTACGCCATCATCTCCGACGCGCTGCAGCGCAACTCCGACACGCCCGCCTTCCGCCGCCAGCTGCAGGACCTCATCGCGCGTGGGCGGCTCCCGGCCGGCATGGATCTGGACCGGGCGCTGTTCAACGGCAACGCGTCGGCCAGCCTCGATAGCGTGCCGTTCCTGGGCGGGCCCACGGGCGACCAGCTGCAGGCCCAGCGCGACACGCTGTCCAGTGCCGAGCGGCAGATCCTGAACCCCTTCGGCTATGAGAACCCCTCGAGCTTCCAGGCCTCGCTCGGTTATCAGCGGTCGGTGGCAAGCAACTGGCTGCTGGACGGCAATCTGCTCTACAGCCGCGGCTACGATCTGGTGCGGCTGGTGGACGTGAACGCGCCCGCCCCCTACGCCATCGACCCGGCCCGGCTGGTCGGCCTGACGCCGGAGCAGGCGCGCGCCCTGGTCCGCACCCAGGCCCAGGCCGACGCCACCCGCCCGACCGACCCGGCCGCGTATCCCGGCGGGTCGCGCGCCGTGCTGATCTCCGACACCGGCGGCAGGTCGGAATACCAGGCGCTGAACCTGGCGGTGACCAAGGACCGGGGCGACGATCCCTGGGGCCTGCGCTTGTCCTACACCCTGTCGCGGCTGAAGAACGACACCGACGACATCAACTTCCGCGCCAGCAACAGCAACGAGTTCGGCGACGAGTGGGCGCCCAGCCTGAACGACCGCACCCACACGATCTCGGCCGTGCTGTTCCTCTATCCGCTGGAGGGGCTGAGCCTGTCGGTCGCCGGCCTGTTCCAGTCGGGGCAGCCGATCAATTACGGCCCCGACGCCGCGCTGTTCGGCACGACCGACCTGAACGGCGACGGCCGCTCCTTCGCCACCCAGTACACGGGCAACCCCGACCGCGCGCCGGGCTTCCGCCGCAACAGCGGCCGCCTGCCCTGGTCGGAGGTGCTGGATTTGGGCGTGCAGTACCGGTTGCCGGTGGGCTATGGCGACCTGGAGCTGCGGGCCGACGTGTTCAACGTCTTCAACGCCACCAACCAGGGCGGCTATGTCGTGAATGCCACGGCCAGCAACCAGTTCCAGGTCGCCGGCCAGCCCTTCGTCACCCGCAGCGCCGGCCCGCCCCGGACGTTCCAGTTCGGGGTTAGGTACCTGTTCTGAGGGCGAGGTCGATCACTGAGCCGTGCCGGTCGTCCAGCACACCACTTGTCATCCCGGCGCAGGCTGGGTCAGGGGTTGCAGCGGGATGCGGTGGATGCAGCGCTCCTTGAGAGGCAGCGTTGCCGTTGTGCGTCCTTCGACAGGCTCAGGATGAGGTGGATTTAGCTGCTCCCGGTCGGGATTGCGCGGGATAGAACCGGGAGTGCCTGGCATCCCCCGGCCCTCATCCTGAGCCTGTCGAAGGACGCACCACGCCCCAGCCGCTCCCTTTCATCGGCTGTGCATTGCCGCAACCCCTGGGCCCCGGCCTGCGCCGGGGTGACGGTTGAGAGTAGGCCGGCGGGTTGTGAAAGGGCGAACGGTATGCCCTACCCCACCCGCCGCTCCTCCTCCGCCCCGCCCATGCGGGCCTGGCCCGTCGGGCAGAGTTCCAGCAGGACGCAGCGGTGGCAGGCGGGGTTCTGGAAGAAGCAGCAGCGCTGGCCGTGCAGCATCAGCACTTCGTGGTTGTCGAAGATTTTTTGCGCGTCCCAATCCTCCGGCAGCTGCGCCGCCAGCACCTTGTGCGAGGGGCCGACCGCGAGCGTCGGCGGGATCAGGCCGGTGCGCACCGCCACCCGGTGGTGGTGGCTATCGACGGGAAGCGCCGCGCCCCGGATGGTGCTGAAGCTCAGCACCGCGGCGCTGGTCTTCGGTCCCACGCCCGGCAGCTCCTCCAGCCAGGCGCGGGCGGCCTCCACCGGCATGTCGGCCAGGAAATCGAGGTTCAGCGCGCCGCGCTTCTCGGTGACGGCGCGCAGGATCGCCTGGATGCGCGGCGCCTTCTGCTCGGGCCAGGTGACGCCCTTGATGGTGGCCTCCACCTCCGCCGGGTCGGCGTCGCGCACGCCCTCCCAGTCCGGCCAGCGCTGGCGCAGCGCCCGGAAGGCGCGGCCGCTGTCGGCGTTGCGGGTGCGGTGCGACAGCAGCGCCGCCACCAGCTCGCTCATCGGATCATGCTGGTGGAAGTACGGGATCGGGCAGCCATACACCAGGCAGAGCCGGCGATGGATCTCCAGGACATGAGCGCGGGGGTCGTCGACCTGCATCATGTCCGGCCCAACAGCCCTGGCCCGGAGAAATCGCGTCGACGCGCGTATATTAGCAGGCTTCGCTACCTGGGGCTGCGTGTGACGGGCGGGAGGGCCGCCGCGTCCCCCGCTACGCCGCCACCAGTTCGAACCGGTCCACGTCCACCACGCCCTGGTCGGTGATCTTCAGGTGCGGGATGACGGGCAGCGGCAGGAAGGCCAGCTGCAGGAAGGGCTCAGGCAGCGGGCAGCCGAGCGCGCGGACGACCGAGCGGAGATCCTCCAGCCCGTGGCGGACATCCTCGAAGGGCTTCAGGCTCATCAGGCCGGCCAGCGGCAGCGGCAGCTCGCCCAGCACCCGCCCGTCGGCCACGGCCACGAAGCCGCCCTGCAGCTCGATCAGCCGGTTGACCGCCAGCGCCATGTCGGCGTCGTTCGTCCCGACCACGCAGATATTGTGGCTGTCATGCCCGACCGAGGAGGCGAGCGCGCCGCTGGTCAGGCCGAAGCCCTTCACGAAGCCCCGGCCGACATTGCCGTTGCGGCCGTGCCGCTCCAGCACCGCCACCTTCGCCACGTCCTGGGCGGGGTCGGGATGGCGCAGGCCGCCCGAGAAGGGCAGCGACAGGCGGAGATGGTGGGTGACGATCTTGCCCGCCTCCACCCCGATGACCGGGCCGGTGGGGCCCGAGGCCGGCACGCGGAAATCCTCGGCCGTGACGGGGCGGCGCTTGACCGAGCCGAGGCCCACCGGCGCGACCTGCGGCCGCGCGGCGAACATCGCCTCGTCCACCATACGCCCGCCGCGGATGACCGAGCGGACGGCGCAGCTTTCCAGATCGTCCAGCAGCACCAGATCGGCGCGGTAGCCGGGCGCCACCAGCCCCCGGTCGGTCAGCCCGAAATGGCGGGCGGCCGACCAGGTGGCGGCGCGGTAGACATGGTGGGCGGGGGCGCCCAGCGCGATCGCCTTGCGGATCAAATGGTCGAGATGCCCCTCCTCCGCGATGTCCAGCGGGTTGCGGTCGTCGGTGCAGAAGCCCAGGAAGGGCGACAGCTCCGGCGTCACCAGCCCGGCCAGCGCCTCCAGATCCTTGGAGACGGTGCCGTCGCGAATCAGCACCTGCATGCCCTTGCGCAGCTTCTCCATCGCCTCGGGCATGGAGGTCGTCTCGTGGCAGTTGCGGATGCCGCAGGAGAGATAGGCGTTGAGGTCGTAGCCCGAGACCAGCGGCGCGTGCCCGTCGATATGGGTGCCCTGGAACAGCTCCAGCTTGTCCATCACCTCCGGGTCCTTCATCAGGAGCCCCGGATAGTTCATGAACTCGGCCAGGCCGAGCGAGCGCGGATGGCCCTTGTAGGGCGCCAAATCGGCGGCGGTCAGCCGCGCGCCCGCCGTCTCCAGATGGGTCGCGGGCACGCAGGAGGAGAGCTGGACCCGCAGGTCGATGGCCGTCGCCCCGGCGCATTCCAGGAAATAGTCCAGCCCCTGCCGGCCCAGCACGTTGCAAATCTCGTGCGGGTCGCACACCGCCGTGGTGGTGCCGCGCGGCAGGACGCAGCGGTCGAACTCCAGCGGGCCGACCAGCGTGCTCTCGCAATGGACATGGCTGTCGACAAAGCCCGGCACCACCACGGCGTCGCGCCCGTCGATCTCGCGCGTGCCGGAATAGCTCTCATAGGTGCCGACGATGCGGTCGCCGCACAGCGCGATGTCGCCCCGGGCGATCTCGCCCGTCACGACGTTCAGGAAGGCCGTGTCCTTGATGACCAAGTCGGCCTTGTCGCGGCCGAGGGCCTGGTCGATGCGGCGGGAGAGGCCCCCGGCCCCGGCCGCCCCGTTCTGCTGCTGTGTCATGGACGGCAGCTTGTCACGGACGGGGCGGCTTGCAAATCCTCCCAAGGGGAGGAGTTTAGAAGATCACCGCGATGATGGCGGCCAAGCCCAGGCCGGTGCCGAGGAACATCACCGACTCCGCGTCGGGCAGCGCGTCCCACAGGCGGGACAGCAGGCTCTGGGTCTCGGTGGGGGCGGCGTGCAGGTCGAGAGCGGTCATGGCGGTGATCCTTGGTTCGGGGAGGATGGGTCAGAAGACCTGGTTGATGATGAGGGCGAGGCCCAGCGCGGTGCCCAGCATGAAGACCGATTCGGCGGTCGGGGCGGCGGCCCACAGGCGGGCGAAGAAGCCCTTGCTCTCGGTGGCGGTCAGGGCGGTGGAGAAGGTCATGTCGGTCATGGTGGGCTCCGTGGGTGTCCGGTTGGTCATTTCGGGGCGGGTCGTCCGCCGTGATCCCTACTTCGCAACCCCCGTGCCAACTCCGGAAAATGGCTTGAATGCAGGAATTCGCCGATTTGCAGAGGATGCACGATGGTTGCGCATCCCACTCCTGACGGGTTTTCGCCACAAAGTCGCCGGAATGACAAATCAGCTGTGGAGACTTAGCCGATGATGCCCGTCCAGCTCCGTCCCGGCGGCGAGATCGACGGCGCCCGCATCGTTTCATCAGCCCCCTTCGCCAAGGGCAATGCGGCGACGCTCTGGCGGCTGGAGCTGTCCGACGGTCGCAGGGCGGTCGCCAAGATGGGGCCGGGGATGGATCTCGAGGCGGCGATGCTGCGCCACCTCGGCATGGCCTCGACCCTGCCGGTTCCGGCGGTCTGGCACGCGGCGCCCGACCTGATGGTGATGGAATATATCGAGGGCGGCGGCCGCATCGGGCCGGCGGCGGAGCGGCATGCGGCGGAGCTGCTGGCGGCGCTGCACGGGGTAACGGCGCCCCGCTACGGCTTTCCCTACGACACCACCATCGGCCCGCTGCCGCAGCCCAACCCGGAGATGGAGGACTGGCCTTCCTTCTACGGCTTCCGCCTGCTGCATATGGGCGGCAAGGCGCTGGCGGAGGGCAGGGTCGACGCCGCCTTCCTGTCACGCATCGAGCGGCTGGCGGCGCGGCTGCCGGACCTGCTGGGCCCCTGCCAGTCGCCGGCGCTGATCCATGGCGACGTCTGGGGCGGCAATGTGCTGGTGGGGCGGGACGGGCGGGTGGCGGCCTTCATCGACCCGGCCATCCACCATGCCGATCCGGAGGTGGAGCTTGCCTTCACCACCCTGTTCGGCACCTTCGGCGAGACCTTCTTCCGGGCCTATGGCGAGATCAGGCCGATCCGGCCCGGGTTCCACGAGGTGCGCCGGCCGCTCTACCTGCTCTATCCGCTGCTGGTGCATGTCAGGCTGTTCGGCGGTTCCTATTCCGACCAGGCCGGTTCCATCCTGCGCCGCTTCGCCTGAGGCTCCTCGGCCCGGTCCTCGCGCCGGAGCGCCGGCAGCTTGAGTCGGCCCGACCCGGCCGCCGCCAGCACGCCGAGGCCGAGCGCCGCCATGGCCAGCGGCAGCAGCGCCCCGCCGGTGTTGTTGCCGGCCGACTTGCGCGGCGGCCAGGCACGGCCCTCGAACAGATTGCCGGAGGTGGTCTCCGCCGGCTGTCCCTTGGCGAGCGACGCCTGGACGAAGCGGAACAGCAGGGCGCCCACCAGTTCCGGCGCATGGGCGTAGGCCGCCTCCCCCAGCCGGGCCGACCAGCCCACGGTCATGGAGCGGCGGGGCTTCTCCGCCAGATCCAGCATGCGGGCGGCGACATGCTCCGGCGTCTGCATCGGGCTCCTCGGCACCAGGGCCTTGCCGGTGTAGTTGCCCTTGTTCACCAGCCCGGGTGTGTCGACGAAGGAGGGATAGAGGCCGCAGACATGGATGCCGGGAAAGCGCCTGTAATCCTGGTACAGCGCCTCGGTCAGGCCGCGCAGGCCGAACTTGGCGGCGGTGTAGGCGGCGGCCAGCGGCGGCGCCACCCAGCCGCCGACCGACACCATGTTGATCAGCACGCCCCGGCGGCGGCGGACGAAATGCGGCATCACCACCGCCGCCCCGTTCAGCGGGCCGACCAGGTTGGTCTCGACCACCCGCCGGTGCGCCTCCGCCGGCACCTCCTCGAACCAGCCGAGCGCGCCGATGCCGGCGTTGTTGATCCAGACATCGATCCGGCCCCAGCGGTTCAGCGCCGCGTCGCGCAGCGCCGCCACATCCATCGGCACCGTCACGTCAGTCGGCAGCGCCACCGTCTCCGCCCCCATGAGCCGGCAGAGCCGGGCCGTGTCCTCCAGGGCGTCCTCGCTGCGGGCCGCCAGCGCCAGCCGGGCGCCCTCCCGGGCGAAGGCGAGCGCCGCGGCGCGGCCGATGCCGCTGGAGGCACCGGTCAGAACCACGACCTTGTCCTTGAAGCGGGGGCGGGAGGCGGTGCGGGCCATGGGGGTCTCCGGTGGGTCTGGTCGCCTGGGCCAACAGGCTCCGCCCCCGATTGTCACATCTCCGCCGGGAACTCGACCGCATATCAGCGATTGACGGTGGAGCCGAGGAACAGCCGGAACCCAGCCCATGCCGCGTCCGCCCGTCGACACCGCCGCCCGCTTCCTGCCGGAGCACCGCAGCCTGGAGACGCTGCGCGACGCCGCCAAGGGCTGCACCGCTTGTCCCCTGCACCTGACCGGCACGCAGACCGTGTTCGGCGAGGGCCGGCAGCAGGCGGAGGTGATGCTGGTGGGCGAGCAGCCGGGCGACAAGGAGGATTTGGCCGGTCGTCCCTTTGTCGGCCCGGCGGGGCAGCTGCTGGACCGGGCGCTGACCGAGGCCGGTATCGACCGTGAGGCCGCCTACGTCACCAACACGGTGAAGCATTTCAAATGGGTGCAGAAGGGCAGCCGCCGCATCCATGAGAAGCCCGGCCGGCTGGAGATCGTCGCCTGCATGCCGTGGCTGGAGGCGGAGATCGCCGCCGTGGCGCCCAGCGGCATCGTCTGCCTGGGCGCCACCGCCGCGCAGGCGCTGCTGGGGCGCGACTTCAAGGTGACGGAGATGCGCGGCCAGATCCTGCGCTCGCCCCTGGCCGGCTGGGTGGTGGCGACCGTCCACCCCTCCTCCCTGCTGCGCATCCCGGATATCGCGGCGCGCGAGGCCGGATACCGCATGTTCGTGGAGGATCTGCGCCTCGTCGCGGGTCAGCTCGCCCGCGCTCCCCGCGCCGCCGCGCGGCTGTAACCCCCTCCGCGCCTGCCCTCCCGCCGATCGCCTACGTCGATCGGGTTAGTCCCGACGTCGTGTTGCAGGAAAGTGACGTATTTATGAAAACCGCCATTGCTTGCGTAAGCGCAATGGCGCCGGGCGAGCGCGTCCATATGATCATTTTGCAAGTCTAGAGCTCAGCTCCAGTTGAGAAATTTCTGAACTTGGGCTCGTACAAAAAGTACCCATCCAGGGATGCCGGGGAGAAAACGCATGAACTTCGACAAGGGATTGAAGGCCGCCATCTTGGCGGGTACTGCTCTCGTCTGCCTGAGCGGCACCGCCGGGGCGCAGACAGGGGAAGTGCAGGAGCTGCGCGCCCAGGTCCGCGCGCTGATGGAGCGCATAGAGAAGCTCGAGGCTGACCAGAAGGCCAAGGCCGCCGCCCCGGCCGCGACGGCGGCCCCCGCTCCGGCCGCGACCGGCACGGCCACGGCGAGCGCCGCCCCGGCCGCGCCCACGCCGCAGCCCGTGACCAACCTGGTGCCGCGCACCAAGCTGGTGATCGCCGGCCAGGTGAACCGCGGCGTGCTCTTCGTCGATGACGGCGTATCCGAGCGCTTCCACTTCGTCGACAACAACAACTCCTCCACCCGCATCCGCGCCATCGCCTCGTCCAAGATCAGCGACACCTGGACGGCCGGTGGCGAGATGGAGCTGGAGGCGGTCTCCAACTCCACCCGCTCCTTCAGCCAGACGGACGACGGCCCGACCGCCTTCGCCTTCAACGAGCGCAAGATGGAGGTTTGGCTGGAGAACAAGGCGTTCGGCCGCATCTGGTTCGGCCAGGGCGACACCGCGTCGAACACGCTGACCGAGCAGGACCTGTCCGGCACCGCCGTGGTCGCCTACTCCGACGCGCCAAACTTCATGGGCGGCGCCAACTTCCGCGTCCGCGGCACGGGGGCGGCCACCGGCCCGCAGATCCGCCAGGCGTTCGAGAATTTCGACGGCCTGCACCGCGACGACCGCATCCGCTACGACACGCCGAACTTCGGCGGCTTCGTCGCCTCCACCAGCTTCGTCGATGATGGCGGCTGGGACCTGGGCCTGCGCTACTCCGCCAAGTTCGGGACGACCGACGTGTCGGCGGGCCTGGGCTACGGCGACGCGGGCGGCCGCAACTACTTCCTGGCGCCGCAGTACCCGGCCAACACCACCAACCTCAACTGGGACGACCAGCTGAGCGGCTCGGTCTCGGTCAAGATGGCGGCGGGCTTCAACGTCACCGCGGCCTACGGCGTGCGCGACTACGACACCGGCCGCGACAGCAGCTTCTGGTACGGCAAGATCGGCTATATCGCGAAGCTGAACGCGCTGGGCAGCACCGCCTTCGCCGTCGACTATTACGACCAGGAGGACAATGTCTTCCAGGGCGACAGCTCCGAGGCCTGGGGCGTCTACATCGTGCAGAACCTGGACGTGGCCGGCGCCGAGCTCTATGCCGGCTACCGGACCTACTCCTACGACACGCCGGGCTTGGTCGAGTACCACGACCTGAACGGCATCCTCACCGGCGCGCGTATCCGGTTCTGAGGCCGTGATGACGCGTCTCCGCCTTCTGCGCGCGGCGCTGGGTCTGGCGGCGGGGCTTGCCCTCGCCGCCTGCTCGGCGGTGCCGGTGGACCATCCGCCGGCCGACAGCATGAAGCCCGGCTCCGGCCTCTTCACCGGAAAGAAGGGCCAGGTCGAGATCCCGCTCTGACGGCGGGGCCTCAAAATCACGGGGCGGGCGGTCCACGGGCCGTCCGCCCTTTTCTTTGCCCGGCCGCCATCCGCAACAGGCGCCCTCTCCCGCCGTTAGCAGGTAGGGACCGCGGCATGGTAGCGTGAGGGCATGTACAGCGACGTCGTCGATCTGCGCGAATTCTACGAGACCGGGCTGGGCCAGGTGGTCCGCCGGCTCGTGCGCCGCCGCATCCGCGAGCTCTGGCCCGACGTGTCGGGGCAGCGGGTGCTGGGGATCGGCTACGCCACGCCCTACCTGCGCCCCTTCCGCGACGAGGCGGAGCGCGTGCTGGCGGTGATGCCGGCCGGCCAGGGCGTCGTCTTCTGGCCGCAGGAAGGCCCCGGGCTGGTGGCGCTGGGCGAGGAGTCGGAGCTGCCGCTGCCCGACATGTCGGTCGACCGCGTACTGCTGGTCCATGGGCTGGAGTTCACCGAGCATCTCAAGCCGATGATGCGCGAGATCTGGCGGGTGCTGGCCGGCGGCGGGCGGCTGATGTGCGTGGTGCCGAACCGGCGCGGCATCTGGGCCCGCACCGACATGACCCCCTTCGGCCACGGCTCGCCCTTCTCCCCCGGGCAGCTGCGCCGCACGCTGAAGGCCAACATGTTCGTGCCGGAGCGCGAGGCCTGTGCCCTGTTCATGCCGCCGGTCCGGTCGCGCTTCATCATGGCCGGCGCCGGGGCCTGGGAGGAGGTCGGCTCGCGCTGGTTCAGCGCCTTCGCCGGCGTCCAGATCGTCGAGGCCAGCAAGCAGATCTACGCCACCAGCAGCCGCGTCCAGGTCAAGCAGCGCCGCCCGCTGGCCTCCCCCGTCGCCCAGCCCGCCTTCACCCGCATCGCGGCGGAGCGGGACGGGGGGAGCTAGGCAGCGGCCCTGCGGCGCAGGAGAAGCATGTCGAGGATAAGGGCTGCGACGCAGAGTGCGGCAAGCATCGTCAGATCGGCCAGAACGGCGTCCGCAGGCATTCCGGAGGCCGCCCAGAGCGGCACGCTGGGCAACCCGATTCCCTTTGCGTTGCCCCAGAACACATGCTGGGCCAGCTCGGCGCCCGTCTGCAGTCCGACCGCCAGCTCGATGCCGTTGCCTCTCCAGACCAGGTAGAGAATGGGAAGGGCGTAGAGAACCGACGCCGCCATATCCCACCAGGACGTCCCGTGGCTCAGGACCATCTGTCCGATCACCAGGGCCACCAATCCCAGGGGCACGCTCCTGAACAGGCGCAGGCAGCCCTGGAGGAGATAGCCGCCGCAATAGGCCATGAGGGAAAAGTTCAGGGCGGCGAAGGTGATGCCGGCCACCGACCAGATCAGCAGGCGACCCGGCAGGCTCATGTCGCTCGTCAAAGGCAAATGGTCCAGGGCAAGCCAGCCGGAGAGGGCGTAGAAAGCGGAAAGAGATACGAGGCCTGCCACCATGCCGGCGCCGATCCACCCCATATTGATGGACGCGCGCCCATGGACAGCTGTGGACAGCGGGCGGCCATGCAGCCATCTCAGCAGCAGCGCCAGCACCGCCAGCAGAACTCCCGCGTAAGCGAACTGGTAGAGGATCGGGGAAATCACTTCGACGCCGCCGTCCAGCCGGGCACCCACGCCGTCCGTCGCCATTGGTTTCCTGGTGGCATTGGGGTGCAGCAGACCGCCGATTAGGGCGATGATGACCAGCATCAGAAGGCCGACCAGATAGCGCCACACCCGCCCCTTGTCCCGCTTTCCCATTTCCAGGAAATGCGGGACATCGCCACTGCCGGGCACGTCCCCAGGGACCTTGGATCGAACAAGCATGGGATTCCGCACCGGTTGCCGATCCGGAATCGCATGCGACCCAAAGCGCGTCAAGCCGCGTTCCGACGCCCAGTTACCGCTTCCCCAGCCCCTTTGCCGCCACCACTGCCCCGCCGATGATCAGCGCGCAGGCGGCCCAGACGCTCCAGGCGCCCTCGGCACGGCCGGCCAGGATCAGCAGCAGGGTGGAGAGCAGCGGCGTCACGTAGCTGATCGCCCCCAGCGCGTGGATGTCGCCGCGCTTCACGCCGACGTCCCAGACGAAGAAGGCGGCGCCCAGCGGGCCGATGCCCATCGCCGCCGTCGCCGCCCAGGCGGCCGCTCCCTGCGGCCACACCGTCGTCTCGAAGGTCAGGTGGCACAGCGCCGCCAATCCCGAGGTCGCCAGGCAGAAGAAGGCGACCGACTCCGTCGGCGCCTCGCCGTAGCGGCGGGTCAGCACGGAATAGGCGCCCCAGGTGACGGCGCAGCCCAGCGCGGCCAGATAGCCCGGCAGGTACTGCAAATCCAGCGACAGCCCCTGCCCGCGCGTCACCAGCAGCACCGTGCCGGCCAGCCCCAGCAGCGCGCCCAGCAGCTGCGGCAGCCCCAACCGCTCGCCCGGCAGGAGCCCCGCGAACAGCACGATCATCAGCGGCCAAAGATAGTTGACCAGATTGGCCTCGACCGCCGGGGCCGACTGCAGCGCCAGGAAGTAGAGGAAGTGGTAGCCGAACAGCCCGCTCACCCCCAGCAGCCAGACCCGCGGCGGCTGGCGCAGCGCCGCCAGCGGCCGCCGCCCGGTCGCCAGCATCACCAGCAGACCCATCAGCCCGCCGACTCCGAAGGCCATGGCCGTCATCTGGAAGGGCGGCACCGGCCCGGCGATGGCGGTCAGCAGCGCCAGCGTCGCCCAGAGCAGGATGGCGCTGGCGCCCACCAGCGTGTTGCGGCGGATCGTGCTGGATGAAAGGGCGTCGTGCGGTACGGCGGTCATGGCATGGTCCTTCCCGGCGCCAGCAAAGGCCCTGGCGCGGTGTCGGTCAAGCCGTCCCTTCCCGGCTAGGCCGCCGCGGCGGCGCGCTCCTGCCGGGCGGCGACGGTCTCGCGATGGATGATGTAGAGGCCGGAGGCGATGACGATGCAGGCCCCGACCGCGATCCAGCGGTCCGGCACCTCGCCGAAGAAGTACCAGCCGAAGGCCACGGCCCAGAGCATGGCGGAATATTCGAACGGCACCACGACGCTGGGCGGCGCCAGCCGGAAGCTCTCCGTCACCGTGATCTGCGCCGCCCCGCCGATGATCCCCACCAGCGCCAGCAGGGCGAAGTCGGCAGGGTCGGGCGTCCGCCAGTCCTGCAGCATGGCGACCCCGCCCAGCACCGTCAGCGTCGCCATGAAGTAGAAGACGATGGCCGAGCTGGTCTCGGTCTTCGACAGGTGGCGGACATAGAGCATGGTCAGCGCGTAGAAGAAGGCGCCGGCCAGCGGCAGCAGCGCCGCGACGCTGAGCACGCCCGCCCCCGGCCGCAGCATCACCAGCACGCCGGCGAAGCCCACCAGCACCGCCGCCCAGCGCCGCCAGCCCACGCTCTCCTTCAGCAGCGGCACCGACAGGGCCGTGACGAACAGCGGCGCCGCGAAGCTCAGCGCGTAGACGTCGGCCAGGGGCAGAAGGGCGAAGGCCTTGAAGAAGCAGAACACCGCCGCCGCACCCACGCAGGCGCGCAGCACATGGCTGAGCGGCCGGCCGGTGCGCAGCTGGCCCCAGCCGCCCGAGCGCCAGACGAAGACCGCCAGCGGCAGCAGGGCGAAGGCGGCCCGGAAGAAGACGATCTGCGCCGTGCCGTAGCCCGTGGACAGCTGCTTGATCAGGCTGTCCATGACGGCGAACAGCAGGATGGTCAGGTTGAACAGGGCGATGCCCTTGACCCGGTCGCTGCGCATCTCAGCGCCCCTTCTCGGTCGCCAGGGGTACCGGCGCCTGGCCGGCGATGGTGGGCACGGAAGGCGGCGTGCCCGCGGCGGCGGCGCCCACGCGGGTCTCGCGGTGCAGGATGTAGAGGCCGGAGGCGATGACGATGCCGGCGCCCAGCGCCAGCATGCCGCCCGGCAGCGTGCCGAACACCAGCCAGCCATAGAGCACGCCCCAGAGCATCTGGCTGTACTGCAGCGGCGCGATGACGGCGGCGTCTGTGCGGCGGAAGGCGGTCAGCAGGCAGATCAGGGCGGTGGCGCCGATGGTGCCGCTGAAGGCCAGCATCGCCACATGTTCCCACGGCATGGGTTGCCAGCCGTCGCCGATGATGAGCGCGTTGACCGTCAGCCCGGCGCAGCAGGAATAGAAGCCGAAGCTGACGCTGCTCTCGGTCCCGCGCATGCGGCGCGCGATCAGCATGCCCAGGCTGTAGAAGAAGGCGCTGGCCAAGGCCGCAAGCGCCGCCGGGCTCACCAGCCCGGCGCCGGGCCGCAGCACCAGCAGGATGCCGGCGAAGCCCACCGCCACCGCGCTCCAGCGCCGCCAGCCGACCTTCTCGCCCAGCATCGGCACCGACAGCGCGGTGATGAACAGGGGCGCAGTGAAGACCAGGGCGTACACGTCCGCCATGGGCATCACCTTGAAGGCGTAGAAGACGCAGAGGCCCGAAATCGTGCCGCAGGCGGCGCGCAGCGCGTGCCAGCCGGGCTTGCGGGTGGAGAGGTTGGCGCGCAGGCCGCCGCCGGTGCGGGCCGCGACCAGCAGGATCGGCACCAGCGAGAAGGCGGTGTGGATGAAGATCAGCTGGAACAGCGGATGGTGCGCCGCCAGGACCTTCAGCACCAGATCGACGATGCTGAACATGGCGAAGGCCAACAGCGCCAAGCCGATCCCCCGGCTGGCGCCGCCTTGGCCCGCGCCTGTGCCGGCAGCGGTCACGCCTCGACCTCGGCCGAGACCTGCAGCGGGATCTCCTCGCCGTCGAGCGTCAGGGTGCGGAAGTCGAAGTCGCGCTCGTCGCTCTGGAACACGTCGTACTGCAGCACCTGGTCCACCCGGTTGCCGGGATGGAAGGTCAGCACCCGCGGCTTCACGCTGTACAGGTCCTGCGGCGTGACATAGGCCGAGGCGGCGATGATGACCTCGTCGCCCGGCTGGCAGGTGCGCGCCGCCGCCCCGTTCAGGATGCAGCAGCGCGAGCCCGGCTTGCCGAAGATGACGTAGGTGGAGATGCGGGCACCGGAGGACTTGTTCCAGATCTCCACGAACTCCAGCGGGTAGATGCCCGCCTGTTCGCACTGCTCGGGATCGAGCGTGATGGAGCCGTGATAGTTCAGATCCGCACCGGTCACGCGGATGCCGTGCAGCTTGGCGCGGACGATCTTGATCATCGAGGCGTCCCTTCGGGGAGCAGGGAGATGTGGCGCCCCGCTTAACCCGCGGCGATGCGCTCCGCAACGGCCATTTGCGGGACATCGGCATGCTCGGAGAGGGTGACCGCCCGCCGGATCGCCGCCGCCGCCTCCTCCGCCTGCGCGCCGTGGGCGGCATGGACGAGGCACAGCGGCGCCTCGCCCGGGCCGACCTTCGTGCCGATGGCGGCGAAGCGGGTGAAGCCGACGCGGTGGTCGATGCCGTCCTGCGGCCGGGTGCGCCCGCCGCCCATGGCGACGACGGCGAGGCCAAGGGCGCGGGTGTCCATGCCCGCCACCACGCCCGGCCGGTCGGCATTCACCGCCAGCGTCACCGGCGCGTGCGGCAGGTAGTGCGCGGCGCGCTCCACGAAGTCCTTGGGCCCGCCCAGCGCCGCGACCATGCGGCCGAAGCGCTCGGCGGCGCTGCCGTCGGCCAGGGCCCGCTCGATGCGGCTATTCGCCTCCTCGATCGTGCCGGCGATGCGGCCCAGCACCAGCAGCTCGGCGGTGAGCGCGCGGGTCACCTCCCAGAGCCGCGTCTCCCGCGCCTCGCCGCGCAGCATCTCCACGCACTCCAGCACCTCGACCGCGTTGCCGGCGGTCCAGCCCAGCACCTGGTTCATGTCGGTCAGCAGCGACACGGTCGGCAGGCCGGCGCCGGTCGCCACCGTGGCGATGCTGCGCGCCAGCTCGGCGGCCTTGTCGTACTGCGCCATGAAGGCGCCGTTGCCGAACTTCACGTCCATCACCAGCCCCTGCAGGCCGGCGGCCAGCTTCTTGGACAGGATGGAAGCGGTGATGAGGTCGATGCTCTCCACCGTTGCGGTGACGTCGCGGATCGAGTAGAGGCGGCGGTCGGCGGGTGCCAGCTCGGCCGTGGCGCCGATGATGGCGGCCCCCGTCTCGCGCACCACCCGGCGGAAGGTGCCGAGATCGGGCTGGCTCTTGTAGCCGGGGATGGCGTCCATCTTGTCCAGCGTGCCGCCGGTGTGCCCCAGGCCGCGCCCCGCCAGCATCGGCACGAAGCCGCCGCAGGCCGCGACCAGCGGTGCCAGCACCAGGCTGACCTTGTCGCCGACGCCGCCGGTGGAATGCTTGTCCAGGATCGGGCCGGGCAGGTTCTCGGCGCCCCACTCCAGCACCGTACCGGAGCGGGTCATGGCGCGGGTCAGCGCCACCCGCTCGTCCATCTCCATGCCGCGGAAGAACACCGCCATGGCGAAGGCGGCGGCCTGCCCCTCGGTGACGCTGCCGTCGGTGATGCCGCGGATGAAGGAGGCGATCTCGGCCTCCGGCAACTTGCCGCCGTCGCGCTTCACACGGATGATTTCCTGGGGGAGCATGCTGGTCGTGCCTCAATAGGTGCTGCGGGCGGTGCCGCCGGGGCCGAAGCCCAGTTCTCTCAGCAGCGCGTCGAGCAGGCCCGAGGCGCCGAAGCGGAAGGTGGCGGGCGTGGCCCAGGTCGGGCCGCAGATCGCATCCGCCAGGGACAGGTACTCGTGCGCGCCGATGATGTCGCGGACGCCGCCGGACGCCTTGAAGCCGACGGGACGGCCCGCTTCGCGGCAGGCCTCCAGCAGGATGCGGGCGGCGCCGGGCGTGGCGCCGACGGGGACCTTGCCGGTGGAGGTCTTCAGGAAGTCGGCGCCGGAATCCACCGCGATGCGGGCGGCGCGCGCCACCAGCACCGGCTTGGCCAGCATGCCGGTCTCCAGGATCACCTTCATGGTGGTGCCGCCGCAGGCCTCGCGGCAGGCTTCCAGCTGCGCCGCGGCATGGGTCCCGCTGCCGTGCATGACGTCGGCATAGTTCATCACCACGTCGATCTCGTCTGCGCCGGCAGCCAGGGCCTGGGCGATCTCGTCGGCCACGCGCTCCGTCGCGAAGCTGCCGCCGGGGAAGTTCACCACCGTGGCGACACGGATGCCCTCGCCCGCCAGCCGCGCTTTGGCCCGGGCCACGAAGGCCGGCCACAGGCAGACGGCGGCGACGCGGCCGGCCGGGGTGGCGGCGCGCTCGCAGAGATCGTCGGTGCTGGCCTCGTCGTCGCCATCGTTCAGGCTGGTCAGGTCCAGCAGCGGCAGGGCCCGCAGGGCCAGAGCGGCGGCGTCGAAGGGCAAATCGTCAGAAGCCAAGATTGTCGGGCCCGAAGGAGGCGGGCAGCAGCTCGCCCATGGTGAAGCGGCCGCGGGCGCCGTCCGGCCCCGCGATGTGGACGACCGTCTCCGGCCCGGCGAACTCGCGCAGGCGCTGGCGGCAGCCGCCGCAGGGGGTGCAGAGCAGCCCGTCGCCCGGCTCGCCGCCGATCACGACCGCCTCGACGATGCGGGTCTCGCCCGCCGCGACCATCATGCCGATGGCCGTGGACTCGGCGCACTGGCCCTGGGGATAGGCGGCGTTCTCGACATTGCAGCCGGCGAAGATGCCGCCGCCGGCGCCGCGCAGGGCCGCGCCCACCTTGAAGCGCGAGTAGGGCACATGGGCGCGCTCGCGCACCGCAAGCGCCGCCTCGAACAGGTCCCGCGGAATGTCCCCGGCCACGATGGATGCTCCCGATGTCATAGGCGGCGCGAGGATAAGGGAAAGCGGGCGGGCGGCGCCATGCACATTTGTTCGGGTTGCGGCGAGCTAGGAGCGGTTCCATATTGGTTCCATAACGGAGCCAGAATGGAACCGCCGCCATGCCCGTGACCCTGTCGATCAAGAACGTCCCCGACGAGATCGCCCAGCGCCTGCGCGAGCGCGCCGCCCGCAACCACCGCTCGCTGCAGGGGGAGCTGATGGCAATGCTGGAGGCGGCGGCCGCGCCGCCGCCCCGGAAGAAGAGCATCCAGGAGATTCATGAGGAGATCCAAGCTTCGGGCCTGCGAACGGAGTCGGACTCGACGGAGATCGTCAGGGCAATGCGGGACAGCCGCTATGGCGAATAAGGTCGTCGACGCTTCCGTCATCGCGTCGATCCTCTATGGCGAGCAGGCGGCCACGGCCGCCCTCGCCAGGATGGATGATGCTGACCTGCATGCGCCCGAGCTGCTGGCCTATGAACTCGGGAATATCTGCGTCACCAAATCCCGGATCAGCCCTGACGCCGCCGACCGCCTCCTTGCCGGGTTCCGGAAGCTGGCGACATTGGAAATCTCACTGTCGCCCATCAACCATGGCGAGGTCCTTCGCCTTGCCTTGGAGCGCCGTCTGAGCCATTACGACGCATCATACCTCTGGCTGGCCCATCACCTCGGCGCCGAGCTCGTCACCTTCGACAAGCGCCTGCAGGCCGCGGCTCAGGCCTGATCGGGCGGGGGTTCGACGGGCTTGCCCTCGACCTTGGTGGAGAGGATCAGGGTCGACTGGGTGGCGCCGAAGACCGCCAGCGCGGTGATGATCCGGTCCAGGTGCCGGACCGAGGCGGCGCCGACCTTCAGTACATAGCTGTCGCCGCCCGTCACCTCGTGGCACTCCAGCACCTCGGGCGTCTCGGCGGCGTAGTGCTCGATGTCGCGGTCGCGGCCGGCGAAGGCACGGATGCGGACCAGCGCGTGCATGGCGTAGCCCAGCCGGGCGCGGTCCACCTGGGCCTGGTAGCCGCGGATCAGCCCCGCCGCCTCCATCCGCCGCATGCGCTCGGCCACCGACGGGCCGGTCAGGCCGACGCGCTTGGAGAGTTCCGTGTAGCTCTGCCGGGCGTCGCGCTGCAGCTCGTGCAGCAGGCGCCAGCCCACCGCGTCCAGAAGCTCCGCCGCCTTGTCGCTCGAATCCGTCATGGCGCGCGACATTAAACGGCTGTAAGCCTGTGCGCCATCTCGGAAGCGCACCATACCGAAGGGGACAGTCCGTCAGTGCTGCAGGAGTTGGGAATCCTGGCCTGGGGCATCGTGCTCGGCGTCGCCATCGCTGCGCCGATCGGCCCGATCGGCCTGCTCTGCATCCGCCGCACGGTGGAGCGCGGGCTGATGGCGGGTTTCGCCACGGGCGCCGGCTCGGCCTTGGTCGACGCCTTCTTCGCCGCCGTGGCCGCTTTCGGCGTCTCGCGCATCGTCGACGCGCTGACCGGCCATGCCGGCGAGCTGCGGCTGGTCGGCGGGCTGTTCCTGCTGGGCGCCGCCGCGCATGGCCTGGTCAGCCAGCCGAAGCCGCCCGCCGAGGAGCCGGTGCGGCTCGGCAGGCGCGGCCTGCTGGGCGCCGTCGGCGGCGGGGTGCTGCTGACCGTCACCAACCCGGTCACCATCATGGGCATCATAGCGATCGTCGTCGGGTTCGGCGGCGTGGAGGACGCGGCCGGCGCGACGGCGTTGACCCTGGGCGTGCTGCTGGGCTCGCTGCTGTGGTGGGCGCTGCTGTGCGGCGGCTTCGCCCTGGTGCGCCACCGCTTCACCCTGGGCGCCGCCCGCTGGATCAACCGCGGCACGGCGGTGGTGCTGGGCGCCCTGGGCGTCTGGGCGCTGGCCGGCGCCGCGCAGATGGCCTGACGCATGGCCGGCAGCCTGGACGAGGCGCTGCAAGTCGCCGACCTGCTGGGCGAACGTGCCGCCGCCGGGCTGGATCGGCTGGTGGCCGACCCGGCCGAGGCCGATCTGGTGCAGACCCTGGCGCTGTACTTGCGCGACGCGATGGTGGCGACCGGCGACGCGGAGCTGGAGCGGCGGGTGGCGCGGGCGGTTGCCGGCGCTCGTGCCGATGGCGCGCCGGGCCGCATCCTGGCCGCCCTGCTGCGGGCCATGGCGCTGCGCGATGCCACCGGCGCCACGGAGGCCGTGAACGGGGCCGCTGAGGCGCTGGCGGCCGGCATCCTGTCCCGACCTTCCGCGCAGTACGTCTTCCAGGGCGTCAACCATGCGGTCTGGTCGAACCATTACCCGGTCGCCAACGGCGCCGCCCACGATCTCGCCATGCGGCGGCTGTGGCGGGCGATCCTGGCCGACCACCGCGCCGCCCTGCCCTCCCAACCCATCCGCATTCCCCGGCGGGCGCGTCGGCCCGATCTGGTCATGCTGATGACCGGCCAGTTCATGGACACGACCCACCAGCCCTCCATCGACCTGCTGGAGTTCGCCCGGCTGCTGGCGACCCGCTTCGGCAAGCGGGTGGCGATCGTCAACACGGCCGACGGGGCGGAGACGGTGGAATTCCCGCTGCTCTACGGCTACCGCGCCAATCATGACGAGCGCCTGCCGGGCCGACGCTCCCTGTCCTTCGACGGGCTGGAGCTGCCCTTCCTGCATCTGGCGCCCGGCCTGACCCCGACGGCCGACATCGTGTCGGTGATGGAGATGGTGCGCGAGCAGAGGCCGTCGCTGATCTTCAGCTTCGGCACGGCCAACCCGGCGGCCGACCTTTGCGCCGGCTTGGTCGATGTGGTGGCGGTGCCTTTCGGGACCTACCTGCCCGTCGCCGAGCCGACCTTCGTCGCGCTGCCGCGCCCTGTGACGCCCGCCGACCTGCCGGCGCTGGAACTGGCGGGCGTGCCGCCGGAGCGGGTGGTGCCGATCTTCTACGGCTATTCCCTGCCGCCCACCGGGCCGACGGCAGAGCGCGCCGCCTTGGGGGTGCCGGAGGACGCGCTGGCCGTCGCTATCGTCGGTCTGCGGCTGGATCGCGAGGTGACGCCGGAGTTCGCCGCCGCGCTGGAGGCGATGCTGCTCCGGGAACCGCGCCTGTTCTTCCTGTTCGTCGGTCCGTTCGGCGCCTGGCCCGGTCTCGCGGCGCGCCTCCCCGCCCTGGCCGCCCGCGCCGCCGCACCCGGCATGCAGGGGGACGTACGGGCGGTGCTGCGGGCCTGCGACCTCTACCTCAACCCGCCGCGCGGCGGCGGCGGCGCCTCGGCGGCCTATGCGCTGGCGGAGGGCGTGCCGGCCTTCACCCTGCCGACGGGCGATGTCGGAGTGGTGGCCGGAGAGCGCTTCCACCTGGGATCGCTGGAGGATTTCCCCGCCATCGCCGCCCGCATCGCCGACGACCCGGCGGAGCGCGCCGCCTGGGCCGGGGCGGCGCGGTCACGCTATGCGGAGATCAGCTCGCGCGAGGAGATGCTCCGGCAGATTCTTGACGGCGTCGCCGCCCGCGCCGACGACTGACGCCGCCCATGAGGAAAGGGCCGCCCGCTTGCCCGGACGGCCCTTCAACTCTTCACGGAACGGAATGGAAGGCAGGCGTCAGGCCGCCTGGGCCGTGGCGCCGCCGGCCAGCGCGGCCTCGGCGTCCAGGACGGTCGCGGCGGCATGGATGACCGCGGCGATGCGGACCGCGTCCTGCACGGCCTCCTTGGTGGCGCCTTTGGTCACGACCTCGTGCTCGTGGCTCTCGATGCACATGCCGCAGCCATTGACGGCGGAGACGGCCAGGGACCACAGCTCGAAATCGACCTTGTCGACGCCCGGATTGCCGATGACGTTCATGCGCAGCCGGGCCGGCATCTGGCCGTAGCCGCGGTCGCCGGTCAAATGGACGAAGCGGTAGTAGACGTTGTTCATGGCCATGACCGCGGCGGCGGCCTTGGCGGCGTTCAGCGCCGCGGCGTCCAGGTGCGTGCCGGCCTCGGCCAGGATCGCCTGGGTGACGACATCATTGCGCGACGCGATGGCGGAGGCGACGGCGGCGCCCCATGCCTGCTGCGCGGACAGGTTGGCCGAGGTGGTGATGACGGTGCCGAGGTTCAGCCTGATGTCCTTGGCATAGTCGGGCAGGCGGGACTTGAGGGCTTCGATCGACATGTCTGCTTCTCCGGCGGGAGGGGGGACTGGGAATAAAAACGGGCGGGTGCCGCGTCGCGGGGCGGCACCCGCCCAGGCCTGCGGGCCTATGGTGCCTGATGAGCGCCCCTGAGGGGGGACCGCCCGGCGAGGGGAGCCGGGCGGTGGGGGCGCTTGGGATCAGGCGGCCTGCAGGGTCTGCTCGCCCTTCTGCCAGTTGCAGGGGCACAGCTCGTCGGTCTGCAGCGCGTCGAGGGTGCGCAGCACCTCGGCGACGTTGCGGCCGACCGAGAGGTCATGCACCGAAACGAAGCGGATGATGCCCTCGGGGTCGACGATGAAGGTGGCGCGGAGCGCGACGCCCTCGTTCTTGTCCAGGATGCCCAGCTCGGTGCACAGCTCGCGCTTGATGTCGGCCAGCATCGGGAAGGGCAGGTCCTTCAGGTCGGCGTGGTTCTGGCGCCAGGCCAGGTGCACGAACTCGCTGTCGGTGGAGACGCCCAGCACCTGCGCGTCGCGGTCGGCGAACTCGCCATTGGCCTTGCCGAAGGCGGCGATCTCGGTCGGGCACACGAAGGTGAAGTCCTTCGGCCAGGAGAACACGACCAGCCACTTGCCCTTGTAGGTCTCGTTGCCGATCTGGGTGAAGGCGGTCTTCGCGTCGGTCGAGACAACGGCCTTCAGGTCGAAGGTCGGGAACTTGTCGCCAATCGTCAGCATGCTCTGCGGCTCCGAATGATATGGTGGGGGAAGCGGCCGGTGCGGCCGCCTGTTTTTGAACTTGTCTAGAAATGGCGCTATGCGGCTGATACTTCCAATCGTTTGTTCCAACCGCAGTGATAGGTTCAGCCAATGAGCGCGGGCCTGACCCTGCGCCAGCTGCGCTACTTGGTGTCGGTGGCGGACCACCTCCACTTCGGCCGCGCCGCCCAGGCCAACCATGTGAGCCAGCCGAGCCTCTCCGCCCAGATACAGCAGCTGGAGGAACTCCTGGGGGTTACCCTGGTGGAGCGCACCCAGCGCCGGGTGCTGCTGACCCCGGCGGGCGAGCAGGCGGTAGCGCGGGCGCGCGCCATCCTAGCGGCGGTGGACGACCTCGCGGCGGGCGCCAAGGCCAGCTCCCGGCCGCTGTCGGGCGAGCTGCGGCTGGGCGTCTTCCCGACGCTGGGGCCCTACCTGCTGCCGCGGGTGCTGCCCGGCCTGCGTCAGGCTTATCCCGACCTGCGCCTGTACCTGCGGGAGGATCTGACCGAGCGGCTGCTGGAGCGGCTGCGCGGCGGCGACCTGGACGCCTGCCTGCTGGCCCTGCCGGTGGATGAGCCCGGCGTCACCTGCGAGGCGCTGTTCGACGAGCCCTTCCTGGTGGCCCTGCCGCCCGGCCACGCCCTGGCCGCCCGCGCCCGCGTCTCCGAGTCGGACCTTGCGGAGGAGCGGCTGCTGCTGCTGGAGGACGGGCACTGCTTCCGCGAGCAGGCGCTGAAGGTCTGCCGCATCGGCAGCCGCGACCGCGACAGCGTCGCCGCTACCTCGCTCTCCACCCTGTGCGAGATGGTGGCGGGCCGCATCGGCGTGACCCTGCTGCCGGCCCTGGCGAGCACGTCGCTCACCATCCCCGGCCAGATCGAAATCCGCCCCTTCCCCGACCCCGCCCCCTCACGCCGCATCGCGCTCGTCTGGCGCAAGGCGTCGGCCCGCGAGGCCGATTTGAGGCGACTGGCGGACCATCTGCGGGCGCACCTGCCGGAGGGGGCGATCGAGGTCGCGGCTTGAAAATGCGGTGATGTCATATATGATATCACTATGATCCGCATCGTGATCGACACGGACGTTATGGTCGCCGCTTTCGAGAGCGCGAACGGCGCGTCCAGGCAGGTTCTGATGCATGTACTGGACAAGCGGGCGGAGCTCGTCCTTTCGACCCCGCTCATGATCGAGTACGAGGCCGTCCTGACCCGTCCGGCGGTTCTGGCGCGCTCAGGACTGACGCCCGCCGAGGTCTATGAGGTTCTAGACGAGTTGGCGTCCATTTGCGTGCCGGTCGGCTTCGATTATCGGTGGCGTCCCGCTGCTCGCGATCCGGACGACGATCTCGTGCTTGAGACAGCCGTCAATGGGACCGCAGCCGTGATCGCGACGTTCAATGTGCGTGACCTCGCCAGTGCGGGCTCGGCATTCGGCATCCAGGTCGAAAGGCCGGCCCAGGTGCTCAGGAGGATCGGTTCATGACCAGCTTTCCGCTCAGGCTCCCCGAAGACCTCAAGGAGGCCGCGGCCGAGCAGGCCGCCAGAACCGGCGTCAGCCTGAACCAGTACATCGCCGTCGCCCTCGCCGGGCGCGTCGCGGCGCAGGCGGAGGCAGAGCGCTACTTCGCGGCGCGGGGCAAGCGGGCCATTCCCGGCCGGGCGAAGGCGATCCTCGCCAAAGCGGGGCAGGACAATCCGCCCCGCCCCGACGACCAGCTGCCCGACTGACGCCTCAGTAATCCCACTCGAACTGCACGCCCACCTCGCTGTCTCGGCCCACGGCGCCGCGCAGCTTGATGGTGTCGGTGGCCTCGTACTCGCCGGTGACCTTGGACTGGCCGGTGCCCAGCTCGTTCTCGACGCCGACATAGAGGTTGCGGCCGATATAGCGGCCGGCGGCCACCGTGCCCGGGCCCTCGCCGTTCTCGCTGCCCTTGAACTCCAGCCGGTCGACGCCGAGGCCGCGCTTCACCTTGTCCATGATGCCGGGGCCGGACCCGCCGACGCCGGCCAGCTGGGCGGCACTCTGGGCCAGCTGCAGCGCCTCCAGCGCCGAGAGCTCGCCGACCGAGCGGTCGAACAGCAGCCGGGCCAGGATCTCGTCCTCCGGCACCGCCGGTTCCGAGCTCAGCTGCAGCTTCGGGTCGGAGGGGCGGCCGGTGACGTTGACGATCGCGGTGAAGTCGCCCCGCTCCGCCCGGGCGGAGATGTCGAGCGTTGGGTCGGTGCCGCCCTGGAAGGTGGCCTTGGCCCGCTCCAGCTCGAAGGTCTGCCCCAGCGCCGAGAGCGTGCCCTTCACCAGATCCACCGCGCCGGTGATCTGCGGGTCGTCCGTCGTGCCGCCGATGTCCAGGTCGGCCTTGAACTCGGCATCCAGCCCCCGCCCCTGGACATAGATCTGATTCGCCGCCACCGCCTCCAGCCGCAGGTTGATGATCCGGGCGGCCGCCGGCTGCTGCTTGCGCGCCATGGCGACCATGGTCTTCTCGTCGTCGATGGGGATGCCGTTGCGCACCTCCACCACCTCCAGCTCGGCCACGGCGGCCGGCAGCTTCTCGGGGAAGGAGATGTAGGCCTTGCGCAGCCGCACCCGCCCGTCCAGCAGCATGGTCTGGAAGCTGCCGCGCAGGCTGAGGTCGGCGTCGGCCCAGGCTTGCGCCTCGTCGATCTGCACCACCTTGGCGTTGTTGGCCTTGAAGGTCACCTCGATCTGCCGGTCGCCCCAGGACGGGTCGATGCGGATGGCGCCGCCGGCCTCCAGCGTGCCGCCCTTGGGCGTGGCGCCGGTGAACTGCCTGATGACCAGACCCTCCGGGCTTCCCTCCAGCCGCGCCTGGATGTTCTCGACGATGGTGCCGAGCTTGTGGTTCTCGTAGCGCCCCTTGTCGATGCCGACGGATCCCGCCAGCCGCGGGTCGCCGGCGGTGCCGCCGATATCCAGCGCCACCCGCATGCCGCCGGCCAGCCGGTCGCCGCTGGCGGCCAGGAAGTCGTTCAGCGCCGCCATGTCGAGCGCTCCGCGCACCTGGCCGGAGATCGGCCCCTCGTCCGGCACGGCGGGCGCGCCGTCGCGCATGACCAGCGGCCCTTCCAGGCGGGCGGTGAGGTCCAGCGCCCCGGTCCTACCCTCCGCCCGCAGCGTCGAGGCGACGCGGCCGCCGCGCCAGGTGCCCTCCAGCCGGGCGTTCAGCTCCTCGTCGCGCGACGGCGGGCGCTCCTCCACGCCCAGGCCGGTCATGGCGAGGCGCAAATCGCCGCGCGGGTCCTGCGGGCTGCCGCCAAGGGTGAGATTGCCATTGATCTCGCCATGCAGCGGCAGGGTCGGGTCGATCATGCGCACCAGCGACAGCGGCAGCCGCGCGATCTCCGCCTTGGCCTGCACCGCCTTCTGGCCCAGCTGGCCGTCGGCGGTGATGCGGGCATTGCCGCTGACCAGCCTGAGCCCCTGCACCTTCACCCCGTCGGCGCCCTGCGTGAAGGTGGCGCGGCCCTGCTGGCTGAGGCCCGTGCCGTCATAGCGCCCCTCGAACCGGGTGAGGGTGACGCTGGTGGCGGCCTCGGTCCGGGCCAGCGTGCCGGCGGCGTCCAGGCGCAGCGGCTTGCCGATCTCCCCCGTGGTGTTGAAGGCGAAGCGGGCGTCCGACAGCGGGCCCGCCAGCGTGGCGGTGATCCCGTCCAGCCGCCCGTCCGGCAGCCGGGCGTCGCGCGCCTCGGCCCGCAGGTCGACGCGCGGCTTGGGCGAGGTGGCGTCCTCCACCCGGCCGGTCACGGTCAGGCGGCCCAGCGACTGGCGGTCGCCGGTCGGCAGGGTGCGGGCGATCTGCTGGGCGTTCATGTCCAGCGCCACCGACTGCTTCCCCTTGGGCGCGTCGAGCTTGATGGTGGCGGTCGCGCGCCCCTCCACCGCTTGGCCGGCAAGGGCCGCCAGCGGCGCCAGGTCGGGCAGGTCGGCGCGCAGCTGGCCGGTGGCGGTGGGAGCGGCGAGGTTCGCCTCGATGGCGCCGGCGATGCGGTTGGCGCCCAGCGACAGGCCGAGGTCGGCAAGGCGGAGATTGTCGCCCTGCTTGCTTATGTCGGCGCCGAGTTTCAGCGGCCGCCCTTCCACCGACGCGTCGCCGTCCACCCGGCCGCGGATATTGTCGGGCAGCCCCTTCATGTCGGCGACCAGCCGGGTCGGGCCGAACTGCTGGGTCTGCACCTTCATGCCGTCGGAGGTCAGCGTCGCGCGGGCAGCGAGATTGTCGGTCGGGCCCGTCGCGGTCGCCTCCACCCGCGCCGCCCCCTCCAGCGGCGTGCCGACGGCGACGCCCAGCGGCGCGAGGTCGGCGATGGTGGCGTCGAACCGGGAGGTAAGGACCTTGCCCCTGAGCGTCGCCTCGCCGGTGGCGCGGAGGTTGCCGCCGGTGACGGCCAGGTCGCGCACCAAAGTCTCCTCGCCCCTCTTCGTCACGGCGGCGGACAGGGTGGCGCGGCCGGCCAGCAGCGCGTCGGCGGCGGGGATGCCGAGCGTGAGGCCCTCGCCCCCGCCCTTCACATTGGCGGTGAGGTCCTGGCCCTTCTTGTCCAGGTCGGCCTGCAGGTTCAGGGCACCCTTCATCTCCGGCCGGGCCAGCGCCGCGCCGAGGCGGGAGAGGTCCTCGGAGCGCAGGGTGAGGTTCGCCTGCGCCGTCTCGCCGCCGCGGCCGACGGTGGCGGTGCCGGCGAGCTTGGTGGCGAAGGCGTCCAGCTCCAGCCGGTCCAGCTTCACATCGGTGGTGGCGCGGTTCAGGCTGCCGGCCAGCGCCACAGTGGGCCGCGCCCCGTCGATGCCCTTCAGATTGGGATCGGCTGATGTGACGCCCTCCAGCGCCGCGTCCAAGGTGAAGCCCAGCACGTCCCCGCCCTGCGGCCTTGTGGTGACAGTGGCAGCCAGCCGTTCCGCCTGCACCTGGCCGAAGGCGGTGCCGTCGGCCACCAGATTGGCGTCCAGTTGCGGCTCCCGCGCCGTGCCCTTGAGCGTGCCGGCCAGCGACAGGCTGCGCCAGACCGGCTCCTCGACCAGCGCGTGCAGCGGGCTCTCCGGCCCGGCCTTGGCGTCGAAGGCCAGGTCCATGGCGCCGGCCGCGTCCAGCCCGTAGGCGCCCTTGGCCGTCACCGTCGCGGCGGCGGCGTTCACCTGGGCATTGTCGATCAGCACCCGGCTGCCCGGCTCTATCGTGCCGGCCGCCTGGATCGTGACGTTGTCGCCGGCCAGGGCCCGGTATTCCTCGGGCAGCAGCGGCGAGACGGCGGCGGTGCCGTTCAGGCCGAAGCCGTAGCGGCCCTGCACCGCCTTGATGGTGGCGTCGGCCACGGCGGAGACGGCGTCGCCGGCCTTCGCCTCCAGCCGGCCGGCCCAGTTCTCCAGCGGCCCCTTGCCGTTCAGAGTAACGGAGACGGGCGGCTTGCCCTCGATGCCCAGCAGCCCGGCGATGACGCCGCCGCCCGGCTCCTCGGCCTTCAGGTCGAGATCGAGCTTCTGGTTGGGCACATAGGTGGCGGCCAGCGCCACCCGGCCAGGCTTGTCGTCGATGCGGTTGACCACGAGGTTGGCGGTGCCCTGCGGCGTGCCGGCCGGCAGGGCGGCCGAGCCCTCGGCCGACAGCAGCGCCGGCTCGCCGCCCAGCAGCGGCGCGCCCAGCTCGATCCGCGGCAGCGACAGGCGCTTGACCTCGACCCCGACCGGCAGCTCGAAGGCGGCGTTGGGGTCCTTCGGCTCCTCCGGCTTCTCCTCGGGAACGGGCGCGCGGGCGACGTTGACGCGGGTGGCGCTCAGCTCCTCCAGCCGGACGGTCTGGCCCAGCAGCGCGCGCCCGGCCAAATCGCCCACCACCCCCTCCATGGTCAGCCAGACGCCGTCGCGGTCGGCCATGGTGATGCGGTCGGCGCGGAAGTCGAAGGGCAGGCCGCTCACCCCCTCCAGCTTCAACCCGGGCACCGCCGCCTCGATCTTCGAGACGACGAAGGATGAGCCGGAGCCGGTGCGCAGCCACAGCAGCGCGCCGCCGCCCAGCAGCAGCACCAGGGCCAGCACCCCGCCGATGCCGTAGAGCGCCCAGCGCAGGGCACGGTAGGGCGCGCCGTGATGGTGGGCATCATGATCGCGGGCGTGCGTCTCGGGATGCGGGTTCGGATCGCTCACCGGCTGCTCCTCAGAATGCCTGGCCGATGCTGATGTAGAGCTGCCAGGAGGCGTCGCCGCGCTGCTTGTTGATGGGCACGCCCACATCCAGGCGCACGGGACCCAGCGGCGAGTAGTAGCGCACGCCCAGGCCGGCGCCCCAGCGCAGGTTCTCCGTCAGGTCGGGATACTCGGTCGTGTAGACGTTGCCGCCGTCGATGAAGGGGACGAGGCCGATGCTCTCGGTCACGCGGAAGCGGACCTCCGCCCCCACCTCGAACAGGGAGCGGCCGCCCAGCGGGTCGTTCTCCGGGTCGCGCGGACCGACGCGCTGGTAGCCGTAGCCGCGCACCGAGCCGCCGCCGCCGGCGTAGAAGCGCTTGTCGGCCGGCACGTTCAGCACCTTGCCGCCCATCGCCGTGCCCAGCGCCAAGCGGCCGGCGGCGACCGTGCGCCCCTCCTCGTCGAAGGGGATGTAGAGGCTGCCGACGGTGCGGGCGATGACGAAGCTGGAACTGTCGCCCAGCAGCGCCGCGTAGGGCGTCACCACGCCCGACACGCGGAACCCGCGTGTCGGGTTCAGCAGATCGTCGCTGTTGTCCCAGGTGACGCCGACGGGAAAGCCGATCAGCGTGTTCTTGGTGGTCTGCAGGTTCTCCGTCACCTTGGACTGCTCGAAGGTGATGCCGGCGGTGCCGGTGAAGCCCTTGAAGAACTCGCGCTCCACCAGCGCCGTCAGGATCGCCGCCTCGCGGGAGAAGGCCTCGGGGCTTTCCGACACGAGCAGGGCGGACAGCTTCAGCTGCTGGTTGCGCGCCAGGAAGTCGGGCTCCAGATACTCCGTCGTCAGCCGGTAGTCGAAGGAACCGGGATCGCCGAAGGCGGTGCGGCCGATGCCCGACAGCTCGGCGCCGACCCGGAACCGCTCGGCCCCGCCCAGCAGGTTGCGGTGGCCCCAATAGGCGTTCGCGCCGAAGCCGTCGGCGGTGGAATATTCGGCGCCGAAGCCGATGAAATGGCGCTCGCGCTCCGTCACCTCGGCCGTGACCGGGACGGTGACCGGACCTTCCCCTGTATCTGCCGGCGCCTTGTCCGGGATACGCAGCCGCACCGCGTCGAAGACCTGCAGGTCCGACAGTTCGTCGCGCCCCTCGTTCAGCAGCTCCGGCCGGTACTCGGCGCCGGGCTTCCAGGGGATGCGCCGCTGCGCCGCCTTCTCCTTCAGCTTCTCCAGCCCGACGAACTGGACCGTGCCCAGCCGCACCTCGGGCCCGGGATCGACGACGAAGGTCACGTCCATGGTGCGGGTGGCGTGGTCGACCACCAGCCGCCGGTCCTCGACCCTTGCATAGGCGTAGCCCTTCTTCGCCAGGACCGAGGTCAGCGCGTCCTGGGCCGAAACGATGTCCGGCCCGCGCGCCGGCTCGCCTGGTTCCAGCTCGATCTCCTTGGGATCGACCGGGCCGCTGGGCAGCGTCTTGCCCTGGGGCGTCAGGGCCAGCACCTCGCGCAGCCGGTAGCGCTCGCCGGGCCGCACCTGGATGACGGCCTTGGCCGGCTCCGGCTCCAGCGTGACCTCCACCTCCAGCGAGGAATCGTAGAAGCCCTCGGAGCGCAGCGCGGCCATCAGCCGCTCCTCGTCGGCGCGGGCGCGGCTGCGCAGGCCGATGGGCGAGGGCGGCGGCTCGTCCCGCAGATTCATCAGCGAGGAGATGCCGCCCAGCAGCTCGCGCAGCCAGTTCTCCTCGACGCCCTGGATTTCGACGTCGTAACGGGTGCCGGTCCGCTCCTCCCGCCGCTCGCGCTCCTCCGACTGCTCGGGGATCAGCTCGGGATCGGCGGGGGCGGCCTGGGGGTCCGTCGACTGCGTCTGCGAGGCCGGGCCGGTGCCCCGCGGCTCCTCGCCGGTGGTGGGCAGCTGCGGCGGCGCCTGGGACAAGGCGGGAGCCTGGGCCAGGGCCGGAGCGGGGATGCAGAGGCAGGAGGCCAGCAGAAGGGCCGTGAGCGCCGGGGTCCTGCGGGCGGGGCCGGTGTCGGTGGGGGCTTGGCGGGCGGCTCTGGTCATCGGCTCCGGTCGCGGGCGTCTGGGGGTCGGTCTCGCGGGCGGCGGTCCGGCGCCGCCTCCCCCGGGGCCTGGCGTCCTTCCCATCGCCACCGGGAAACCCCGCGCGGACGGGGACGTTCCCGGACCGGAGGTTTATACCCCCGCTCCGCCGGAGCATACCCCCGGGGCTCCGTTTCAGGCCGCCCGGGGCCCGCCTATCAGTCCCGCAACCCCCTCCTGCGCCCCGTGGACGGCTCCCCGCCTTCCAAATCGGCCCCCGAAAGGTTATATCACTGCCCGACAATACCCGCGCCCCGGCCGGGTATTTTTGTTTTTCCGGGTCACGGGCCAGCATTTCGCGGCGGCGGCGACCCTCCTGAAGGAAGTGGAAGCCCGTCCCATGCAGTTGCGCAACATCGCCATCATCGCCCACGTCGACCACGGCAAGACCACGCTGGTGGACGTGCTGCTGCGCCAGAGCGGCTCGTTCCGCGAGAACCAGCAGGTGGCCGAGCGCGCCATGGACAGCAACGACCTGGAGCGTGAGCGCGGCATCACCATCCTGGCGAAGTGCACCAGCGTCGTCTGGAACAACGACACCCGCATCAACATCGTCGACACGCCGGGCCACGCCGATTTCGGCGGCGAGGTCGAGCGCATCCTGAACATGGTCGACGGCGCCATCGTCCTGGTCGACGCCGCCGAGGGCGTCCTGCCCCAGACCAAGTTCGTCCTCGGCAAGGCGCTCGCCCGCGGCCTCAAGCCCATCGTCGTCGTCAACAAGATCGACCGCCAGGACGCCCGCCCCGACGAGGTGCACGAGGAGATGTTCGACCTCTTCGCCAATCTCGGCGCCACCGACGACCAGCTCGACTTCCCGATGCTCTACGCCTCCGGCCGCCAGGGCTGGGCCGTCGAGAGTCTCGACCAGGAGC
>DASPNP010000064.1:0-41590 GCA_035626475.1 Azospirillaceae bacterium
GCGCGAGGGGCCGCTGAAGGCCTTCTACGACCGGCTGCGCCAGCGCGGCAAGCCGGCCAAGGTGGCGCTCGCCGCCTGCATGCGCAAGATCGCCACCATCCTCAACGCCATCGTCCGAGACCAGACACCCTTCCAGAACAATCCCGCCTGAACCCGTCCAACACAGTTGCTACGGGCGATCTGGGATCACCCCTGCCCGGGCACCTTCAGCCCGCGCGCCGTGGCGGCCTTGGCGAATTCCTCCTGGGAGCGGCGGCTGATGCGGTCGCCCCAGGAGACGCCCATGCCGACCACCTGCTGCATGATCTGCGGCGTCTCGCGCAGCATCTTCTTGCCGACGTCGGACTGATAGAAGGCGATGATCCGCTGCAGGTCGGCGGCGCCGAAGCGCTGGGCGTAGAGCTTCGCCACCTCCTCCATGAAGGCGGGCATGTCCTCGCGCAGTTGCGGCAGGAAGAAGTCGCTGACGAAGGACTCCACCTCCGGCCCCTTGGTCGGGTTGGCGATCTTCATGGTCTGGGCGATCTGCTGCACGGTGGTCGAGGCCATCTGCTCGCCCAGCACCGTGGCCCCGGTCATGTCGATGAGCTTGCGGGCGAGGTCCAGCGCCCGGGGATCGACCCCGGTCGTCGCCGCGCCGGCCGAGGGGCGGGAGCCCTGGGCCGCCGGCGCCTGCGCGGCGGGAGCTTGCGCCGCGGGGGCTTGAGCGGCCGGTGCCTGTGCAGCTGGGGTCTGAGTGGCGGGAGCCTGCGCGGCCGGGGCGTTCGCCGCCGGTGCCGCCTGCCGCTGGGCGGGCGCCTGGGCGGCGGGAGCTTGCGCGGCGGGCTTGAGGTCCGTCGGCTTCTGGGCCGGCTGTCCCTGGGCGGGCGCGGGTTGCGCCTGGGCGGGAGCCGCCTGGGCCGGTGCCGCCTGGGCGGGGGCCGGCTGCGCCTGGGCATGCAGGGAGGCGGGTGCGGCGCCCAGCAGCAGGGCCAGGGCCAGCAGTCTCGTCGCGCGCACCGGCATCACATCCTCGAATCCCATCCGAACGGTGGATGCATGATCCACTTACGGAGAGGCGGTTGCAACGATCAGCCGCGCCACTCGTCGCGCAGGATGCCGAACAGCAGATGATCAGCCCAGCGCCCGTCGATGCGCAGATAGCCCCGGGCGTAGCCCTCGTGCTGGAAGCCGACCTTCTCCAGCACGCCCCGGCTGGGCTCGTTGGTCGGGATGCAGGCCGCCTCGATGCGGTGCAGCCCCAGCTGGTTGAAGGCGAAGTCCAGCACCAGCCGCGCCGCCTCGGTGGTGAAGCCCTGGCGGGCGTAGGGCTTGCCGACCCAGTAGCCCATGGTGCCCATCTGCGCCACGCCGCGCCGGACGTTGGTCAGCCCGATGCCGCCGGCGACGCGGTCGGTCGCCCGGTCGAACACCAGGAAGCCGTAGCCCTCGTCCGAGCGCCATTCCGCCGCCTGCCGCCGCACCCGGCGCAGGAAGGAGGCGCGGGTCAGCGCGTCGGACGGCCAGGTCGGCTCCCACGGCGCCAGGAACTCGCGCGAGCGCTCGCGCAGGGTGGCCCAGTCGCGCCAGTCCTTGGGCTGGGGCGGGCGCAGATACACGCGCACGCCCTCCAGCCGCACGGCGGGCGGTCCCAGGAACCCTGGCGTCAGCAGCCGCATCACGGGCGAGGCGCCTCCCATCGACATCAGCCCGTCCGCCTCACGCAAGCCGGGCGGCGATACGGTCGTAGGACTCCAGATCCGCCAGCGGGCCCAGCGCCGCCACCACGGGCGGCCGCTCCCGCAGCCGCAGGGCGCAGCGCCGCACCGCGTCCAGGTCCACGGCGTCGACCTTGGCGATAATCTCGGCCGTGGTCATCGGGCGGCCATGGACCAGCATCTGCTGCCCCAGCTGCTCGCACCTGGACATGGTGCTCTCCAGCGACATCAGCAGGCTGGCCTTCAGCTGGGCGCGGGCGCGGGCGACCTCCTCCTCGGTCACGTCATGGGACGTGCGGGCGATCTCGTCGCATACCACGGGCACCAGCTCGCCGGCCTGGTCGGGGCCCGTGCCGGCATAGACGGCGAAGATGCCGCCGTCGCGGAACGGGTTGGCGAAGCTGTAGACCGAATAGACCAGCCCGCGCTTCTCCCGCACCTCCTGGAACAGGCGGGACGACATGCCGCCGCCCAGCAGGGTGGAGAGGACGGAGGTGGCGAAATTGTCCTCGTGGTGGTGGCCGACCGACTGGAAGCCCAGCACCAGGTGCAGCTGCTCCAGGTCGCGCTCCTCGCGGTACTCGCCCGGGGTGTAGACCGCCTGCTCGTGGGCGTTGGTGCCGCCCTTGGGCAGGCCGGAGAACATGCGCTCGGCCATCTCGACCACGCGCTCATGCTCGATGCGGCCGGCGGCGGCGACCACCATGTTGGCGCCGGTGTAGCTGCCCCGCGCATAGGCCAGGCAGTCCGCGCGGCTGAGGCTGCCGACGATGTCGGGCGTGCCCAGCACCGGGCGGCCGACCGGCTGGCCCTGGAAGGCGGCGGCCTGGAAATGGTCGAAGATGATGTCGTCGGGCGTGTCCTCGGCCTGGCCGATCTCCTGCAGGACGACGGTGCGCTCCTTCGCCAGCTCCGCCTCGTCCATGACCGCGTGCTGGACCATGTCCGACACGATGTCGAGGGCGAGTTCGGAATCCTCCTTCAACACCTTGGCGTAGTAGGCGGTGTGCTCGCGCGTGGTGTAGGCGTTCAGGTGCCCGCCCACATCCTCGATCTGGCGGCTGATCTGGAAGGCGTCGCGCTTCGGCGTGCCCTTGAACAGCATGTGCTCGACCAGGTGCGCGACGCCGTTGACCTCCGGCCGCTCGTCGCGGGTGCCGACGCCGACCCAGACGCCCAGCGACACCGTCTCCACGCCCGGCATGCTGTCGGTGGCGACGCGCAGGCCGCTCGGCAGTTCGGTGACCCGGGCGCTCATGCGGCACCCTGGGTCTTGGCGCGCGCCGCCCTGGACCGCTCCGCCACGAAGCGCTTCACCGTCTCTGCATCGTTGGGCAGCACGGACACGCGCTCCTCGCGCTCGTAGAGATCGGCCAGCTTCGGCGGCAGGCCCGGGCGGATGCCCGTCGCCTTCAGCACCGCGTCCGGGAACTTGGCCGGGTGGGCGCAGGCCAGCGTCACGATGGGGATGGCCGGGTCCAGGTCGGCGGCGCGGGCGGCGAACAGGCCCACCGCCGTATGCGGGTCGATCAGCATGCCGGTCTCGGCATGGACCTGCCGCATGGTCGCGGCCGTGGCCTCCTCGTCGCAGCGGTGGCCCTCGAACAGGGCGCGGGCGTCGGCCAGCTGCTTGGCCGTGACCATGAAGCTGCCGGTCTCGCGGAAATGGCGCATGGCCAAGTCGACGCGCCCGCCCTCGCGGCCCATCAGGTCGAACAGCAGCCGCTCGAAGTTGCTGGAGACCTGGATGTCCATGCTGGGGCTGATGGTCGGCACCACCGGCTGCATCGACATGGTGCCGCTGCGGAAGAAGCGGGCGAGTATGTCGTTGCTGTTGGTGCCGACGATCAGCTTCGCCACCGGCACGCCCATCGCCTTGGCGGCGTAGGCGGCGTAGACATTGCCGAAATTGCCCGTCGGCACGGCGAAGGCGACCTCGCGGTCGGGCGCGCCCAGCTCCACCGCCGCCACCACGTAATAGACGATCTGGGCCATGATGCGGGCCCAGTTGATGGAGTTCACGGCCGAGAGGGACAGGGCGTCGCGGTAGGGCTGGTCGTTGAACAGCGCCTTCACCATGTCCTGGCAATCGTCGAAGGTGCCCTCCAGCGCCACGTTGTGGACGTTGGACGACAGCACCGTCGTCATCTGCCGGCGCTGCACCTCCGAGGTGCGGCCCCTGGGGTGCAGGATGACGATGTCCACCGCCTCGCGGTCGCGGCAGGCCTCGATGGCGGCGGAACCGGTATCGCCCGACGTGGCGCCCACCACCGTGACGCGCTGGCCGCGCTTGGCCAGCACATGGTCGAACAGGCGGCCCAGCAACTGCAGCGCCACGTCCTTGAAGGCCAGCGTGGGCCCGTGGAACAGCTCCAGCACCCAGGTGCGCGGGTCCAGCTGCACCAGCGGCGTCACCGCCTTGTGGTCGAACCCGGCATAGGCGTCGGCGACGATGCGGCGGAAGTCGTCCTCGGCGATCTGGCCGCCGACGAAGGGCAGCATGATCCGCGCCGCGGCCTCGGCATAGGGCAGGCCGCGCAGCGCGCGCAGCTCGGCCGGCGACAGGACGGGCCATTCGGCCGGGACGTACAGGCCGCCGTCGCGGGCCAGCCCGGCCAGCAGCGCGTCCTCGAACTCCAGGGCGGGGGCCTTCCCCCGCGTGCTGACATACTTCACTGGCGGAGAACTCCTCGTATCGCGCGGGCGTACACTAGCCAGCCGCGCCGAGTGCGCGCAAGCGCCCCAACTCGCCAGCGCCGCGGACTTCCGGATAGGCCGACGCTTGTCACGCCCCCGGCGGGCGGTGTTGCGCGGGCGATGCTTAGGGGCACTACCTAATCGGAAGATGAGATATATTTAAAATGCCGGGCATCCTAGAGTGCCCCGGTTCGGGAGCGGGGGTTTGCGCGCGCGATGACCTATCTGGAAGGCTTCATGCTGGGCGGGCTGCTGTCCGTGCTGGCCGCCGTGTTCGCCTGGCTCACGGGCAAGCTGGGCGAAGCCAACATGGACGGGCGCGCCGAGGCGGACTTCGCCAAGGAAAGGCTGCCCAAGCGGGCGCTGCTGGAGAGCCGGCTGGATCTGCGCCGCGCCGAGTTGCAGGCCGAGCTGACCCGCATCGGCGGCGAGGTCGCGGCCTTGCGCCGCCGCCGCTTCGTGCTGGAGAAGGACCTGCAGGACGCGAGGCGCGAGGCCGAGTCGCCGGTGCGCGTGGTGGGGCGCGAGGGTTACGGCAACCGTTTCCAGGCCTGGATGATCAACCGCCAGGTCCAGGCGGCGCAGTCGGAAGGCAAGACCCACGGCACGCTGGACCCGGACTGGGCCGGCCCGCAGCTGGTGGAGATCTGGGCCGACAGCATGGAGGACGCCCGCCGCGAGGCGGCGCGCATCTACCCGGTCCCGCTGGGCTTCACCCTCATCAACATCCGGCTGCACCTCGACGAGGACGCGGCCGCCATGCAGGCCTGACGCCATGATCGATGGACCCGTCGTCGTCGCCGCGCTGATGGCGCTGGTGTCGCTGATGTTCTTCATGGAGCGGGCCTGGTCCCGGGTGAAGGACGGCAAGCGCCGCGCCCGCGCGCTCATCAAGAAGCGCGGCGAGCAGGTGCAGCGCATCAAGAAGCTCGCCGCCGCCACCATGGTCTCCAAGCGCGACCTGCGCCGCCTCACCGCCGAGTACGAGGATCTGCGCGAGGACTGCGCCGAGATCGAGGTCAAGATCCAGACCGTCAGCCGGGCGGACAACCGGCTGTTCGTGCTGGAGGAGCGGCGGGTGCCCGCCGACAACAGCTGGGTGGTGCTGGTGACGGCGCAGCAGGCGGCGGAGTCGCCGCGTAGCGTGCGCGGCTGGTCATCCCGCAAGTTCCTGGTCTGGGCGCCCGACGCCGAGGCGGCCCGCGTCAAGGCCGAGCGCCGCTACCCGCCCGCCAACGGCTTCGGCGTCGCCGAGATCAACGCCTGGGTGAAACCCAAGCCCAAGATGCGGGCGGTGTGAGGGGGCGGGGGGCTGACCGGTTGCCGCTGCTGGCGGAGTTGGGGCGTCCCCTTCGTCACCCTCTATGCCGTCGCCCCCGCGGAGGCGGGGACCCAGGCATTCCGCCTGCTCCACACATGAATCCGTAGGGCGCCAACGTTGCCGCTGGCGCCCTCTTCTCACTTCGGTAGCACGCTCGTTACCTGGGTCCCCGCTTCCGCGGGGACGACGGGTGTAATGATTTCGCTCGGTTCCCTAACTCACGGTAGAGAGATCAAGCCGCCCGGATAGACTGGATCAGCCCCTCGACCTCGCTGCGCAGGCGCTCGGACTGCTGGTCCAGCTCCTCGGCGACCGACAGCACCAGGTGGGCCGAGCTGCCGGTCTCGCCGGCGGCGCGGGTCACGTCGGCGATGGTGCGGGTGACCTCCATCGTGTCGCTGGCGGCCTGCTGCACGCTGCGGGCGATCTCCTGGGTGGCGCCGGCCTGCTGCTCCACCGCCGCGGCGATGCCGGACGCGATGGTGTTGATGTGGCCGATCGTGTCGCCGATCCCCTTGATGGCCGAGACGGCGCCGCCGGTGGCCTGCTGGATGGCGGCGATCTGGCCGGAAATCTCCTCGGTGGCGCGCTGGGTCTGGGTCGCCAGCGCCTTGACCTCGCTCGCCACCACCGCGAAGCCCTTGCCGGCCTCGCCCGCCCGCGCCGCCTCGATGGTCGCGTTCAGGGCCAGAAGGTTGGTCTGGGCCGCGATGTTCTGGATGAGCTGCACCACGTCGCCGATCCGCGCGACCGCGTCGGCCAGCGAGGAGATGGTGGTGTTGGTGCCCTCGGCCTGGGCGACGGCCTCGCGGGCGATGCGCGAGCTGTCGGTCACCTGCCGGCCGATCTCGTGGATGGAGGCGGACAGTTCCTCGGTGGCGGCGGCGACCGTCTGCACGTTGCCCAGCGCCTGCTCGCTGGAGGCGGCGACGGCGGTGGCCTGCCGGGTGGTGTCGCCGGAAATGGTGGTCAGCGACCGCGCGCTCTCGCCCATGCGGTCGGCCGAGGCGCGGACATTGTCGACGATGGACTTCACGCTCGCCTCGAACCGGTCGGCCAGCTGCACCAGCAGGGCGCGGCGCTCCTCCTCGGCGCGGGCCTCGCGGGCGCCCGCCTCCTTCTGCAGGCGCTGCCGCTCCAGCCCGTTCTCGCGGAAGGTGGCGACGGCGTTGATCAGCTCGCCGATCTCGTCGTTGCGGTCGGACGGGGGCAGGGCGGCGGTGAAGTCCTGCTCCGCCATGCGGTGCACGACGTCGGCCACCTCGCTCAGCGGCGCCACGACGCCCCGGCCGAAGAAGATGTAGATGATGCCGGTCATGGCGCCCGCGGTCAGCACGATCACCACCAGCGACACCATGGAGAAGATGTCGGAGGCGCGCATGGCGGCGTCGGCCTCGGCCTGGGTGCGGGCGGTGGTGCGGGCGCGGAACTCGGCGATGGGCTCCATCACCTTGGCGCGCACCACGTCGTAGCTCTCGTCGAACATCAGGCCCCGCGCGCGGCCGAGATCGCCCTTCTCGGTCCACTTGATGGCCTCCTCCTCGGTGCGGTTCAGCTCCTCGGCGTTGGCCTGGGCCTGCTCGATCAGCGCCAGCTCCGCCGCCGGGGCGCCCAGCTCCTTGAGGCGGGCGAGCACGCGGTCGCGGGTGCGGGTCTCGTCGCGCTCCTTCTTGTAGGCCTCCAGGTGCCGCTCCTCGCCGAAGGCGGCGTAGCTGCGGGCGGCGTTGGACAGGAAGTCGGCGGCCGTGACCAGGCGGGTGCCGAGCTCGGCGTATTCCGCCTGCCGTTCCAGCGCGTCGCGAACGGCCCGATCGTACTGGACCCTCGCCAGCTGCAGCGCCACCATGAGCACCGACAGCCCCAGCGCCAGCCCCGTGAACAGAAGCGTCCGGTTCCTGATCCGCATCTCGCCCGCCCCCTGAAAATGACCCAAGCCCGTTATTTTCCTTGAGACTACCACTTCCGTACGGGCTGGGAACGGGAATCGCGCCGGGCGGGCCGTGACATCCCGCGCGGAAGGCTGGCCGAAGGGGTGAGGGGCGCCAAGCCGGTTGCGCGGGGGGCCGCCGGGCTGGCACAAAGTGCCTCCACGAACGGGGCCGGAGGGCCCCGGCGCACGCACGAGGAAGTCGATGAGCAAGGCCAGTTTCCGCCACGCCCGGATCGCGATGCTGCTGCCCGTGCTGGCGCTGGTGCTGGGCGCCTGCGCCGCCAAGGCCCCGCCGGCGCCGCCCCCGCCCCCGCCGCCGCCGCCCGCGCCGACCGACATCGTGCTCGAGCCCTCCGACATGGAGAGCATCAAGGGCGCGCTGCGGCTGGCCGAGGTGAAGCCGGTCGACGAGATCGTCGGCTGGACCAACCCGGCCACCGGCAAGCGCGGCACCGTCAAGATGATCCGCGACGGCTTCGACGAGCAGAACCGGCTCTGCCGCGAGTTCCACATGATGGTGGCGCTGGAGAGGATGTTCCGGCACCAGACCGGCTTCGTCTGCCGGCAGCCCGACGGCGTCTGGGAGGTGGTGCAGGCCAAGGAGTACCCCCTCTACCGCCTGCCCTGAGCGGCGCCGGGCGCGACGACGCCCCGGGACCGCCATGATCGGCCGGTGTTATGGGGGTAGCCCCCTTGCCGGGCCCCCGTAAGCAAGAGCGTGAGCGCATGGCGAAGCGTCCCCTGATCCTCCTCCTGCTGGCCGGCGTGGCCGGAGCGGGCGTGCTGGCCTACCAGCTCGGCCGCGACGCCGCCCCGCCGCCGACGCCCGTGCAGACCGCGACCGTCCCCGTGCCGCCGCCCCCGCCGCCGCCGACCGAGGCGGCCGTGCCGGGCGGCGAGGCCGGGCTGATCCAGGTCGCCACGCCGGAGAAGCGGACCCTGACCGAGGAGGAGGCCGCCCGCCTGGTCCAGTTCGCCGACCGGACCGGAACCGAGGCGCTTCTGGTCTGGCACCTGGGCGCGCTGCAGCTGGAGCATTACGGCCGCGGCAAGCGGGCATCGGACCTGCTGGAAGGGCGCGGGCTGCAGGCCGGGCTGCTCACCCTGCTGGCCGGCCGGGCGCTGGCCGACGGCACGCTCGGCTCAATCGATCGGCCGCTGGGCGAGATCCTCACGGAATGGGCGGGCGACCGGCGCGGGGCCATCACCGTGCGCCACCTGCTCACCGGCACCAGCGGCCTGAACCCGCCGGCGGGCGACCCGCGCGCCGACGCCGCCGCCTGGGCGCTGGGCGCCACGCAGGCGGTGGAGCCCGGCTCGCGCTTCGCCCCGTCGGATCTGGAGGCGCAGCTGCTCTCCATCGTGCTGGGCCGCGCCTCGGGCAAGGGCTATCCCGCCTATCTGTCGCAGGCGCTCTGGGCCCCCATCGGCGCCCGGCCGGGCAGCCTGGGGCTGGACGCGACCGGGCGCACGGCGCTGGGCTGGTGCTGCTTCCAGGCCATCGCCCGCGACTGGCTGCGGGTCGGACTGCTGCTGAAGGACGGGGGCGCGGCGGAGGGGCGGCCGGTCGTGCCCACGCCCTGGGTCGACGACATCCAGAAGCCCACGCTCTTCACCCGCAACCAGGGCCTGCGGGTGCTGATCGCCTGGCCCTTTGAGAAGGGCGGGCAGGTCAAGGCGTCCGAGCCCTTCGTCGATCCCGACACGGTGTTCCTGGCGGGCGAGGGCGGGCAGCGCATCTATGTGTCGGAGGCCGCCGACCTGGTCATCCTGCGGCTGGGCGAACCGGTGGCCGACTGGGATGACGCCAAGCTGCCCAACATGGTCGCCCGCGCCATCGCGCGGCCCAAGGACCGCCCGCTGGTGAAGCCGGTGGGGCAGGGGGTGGAGCTGCCGCCCATCACCAAGCCGCCGAAGATCCCCACGGTCGAGGTCGTGCCGCTGGCGCCCCAGGCGGCACCGGCTGCTACGCAGGCTCCCGCACCGTCCCCGACGGCCGCGGCGCCGGTCCCGCCGGCCGGCGGCGGCGTCCAGCGCTGACGCGGCCGGGAAACGGAAACGGCGGCCCGCCTGGGGCCGCCGTCTCGTGCGCGGTGCTGATCTTCGGGCTTACTTGCCCTTGAAGGTCCGCAACTGCTTATTGAAGTCCGCGGCGAGTTTTTCCATCTGCTCGACGGCCTCGTTGTACTTCTTGGTCCAGGCGCCACCCGGCTTGCCCTTGCCCTCGAACTCGAGGCAGCTGAGATACTCCTGCGTCTCCGCCATGAACTTCTTCACGGCGCCCGCAGCCTCGGTCATCGCCGCCTCGTTCGCACTGGACCCGTCCGGCACGGCCGGCGGCGTGCCCAGGGCGCAATCGGCCTTGGCGACGCCGGCGGTCCCGACGCCGACAGCGACGATGGCCAGTGCAGCAAACCTCTTCATGAACCCAGCCTCCTTGCTTCCTGCAGGCCCTCCCGCGCCGATGCGGGGGCCGCGCCGGTCCCTCTTTCGGGAACGCTGACGCGCAAGGGCCTAAGAACGTGTTAATCCACTACCAAATTCGGAAGGTCCCGAACAAGCCGTTCCTAAACTTAATTGCTTCGCCTGAAGTGTGACAATACCCCGGGCGGTGGCAATAAGTGCTTTACAATGAGGGGAAGGGGTATGCGAAAGTGCGCACCAAGGACAAGAGGCGGGACAGCCTTCCGGGACGATCCAATCCAAGTCGTCGGCCTGCCGGTGCGCCGGGGGGCGGAAGCGGTCGCGGTGCCTTGCAGGGTGGGGTTTCCCGTGCCGGCGCGGAAGCGGGCCGCGCGGCTGGGGTTGGAACGAGGGTAATCCATGTCTTATTCGAGCTTCGGGTTGGGTGATCGCGTGAAGGGCATGCTGGCGAACGGCGCCGGCAGGCTGGGCGGCGGCGCGGCGAGCGCCACGTCCGGCGTCTGGACGCTGGGCCGCAAGATCTCCCTCGCGGTCGCGGTCCCGACCGTCATCGGCTTCGGCATCGTCATCGCGCTCAGCGCCGTGGACATGCGGGGCTCCATGCTCCAGCAGTCGGTCCAGGCGCAGCGCCAGGTGACCGAGATGATGGCCGCGCAGATGGGCGCCGCCGTGCGCTTCAAGCAGCAGGCCGCGGTCGCCGACAGCTATGCCGACCTCGCCGGCGCCAAGGGCACCGACCTCGCCAGCCTGCGCGTCACCGACGGCGACGGCGAGGTGCTGGACGAGTACGCCTCCAAGACCGTCCCGGCCTTCAACTTCGAGAAGGCCAAGATCGCCAAGACCGCCGCCGACGTCACCGTGTCCGACCAGGGCGACCATCTGGTCGTCTCGGTCCCGGTCCGCGCCGGCGCCAACAAGGACCAGGTCGGCACGCTGGTCGTGGCCTGGAGCCGCGACAACCTGAACGCCGCCATCTCCAGTGCCGTCTGGGCCAACCTGATCGTGGCCCTGATCGTGGTCTCGGCCCTGATCGGCCTGCTGGTCTTCCTGCTGCGCTACCTGGTCAGCGCGCCGCTCGGCAACCTGCAGTCGGCCATGAGCAAGCTGGCCGGCGGCGACCTGAAGGTCGAGGTCACCGGCACCGAGCGCGGCGACGAGATCGGCGCCATGGCCCAGTCGGTCCAGGTCTTCAAGGACAACGCGCTCGAGGTCGAGCGGCTGAAGAAGGTCCAGGAGGAGCAGGAGCGCCAGGCCGCGGTCGAGAAGAAGGCCTCCATGGAGCGCCTCGCCAGCGACTTCGAATCCTCGGTCAAGGGCGTCGTCGCGGAGCTCTCCGGCGCCGCCACCCGGGTGCAGGCCACCGCCGAGAACCTCAGCCACGCCGCCGAGCAGAGCCGCGAGCAGGCGACCGCCGTCGCCGCCGCCACGCAGCAGGCCTCGGCCAACGTGCAGTCGGTCGCCAGCGCGACCGAGGAGCTGGCCGGCTCGCTGGCCGAGATCTCCAACCAGGTCAACACCTCGGCCCGTATCGCCAAGGCCGCGGCCGCGACCGCCGAGAAGACCAACGACACCGTGCAGTCGCTGGCGCAGCGCGCCCAGTCGATCGGCGACGTGGTCAAGCTCATCTCGGACATCGCCAGCCAGACCAACCTGCTGGCGCTGAACGCCACCATCGAGGCCGCCCGCGCCGGCGAGGCGGGCAAGGGCTTCGCGGTCGTCGCCAGCGAGGTGAAGAGCCTCGCCAACCAGACCGCCAAGGCGACCGAGGAGATTTCGGCCCAGATCTCCACCATGCAGGACGCCACCCGCGACGCGGTGGAGGCGATCCTGACCATCAGCAAGACCATCGGCGAGATCAACGACATCGCCGACATGGTCGCGGGCGCGGTGGAGGAGCAGGACGCCGCCACGAAGGAGATCGCCCGCAACGTCCAGCAGGCCTCCATGGGCACCATGGAAGTCACGCGCAACATCGGCGCGCTGGAGGAGTCGGCGAACGAGACCGGCCAGTCGGCGGGCGAGATGCTGAACGCGTCGCGCGCGCTGTCCCGCCAGTCCGAGGCGCTGTCGGCCCAGGTCGAGAAGTTCCTGGCCCAGGTCCGCGCCGGCTAAGTCCTAGCCCCGGTTCGGAGCCGTAACGAAAAACCCCCGCCGGAGCGATCCGGCGGGGGTTTCTCTTTGGTGGACGTTACGGGCGATCAGCTGCCCGCGCCGAGATGGGTCTTCAGGAAGCGCTCCCAGGCCGTCAGCACTTTCACCATCTCCTCCGTGTTGCGCGGCGAGTGGTCCATGCCGTCGATCTCGACATACTCGTGCGGCTTGCCCGCGTCCTTCAGGGCCGAGGCCATGTCGCGGCTGTGCTGGACATAGGCCTGCACGTCCATGTCGCCATGGATCAGCAGCACCGGCGCCTTGATGGCGGCGGCGTTGTGGTAGGGCGAAACGGGCTTCAGCGCGTCGCGGTCGCCGCCGAAGAACAGGCCGCGGTTCAGCTCCTTGCCGCCGCTCCACATCAGCTCGTCATAGAGCCGCACCAGGTTGGTGACCGGGGCGGTGGCGATGGCGCACTTGTAGAGATCGGGCGTCTTCACCGCCCCCATCAGGGCCGCGTAGCCGCCGTAGCTCCAGCCGACGATGCAGACGCGCGACGGATCGGCGATGCCCTGGGAGATGGCCCATTGGACGCCGTCCGTGACGTCGTCCTGCATCTTGCCGCCCCACTCGCGCTCGCCGGCCTCGTTGAACTTCTGGCCGAAGCCGGTGGAACCGCGGAAGTTCGGCTGCAGCACGGCGTAGCCGCGGCTGGCCAGGAACTGCGACAGCACGTCGAAGGACTGGTCGTCGCGGGCGAAGGGTCCGCCGTGCGGCAGCACCACGAAGGGCAGGTTCCTGCCCTCGCGCCCGGGCGGCAGGGTCAGGTAGCCGGGGATCTTCAGCCCGTCCCGCGCCTGGTAGGAGACTGGCTGGCGAACCGCCACGGCCTCGGGCGGGATCTCCGGCCGGGTGTCGCCCAGGAAGGTGAACTCGCGGGTGTCGCGGTTGAAGATGCGGTAGGTGACCGGCTCGGCCGGGTGGAAGCTGGCGACCAGGGTCAGCTGCCCGTTCGCCGTCTGGTCGATGATCAGCTCGCGGCTGTCCGGCACGGCCTTGTCCAGCCGCTCCTGCAGCTTCTGCTTCTCCGGGTCCAGCCAGCGGATGTTGGGCATGTCCTCGGTCCAGCTGAAGCCGACGACCTTGCCCGCCTTGGTGACCGCGCCGGTGATGTCGTAGCCCGGCGCCTCGGCCACCTTGCCGCCGAACTGGTTGCTGGCCAGGTCGAACTGGTAGACCGCCGCCGTGTCGCTCTCGTGCGAGGAGACGACATAGGGGCGGTTCAGATCCTCGCCGAAGCCGAGGATGTCGAAGGCGGGGTCCTTCAGCGGCTCCACCTTGCGCAGCGTGCGGAACATGCGGCCCTGCTGGTCGCGGTGCAGGTAGGTGGCCGTCTGGCTCTTGTCGTTGTAGGTGACGGCCAGCCGCACCAGCCCGGTCGGGTCGGGGATGTACTCGGAGATGCCGTCCACCGCGTTCGCCACGCGGGTGTAATCGCCCGTATAGACGTTCAGCCGGACCACGTCGGGCTCCTGCCGGTCGCCGGTCGGGTAGGCGACCAGCACGTGCTCGCGGTCGACGAACTGCAGCACCGGCGTCGCCACCAGCCGCACCCAGTCGCTGCGCGAGCGGTCCAGCAAGACCTTGAGGTTGCTCCCGTCCCGGTCGACGCCGACCAGCCGGCTCATGCGGATCGGCAGGCGGCGGGTCGGGCCGTTCACCTCGCGCGTGGCGATGACGCTGACCAGCAGCCGCGTCTCGTTAATCCAGTTGATGCTGGTGAACTCGGCGTCGCGCGGCGGGATGATGACCGGCTTGTCGCCCGGGCCGGGCTGCATCTTGGTGATGTAGAGATGCTGGCGCCCGCCGATCGGGCTGAGAAAGGCGATGTGGGTGCCGTCCGGCGAGATGGTCGGCCGCGCCACATGGGCGGGCGAGGCGTAGGCCTCCACCGGCGGCGGGCCCCCGGCCGCCTGCACCGGCCCGGTCGCGGCCGCAAGAATGGTCGCCGCCAGAAGGCTGGCGGTCAGCGTCAGTCGCATGGATGGTTCTCCCCTGTCCCCGTCAGGCGCGGCGTTCTTGTTGCGCCGATGCAAGCATATTGGGGAGGATAGGGGAGTTCCAGAGGCTTCGTTCGACCGGGATACGGAGGGACGTCCGGGCGATCCCGGCTCCTCCCGGACCGGCCGGGGCCGCGCAGTCCGAGCGGCTCGGGTTCGGAACCGGAACGAAAAACCCCACCGGATCGCTCCGGTGGGGTTCCGCCGCGCCGACGGGGCGGTCAGCTGCCGGCGCCGAGATGGGCCTTCAGGAAGCGCTCCCAGGCGCTCAGTACCTTCACCATCTGCTCGGTCGTGCGGGGGCTGTGGTCCATGCCCTCGATCTCGAGGTACTCATGGGGCTTCCCGGCCTTCTTGAGCGCCGAGACCATGTCCCGGCTCTGCTGGACATAGGCCTGCACGTCCATCGTGCCGTGCACGAGGAGCACGGGGGCGTTCACGGCCTCCGCGTTGTGCACCGGGGAGATCGGCCGCATGGCGTCCCGGTCGTCGCCGAAATAGAGGCCCCGGGCCAGCGCGCCGCCGCTCCAGTCCAGCTCGTCGTAGAGCCGCATCAGGTTCGCCACCGGGGCGGTGGCGACGGCGCACTTGTACAGCTCCGGCGTCTTCACCAGCCCCATCAGCGCCGCGTAGCCGCCGTAGCTCCAGCCGACGATGCACACCCGTCCGGCATCGGCGATGCCCTGGGAGATGGCCCACCTCACCCCGTCGGTGACGTCGTCCTGCATCTTGCCGCCCCACTCCCGCTCGCCGGCCTGGCTGAACTTGGCGCCGAAGCCGGTGGAGCCGCGGAAGTTCGGCTGGAGGACCGCGTAGCCGCGGCTGGCCAGGAACTGCGACAGGGTGTCGAAGACCTGGGTGTCGCGGGCGAAGGGGCCGCCATGCGGCAGGACGATGAAGGGCAGGTTCCTGCCGTCGCGCCCGGGCGGCAGGGTCAGGTAGGCGGGGATCTCCAACCCGTCCCGGGCCGTGTAGCTCAGCGCCCGGCGCTCGCCGATGGCAGCGGCCGGAATGTCCGGGTAGGTGTCGCCGAAGAAGGAGAACTCCTTGGTCTGGCGGTCGAACAGCCGGTAGGTGATCGGCTCCTTGGCGCTGAAGCTGGCGACCAGCGTGTAGCGGCCATCGGCCGTCTGGTCGGAGATCAGTTCGCGGCTGCCCGGCACCGCCTTGTCCAGCGTCTCCTGGAGCTTCTGCTTCTGCGGGTCGATCCAGCGCAGGTTGGGCAGGTCGTCCGTCCAGGCGAAGGCGGTGACCACGCCCCGCTGGACGACGGACCCGGAGATGTCGTACCGGGCGTCCTCCAGCAGCCGGGGGCCGGCGAAGTCGCGGGTGGTGAGGTCGAACGGGTAGATCGCCATGCGGTCGCCCTCGTGGGCGGAGCCGACATAAATGCGGTTCGGGTCCTCCGAGAAGCCCAGGATGGCGAAGCTCGGGTCCTTCAGCGGGTCCACCTTGCGGAAGCGGACGAACGGCTCCTTCTCGCTGGGCCGCAGGAGGAAGGCCTCGGTCTGGCTGCGGTCGTGGTAGACGGTCGCGATCCTGATCCGCCCGGACGGGTCGGGGACGTAGGAGCTGACGTCCGGCACCGACTTCGCCACCACCGTCCATTTGCCGGTGTAGACGTTCAGCTTGATCACGTCCGGATCTGGATTGGCGTCGGCCGGGTAGGGGACCAGCACATGCTCGCGGTCCACGAACTGCAGGACCCGCGCCCCGTTGATGACGTAGCGGCTGCCGCGCCCCATCAGCAGCACCTTGAAGTCCGTGCCGTCGGCATTGGCGGCGATGAGGCGCGACACCCGGAACGGCACCCGGCGGCTGGGCCCCAGATGCTCCTGGTTCACATAGGCGCCGATCAGCAGGCGCTCCTCGTTGACCCAATCGAACCAGCCGATCTCGCTGTCGGACGGGGCCAGGATCGACGGGCGTTCGCCGGGGGCCGCGCCCAGCTTCCGGATCACCAGATGCTGCCTGCCCTTGATGGGCGCGAGATAGGCGATCCGCGTCCCGTCCGGGGAGAAGGACGGCTGCGACATGTTGGGCGGGTGGGCGTAGGCCTCGACCGGCGGCGCGGCGGGCGGGTCCGCCAGCGCGGTCGAGACGGCCAGCAGCGCCAGGACGGCCGAAGCGACGGCATAACGGACAGGCATTGATTCCTCCTTCCGGACATCTACCGGAAGAAGAGAATGTCTTTCGCCTCTTTGCAACTGGAATTCGATGCATCGCCGCCGGGCGCCCGCCCACGCTTAAGGGGCGGGCTCCCATGCAGCCGTAACGATAGGCGCCGCGCCGGGATCAGGCCGGTTCGGTGCCGCCATGGGCGGTGGACCAGCCGGCCGGATCGTGCAGGAACTTCTCGACCTCGGCCGTGGTGCGGTCGTCGAAATAGCCGCCTTCGCGCGCCGCGGCCAGCACGTCCCACCAGGTCGCCAGCGCGTGCAGCCGCACGCCCATGGCGTCCATCGTCTCCCTGCTCTTGGCGAAGATGCCGTAATGGAAGACGACGAAGGCATGCTCGCAGACGCCGCCGGCCTGGCGGATGGCGTTGACGAATCCGACCTTGCTGCCGCCGTCGGTGGTCAGGTCCTCGACCAGCAGCACGCGCTGGCCTTCGGTGATGACCCCCTCGATCTGGGCGTTGCGGCCGAAGCCCTTGGGCTTCTTGCGGATGTACTGCATCGGCAGGCCCATGCGCTCGCTCATCCAGGCGGCGAAGGGAATGCCCGCCGTCTCGCCGCCGGCGACCGCGTCGATGGCCTCGAAGCCCGCGTCGCGCATGATCGTTTCGGCACCGTAATCGATGATCGCCTTGCGGGCGCGCGGGAAGCTGATGATCTTGCGGCAGTCGATATAGACGGGGCTGGCGCGGCCCGACGTCAGGATGAAGGGTGTGTCCGCATTGAAGTGCACGGCCTTGATGTCCAGCAGGATGCGGGCGGTCTGGGTGGCGGCGGTCTTGGCGTCGATCATGGCTTCGTCCTGCTGGTGTGGCGCGCGGCGGGGCGTCGGGGGAGGGGTTTAGCCCTCAATCAGCCGCCAGTCCAGCCGTTCCCCGCCCCGGAAGGGCAGCACCACGACCGTGCCGCCGCCGTCCACGATCTCCGGCACCAGGGTCCCCGACTTCTCCAGCGTGATGCGGTCCGCGTTGGGCGCGATGCCGTGGAAGCGCGGGCCGTTCAGGCTGGCAAAGGCTTCGAAATTGTCCAGCGCGCCCTCCTCGTCGAAGGCCTGGGCGTAGAGTTCGATGGCGTTGGCGGCGGTGAAGATGCCGGCGCAGCCGCAGCCCGATTCCTTGGCGCTCTGCGGGTGCGGCGCGCTGTCGGTGCCGAGGAAGAACCAGGGCTCGCCCGAGGTCGCGGCCCGGCGCAGCGCCAGCCGGTGCTTCTCGCGCTTGGCGATCGGCAGGCAGTAGAGATGCGGCCGGATGCCGCCGGCGAAGATGCTGGATCGGTTGATGAAGAGATGGTGCGCCGTGATGGTGCAGCCGATGCGGCCCGATGGCCCATGCGCCCGCACCGCCGCCACCGCCTCCTCGGTCGTGGCGTGCTCCAGCACGACCTTGAGGGCCGGGAAATCGGCCAGCAGCGGCGTCAGCACCCGGTCGATGAAGACCGCCTCGCGGTCGAAGATGTCCACGGCCGGGTCGGTCACCTCGCCATGGATCAGCAGCGGCATGCCGATCCGCTGCATGCGCTCCAGCACCGGATGGACCAGACGGATGTCGCTGACGCCGTGAGCGGAGTTGGTGGTGGCGTGCGCCGGGTACAGCTTCACCGCCCGGAACACGCCCTCGCTGAAGCCGCGCTCCAGATCGTCTGCGTCGGTGTGGTCGGTCAGGTAGCAGGTCATCAGCGGCGTGAAGCCGCTGCCTTCCGGCAGCGCCGCCATGATCTCGTCCCGGTACGCCACGGCCTTCGCGGTGTCCGTCACCGGCGGCACCAGATTCGGCATGACGATCGCCCGCCCCATCTGCCGCGTGGAGAAGGGCAGCACCGCCCGCAGCATCGCGCCGGTGCGCAGATGCAGGTGCCAGTCGTCCGGCCGGGTGAGGGTGAGGCGCTGGGGGGCGGTCATGGCGGGAGCTCCCGGGAAGGGTTCGTGGCTGGGTTCTAGGCCCATTCCGAGCAGGGCTCAACCCCGCCGGGAGCAGTGGCGCAACGCCCACCGAGCGGGTACATAGGCCGGCACGCCCCTGAACGCACAGTCGAGCACCCCCATGGCCCTGATCACGCCCCGCACCCCGCCCGGCACGATGGAGCTGCTGCCGCGCCGGCAGATCGCCTTCCAGCGCATGCTGGACACGATCCGCCGGGTCTATGAGCGGTTCGGCTTCCTGCCCGTCGAGACGCCGGTGTTCGAGACGGTGGACGTGCTGCTGACCAAGACCGGGGGCGAGACCGAGAAGCAGGTCTATTTCGTCCAGAGCACCGGGGCGCTGGAGCAGGGCAAGAAGCCGGAGCTGGCGCTGCGCTTCGACCTGACCGTGCCGCTCGCCCGCTATGTGGCGGAGCATGAGCACGAGCTGTCCTTCCCCTTCCGCCGCTACCAGATGCAGCGTGTCTATCGGGGCGAGCGGGCGCAGAAGGGCCGGTACCGCGAGTTCTACCAGTGCGACATCGACGTGATCGGCAAGGACACGCTGCCGGTCGCCTTCGACGCGGAGATGCCGGCCGTCATCTACACCGTATTCTCTGAGCTGGGCGTCGGGCCGTTCCGCATCAACTTCAACAACCGCAAGGTCCTGCTGGGCCTGTTCGAGAGCCTGGGCCTGGCGGAGGCGGAGCGGCGCGCGCTGGTGCTGCGCGAGATCGACAAGCTCGACAAGATCGGCCGCGACGCGGTGAAGGGCAACCTCACCGGCGGCGAGACGGCGCTGGCCGAGGACGTCGCCGAGCGCATCCTGTCCCTCATCGACATCACCGGCGACAGCGCCACCGTCATCGCCAGGCTGGAGGCGATGGGCGTGGAGGGCGAGACCTTCGCCGCCGGCCTGTCGGAGCTGCGGCAGGTGGCGGACGCGCTGAAGGCCTTCGGCGTGCCGGAGACGCACTGGCGCATCAACCTCGCCATCGCCCGCGGCCTCGACTACTACACCGGCACCGTCTACGAGACCTTCCTGACCGACCATCCCGGCATCGGCAGCGTCTGCTCCGGCGGGCGCTACGAGAACCTGGCCAGCCAGTACAGCAAGAGCCGGCTGCCCGGCGTCGGCATCTCCATCGGCGCCACCCGGCTGTTCTACGTGCTGCAGGAGGCGGGGCTGGTACAGGACGGCGACAGCACGGTCCAGACGCTGGTGACCCAGATGGACCCGGCCCTGCTGCCCGACTATCTCGCCATCGCCGGAGAGCTGCGCGCCGCCGGGATCAACACCGAGATCCATCTGGAGCCGGCCAAGATCGCGCGCCAGATGAAATATGCCGACAAGGCGGGCATCCGGCTGGCGCTGCTGATGGGGTCGGACGAGAAGGCGGCCGGCACCGTCACCGTCAAGGATATGCGCACGGGCGCGCAGGATACGGTGGCACGGGCGGAACTCGTCGCCGCGGTCCGGGCGCGACTTGTGGCTTGAAGGACACAGGGGCCGGATTTCGCTCCGGCCCTGTGATCGCCCTCACTGCGGTATTTGCGATAATAAGTAATCAATTTAGGACAATTTCGGAACGGACCGGCGCCGCTCTTCAAGGGTCTACTTCACTATTGTAGGTAGCCCCCTGTTCTTGCGATAATGCGCCGCACGCCCAAGAACTCGATCCGGAAAGTCCTTATTAACCATGGCCGATGCATCTCTCACAGCCGGCACCAGGAAGTCGGAAGCGGGGCGTGGCATGGGTGGGGCGCGTTGGATCAAGGGCATGGCATGGGGCGTCTCCCTGACCATCGCCGCCGGCGTGGGCGGTGCCGCCTGGTACGAGACGAAAACCTCCTGGCTGCAATCGCACCTGCTGGCCCGGCTGGGCAAGGACCTGACCTACCGCGTCGCGGCCGGCCCGACCGACAAGGTGCGCTATCCCGAGCACGGCCCCTATGACGAGCGGCTGGGCTATGTCGGCCTGCCGAAGTTCATCGAGCGGCTGAGCGCCGGCCCCTACCGGGTGGAGCAGCAGGCGCGCTGGTCGCAGCCGATGCTCGACTACCACGCCTTCGGCGGCTTCACGCCCTATGCCGAGAAGACGGCCGCCGGGCTCAGCATCTTCGACCGCGCCGGCAACCCGCTGCACAACGCCAAGTTCCCCGAGCGCACCTACGCCAACTATTCGGCCGTGCCGCCGCTGGTGGTGCGCTCGCTGCTGTTCATCGAGAACCGGGAGCTGCTGGACCCCACATACCCGAACCGCAATCCGGCGGTGGAGTGGGACCGCTTCGCGCTGGCCGTCATCGGCATGCCGCTGGAGGCGCTGTTCCCCGAGCGCCAGCAGATCGGCGGCAGCACGCTGGCGACCCAGATCGAGAAGTACCGGCATTCGCCCGGCGGCCAGACCTCCGGCGGCACCGACAAGCTGCGCCAGATGATGTCGGCCAGCGTCCGCGCCTATCTGGCCGGCTCCGACACGACCAAGGCCCGCTTCCAGATCGTCGTCGATTATCTGAACTCCACGCCGCTGTCGGCCCGGCCGGGCATCGGCGAGGTGAACGGGCTGGGCGACGGGCTCTGGGCGTGGTTCGGCACCGACTTCGCCACCGCCAACCGCATCCTCGCCAAGCCCGCCCGCACCGAGGACGAGCTGGCGCGCCAGGCCATCGTCTACAAGCAGGTGCTGAGCCTGCTGCTGGCCCAGCGCCGCCCCAGCTTCTACCTGTCGGTCAACCGCACCGCGCTGGAGACGCTGGCGAACCAGCATCTGAGCACGCTGGAGAAGGCGGGCGTCATCGACGCCGCCCTGGCCGACGCCGCCCGGAACTTCAAGCTGCGCTTCCGCCCGGACCCGCCGCAGCTGCCCGAGGTCTCCTTCGTCGAGCAGAAGGCGGTCAACGCCATCCGCAACCGGCTGCTGGGCATGCTGGGCACCCGCTCGCTCTACGAGCTGGACCGGCTGGATCTGTCGGTCGAGACGACACTGGACCAGGCGGCGCAGGACCGGGTGACCCAGGTGCTGAAGCGCCTGCGCGACCCGTCGGCCACGACCGAGCTGGGGCTGGTGGGCGAGCGGCTGCTGGGTGCCGCCGACCCGGCCAAGGTGGTCTACAGCGTCACCGTCTATGAGCGGACGCCGACCGCGAATCTGGTGCGCGTCCAGGTCGACACGCTGGACCAGCCGCTGGACCTGAACGAGGGCGCCAAGCTCGACCTCGGCTCCACCGCCAAGCTGCGCACGCTGGTGAGCTATCTGGAGATCGTCGCCAAGCTCTACGGCCGGCTGCACATGATGAAGCCGCACGAGCTGGAGGCGGTGGCCGTCGACGCCCAGGACCGCATGACCCAATGGGTGGCGCGCACGCTGGCATCGCACCAGGAGCAGGGGCTGGGCGATCCGGGGCTGGAGGGCGTGCTGACCCTCGCCATGCAGCGCGAATACTCGGCCAGCCCGGGCGAGCGCTTCTTCACCGGCGGCGGCCTGCACACCTTCGGCAACTTCGACAACAAGGACAATGGCCGGGTGATGAACGTCGGCGAGGCGTTCCGGCACTCGGTCAACCTGGTCTTCATCCGCATGATGCGGGACATCGTGAACCACTATATCGCCGAGGGCCCGGCCCGTAAGGACGATGTCATGGACGATCCCCGCCATCCCGTGCGCCAGATGTACCTGGCCCGCTTCGCGGACCAGGAGGGCAGCGTCTACCTGAACAAGTTCTGGGGCGAGTACCAGGGCCTGTCGCCGGACGCGGCGCTCGCCAAGCTCGGCACCAAGCTGAAGGGCATCCCCGACCGCTTAGCCGTCGCCTACCGCACCGTGCGGCCGCAGGCGACCCAGGCGGAGATGGCGGCCTTCATCCGCAAGCATGTGGCGCCCGAGGCCGCCTTCAACGCCGCCTCGCTGTACGAGAAGTACGACCCGGCCAAATGGTCGCTGAACGACCGCGGCTACATCGCCCGCACCCATCCGCTGGAGCTGTGGCTGGTCGCCTATCTGCAGGACAGCCCGAAGCCGGTGCGGCGCGACATGCTGAAGGAGAGCTCGTCGTCGCGGCAGGAGAGCTACCAGTGGCTCTTCACCACCCGGCACAAGCGCGCCCAGGACACCCGCATCGGCATCATGCTGGAGGAGGAGGCCTTCTCCCGCATCCATGCGGAATGGAAGCGGCTGGGCTACCCGTTCGAGTCGCTCATCGCCTCCTACGCCACCTCCATCGGCAGCTCGGCCGACCGGCCCGGCGCGCTCGCCGACCTGATGGGCGTGATCGTGAACGACGGCGTGCGCCTGCCGACGGCGCGGGTGAAGAAGCTGCACTTCGCCGCCGGCACGCCCTACGAGGCGGTGGTCTCCTATGACGACCGCATGCAGGGCGAGCGGGTGATGACGCCCGAGGTCGCCCGCATCGTCCGGCTGCACCTGAACGACATCGTGCAGAACGGCACGGCGCGGCGCGTCAACGGCGCCTTCACCACGCCCGACGGCAATCCCATCATGATCGGCGGCAAGACCGGTACCGGCGACCACCGGTTCGAGCGCTACGGGCCGGGCGGCTCGGTGCTGGAGAGCCGGGTGGTGAACCGCACCGCGACCTTCGTCTTCTACATCGGCGACCGCTTCTTCGGCGTCATCACCGCCCATGTCCACGGTCCCGACGCCGCCAACTACCATTTCACCAGCGCCCTGCCGTCGCAGCTGCTGAAGGCCATGGCCCCGGCGCTGCAGCCGCTGATCCAGCAGCAGCCGCAGACGGCGGAGGCGGGGGCGCTCTGACACCGGGTGGGGCTCAGTGCCCTACCCGTTCCGCCAGGAAGGCGTCGACATCGGCCCAGACGCGGTCGCGGATCTCGTCGCGTTCCATCATCAGCTCGTGCTCGGCCGGCGGGTAGGTCTTGTGGACGGCGTCCGGCAGGCGGCGCGCCAGCCGGGCGTGCAGGGCCGAGCGCACCACCCGGTCGCCGCCGGCGCTGAGGATCAGCACGGGGATGTCCACCCGCTCCAGCGGCGCCCGCCACAGCGCCCTGATGGAGCGGTAGGCGGCGTCCAGCCAGCCGAAGGTGGCGCCACCCAGGATCAGGCACGGATTATTCCGGTAGGCCTCGATATAGACGCGGAAGCGGCGCGGGTCGGAGGTCAGCACGTTGCCCTCGAACCGGTGCGCCTCCTCGCGATAGTCGATCTGGCCCGGCGCGTAGCGCTCCGCCAGCCCCAGCGCCGCCCCGGCGCGCGCCAGCGCGGGCACCAGCCATTCCGGGAAGGGCCCGGTCTCGATGCCCAGCATGGCCGCCGACAGGATCAGCGCCCGGAACGGGTGCGGGCGCTCGGCCACGAAGCGGGTCATGACATGCGCGCCCATGCTGTGGGCGAAGCAGATCACCGGCCGGCCGTCCATGCCGATGTCATGGGCGCGCAGCACCGCCTCGGCCGCGTCCAGATACTCCCCGAAGTCGCGGATATGGCCCTTCTGCGGGTTGGCGAGCGCGCGCGACGACAGCCCCTGGCCCGGCCAGTCCCAGCTGACCACGCGCCAGCCGCGCGCCGCCCAGTCGGCGGCCTGCTCGGCGTATTTCTCCAGGAACTCGCTGCGGCCGGTGACCAGCACGCAGGTGCCCCGGGCGGGACCGTCGGGCAGCCACTCGCCTGTCCGGACGGTGCCGCCGGGAATCTCGACCGTGCCCTGGCGCCACCCGCCGCCGATCGCCGCCAACCCTTCCATTCCGCCCCTCGATGCTCCGGTGCCCGAAGCTTAGAGAAAAGCTTGGCCTAGGCAAGCGCGGGCCCGCGCTTTATATCCGGGAGCCATGAAGCTTTTCCGGCACCACACCGACCTCCCCGACGATGTGCGCGGCTGCGCCGTGGCGCTGGGCAATTTCGACGGCGTGCACCGGGGCCACCGCACCGTCATCGCCGAGGCGCAGGCCCAGGCGGTCCGGCTGGGCGCTCCCTCGGCGGTGCTAACCTTCGAGCCGCACCCCCGCACTCTGTTCCGGCCGCAGGACCCCGCCTTCCGCCTGACGCCCTTCCGCATCCGCGCCCGCCTGATCGAGGCGCTGGGCGTGGACGCGCTGTTCATGCTGCATTTCGACGAGGCGCTGTCCCGAATGACCGCCGAGGACTTCGTCGCCGAGGTGCTGGTGCGCGGCCTGGGCGCCCGGCACGTGGTGGCCGGCTACGACTTCGTGTTCGGCTATAAGCGCGGCGGCGACATGGCATTCCTGCGCCAGGAGGGCGAGCGCCACGGCTTCGGCGTCACCGAGGTGGCGCCGGTCGGGCAGGATGCGGAGATCTTCTCCTCCACCCGGGTGCGCACGCTGCTGCAGGCCGGCGACCCGCAGGGCGCGGCATCGATCCTGGGCCATCCCTTCGAGATCGAGGGGCGGGTGGAGCATGGCGACCAGCGCGGCCGCACCATCGGCTTCCCCACCGCCAACATCGAGCTGGGCGAATATCTGCGCCCGGCCTTCGGCGTCTATGCCGTGCGCGCCGGCATCGACCAGGGCGGCGACACGGTCTGGCATCCCGGCGTGGCGAACCTCGGCAAGCGCCCGACGGTCGGCGGCACGGTGGAGCGGCTGGAGGTCCATCTGTTCGATGTCGACGAGGACCTCTACGGCAAGCATGTGCGGGTGCAGCTGCTGCACTTCATCCGGCCGGAGATGAGGTTCGAGAGCTTCGACGCGCTGAAGGCGCAGATCCAGCTCGACGCCCGGACGGCCCGCGACCTTCTGAAGCCATAGGGGCAGGGACCATGCGCATCGCCACCGCCGCCGCGCTCGCGGCGCTCCTGCTGGGGGCGATGGCGCCGCCGCTCCTGGCCACCCCCATCACCTACAAGGACCTGCTGGCGCGGGAGCGCCCGGCCGCCACGGTCGCCCGCATCCCCTACGGCGCCGACCCGCTGCAGTTCGGCGAGCTGTGGCTGCCGGAGGGGAAGGGGCCGCACCCGGTGGTGGCGCTGATCCATGGCGGCTGTTGGCGGGCAGACCTGCCGGGCGTGGAGCTGATGGCCCACATGGCCGAGGCGTTGCGCCGCGACGGCATCGCCGTCTGGAACGTGGAGTACCGGCGCCTGGGCGGCGGTGGCGGCTACCCGGCCACCTTCCAGGACGTGGCGGCCGGCATCGATCATCTCCGCGCGCTGGCGCCGCGGCACAGGCTGGACCTGTCGCGGGTCGTGGTTTCCGGCCATTCCGCCGGCGGCCATCTCGCCGCCTGGCTCGCCGCCCGGCCCAGGCTGCCGGCCGACAGCCCGCTGCGCACGGCCGATCCGCTGAGGGTCAAGGGCGTGGTCAGCCTCGCCGGCATCGTCGATTTGGCCGCCTATCGCGCCGACGGCCCCGCGGCCTGCGGCGGGCCCGCCACCATCGACGGGCTGACCGGTGCCGCCACCGGCCGCACGGGCGAGCTCTACCGCGACACCTCGCCGGCAGCGCTGCTGCCGCTCGGCGTGCCGCAGGCGGTGGTCTCGGGCGCCCTGGACAAGATCGTGCCGTCCCGCTTCGGCGAGTCCTACGGCGCCGCGGCCAAGGCGGCCGGCGACCGGGTGGAAATCATCGACTTCCAGGACGCCGGTCATTTCGAGCTGATCGACCCCACCTCGGATGCCTGGAAGCGGCTGCGCGAGGTCTACCGGGGGCTGCTGGGGTAAAGGTCACGTCACCCGTAGGTCGCATGGAGCCGTAGGCGCAATGCGACACCCCGGCCGGGAATGTCGCATTACGGCTCCGCCTCCATGCGACCTACAGGTTCCGGCCAGCCCGCCATCGCGGCGTCCACCAGCGACAGCAGCTCGGCCTCCGTGGCGCCGTCGCGGGCCTGGATGCTCATGCCCTGCAGGGTTGCGACGACCAGCCGGGCCAGCGCGCGGCAGTCGGCGTCCGGCCTCAATTCGCCGGCGGCGCGGGCCTTCTCGAAGCGTTCCGCCAGCGCGTCCAGCAGGTGGGTGCGGCGGGCGGCCAGGTCCTCCGCCACGCCCCGCTGCTCCTGGGCGCAGGCGACGCCCGCCGCGACGACCATGCAGCCCGGCGGCTGCTCGCCCGAGGCGTAGCGCACCGCGAGTTCCCGCAGCAGCGCCAGGATGCCGGCGCGCGCCGGGACCATCGCCAGCGAGGCGGCGAACAGATCGGCGTTCTCCCGCAGGTAGAGGTCCAGCGCCTCCCGGTACAGCGCCTCCTTCGAGCCGAAGGCGGCGTAGAGGCTGGGCGGGGCGATGCACAGCTCCTTGGTCAACTGCGCCACCGACACCCCCTCGTAGCCATGGGCCCAGAACAGGCGCATGGCCCGGCGCAGCGCCTGGTCGCGGCAGAAGCCGCGCGGCCGGCCGCGGCAGGCCTGCACCTCGGGCGTGTCGGCAGTGGTCGTGCCGGCGGTCGGGGTGTGACTGGATTTCATAGCGCTCACTATAAAATCTTCTTGACGGGGAGGCCAGCGCGCTTTTGTATAGCGCCTACTACAGAAATGGGCGCGGCACCTAGCCGCCCCCCAACAGACCACTTCCGACCTCAGAGGAACCGCACGCCCATGAAGCTCTACTATTCCCCCGGCGCCTGCTCGCTCGCCTCCCACATCGCCCTGCGCGAGGCCGGCTACGACTTCTCGCTGGAGAAGGTCGACCGCAGCAAGCGGACGGAGAATGGCGAGGACTTCCTGGCCGTGAACCCGAACGGCTATGTCCCGGCGCTGAAGCTCTCGGACGACGACATCATGCTGGAGGGCTCGGCCATCCTGCAGTGGGTCGCCGACACCAAGCCGGCTGCGGGCCTGCTGCCGCCGGTGGGCAGCCGCGAGCGTTACCGGACGCTGGAGTGGCTGACCTTCGTCTCCAGCGAGCTGCACAAGAACTTCAGCCCCTTCTTCAACCCGTCCATGCCCGACGAGGCGAAGGCGCTGTACCGCGCCAACCTCGACAAGCGGCTGGCCCATGTCGAGGGCAAGCTGAAGGGCGCCACCGGCTTCCTGACCGGCGACCGCTTCACCATCGCCGACGCCTATCTCTTCGTGGTGCTGGGCTGGGCCAAGTTCCTGCAGATCGACCTGTCGCCCTATCCGGCGATCGGCGCCTACCTGGGCCGGGTCGCCTCCCGCCCGTCGGTCCAGGCGGCGCTGAAGGCGGAGGGGCTGGCGTAGACCCCGAACGCCACTCCCCCTGACCGCCCGAGAGGGCCGGCGCGAGCCCCTGCGCGCCGGCCCTTTTCTTTTGTCCGCGTCCCAGTTCGGCGCCGATCTGATCCCCTATCTGTCGCCTTGACCCGGGGCTTGCGGCTGATAACATCCCGCGCCATGCGTGGCGTCCGCCGGATACGGGTCCTGATCCCGCGAATTACTGTCCCGGCCTTCTGAGGAGGGTCGGGCACAGGGCGTCGCATGCCGCCCCCATTTCCGCCATAGTCGCCCGCGATGACGTGACGTGCCCCCTCCGGGCCGCCGTCGCCGGGCCGGTACCCGAGCATCGGATCACCATGACCCGCGATTACAAGACGACCGTCTTCCTGCCCCGCACCGATTTCCCCATGCGCGGCGGCCTGCCGCAGAAGGAGCCGGAGCTGCTGGCCCGCTGGGCGGAGATCGGCCTGCAGGCGAAGCTGCGCCAGCAGGGCTCCGAGCGCGAGCTGTTCGTGCTGCATGACGGCCCGCCCTACGCCAACGGCAACATCCATATCGGCCACGCGCTGAACAAGATCCTGAAGGACGTGGTGGTGCGCTCGCAGCAGATGCTGGGCCGCAACGCCGTCTACGTCCCGGGCTGGGACTGCCACGGCCTGCCGATCGAGTGGAAGATCGAGGAGAAGTACCGCGCGCAAGGCCAGGACAAGGACAAGGTGCCGGTCCTGCAGTTCCGCGCCGAGTGCCGCGCCTTCGCCCAGCAGTGGGTCGACGTGCAGCGCGACGAGTTCAAGCGGCTGGGCGTCGAGGGCGACTGGGACAACCCGTACCTCACCATGACCTATCCCGCCGAGGCGCGGATCGTCGGCGAGATCCACAAGTTCCTGCTGAACGGCGGCCTGTACAAGGGCGTGAAGCCGGTCCTCTGGTCGGTGGTCGAGAAGACAGCGCTCGCCGAGGCCGAGGTCGAGTACCAGGACGTCACCTCGCAGATGATCTGGGTGCGCTTCCCCGTGGTGAAGCCCTCCAGGCCCGACCTCGCCGGCGCCTCGGTGGTGATCTGGACGACCACCCCATGGACCATGCCGGGCAACCGCGCCATCGCCTATGGCGAGGAGATCGCCTACGGCCTGTACCGGGTGGACGCCGCCGCCGAGGGCTCGGCCGCCAAGCCGGGCGAGACGCTGGTGCTGGCCCGCGCGCTGGCCGAGGGCGTCGCCAAGTCCGCCGGCATCGAGGGGCTGAGCCTGGTGGCCGAGCTAACCGGCGCCGACCTCCAGGGCACGCTCTGCGCCCACCCGTTCCGCGGCCAGGGCTACGAGTACGACGTGCCGCTGCTGCCGGGCGCGCATGTCACCGACGACGCCGGCACCGGCTTCGTCCACACCGCCCCGGGTCACGGCGCCGAGGATTTCGAGGTTGGCCGCCAGTTCGGGCTGGAGGTGCCGCAGACGGTGGACGCCGACGGCAGCTACTACGCCCATGTGCCGATGTTCGCCGGCGCCAAGGTCTACACGGCCGAGGGCAAGCCGGGCGACGCCAACAAGCGCGTCATCGTCGCCCTGCATGATGCCGGCGCCCTGCTCGCCAAGGGCAACCTCAAGCACAGCTACCCGCACAGCTGGCGCTCCAAGGCGCCGCTGATCTTCCGCACGACGCCCCAGTGGTTCATCTCCATGGAGACGAACGGGCTGCGGTCGACGGCGCTGGAGGCGATCGACGCGACGCAGTGGGTGCCGCCGCAGGGCCGCAACCGCATCCACGCCATGGTGGAGAGCCGGCCGGACTGGTGCATCAGCCGCCAGCGCGCCTGGGGCGTGCCGATCGCGCTGTTCGTCTCCAAGGCCACCGGCGAGCCGTTGCGCGACGAGGCCGTCTGCCGCCGCATCCAGGACGCCTTCCACGCCGAGGGCGCCGACGCTTGGTACACCCGCCCGGCCTCCGAGTTCCTGGGCCCGGACTACAAGGTCGAGGATTACGACCAGGTGTTCGACATCGTCGATGTCTGGTTCGAGTCCGGCTCCACCCACGCCTTCGTGCTGGAGGACCGCAACGATCTGCGCTCGCCGGCCGATTTGTACCTGGAAGGCTCGGACCAGCATCGCGGCTGGTTCCATTCCTCCCTGCTGGAGAGCTGCGGCACGCGCGGCCGGGCGCCCTACAAGGCGGTGCTGACCCACGGCTTCACGCTCGACGAGCAGGGCCGCAAGATGTCCAAGTCGCTGGGCAACGTTGTCGCCCCGCAGCAGGTGACGCAGGAATACGGCGCCGACATCCTGCGCCTCTGGGTGGTCAACACCGACTTCACCGAGGACCAGCGCATCGGCAAGGAGATCCTGAAGTCCAACGCCGACCTGTACCGGCGCCTGCGCAACACGCTGCGCTACCTGCTGGGCGCGCTGGCCGACTTTTCGGAGGCCGAGCGCCTGCCGGCCTCCGACATGCCGGAGCTGGAGCGCTGGGTCCTGCACCGGCTGGCCGAGCTGGACCAGGGCGTGCGCGAGTCGCTGGCCGGCTACGATCTGCACCGCATGATCACGCTGGTGCATAATTTCTGCGCCGTGGACCTCTCGGCCTTCTACTTCGACGTCCGCAAGGACAGCCTCTACTGCGACCGCCCTGACGATACCCGCCGCCGCGCCACCCGCACCGTCATGGCGGAGCTGCTCTCCTGCCTGACCGCCTGGCTGGCGCCGGTCCTCTGCTTCACGGCGGAGGAGGCGTGGCTGGAATGGCTGAAACAGGGCGGCAGCGGCGAGGAGAGCGTGCATCTGCGCACCTTCCCGGCGGTGCCGGCCGGGTGGCGCGACGATGCCCTGGCCGCCAAGTGGGGCAGGCTCCGCGAGGTGCGCCGCGTCGTCACCGGTGCGCTGGAGCTGGAGCGGGCCAACAAGGTCATCGGCTCCTCGCTGCAGGCGGCGCCGACGCTGTTCATCGACCCGTCCTATGCCGACGCGCTGAAGGGCGTGGATCTGGCGGAGGTCTCGATCACCTCGGGCCTGAATCTCCAGGTCGGCGCCGTTCCGGACGGCGCCTTCACCCTGGCCGAGGTGCCGGGCGTTGGCGTGGTCCCGGCCCTGGCCGATGGCGGGAAGTGCGAGCGCTGCTGGAAGGTCCTGCCGGAGGTCGGCACGGCCGAGGCGCATGACACGCTCTGCCACCGCTGCGCCGACGCGGTCGACGCGCTGCCGGAGACTGCGGAATGACCGCCGCCGCCGAGGTGACGCATCTGGACGCCGATCTCCGCCGCCGCGCCCGGCTGGGCTGGACGGTGGCGCTGGTCGGGCTGGTGCTGGACCAGCTCAGCAAATGGTGGATCCTGTCGGTCGCGCTGCCCTGTCTGGCGGGCGAGACCGGGCCGGGCTGCCAGCAGGATTCGCCGTACATAACGGTAACCCCCTTCTTCAACCTGGTGATGGCCTGGAACCGCGGCGTCAGCTTCGGCATGTTCGCCCACGAGGCGGAAATCATGCCCTATGTGCTGATCGCCGTGGCGCTGGCTATCGTGGGGGTCATGGTGGTATGGCTCAGGCGGACCGACCGGGTCTTCCAGGCGGTGGCGATCGGCGCCGTCATCGGCGGCGCGATCGGCAACGTGATCGACCGGCTGCGCTTCGGCGCGGTGGCCGATTTCCTGGACGTCCACGCGGCGGGCTGGCACTGGCCGGCCTTCAACGTGGCCGACAGCTTCATTTGCGTGGGCGTGGCGATGCTGCTCTGGGACGGGTTCCGCTCCGAGCGCACGGTCCGCGGGTAGGACGAGAAAGGTCGACGGGTAGGATATGCGCGAGAATACCAAGGTGATGCGGGTCGGGGCCCAGGCGGGCATCCTCCTTCTCGGACTGGCGACCCTGTCGGGCTGCGGCGGCATCGGCCGCGCGCTGGGCATCGAGCGCGCCGCCCCGGACGAGTTCCGGGTCGTGACCACCGCACCGCTCGAGGTGCCGCCCGACTTCAACCTGCGCCCGCCCCAGCCCGGCAGCCCGCGCCCGCAGCAGCTGGCGATCGAGGGCCGCTCCACCGCCAGCGTCTTCGGCGCCGCGACGGGGGCATCCGCCGGCCAGGCGACCGGCCGCCAGTCCAGCGGCGAGGTGGCCCTGATCCAGGCCGCCGGCGCCGACCAGGCCGACCCGACCATCCGCCAGATCGTCGACCGCGAGTCGCCGGGCGTCGTGGTGGGCGAGCGCGGCTTCCTGGACCGTCTGCTGGGCAACAGCGGCGACCTGCCGCCCGACCAGACCCAGCACAAGGGCGGCCCGCCCGTGATCTCGCGCCAGGGCTCCACCCAGGGTGCGCCCGAGAGTGCGCCCCAGGGCGCCACTCAGGGCAAGTAATCGCCCGAAAGGGCCCTTCCGGACCGGGCCCCGCTGCACGATAGTGATCCCGCCGGTTCCCCCAGCGCATGGCGCGGGGCGGGACCGGCGGGATTTTTCGTTCCCGGCGGTGTCTTAAGCGGCACCGACCCGCAGCCAGGAGGTCCCGCGCCTTGCCCCGATCCGTTTCCCCGCCTGTTCCGCCGTCCGCCAGGGGGCCGCGCCTTCGCCGGCTGGCCATGGCCCTGGCGCTGCCGGTGCTGCTCGCCGGTACCGTCGGCACCGTGGCCTTGTCGGCCCCGCCGGCCGCCGCCCGCGTCTTCGATCCAGAGACCTTCACCCTGCCCAACGGCATGAAGGTGGTGGTGGTGACCAACCGCCGCGCGCCGGTGGTCAGCCACATGGTCTGGTACGGGGTGGGCTCGGCCGACGAGCCGCGCGGCAAGTCCGGCATCGCCCATTTCCTCGAGCACCTGATGTTCAAGGGCACGGACGAGATCAAGCCGGGCGAGTTCTCGCGCACCATCGCCCGCAATGGCGGCCGCGACAACGCCTTCACCTCCTACGACTACACCGCCTATTTCCAGAACATCGCCCGCGACCGGCTGGAGCTGGTGATGAGGATGGAGGCCGACCGCATGGCCGACCTCCAGCTGACCGACGAGGTGGTGACGCCGGAGCGGTCGGTCATCATGGAGGAGCGGCGCCAGCGCACCGAGAACGAGCCCGGCGCGCGGCTGCAGGAGCTGCTGTCCGCCAGCCTCTGGGTCCACCATCCCTACGGCACGCCGATCATCGGCTGGATGCACGAGATCGAGGGGCTGAACCGGCAGGACGCGATCGACTTCTACCGGTCCTGGTACGCGCCCAACAACGCCGTGCTGGTGGTGGCGGGCGACGTCACCGCCGCCGAGCTGAGGCCGCTGGCCGAGAAGTACTATGGCGCGGTGAAGCCCCGCGAGGTGCCCAAGCGCGTGCGCGTCAAGGAACCGCCGGTGGAGAGCGCGCGGCGGGTGACGCTGCGCGACGACCAGGTCAGCCAGCCCAGCTGGGGCCGCACCTGGAAGGCGCCGTCCTATGTCCAGGGCGCCTCCGAGCACGCTTATCCGCTGCAGGTGCTGGAGACGATCATGAGCGGCGGCGCCACGGCGCGCCTTTACCGCTCGCTGGTGGTGGAGCAGAAGATCGCCGCCGGCGTCTCGCTCTACTACCAGGCCGACGCGCTGAACCTGGGCACGCTGGGCGTCTCCGCCACGCCGGTGCCGGGCGGCGACCTGGACGCGCTGGAGAAGGCGGTCGAGGCGGAGATCGCCAAGCTGCTGAAGGACGGCGTCACGGCCGAGGAGGTCGAGACCGCCAAGAAGCGCATGATCGCCGAAGCCACCTACGCCCGCGACAGCCTGCAGGGCCCGGCCTACGCCTTCGGCATCGCGCTCACCACCGGCCGCACGGTGGAGGATGTGGAGGCCTGGCCCGACCGGGTGAAGGCGGTGACGCAGGAGCAGGTGAACGCCGCCGCCCGCGCCGTGCTGGCGCAGACGGATCATGTCACCGGCCTGCTGCTGCCCGAGGCCGAGGGGGCGGCGAAGCCCCAGGCGCAGGCGCGACCGACCGCGCCGGCCACCTCGCACCCGTCCGCCCAGACCCCGCCGCCTGCCAGCCAGGCCCCCGCCGCCGGAGGGAAGACAAGATGAGCGCCCGTCACCTGATGAAGCGGCTGGCCGGCACCGGCGCCGTCCTGCTGCTCTCCGCCGCCCTGGCCGTTCCCGCCATGGCCGTGGAGATCAAGCGCGTGGTCAGCCCCGGCGGCATCGAGGCCTGGCTGGTGCGCGACGAGAAGAACCCGATCATCTCCATGAGCTGGGCCTTCGACGGCGGCACGGAGCTGGACCCGGCCGGCAAGTTGGGCCTCGCCCACATGACCTCCGGCCTGCTGGACGAGGGGGCGGGCGACCTGGAGAGCCAGGCCTTCCAGAAACGGCTGGAGGACAACTCCATCAGCCTGTCCTTCTCCGCCGCCCGCGACGGCTTCTTCGGCGGGCTCACCACCCTGCGCGACAACCGCGAGACCGCCTTCGACCTGGCCCGTCTCGCCATGACCGCGCCGCGCTTCGACCAGGACGCGGTGGAGCGCATCCGCCGTCAGATCCTGACCGGGCTGAAGCGCGACCAGACCGACCCGAACTACATCGCGCAGCTGACGATGATGCGGGCGCTCTATCCCGACCACCCCTACGGCAAGCCCGCCCGCGGCACGCCGGAGACGGTCGCCGCCATCACCCGGGACGACCTGACGGGCTTCGTGAAGGCTCGGCTGGGCCGCGACCGGCTGAAGGTGGCGGTGTCGGGCGACATCACCGAGCAGGAGCTGGGCCCGGTGCTGGACAAGGTCTTCGGCGCGCTGCCCGCCAAGGCCGAGCCCTTCACCGTGCCGGACGTGGCGCCGGCGGCGAAGGGGCAGGTGCTGGCGGTGCCGGTGCCGATCCCGCAGACCATCATGAGCATGGCCCAGCGCGGGCTGAAGCGCGAGGACCCGAACTGGTACGCCGCCAGCCTGCTGAACTATGTGCTGGGCGGCGGCGGCTTCAGCTCGCGCCTGATGGACGAGGTGCGCGAGAAGCGCGGCCTCACCTACGGCGTCGGCACCGGGTTGCAGCCCTACAAGCGCTCCGCCGTCATGACCGCCGGCGGCTCCACCATGAACGAGAAGGCGGGGCAGGCGCTGGATCTGATCAAGGAGATCTGGGGCCGGGTGGCGCGCGAGGGCATCACCGCCCAGGAACTGCAGGACGCCAAGACCTACCTGACCGGCTCCTTCCCGCTGCAGCTGACCAGCAACGGCGCCATCGCTGGCGTGCTGCTGCAGCTCCAGCGGGACAATCTCGGCATCGACTTCCTGGAGCGGCGCAACGAGCTGCTGAACCAGGTGACGCTGGAGCAGGTCAACGCGCTGGCGAAGGATCTGCTGGACCCGAAGAACCTGCTGACCGTCGTGGTCGGCCAGCCCCAGGGGGTGACGCCGACCGAGACGGTGCCGCCGCCGACGGCCGTCGCCAAGCCGGGCTGAACCGGCTCCCGGCTGGCACGGCTGTTGCTGTCCTCACTCCCGCGGGGCAATCGTTCCAGGGAGTGAGGACATGTTTCTCGGGCTGAAGAACCTCAAGGGTTGGATGGGCGGGGCGACCGGGCCCGCCGCCGACAGGCCGCACGACGCGCTGGAGGAGCCGCTGACCCCGGTCGGCGCCGTGGAGCCAGACTTCGAGCCGGTGCCCCTGCAGGACATCATCGCCGCGCTGGACGCGGAGAAGCGGCCCGCCACGCCCGACCGCCGGCGCGAGATCGAAGGTGCCATCCGCGAGCACTGGAAGGCGCTGCGACGGCTGGTCTCCGAGTACCACAGCCTGGACCGCCAGGCGGAGGCCGCCGCCGAGCCGCTTCTCCAGAAAGCATTGCATGATGCATTGCTGGATATGAATGCGGAAAGCGAGCCGCCGAATCTGTCGCTCGGCGCCGTCTACGCCGCCCTCTCGCGCGAGACCAAGGCCGAGGCCGCGGCCATGGCGAAGCCCTCCGCCCAGAAGCGCATGATCCCGCCGCCCAAGCGCCTGCGCTCCAACGCGGCGGCGTGATTTTTCCCTCGCCCCTTGCGGGAGAGGGAAGGGGCCCACGCATAGCGTGGGAAGGGTGAGGGGACGGCGGGCGGAAGCCCGACGTTCTCACCACCCGCTGCAGGCTCATCCGTCGAGAAGGCCGGGGCTGCGCCCCGTCCACCCCTCATCCCCCCATGGCTTCGCCGCGGGTCCCTCCTTCTCCCGCAAGGGGAGAAGGATGTTTCGCCCCGCCCCGGGCTACTCCCACCGCGCATCTGCGGCGGCGCTTGGCAGGGAGCTCAACCATGCTACTAATCGGGCCGGACCGGGGCGAACCCGGCCGGCCCGATCCGCATGAGGCCCCGGATGGACACGCAGCCGCTCGCTCCCCCGCACCAAGGCCCCCTGACACAGAGCCCGGAATGGCAGGCGCTGGAGCGCCACCGGCAGGAGATGGACGGGGTGCATATGCGCGCCCTGTTCGCCGAGGACCCGGGCCGGTTCGACCGCTTCTCCCTGCGGCTGCCCGGGCTGCTGCTGGACTATTCCAAGAACCGGGTGACCGCGGACACGATGCGCCTGCTGGCCGATCTCGCCCGGGCGCGGGGTGTGGAGCGCATGCGCGACGCCATGCTGGCCGGCGCGCGCATCAACGCGACCGAGGGGCGGGCGGTGCTGCACACGGCGCTGCGCAACCGCTCGGGCCGGCCCGTCATGGTGGACGGGCGCGACGTGATGCCCGACGTGGCCGAGGTGCTCGCGCGCATGCGGGCCTTCAGCACGAAGGTCCGCGACGGCAGCTGGCTGGGCCGCACCGGCCGAGCCATGACCGACATCGTCAATATCGGCATCGGCGGCTCCGACCTCGGCCCGGTCATGGTCACGGAGGCGCTGCGGCCCTACCACCATGCGGGCCTGAAGGCGCATTTCGTCTCCAACGTGGACGGCACGCATATCGCCGAGGTGCTGAAGCGCATCGACCCGGAGACGACCCTCTTCATCGTCGCCTCCAAGACCTTCACGACGCAGGAGACGCTGACCAACGCCCATACAGCACGCGGCTGGTTCCTGGATAGGGGCGGCTCGGAGGCCGACATCGCCAAGCACTTCGTGGCGCTGTCGACCAATGAGAAGGAGGTTCGCGCCTTCGGCATCGACCCGGCCAACATGTTCGGCTTCTGGGACTGGGTCGGCGGCCGCTACAGCCTGTGGTCGGCCATCGGCCTGCCGATCATGCTGATGGTCGGACCCGACCGGTTCGAGGAGCTGCTGGCCGGCGCCCATGAGATGGACGAGCATTTCCGCACCGCGCCGCTTGAGGCCAACATGCCGGTGCTGCTGGGCATGCTGGGCGTCTGGTACGTGAACTTCTGGGGCAGCGACGCCCATGCGGTGCTGCCCTACGACCAGTATCTGTCGCGCCTCCCGGCCTATCTGCAGCAGGCCGACATGGAGAGCAACGGCAAGGGCGTGGACCGGCAGGGCCGGGCGGTCGACTACGCCACCGGCCCGGTGATCTTCGGCGAGCCCGGCACCAACGGCCAGCACGCCTTCTACCAGCTGATCCACCAGGGCACGCCGCTGATCCCCTGCGACTTCCTGGCGCCGATCGAGACGCAGAACCCGGTCGGCCGCCACCACCCGATCCTGCTCTCCAACTTCCTCGCCCAGACCGAGGCGCTGATGCGCGGCAAGACGGAGGACGAGGTGCGGGCGGAGCTGGCGAAGGAGGGGCTGTCCGGCCAGGCGTTGGAGGACCTTGTCCCGCACAAGGTGTTCCCCGGCAACCGCCCGACCAACTCCATCCTGTTCAGGCGCCTCGACCCGCGGACGCTTGGCATGCTGGTGGCGCTGTACGAGCACAGGATCTTCGTCCAGGGCGTTGTCTGGAACGTGAACTCCTACGACCAGTGGGGCGTGGAGCTGGGCAAGCAGCTGGCCAAGGCCATCCTGCCGGAACTCGAGGGCGGCGAGGCGAAGGCGCACGACAGCTCCACGGCGGGGCTCATCAAGGCGATCCGCGAAGGCGTGTGAGCCGGCGGCTGTGACCATTAGAGGGATGTGATGGGGCGCACCGTATTTCGGTGCAATGTTTGCAATATTCTCCGGGTCGGGCGCAGGATGCCTGACGCGGAGACGAACCCCCTGACATGTCCAACCCCGGTCCCACCCCGTCGCAGACCCTCCAGGCCAAGCCGCTCGCCCGGCTGACGCAGGAGCAGCTCGACGCCGTCATCAAGCGGCACGAGATGTTCCGCAACGCCCGCATGGGCGGCGCCCGGGCGGTGCTGGCGCATTTCGACCTGTCCGGGCTGGACCTCGCCGGGCGCGACCTGGCGCATGCCGATTTCACCGGCGCCGTGCTGCGCGGCTGCAACCTGGTCGGCGCCTCGCTGGAATGCGCGACGCTCTTCGCCTGCGACCTGCGCAACACCCAGATGGAGGGCGCCAGCCTGGTGAAGGCCGATCTGCGCGGCGCCTGCCTACGCGGGGCGAACCTCACCGGCGTGAACCTGTTCGACGCCGACCTGCGCGACGGCTCCATCGCCGCCAAGGAGCGCGACGGCAGCCTGCGCATCATGAAGGTGGAGGCCAGCCCCGCCGACATGCAGGGCGCCAACATGTCCAGCGCCAACCTGACCAACGCCCGCATGGGCGGCGCCATGGCGATGCACACCGACTTCTCCGACGCCATCATGCGCGGGGCCAAGCTGGTGCGCGCCAACCTGCGCAACGCCCGCATGGACGGCACCATCCTGGAAGGGGCGGACCTGTCGGGTGCCGACGTGCGTGGCGCCAGCATGAAGGGCGCGGTGCTGACGGGCGCCACCCTGACGCTGACCGAGATGGCCGGCGCCGACATGGCCGGCGCCCTGACCGACAAGCCCGCCGGCCGCACCCTGCACCAGCTGGCCCGGCCGCTGCCCGACCTGATGAAGCTGCATGCCGACTGGGTCTACAGCGCCGGCCAAGAGGGCATGCCGCTGGACCTGACGCAGATGGACATGCGCCTGGCCGGGCCGCTGGCGCACGCGCTGCTGACCCGGGTGGTGGCGAACGGCGCCATCTTCTTCGGGCTGGATCTGTCGGGGGCGCAGCTGCAGGTGGCCCAGCTGCGCGACACGGACTTCCGCACCGCCAACCTCGAGGGGGCGGACCTGCGCGGCGCCTCGCTGCAGGGCTCCAAGTTCAACAACGCGAGGCTGCGCGGCGCCAGCTTCGACTATCTCCAGATCAGCGCCGAGCGCCAGGTCTCCGCCGACCTCACCGGGTCCAGCCTGCGCTATGCCGACTTGTCGGGCGTGAAGCTGCGCAAGGCGGTGCTGCACCGCTGCGACTTCGCCTTCGCCGATTTGCGGGGCGCCGATCTGCGCGGCGCCGACCTGACGGGCGCCAATTTCGGCGGGGCGAAATACACCCCCGACCAGTTCGGCAACGTCATCCTGGAAGGCGTCACCGGCCTGCCCCGGGCGATCACGGGGTAGGGGACCGCCCGCCTCCTTGCTGTGTTGTACAGCGAGTTGTACAATAAGGCGATCAAGGAGGATGCCATGGACATCGTGTCCTACAGCCATGCCCGCCAGAACCTGTCGAGCCTGATGGACAAGGTGACCGAGGACCGGGCGCCGGTGACGGTCACCCGCAAAGGCGCCGAACCGGTGGTCGTGGTCTCGCAGAGCGAGTGGAACTCCATCCAGGAGACCCTGTACCTGCTGTCCAACCCGGCGAACGCGGCGCATCTCCGCCGTTCCATCGCCCAACTCGAGGCAGGCGACACAGTGGAGTGGACGCCGCCGGAATGAGGGTCGTCTTCTCGGCAGATGCCTGGCGCGACTATCTGTTCTGGCAGGAGCAGAACCGGGAGATCTTCGCCCGCATCAATGAGTTGATCGAGGATGCACGGCGCCATCCCTTCTCCGGCATCGGCAAGCCGGAGCCGCTGCGCGGCGAGATGAAGGGCTTCTGGTCGCGGCGCATCACCCTGGAGCACCGGCTGGTCTACCGGGTGGAAGGCAAGGGTGACGATCAGCGGATCGAGATAACCGGCTGCCGCTACCACTACCAATAACAAGAACTATGGGCCGGGCGGCGCGTTACATCCCAGCCCTGGTATGCGGGGCCTCCCGCCGCTACATTACCGCCCATGCCGATCCGCCTTCTGCCAGAGACCCTCGTCAACCGCATCGCCGCCGGCGAGGTGGTGGAGCGACCCGCCGCCGCTGTGAAGGAGCTGGTGGAGAACGCGCTCGATGCCGGCGCGCGCCGCGTCGACGTGACGCTCCGCGACGGCGGCAAGGCGCTGATCGCCATCGTGGACGACGGCTGCGGCATGGGGCCGGCCGAGCTGGAACTGGCGGTGGAGCGCCACGCCACCTCCAAGCTGCAGGGCGACGATCTGCTGAACATCCACACGCTGGGCTTTCGGGGCGAGGCGCTGCCCTCCATCGGCGCCGTCAGCCGCCTGACGCTGACCAGCCGCACGGCGGGGTCCGACAGCGCCTGGGCCATCCAGGTGGAGGGCGGGGCCAAGGGCAGCCCGCAGCCCGCCGCCCACGGCCCCGGCACGCGGGTGGAGGTGCGCGACCTGTTCTACGCCACGCCGGCGCGGCTGAAATTCCTGAAGGCCACCCGTACCGAGTCCCAGGCGGCGGTGGATGTGGTGGAGCGGCTGGCCATGGCCCACCCGCATGTCGCCTTCACGGTGAACGACGAAGGCCGCACGCCGCTGCGCCTCGCCGCGCAGTCGGGCGAGGATGGCCGCCTGGCGCGACTCGGCGCCATCATGGGACGCGAGTTCCAGGAGAACGCGCTGCCGGTGGACGCGCTACGCGAGGGCGTGCGCCTGACCGGCTTCATCGGCCTGCCGACGCTGAACAAGCCCACTGCCGCCGGCCAGTACCTGTTCGTCAACGGCCGGCCGGTGCGCGACAAGCTGCTGGTCGGCGCGGTGCGCGGCGCCTATGCCGACTTCCTGGCGCGCGACCGCCACCCGATGCTGGCGCTGTTCCTGGAGTTGCCCTGCGAGCAGGTGGACGTGAACGTCCACCCCGCCAAGACCGAGGTGCGCTTCCGCGACTCAGGCCTGGTGCGCGGGCTGATCGTCGGGGCGCTGAAGCATGCGCTGGCGGCGGCCGGCCACCGCGCCTCCACCACCGTCGGCGCCGCGACGCTGGCGAGCCTGACCGCCCACACCGCCCCGCAGCAGAGCTTCGGCGGATTGGGGAGCGGCACGGCCGGCGGCCATGCCGGTGGCGGCTGGCAGCCGCCTTTCCACGGTGGCGGGCACGTTCCGGCCGGTCTGGCCCAGGCCGCCGTCGCCTTCCAGGCGCCGCTGCAGCAGAACCCGATCTGGGCGCCGGCGCCCGGCGTCGCCGCCCCCGCCGCCCGCACCGAGGCGCCGCCCGAGGCGGAGGCGCTGCGCGACTTCCCGCTGGGAGCGGCGCGGGCGCAGCTGCACAACACCTACATCGTCGCCCAGACGGCGGACGGCATGGTCATCGTCGACCAGCACGCCGCCCATGAGCGGCTGGTCTATGAGCGCATCAAGGAAGCCATGGTCGGCGGGGGCGTGAAGCGGCAGATCCTGCTGATCCCCGAGGTGGTTGAGCTGGACCCCGCCGACGCCGAGCGGCTGGGCGAACGTTCCGACGAACTGGCCGAGCTGGGCCTCTGCCTGGAGAGCTTCGGCACGGGGGCGGTCGTGGTGCGCGAGGTGCCGGCGCTGCTGGGCCCCAAGGCCGACATCAAGGGCTTGGTAAAGGACGTGGCCGACGAGCTGGCCGAGCTGGGCGACGCCCACGCGCTGAAGGAGCGGCTGGAGGCGGTCTGCTCCAGCATGGCCTGCCACGGCTCGGTCCGCGCCGGCCGCCCGCTCAACATCGACGAGATGAACGCGCTCCTGCGCCAGATGGAGGCCACCCCCCACAGCGGCCAGTGCAACCACGGCCGCCCCACCTATGTGGAGCTGAAGCTGGGCGACATCGAGCGGCTGTTCGGGAGAAGGTGAGGCAACAGCATCCCTCGCCCCTTGCGGGAGAGGGATGGGCCCCGCCGCGTAGCGGTGGGAGGGTGAGGGGTCGGCGGGCGCAAGCCCGACGTTCTCACCGGTTCAGCTTGACCAAGGCGTCGAGAACGTCAGCCTTTGGCTGCCGACCCCTCATCCTCCCCAAGCAGGCTTGGGGCCCCATCCTTCTCCCGCAAGGGGAGAAGGATAAAAATCACACCCCCAGCCGCTCCTTCAGCGCCAGCAGGTCGCGCCACGCCTCGCGCTTGGCGGCGGGGTTGCGCA
>DASPNP010000065.1:0-106767 GCA_035626475.1 Azospirillaceae bacterium
CCTAGGGGTCATGGATCTGGCTTTCATGCTCGACACGATGCGGCGAATCGCATCAGGCGTGCCGCTGACATTGCAGCTCGCCGCACTCTCGATCGCGGCCGGCATCGCGTTCGCGATGCTGCTGGCGCTCATGCGGGTCTCGGCCCTGAAGCCGCTCGACCTGGCGGCGCGCGGCTATGTCTTCGTGTTCCGCGGCACGCCGCTGCTGGTGCAGATCTTCCTGATCTATTACGGCATGGGCCAGTTCGAGACGATCCGCGAGAGCATGCTCTGGCCGGTGCTGCGCGAGCCCTACTGGTGCGCCATCATCGCGCTGACGCTGAACTCCGCCGCCTATACCGGCGAGATCATCCGCGGCGGCATCCAGGCCGTGCCCTTCGGGCAGGTGGAGGCGGCCAAGGCCTGCGGCATGTCGACCGCCCAGACCTACCGCCGCATCGTCCTGCCCCAAGCCTTCCGCCTGGCGCTGCCGGCCTACGGCAACGAGATAATCCTGATGGTCCAGGCCTCGGCGCTGGCCAGCACCATCACCATCATGGAGCTGACGGGCGCGGCCCGCGCCATCGCGTCCCGCACCTTTCAGCCGGTCGAGGTCTTCGTCATCGCCGGCGCCATCTACCTGGCGCTCAACTTCCTGATCAGCCGGGGCGTGCGCGTGGCCGAGCTGCGGCTGAACCCGGCGCGGCGCTGAGGACAGGTGCCGGAAGCGCCGTGAAGTCGGAGAGGCTGCAAGGTGGTGCGTCCTTCGACAGGCTCAGGATGAGGGACGTTGGTTCCAGGCACTCCCGTTCTCGACCCGTGCGAGCTCGGCCGGGAGCAGCTAAATCCCCCTCATGCTGAGCCTGTCGAAGCACGCACAGCATCAAGGTTGCCCCTGATCGACAACTGATACAATCCGTTCAGGCGCTCAGCGCCGGTCCTTGCGGCCGCTTTCCTTGGTCACCCGCAGGGCCACCTGCTCGCCGACGAACTGCAGGCTTTTGGCGGCGGTGGCCGGCAGGGGGATCTTGTTCTGCATGCAGAAGAAGATCAGGGCGGCGGCGAAGGTCGCCTCCTCGATGATCAGGGTCTGGCGCATGCCGCTGTCGATGTCGATCTGCAGCACCAGCCGGATCTGGTCCTCGTACTTCTCGGGTGCCGAGCGCACCACGGAGCCCGCCGGCAGCGGGTTGGCCGTCCGCTTGTGGTATTCCACCACCGCCCGGATGATCTCGTCGTTCGCGAAGATGATGTGGCGGATTTCGGTGGGCATTCTGCGGCCGGTCGTTATGCGTGGCGCATCATAGGGATGCGGGCTCCCCGGTTCAATCGATACCGGGGGCGCTACCGGGGCGCGTGCCGGCGCACGCCACCGACCGCCCGAAGGCGGCTTCCCGGTCAATCATGTCGAGAGAGGGAATGGTGGAGCCGAGGAGGATCGAACTCCCGACCTACGCATTGCGAACGCGTCGCTCTCCCAGCTGAGCTACGGCCCCACACGCGAACGCCCTGGGTATGTGGCGTCCGAAGTGGGCGGGATAATGGTCATCGCGGCCCTGCCTGTCAAGCCTGTCGGTGAGGGGGCATGCGGGGAGATGCGCGCACCCCGGAAAGATGGCCCCCCGCCTTGGGCAGCCGGGTGGGCTGGACAGGCGGCGGGGGCCGCATTAGGGTTCGGTCCGCCGTGACAAATGCCGGGAATAGGGCGCCATGGGGCCGATCCTCCAGACCATCTTCGAACTGCTGTTCGTGGTGCTCGACATCTACAAGTGGATTCTCATCATCTCGGCGGTGATGAGCTGGCTGATCGCCTTCAACGTGATCAACACGCGCAACCAGTTCGTCTACACCGTCTCCGACATGCTGTACCGGCTGACCGAGCCGGTGCTGCGCCCCATCCGCCGGGTGGTGCCGAGCATGGGCGGGCTGGACATCTCCCCCATCATCGCGCTGCTGCTGATCTTCGCCCTGCAGCGCCTGATCATCAATTTCCAGTTCATCTAGGCCCGTGCGCCCGCCGGTGGAGGCGGCCCCAGGCGGCGTGCGCGTGACCTTGCGCGTGACGCCCCGGGCCTCGCGCGCCGCCGCCACCGGCCTGATGGAGCTGCCCGACGGCCGCACGGCGGTGAAGCTCGCCGTCACCGCCGTGCCGGAGAACGGCAAGGCCAACGAGGCGGTGGTCGCGCTGTTGTCCAAGGCATGGCGCGTGCCGAAGGGCAGCATTGAGATCGTCAGCGGTTCCACCGACCGCTCCAAAATCGTACATGTGGCCGGCGACGGCGCAGCGCTGTTGCAACGGATCGGGGACTGGGCGCGGGCCCTGCCCGGCGCCACGGACAGCTGAGGAAGGCGACCCATGTCGGAAGCACGCATCATCGACGGCAAGGCTTATGCGGCGGCCCTGCGCGAGCGCATCGCTGGCGCCGTGGCGACGCTGAAAGGCCAGGACCTCGTGCCCGGCCTGGCGGTGGTGCTGGTCGGCGAGGACCCGGCCAGCCAGGTCTATGTCCGCAACAAGGGCGAGCAGACGCTCGCCGCCGGCATGCACTCCGTCACCCACCGCCTCGATGTCTCCACCTCCGAATCGGAGCTGCTGGCGCTGGTCGACACTCTCAACCGCGATCCCGCCATCCACGGCATTCTGGTGCAGCTGCCGCTGCCCCGGCACATCGACAGCACCAAGGTGCTGGCCGCCATCGACCCGGACAAGGACGTGGACGGCTTCCATGTGGTGAATGCCGGCCGTCTCGCCGTCGGGCTGCCGGGGCTGGTGCCCTGCACGCCGCTGGGCTGCATGATGCTGCTGCGCGACGTGCTGGGCGCCGACGGCCTGCGCGGCAAGTCGGCGGTGGTGGTCGGCCGCTCCAACATCGTCGGCAAGCCCATGGCGCAGCTGCTGCTCCAGGCCGACTGCACCGTTACCGTCGCCCATTCCCGCACCCGCAACCTGCAGGCCGTCTGCCGCTCCGCCGACATACTGGTCGCCGCCGTCGGCCAGCCCGAGATGGTGCGCGCCGACTGGATCCGCGAGGGTGCCGTCATCATCGACGTCGGCATGAACCGTGTTCCCGCCCGTGACGCGGCGGCGGCCGCGGCCGGCAAGACCCGGCTCTGCGGCGACGTGCTGTACGAGGAGGCGATGGGCGTCGCCGCCGCCGTTACCCCGGTGCCGGGCGGCGTCGGCCCCATGACCATCGCCTGCCTGCTGCTGAACACGCTCACCGCCGCCTGCAAGAGCCGCGGCATCGCGGTGCCGGCCGGGGTGGTGTGAGGCCGGGGCTTCAGCGCCACCGCTCTTCACTGCCGTCATCCCCGCGGAGGCGGGGACCCAGGTATTCCCTTTGCGCCGGAGCATCGAGGAAATGGTGCAAGGCCGCCTTTTGCGCCATTCTGACCAGCGGCTGTAGCACGCTCATTACCTGGGTCCCCGCCTAGGCGCTGCGCGCCAGCTTCGCAAACGCGGGGATGACGGGTATTGATGGCTTGGACGGCTGTGAAGCCTTCCGCACCATTCCACCCCCCACCTTCCGCGTGGCCGGCGCTTACGCTACGCTTCCCCATCGGCGCCGCTGCGTGCGCCCAGCGGGAGCACCGCATGACCGGGACCATCTTCGACGTGGCGCTGGCGGCGGCCTTCCTGCTGGCGACGCATTTCGGCATCTCCAGCACCGGCCTGCGCGACTCGATCCTCGGCAAGCTGGGGGAACAGCCCTATCGCGGCCTCTACTCGCTGATCGCCTTCGCCGCCTTCGCCTGGCTGATCCTGGCCTGGCGCGACGCGCCCTACCTGCCGCTGTGGGAGCGGGCGGCGTGGCAGTACTGGGTGCCCATCGCCGTGATGCCGCTGGCGCTGCTGTTCGTCGTGGGCGGGCTCACCGTGCGCAACCCCAGTGCGGTCGGGCAGGAGAAGGCGCTGCACTCGGCCGAACCGGCGCAGGGGCTGCTGCGGGTGACGCGCAACCCGTTCCTCTGGGGCGTGGGCCTCTGGGCCCTGGCGCACATGGTGCCGAACGGCGATGTGGCCAGCCTCCTGTTCTTCGGCGCTCTGGCCGTGCTGGCCCTGCTGGGCTCGGTGCTGATCGACCGCAAGAACCGCGCCCGGCGAGGCCTGGACTGGGAGCGCTACGAAGAGGTGACCGGCAACGTCCCCTTCGCCGCCATCGTCCAGGGCAAGCAGTCGCTCGCCCGCGCGGCCGCCGAGTTCGGCACCTGGCGGCTGGTGGTGACGGTGGTGCTCTACGGGGCCCTGCAGCACCTGCACCCCTGGTTCGCCGGCGTGCCGGCGATCCCGGCGGGGTGAAGTGATCTATCCCTCGCCCCTTGCGGGAGAGGGATGGGCCCCGCCGCGAAGCGGTGGGAGGGTGAGGGGTCGGCGGGCGAAGCCCGGCGCAACTCATGCACAAGCCGCCGGAAAGCCGCTTTGCGGCACCCCTCATCCCCCCCATTGCTTTCGCAATGGGTCCCTCCTTCTCCCGCGAGGGGAGAAGGAGCATGGCCGTCACACCAGCAGCTCGGCGATCTGCACCGCGTTCAGCGCGGCGCCCTTCAGCAGCTGGTCGCCGGCGACGAACAGGCAGAAGCTGCGGCCCGTGGGATCGCTGAGGTCGGCGCGGATGCGGCCGGCCAGGATGTCGTCGGCGCCGGACGCGTCCTTCGGCATGGGGAAGTAGTTGGCGGCGCGGTCGTCCACCAGCTTCACGCCGGGCGCATCCTTCAGGAGAGCCGTGACCTCCTCCGGCGTGATCGGCCGCTCGCACTCCACGGTCAGCGCCTCGGAATGGGCGCGCAGCACCGGCACGCGGACGCAGGTGGCGGAGATGCGGATGTCCGGATCGCCGAAGATCTTCTTGGTCTCCTTCACCATCTTCATCTCCTCCTCATTGTAGCCGTGGTCCGGGTCGACCGCGGCGTTGTGGCTGAAGAGGTTGAAGGCGTAAGGGTGCGGCAGGACACTGTTCTGGTAGGGCTTGCCGTCCAGATAGGCGCGGGTGGACTCCTCCAGCTCCTCCATGGCCGCCGCGCCGGCGCCCGAGGCCGCCTGGTAGGTGGCGGCGATGAAGCGCGTGATGCGGTTGCGCTTGTGGATCGGCCAGAGCGGCGTGATGGCGATGATGGTGGAGCAGTTCGGGTTGGCGATGATGCCCTTGTGGGCGCGCGCCGCCTCCGGGTTGATCTCCGGCACCACCAGCGGCACGTCGGGGTCCATGCGGAAGGCGGAGGAATTGTCGATGACCACGGCGCCGGCCTTGGCGGCGATCGGCCCGAACTTCTTCGAGATGGACCCGCCGGCCGAGAAGAAGGCGATGTCGACGCCCTGGAAGCTGTCCTCGGTCAGCGCCTCCACGGTCGTCTCCTGGCCTTTGAAGGTCATGGTCTTGCCGGCCGAACGCGGCGAGGCCAGGAGGCGAAGGGAGGACAGGGGGAAGTTGCGCTGCTCCAGGCACTTCAGCAGCTCCACCCCCACGGCGCCGGTGGCACCGACCACCGCAACGACGGGCGCGGGCATCGAGGACTCCTATCGGTAATTCCGTTACCCCAAGACGGGGCCGGCATCCTCGTTTGTTGCGGTGCGGCGCGTCAATACTTTGAAAGTTGGGGGTGGGGTGCGCGGGAAGCGGGGCAGGGGGTGGGCGCGATTTGTAGGTCGCATAGAGCCGGAGGCGTAATGCGACACTGCAAGGCCGGGGTATGTCGCATTGCGCTGCGCTCCATGCGACCTACGGAGGGAGGGAAGATCAGCCCGCCGCCGCCACGATGCCCAGCGCCAGGGTCAGCAGCACCACCACGGTCCAGAGCGGGCGCAGCTGGCGGTCGAGGCGGCGGTCCTGCAGGGCGGTCAGCTGCAGGATGCTCTGCGGGTGGATGGGCAGGCCGCCATTGGCGATCAGGGCGGCGGAGCGCTCGGCGTCGCGCAGCAGGTCGGGCAGGCGGGCGACGGTGGCGCCGATGGCCTCGGCGGCGTTGGCCAGCCGCGCCTCCGGCCCGCGGTTCTCGATCATCCACTGCTCGATCAGCGGCCGCGCCAGCTCCCACATGTTGATGGCGGGGTTCAGCGTGCGGCCCACGCCCTCGGCCGTGAGCATGCTCTTCTGCAGCAGCAGCAGCTGCGGCTGCGTCTCCATCTGGAAGCGCTCGGTCACGGCGAAGAGCTGGGCCAGCAGCCGGCCGACAGAGATTTCGTGCAGCGGCTTGTTGTGCACCTGCTCGCCGATGGCGCGGCAGGCCTGCATGAAGCGGTCGCGGTCCTGGTTCGCCGGCACGTAGCCCGCGTCGAAATGCACGTCGGCGACCAGCCGGTAGTTCCGGTTCAGGAAGCCCAGCAGCATGTCGGCGAGGTAGAGCCGGGTCTGGCGGTCCAGCCGGCCCATGATCCCGAAATCCACCGCCGTCAGCACGCCCTCGGTGTTCACGAAGCAGTTGCCGGGATGCATGTCGGCATGGAAGAAGCCGTCGCGGAACACCTGGTTGAAGAAGGCGGTCGCCGCCTGGCGCAGGATCTCGTCCGGGTCCCAGCCGGCGGCGCGGATGTTCGGCACGTCGTCCACCGGGATGCCGCGCACCCGGGCGATGGTCATGACGCGCTGGCTGGTGCGGTCCCAGTCGATGCCCGGCACGTTGAAGCCGGGGTCCCCGCGGAAATTCTCCGCCAGCTCCGACGCGGCGGAGGCCTCCATGCGGAGGTCCATCTCCAGGGTCACCATGTCGGCGAAGGTGTCGACCACCGCCACCGGCTTCAGCCGCTTCAGGCGCGGCTGCACCCGCAGCGCCAGGTCGGCCAGCCAGTACATCAGGTCGATGTCGCGGCGGAAGGCGGCCTCGATGCCTGGGCGCAGCACCTTCACCGCCACCTCGCGGCCATCGGGCGTGGTGGCGAAATGTACCTGGGCGATGGAGGCGGCGGCGACCGCCTGGTCCTCGAAGGTCAGGTAGAGCGCCGCGACCGGCGCGCCCAACTCCGCCTCGATGATGGCGCGGGCCTGGGTGCCGGGGAAGGGCGGCAGCCGGTCGCGCAGCAGCGCCAGGTCGGCCGCCACCGCGTCGCCCACCAGGTCGGAGCGGGTCGAGAGCGCCTGGCCCAGCTTGATGAAGCTCGGCCCCAGCTCCTGCAGCGCCAGCGCCAGCCGCTGGCCGGGGCGGCCGGGGGCGCGGCGGTTGTTCAGCCGCTGCAGCACCCAGGTCAGCCCGGGCGCCACGTCGCCGATCTCGTCGGTCAGCAGCGCCCCGTGGCGGCCCAGCGTCCGCAGGATGGTAACCAGCCGGGACAGGTTGCGCAGGGTTCGGATCATGAACAGGCTCGGCGTCGGACTTCCCCTCCCCCAGGGGGGGAGGGTGGCCCGAAGGGCCGGGAGAGGGGGTAAGAGGGTTCAGAACCGGGCGCCCGTCCTCGACGGCGGATGACTGCTCCGCGATCCCGTACCCCCTCTCCCTGTCCCTCCCCCCCTGGGGGAGGGGACGGCAGTTCGAGCCCGCACGGAGGAACGTCAAACAGGAGCACCGAGGCGCGCATCAGACCCGCCAGGCCGAGTGGATGGCGGCGATGCCGCCGCTGAGGTTGCGGTAGCGCGGCCGGTGGAAGCCCGCCGCCGTCAAACGCTGGCAGAGCGCCTGCTGGTCCGGGAACTTGCGGATGCTCTCCACGAGGTACTGGTAGCTCTCCGCGTCGCCCGCCACCGCCTGGCCCAGGCGCGGCAGGACGGAGAAGGAATAGCGGTCGTACATCTCCGCCAGCACCGGGATGGAGACGCGGCTGAACTCCAGGCAGAAGAAGCGCCCGCCCGGCTTCAGCACCCGCCGCGCCTCGGCCAGCGCCTTGTCGATGCGGGTCACGTTGCGCAGACCGAAGGCGATGGTGTAGGCGTCCATCGAGCGCGAGGGGAAGGGCAGATCCTCGGCATTGCCGACCGACCAGTCGATGCCGGTCAGCACGTTGCGGTCGATGGCCCGGTCGCGGCCGACCCGCACCATCGCCTCGGTCAGGTCGCAGACCGTGACATGCGCGCCCGGCGCCCGCTCCTTCAGGCGGAAGGCGATGTCGCCGGTGCCGCCGGCCACGTCCAGCAGCGCCTCGCCCGGGCGGGGCGCCACCAGGTCGGCGAATGTGTTCTTCCAGAGCCGGTGGATGCCGCCGGACATCAAATCGTTCATCACGTCGTAGCTGGACGCGACGCTGGAGAAGACGCCCCGCACCAGCGGCGTCTTCTGCTCAGGATCGACCTCGCGGAAGCCGAAGAAGCGGGATTCCGGGCCCGTGCCCCGTTGCTCTGCCATGGCCGCACCATAGGGCGGAGGACGGGCCAGGGGCAAGCGGGCGCGGCAATCCGCCATGGGCCCGGGCGCCGAAGGAAAACCGCGCCGGCAGCAAGGGAAAAACTGGTTACCGAATGCTGACGCGACGTAACGGTGTGTTTACTTGACCCCCTGGCGCGCCGCTGGCAAGTCCTCGGACCAGCGGGAAACCATCCTTTCCATGAGGGTGCGATCATGAAGACAGCGGCAACGGCGTTCTTCGCCATCCTTCTCCTTGCCGGCGCGGCGCGGGCCGAGTCCAGCTTCGGCGCGGACGAGCAGGGCGTGCGGGCGGCGGTGGAGGACTATTTCTGGGGCCGGCAGAACGGTGACCAGGAACGCCTCGCCCGCGGCATGATGATGGAGGGCGGCGACCTGAAGGGCGTGGCGGAGAAGGAGGGCCGGCAGACCCTCACCATCTCGCCCATGGCCGACTATGCCAAGCTGAACACCCGCCCGCGCGGCCTGCCTACCAAGGCGGAGGTCCTGGCGCTGGACATCGTCGACGGCCGCATGGCCTGGGTGAAGCTGCGGCTGGAGGCGGCCGACCGCGACATCACCGACTATCTGATGCTCTACAAGATCGACGGCGCCTGGAAGATCGTGAACAAGATGTGGAGCACCCAGCCCAAGGCCCCGGTGAAGCCGGCGGGGTGAGGGGCGTTGGCGCATTCTTCTACCCGTCATTCCCGCGGAGGCGGGGACCCAGGTAATGAGCGTGCTACAGGAACGAGGAAGGGCGCCAACGGTGATATTGGCGCCCTTTTTCTTTGCCGATCGCAAGCGGAATGCCTGGGTCCCCGCCTCCGCGGGGATGACGTGTGGAGGAAACCTCAGACCTCTTCCGTATCCAGCGCGTAACCAGCCGAGCGCACGGTGCGGATGATGTCGAGCGCGTCGCCCTCGTTCAGCGCCTTGCGCAGGCGGCGGATGTGGACGTCGACGGTGCGGGGCTCGACATAGACGTCGCGGCCCCAGACCATGTCCAGCAGCTGCTCGCGGGAGAAGACGCGGCCGGGGTTCTGCATGAAGTGGCGCAGCAGCCGGAACTCGGTCGGGCCCAGATGGATGCTGCGGCCGGCGCGGCGCACGCGGTGCGCGGCCAGATCCACCGTCACGTCGGCGAAGGTGAGGGTCTCCTCGTTCAGCTCCGGCTGGGCGCGGCGCATGACGGCGCGGATGCGCGCCATCAGCTCGCCCGGGCTGAAGGGCTTGGACATGTAGTCGTCGGCGCCGGAGTTCAGGCCGCGGATCTTGTCGCTCTCCTCGCCCCGGGCGGTGAGCATGATGATCGGCACCTCGCGCGTGGCGGGCGAGCGGCGCAGCTGGCGGCAGACCTCGATGCCGCTCATCAGCGGCAGCATCCAGTCCAGCAGCACCAGGTTCGGCGGCTGCTCCTCGGCCAGCAGGATCGCCTCCTCGCCGTCGCCGGCGGCGGCGACGCGGAAGCCCTCCTTCTCGAGGTTGTAGGTCAGCAGCGTCACCAGGTCGGCCTCGTCCTCGACGATGAGGACGAGCGGCTTGGTCGCGGCGGCGGTCATCGCGGCGGTGCTCGTGGCGGTGCTCATGGCGTGGCGGCCCTCCCGGAGGCGGCGTGCGGCATGGTCTCGAAGCAGGTCCGGTCGTCCTTGGGCCGGGTGCCGGAGATCGGCTGGCCGCGGACGAGGAAATGGATGGTCTCGGCGATGTTGGTGGCGTGGTCGCCGACCCGCTCCAGGTTCTTGGCGATGAAGAGCAGGTGGGTGCAGGCGGCGATGCTGTCGGTGTCGGCCGCCATGTGCGCCAGCGCCTCGCGGAACAGGTCGGTGTAGAGACCGTCCAGCTCGGCGTCGCGGCGCCAGGCGGTGACGGCCTTCTCCACGTCGCGGTCGACATAGGCGTCCAGCACGTCGCGCAGCATGTCGCGCACCAGCGAGCCCATGCGCGGGATCGCCGCCGCCGGCGCCACGGCCGGCAGCTTCGCCAGCGCCACCGAGCGCTTGGCGATGTTGGCGGCGTAGTCGCCCGACCGCTCCAGGTCGGCCGAGATCTTCAGCGCCGCCAGCACCTCGCGCAGGTCGCTGCCCATGGGCTGGCGCAGCGCCAGCACGCGGACGGCATCGTGCTCGACCTCGCGCTCGTAGCCGTCCAGCCGGGCGTCGGCCTGCACGATGCGCTCGGCCAGGGCGGTGTCGCGCCGCACCAGGGCCTGGACCGCGTCGGCGATCTGGGCCTCGGCGTAGCCGCCCATCTGCGAGATGCGGTTGGTCAGGCGCCGGAGCTCCTGCTCGAACGCCTTGACGGTATGCTCGGCCGCCATGATCAGCCGTACCGGCCGGTGATGTAGCCCTGGGTGCGCTCGTCCCGCGGATTGGTGAAGATCTCCTCGGTGTCGCCCACCTCCACCAGGTCGCCCAGGTGGAAGAAGGCGGTGCGCTGGGAGACGCGGGCGGCCTGCTGCATGTTGTGGGTCACGATCACGATCGTGAAGTTCTCCCGCAGCTCGTCGATCAGCTCCTCGATATGGGCGGTCGCGATGGGGTCGAGCGCCGAGCAGGGCTCGTCCATCAGGATGACCTCGGGGCTGACCGCGATGGCGCGGGCGATGCAGAGGCGCTGCTGCTGGCCGCCGGACAGGCCGGTGCCGGGCTCCAGCAGCCGGTCCTTCACCTCGTTCCACAGGCCGGCCCGCTTCAGGCTGACCTCGACGATGTGGTCGAACTCGTCCTTGCGGGTGGCGAGGCCGTGCAGCTTCGGCCCGTAGGTGATGTTGTCCCAGATCGACTTGGGGAAGGGGTTCGGCTTCTGGAACACCATGCCGACGCGGGCGCGCAGCTGCACCACGTCCAGGCGCGGATCGTAGATGTCCTGGTCGTCCAGCAGGATCTGGCCCTGCACGCGGCAGATGTCGATCGTGTCGTTCATCCGGTTCAGCGTGCGCAGGAAGGTCGACTTGCCGCAGCCGGACGGGCCGATCAGGGCCAGCACCTCATTGCGGCGGATGTCGACGGAGACGCCGTGCAGCGCCTCCTTGGTGCCGTAGAAGACCTTCACGTCGCGGGCGGACATCTTCGGCTTCACGGCGGCATCCGTCATGGCGGCAGCGTTCATGGGGGAAGCACTCACGGTAAGGGTGTCGTTGGCGGTCATGTCGGGGCCTACCAGCGGCGTTCGAACTTGCGGCGCAGCCAGATCGCGGTGCCGTTCATCAGCACCAGGAAGACCAGCAGCACCATGATGGCGGCGGAGGTCAGCTCGGCGAAGCCGCGCTCGGGCTTGTCGGCCCAGATGTAGACCTGCACGGGCAATGCCGCCGAGCTGTCGAGGATGCCCGTGGGCGCCTCGGTGACGAAGGCGTTCATGCCGATCATCAGCAGCGGCGCCGTCTCGCCCAGCGCGTGCGCCATGGCGATGATGGTGCCGGTCATGATGCCGGGCATCGCCAGCGGCAGCACATGGTGCATTACCGTCTGCAGCTTGCTGGCGCCCATGCCGAGCGCCGCCTCGCGGATCGACGGCGGCACCGCCTTCAGCGCGGCGCGGGCAGCGATGATGATGGTGGAGACCACCAGCAGGGCCAACACGATGCCACCCACCAGCGGGGCCGAGCGCGGCATGCCGAAGAAGTTCAGGAACACCGCCAGTCCCAGCAGGCCGAAGACGATGGAGGGCACGGCCGCGAGGTTGTTGATGTTCACCTCGATCAGCTCGGTGAAGCGGTTCTTCGGCGCGAACTCCTCGAGGTAGATCGCGGCGGCCACGCCGATCGGCAGGGCCAGGACCAGCGTCACCAGCATGGTGTAGAGCGAGCCCACCAGCGCGCCCCAGATGCCGGCCAGCTCGGGATAGTTGCTGTCGGCGCCGGTGAAGAAGGTGCTGTTGAAGGTGCGCGAGATGCGCTCCTGCCCGACCAGCTGGTCGTACCAGCCGATCTGCTTGTCGGTCAGCGGCCGGGTCTCCGGCGGCGCGTCGCGGTCGATGTTGCCCTTGGCGAACTGGTTGATCGCGTCCGAGGTCGGCACGCCCAGCTCGACCGTGCGGCCCAGCAGCGACGGGTCGTCGATCACCTGGGCGGCTACGAAGACGCCGGCCACCGGGCTCACCATCTCGCGCAGCGCCTTGCGGTCGCTGCGGCTGGTCGCCTCGGGGAACAGCTTGTAGACGGCCTCCTGGACCAGCTCCTGGTACAGGCCCTTGTCGATGGCGGCCGGGTTGCCGGTGCCCTGCGGGTCGAGCCTGGCCTGGTCCAGCGTCAGCTCCAGCCGCAGCTCGGTCCGCACGAAGGCGCCGGCGCCGTTGTGCAGGATGGTCCAGAGCAGCCAGGCCAGCATCGCCACGGCGATCGAGATGGCGACGACGCCATACATCTTGAAGCGGCGCTCGGCGGCGTAGCGCCGCTTCAGGCGCACCTCCGCGGCGGTGCTGGTGTGGAAGGAAATGGCGTCGGGTTGCGGCGAGGCGACCTGCGCCGGCTGCGCGAAATCCGTCATGGGTCGGGTCTCCGGCTCAGTCATATTTCTCGCGGTACTTCTGCACGACCTTCAGCGCCACGACGTTCAGCACCAGGGTCACGAGGAACAGCACCAGGCCCAGGGCGAAGACCGACAGGGTCTTGGCGCTGTCGAACTCCTGGTCGCCGACCAGGATCGACTTGATCTGCACGGTCACGGTGGTGACGCTGTCCAGCGGGTCCGCGGTCAGGTTGGCCTGCAGGCCGGCGGCCATCACCACGATCATGGTCTCGCCGATGGCGCGGCTGACGGCCAGCAGCATGGCGCCCATGATGCCGGGCAGCGCCGCCGGCAGGATCACCTGGCGGATGGTCTCGGACTTGGTGGCGCCCAGGCCCAGCGAGCCGTCGCGAAGGCTCTGCGGCACGGCGTTGATGACGTCGTCCGACAGTGAGGAGACGAAGGGCACGATCATGATGCCCATCACCAGGCCGGCGGCCAGGGCGCTCTGGGACGAGATGTCCAGGCCGATCATGGCGCCGGCGGCCTTGATGGTCGGGGCGACGGTCAGGATGGCGAAGAAGCCGAACACCACGGTCGGGATGCCGGCCAGGATCTCCAGGATCGGCTTCACCACCGAGCGCACGCGCTTGGGCGCGTAGTCGGACAGGTAGATGGCCGACATCAGGCCGATCGGGGCCGCCACGCACATGGCGATGAAGGCGATCAGCAGCGTGCCGGTGAAGAGCGGAACCGCGCCGAAGGCGCCGGTCGAGCCCACCTGGTCGGCGCGGATCGCGGTCTGCGGGCTCCACTGGGTGCCGAACAGGAACTCGGTGAAGGGCACCTTGGTGAAGAAGCGCAGGCTCTCGAACAGCAGCGACAGCACTATGCCGACGGTGGTCAGCACCGCCAGGGTGGAGCAGACGATCAGCAGGCCGATGACGACCCGCTCGACATTGTTGCGGGCGCGGAACTCGCGGCTGATGCGCGCGCGGGTCAGCGCCAGGCCGCCGGCGGCCAGCGCCATGCAGACCGCGAAGAGGCCCCAGCCCGTCAGGTCGCGCAAGCTGGAGTAGCGTGCGGCGTCATCCGCCAGCAGCGCCCGCACCGCCTCGGGCACGTAGTCGCCCTGGCCGCCCGCGATGTTCCGGATGTTGATGAGGAGCAGCTGCTCCTGCGTCTCGTTCAGCGCCGCCAGCCCGTCGGTCGCCAGCCGGGCCAGGAAGGCCTCGAGGTCGGCCGGCGGCAGCATCGCCTGGCCCCAGGCGCGCAGCGTCTCGACGTCCATGCCGCCCAGCACGACCGCCTCGGTCACGGGCTGGCGGATGGCGATCCAGGCCAGCACCAGGATCAGCGAGGGCAGGCCCGCCCAGATGGCGACGTAGGCGCCGTAGTAGGTCGGCACGGAGTGCAGCGACGCGATGCGGCCTTCCGCCAGGGCGACGGCCCTGGACCGTCCCATGAGGAAGCCGATGGAGGTCAGGATCAGCAGGACGCCGACCGTAAGGGATGCCGTCATCGCTCCCCGCAACTCTGTCTTCTATTAAGGATCAAGGCCGGCGGTCACCCGCGCGGCCGGTACGTCTTCTACAAAGGAAGAGGCGGCGCTCCCGGGGGAGCGCCGCCATCCGTCTCCGGTATCAGGAGGCCGGGGTGCCCATCGGGGTGAGCGCCTTGCCGGTCGCCTGGACCTTCGCCAGCTCGTCCTTGGGCAGGGCGACCAGGCCCTTGTCGGCCAGGTAGCCTTCCTCGCCCATGGCGCGGTCGCTGGTGTACTCGGCGATGAACTCCTTCAGGCCGGGGATCACGCCGACATGCTGGTTCTTCACGTAGATGAACAGCGAGCGGGAGATCGGGTACTTGCCCGAGGCGATGTTCTCGTAGGTCGGCTCGACGCCGCCGACGGTGTTGCCGGCGACCTTGTCGGTGTTCTCCTCGAGGAAGGAGTAGCCGAAGATGCCGAAGCTGTCCTTGTTCGCCTGCAGGCGCTGGACGATCAGATTGTCGTTCTCGCCCGCCTCGACGAAGTGGCCGTCCTCGCGCATGGTCTTGCAGACGGCGTCGTTGCGGTCCTTGGCGAGATTCTTGATCGCCGGGAATTCCTTGCAGCCTTCCTGCATGACCAGCTCGACCCAGGCGTCACGGGTGCCCGACGTCGGCGGCGGGCCCAGCACCTCGATCTTGGTCTTCGGCAGCGAGGCGTCGATGTCCGACCACATCTTGTAGGGGTTGGCGACGACCTGGCCGTTGACCTCGACCTCCTTCGCCAGGGCCTGGAAGAGCTGGCCCTTGGTCAGGTTGAAGGAGGGACGGTCCTTGCTGTGGGCGAAGGCGATGCCGTCATAGCCGATCTTGACCTCGGTGATCGACTCGACGCCGTTCTTGCGGCAGGTCGTGTACTCGCTGGCCTTCATCTGGCGCGAGGCGCCGGTGATGTCGGCGGTCTCGGCGCCCAGGCCGGCGCAGAACAGGCGCATGCCGCCGCCGGTGCCGGTGGACTCCAGGATCGGGGCCGGGAACTTGGCGCCCTGGCCGAAGCGCTCCACCACAGTGGCGGTGAAGGGGAACACGGTCGACGAGCCGACGATGCGGATCTGCTCGCGGGCCTGGGCGGCGCCAGCCATCGAGACGGCGGCGGCGGTGGCCATCAGGGCAGCGATGGCAAGCTTCTTCATGGTCACGACATTCCCTCCGGATTGGGACAGAACTTCTCCGGGCGCAATGCCCGCTGCACCCTGATGGGCACTCCCATCGGGCGCCGCGACCATACCCAGCGGCGGCGATGAAAATACTACGGTATTGTTACACTAAGATGACGCCCCGGGGCCCTCGGCGGGGCGGGAAGGGGGTAGGGGAGGGGGGGCCTCTTATATCCTTCTCCCCTTGAGGGAGAAGGATGGGGCCCCAAGCCTGCTTGGGGAGGATGAGGGGTCGGCGGGCGGCAGCCCGACGTTCTCACCCCCTGTTCCACGATCACCCGTCGAGAACGCCCGCCTTCGGCGGTCGACCCCTCATCCCCCCACGCCTCCGGCGCGGGTCCCACCCTTCTCCCTCAAGGGGAGAAGGATTGAGAGGCGAGGCCTACTCCGCGCTCTTGCGCAGCCCGTCCTGGCCCGACGCGGCGCCCATCGGCAGGGTGACGGTGAAGGTGCTGCCGCGGCCGACCTCGCTCTCGATCGACAGGCGGCCGCGGTGGCGGTTCACGATGTGCTTCACGATGGCGAGGCCCAGGCCCGTGCCGCCCAGCTGGCGGGAGCGGGCGGGGTCCACCCGGTAGAAGCGCTCGGTCAGGCGCGGCAGGTGCTGGCGGGCGATGCCCTCGCCCCGGTCGGTGACGGCGACGGCCGCCATGCCGGGCGCGCGGCGCTCCAGCCGCACCGTCACCTCGGTGCCGTCGCGCGTGTACTTGACGGCGTTGTCGACCAGGTTCTGCACCACCTGGGTCAGCTGATCCTCGTCGCCGGTGACGGGCAGCGACTCCGGCCCATCGATGGCGATGGCGATCCGCCGCGCCGCCGCCCGCAGCTCCAGCATGGCGGCGACGCTGCGCACCAGCCGCGCCAGGTCGACCTCGCCCTGGGGCGGGGAGTGCTCGTCCAGCTCGATCCGCGACAGCGACAGCAGATCGGCCACCAGCCGCGCCATGCGCCCGGCCTGCTCCTGCATGATCGACAGGAAGCGGTCATGGGCGGCGGGATCGTCGCGGGCGGGGCCCCGCAGCGTCTCGATGAAGCCCACCAGGGTCGACAGCGGCGTGCGCAGCTCGTGGCTGGCATTGGCGACGAAGTCGGCGCGCATCTGCTCCGACCGCTTGATGGCGGTGATGTCGTGCAGCGCCAGGATGGCGACCAGCTCGGTCACGTCCTGGCCCGCGGCGGTGCGGGCGGTGCGGCGGAAGGGCTTCACCCGCGCCTCCAGGACCCGCTCCACCGGGACTGGCAGCGTCAGCTCCACGGTGCGCGCGTCGCCGCCGGCCAGCACCTCCTCCACCGCGCCCAGCACGGCGGGCGCCCGCAGCGCCAGCGCCAGGTCGCGCCCCACCACCGCCTCCCCGAACAGCGAGCGGGCGGCGGCATTGGCCAGGTCGACCGAGCGCCGGCTGTCGATCAGCAGCAACGGGTTCGGCAGCGCCTCCAGCATGGCGTCGCCCATCGCCAGGCGTCCGCGCGCCGCCGCCAGCCGCTCGGTCCAGGCGGCGTGCAGCCGGTTGGCGCCGGACAGCAGCGCCTCGGCCGTGTCGGTGGCGACGGAAGGCGGCGGCATGGGATGTTCCACGTCCGCCAGCTTCTCCAGGTGCCGGGCCATCTGCCGCGCGTCGGACAGGATGAGGCGCAGCACCAGCAGCGTCAGGCCCGAGGTCAGGGTCAGCGTGGCGATGACCGGGCCCCAGTCGACCCGGCCGTTCACCGCCAGCCCGACCAGCAGCACGGCGGTCGGGGCCAGCAGCGCCAGTCCCGTCCCGAAGATGCGTCTGGCGCTGATGTCGTGCCGGGCCATGCTCCGCCTCCGGCCGTCCGGGTCAGACCGCCAGCGAATCGTGCGCGGCCAGCGCGGCGGCCGTCACCAGATCGTTGGCGGTGGCGCCCATCTGCACCACCTGCGCCGGCCGGTCCAGCCCGGTCAGCAGCGGCCCCACCAGCGTGCCGCCGCCGACCTTCTGCAGCAGCTTGGCGCCGATGTTGGCGGCGTGCAGGGCGGGCATGATCAGCACGTTGGCCGGGCCCGACAGGCGGCAGAACGGGTAGAGCCGGCGCATCAGCCCATGGTCCAGCGCCACGTCCACCGACATCTCGCCGTCATACTCGAAATCGGCGCCCCTCGCGTCCATCAGCTTCACCGCGTCGCGGACATGCTGGGCGCGCTCGCGCATCGGCTGGCCGAAATTGGAGAAGGAGAGGAAGGCCACGCGCGGCTCGTGCCCCATCTGCCGGGCGGTGCGGGCGGCCTGCACGGCGATGTCCACCAGCTCCTCGGGCGAGGGGCGCTCATGGACGGTCGTATCGGCGATGAAGACGGTCTGGTTGCGGCTGGCGATGACCGACAGGCCGAACACGACATGGCCGGGCTTGGGGTCGATGACGCGGGCGATGTCCTCGTAGGAGACGAAGAAGCTGCGGGTCAGGCCGGTGACCATGGCGTGCGCGTCGCCGGTCGCCACCATGCAGGCGGCGAAGACGTTGCGGCTCTGGTTCACCAGGCGCTGGCAGTCGCGGTGCATCATGCCCTTGCGCTGCAGCCTTCCGTACAGGAAGTCGGCGTAGCGGGCGTTCTGCGAGGACAGCCGCGCGTTGACGATCTCCAGCCCGTCGGTGGTGCCGAGGCCCGCCTCGGCGGCGCGCTCGCGCACAACCTCCTCGCGGGCGATGAGCACCGGCTGGCCGTAGCCGGCGGCCTTGAAGGCGAGGGCGGCGCGGATGGTGCGCTCCTCCTCGCCCTCGGCGAAGACGACGCGGCGCGGGTTGGCGCGCACCTTCTCGAAGATCAGCTGCAGGCTGTCGGCGGTGGGGTCCAGGCGTAGGCGCAGCGAGCGCTTGTACGCCTCCATGTCGACGATGGGCTTGCGGGCGACGCCGGTCTCCATCGCCGCCACCGCCACCGCCGCCGGCACCTTCACGATCAGGCGCGGGTCGAAGGGGACGGGGATGATGTAGTCGGGGCCGTAGCTGAGGCGGCGGCCATAGGCGGCGTCGACCTCGTCCGGCACGTCCTCGCGCGCCAGCTCGGCCAGCGCGTTGGCCGCCGCGATCTTCATCTCCTCGTTGATGGTGGAGGCGCGGACATCCAGCGCGCCGCGGAAGATGTAGGGGAAGCCCAGGACGTTGTTCACCTGGTTCGGATAGTCCGAGCGGCCGGTCGCCACGATGGCGTCGTCGCGCACGGCGCGGACCTCCTCGGGCGTGATCTCCGGGTCGGGGTTGGCCATGGCGAAGATGATCGGCTTGGCCGCCATGGACTTCACCATGGCCTGGGTCACGGCGCCCTTCACCGACAGGCCCATGAAGACGTCGGCGCCCGCCATCGCCTCCTCCAGCGTGCGGGCGTCGGTCTTGACCGCGTGCGCCGACTTCCACTGGTTCATGCCCTCGGTGCGGCCCTGGAAGACCACGCCCTTGGTGTCGCACAGCGTCACGTTGTCGTGCGGCATGCCCATGGCCTTGATCAGCTCGACGCAGGCGATGGCCGCGGCGCCGGCGCCGTTCACCACCATGCGCGTCGACTTCATGTCGCGGCCGGTGAGATGCAGCGCGTTGATCATGCCGGCGGCGGCGATGATGGCCGTGCCGTGCTGGTCGTCGTGGAAGACCGGGATGTCCATCAGCTCGCGCAGGCGCTGCTCGATGATGAAGCAGTCCGGCGCCTTGATGTCCTCCAGGTTGATGCCGCCGAAGGAGGGGCCGAGATAGCGCACGGCGTTGATGAAATTGTCGACGTCGCGGGTGTCGACCTCGAGGTCGATGCCGTCCACGTCGGCGAAGCGCTTGAACAGGACGGCCTTGCCCTCCATCACGGGCTTGGAGGCCAGCGCGCCCAGGTCGCCCAGGCCCAGCACGGCGGTGCCGTTGGAGATGACCGCCACCAGATTGCCCTTGGCGGTGTAGTCGTAGGCGGTGGAGGGGTCGGCGTGGATGCGCAGGCAGGGGGCCGCGACGCCCGGCGAATAGGCCAGCGACAGGTCGCGCTGGGTCGCCATCGGCTTGGTCGGCGCGATCTCCAGCTTGCCCGGCCGGCCGCTGCTGTGCAGCAGCAGCGCCTCGTCGTCGGTCACGCGCCTGTCCTGGTCCGCCATCTCGGTTTCCTCCGTTTCCCCACCCGGCCGGTCGCCCGTGGTTCCGGGTCGCCGCCGCTTCTTATGCCGCGATGGTAGCCGCTCCCGCCCCGCCGCCGCTAGTCCCGCGGCATGACGATGGCGTGACGGGACCGTTACGGCAGCCGAACGATCCCCGCACACCGCGCCGTGACGATCGTTCCGCTCCTTCACCGGCTGTTAACCACCCAAGGTCATCCTGCGCCGGTCTCGACGGAGGATGATCATGATCACGGTGTTCTGGCTGGCGCTCGCGGGTTACCTGCTGGTGGGTCTCGGCGACCTCATCCCGGCCGGCTTCTCGACCAAGAAGACGGGCGTGCGCGCGATGTTCAGCGTCTGCCTCGCCGCCCTGGTCTTCGCCCTGTCCTGGCCCTGGCGCTACGCCCGCGGGCAGGCGCTGGAGGACTGACCTCCGCGCAATCGCGAGCCTGTCGCGCGCCGGCCGGGAAATTCCTGTAGGCTGGTGCGACAGGACGCGCCGCTCCTTGGCGTGCAAGGGGCATGTACGCACTCGACCAGCCACATCGTGACGCTTCCCCCGGGGATGAGCCGTCCGACGATTCGCTGCTCTCCGCCGTCGCGGCGGGCGACCGCGACGCCTTCCGCCTGCTGGCCGCCCGCCACACCGCCCGCGCGCTGACGCTGGCCGAGCGGGTGCTGGGCAACGCCTCGGACGCCGACGAGGTGGTGCAGGAGGCGCTGCTGCGCGTCTGGCGCCATGCCGACCGCTGGCGCCCCGGCGGCCCGGCGCGCTTTTCCACCTGGTTCCACCGCATCGTGCTGAACCTCTGCCTGGACCGGCGGCGCAGGCCCGTCCATGCCGGGCTGGAGCAGGCGCCCGACATTCCCGACCCCGCGCCCTCCGCGCCGGCCCTGATCTCACGCGGGCAGGTGGCCGCCAAAATCGCCGCCGCCCTGGCCGAGCTGCCGCCGCGCCAACGCGCCGCGGTCGCGCTCTGCTATTACGAGGACCGCCCCGCGTCGGAAGCGGCGGGCCTGCTGTCCCTGTCCGTCTCGGCGCTGGAATCCCTGCTGGCCCGCGCCCGCCGCTCGCTGCGCGCCCGCCTCGCCGGGCTGCCGGCCGACTGCATCGGAGACGATCCATGACCCATCCCGACGATCCGCTGCGCCGGCTGCTGGCCCGGGCGCCCGAGCCGCAGGTCACGCGTGAGCGCGTCGACCGGGTGGTCGGCGCCGCGCTCGCCCGCCTCGACGCCGGGGCCGCCGCGCCTCCGGTGCCCCGGCGCGCCTGGCCGGCCGCTCCCCGCCTGGCCTGGCTGGCCGGCGCCATGGCGGCCGGGCTGGCGGTGGGCATGCTGACCCTGCCGCCGCCGGCGCCCCAGGCCGCCCGGCTGGACGCGGCCGGCCTGCTGATGACCTCCCTCACCGTCGAGAGGATATCCCCGTGACGATGGACACCCCCTCGGGTAGCCGCATGCGCGCCCTGCTGCTGGGCTCGGTCGGCCTCAACCTGTTCCTGGCCGGAGCGCTGGTCCCGCACCTGCTGCGCCCCGCCGCCGGCGACGTGCTGGTCCCGGCGCCGGCGCCGAACGTGCTGTTCCTGAACCGGGGGCCGGGGGAACTCCTGCCCGCCGGCGACGCCGCGGTCCTGGCCGGCGCCGGTGCCCCGCCCGAGGCGATGCGGCGCTTGGCCGAGGCGATGGAGAATGTGTCGGAGGAGGTGCGTGCGGCACTGACAGCGGCGCCCTTCGACCCGGCCGCCCTGGCGGCGGCGCTCACCCGGGGCGCGGAGGCGCGGCGCGCCTTCGAGACGGCGCACCAGGAGTCGATGCTGGCGGCGGTGGCGAAGCTGTCGCCGGAAGGGCGGGCGCGTCTGGCGGAATGGGAGGCGCCGATCGGCCTGGGCGCGCTGGTGCCGCCGGGGGCGGTGCCGGTGGTAGGGCCGATGGGGGCGCCGCCGCCGGGGGCCATTCAGATCCGACCGGGCGCCACGCCCATGGTGCTGCCGCTGAAGGAGCCGCCGCCGGGCCGGTGAGCTTCTGGGCCGCTGAGGGCGCTCAGGCCACGGCGGCGGCGCCGGTCCGTTCCAGCGTTTGGAGCAGCCAGGCCTCCAGGATCGCGGCGCCCTCGCGCGCCGCGTCGGGCAGGCAGGCCAGCAGCGGGTCGGCGGCGCCGGAGCGGCCGGAGGCGGCCACCGGTTCGGCCTTGCGGGCGCACTCGGCGAGGTGTTTCAGCCCGACATTGGCGGCGGTGCCGCGCAGCCGGTGCACGGCCGCCCGCGCGTCCGCCGTCCGCCCGGCGGCCACCGCCTGCACGGCGGCCTCGGCCGCCTCCATCAGCGTGTCGGCCGAAAGCCGGACGAACTCCACCAGCTCCTCCGCCGTCATCGCCTCGACCAGCCCGTCCAGGCCGGTGGTGTCGAACAGGTGCGCAGCGTCCATCGGCTGGGCCGGCTGCGGGTCGTGCACGGCGCGACCCGACCCCGTCCACACCGCCTTGATCTCGTCGAACAGCTTCTCCGGCAGGATCGGCTTGGCGACGAAGCCGTTCATGCCCGCCTGCCGGCACAGCGAGGCGTCGGCCGAGGTGGCGTTGGCGGTGGTGGCGATGATCGGCACGCCGGCACGGTCGGAATCGGGCAGGGCGCGGATGGCGCGGGTGGCGGCGATGCCGTCCAGGCGCGCCATCTGCATGTCCATCAGCACCAGGTCGAAGCGCCCCTCCGCCACGGCGCGTACGGCGGCGCGGCCGTCCGAGACCAGCGTCACCCGGTGCCCGCGCGAGCGCAGGAAGGCCTCCAGAACCATCTGGTTCGCCGTCACGTCCTCGGCCACCAGGATGGCCAGCGACGGCACCTCGGCCAGCGGCGCCGCGGCGGCCGCTTCGGGCACCTGCTCGGCGACCGGCAGGGGCACGGTGAACCAGAAGTCGCTGCCGGCGCCGGGGCTGGAACGGAAGCCGATCTCGCCGCCCATGGCGCGGATCAGCTTCTGGCTGATGGCGAGGCCGAGGCCGCTGCCGCCGAACCGCCTGGAGATGCCCGAGTCGGCCTGGGCGAAGGTCTCGAACAGCCGGTCGCGCGCTTCCTCGGGGATGCCGATGCCGGTGTCGGACACGACCACGCCCAGCGTGACGCAGCCGTGCGGCAGCGGCTCCACCTCCACGGCGATGCGCACGCCGCCCGACTCGGTGAACTTGATGGCGTTGCCGACCAGGTTCACCAGCACCTGGCGCAGGCGCAGCGGGTCGCCGGTCAGGCGCGCCGGCACCGCCTCGGCGACGTGCGATTCGAGAGTGAGGTCCTTCTCGGCGGCGCGGCCCTCCATCAGGCTGGCGACGCCCTGCACCAGCCGGCGCGGGTCGAAATCCACCGCCTCGATGTCCATCCGCCCGGCCTCGACCTTGGAGAGGTCCAGCACGTCGTTCAGGATCGACAGCAGCGCCTCGCCCGAATCATGCATGGTGCGGGCGTACTCGCGCTGGCGCGGGGACAGCTGCGTCTCCAGCAGCAGCCGCGTCAGCCCCAGCATGCCGGTCATCGGCGTGCGGATCTCGTGGCTGATGGTGGCGAGGTAGGCGGTCTTGGCGCGGTTCGCCTGGTCGGCCGCCTCCTTGGCGTCCAGCAGGTCGAACTGCAGCTTGAACATCTCGCGCACCCGGCGGGCCGAGAGGTTGCCGAATCGCAGCAGGAAGCCGGCGTAGAACACCCCCGCCAGCGCCAGCCCGGCGAACTCCAGGTCGAACTGGGCGGCGCAGACCGCCAGCATGCCGAACAGGGGCGGGAGGAGCTGCAGCCGCATCGCCTCGGCGAAGGCGGCGCTGCTGGCGGTGCGCAGCGCCATGGCGCAGCTCAGCATCAGCAGCAGGAAGAACTGGCCCGGGACATAGTCGCCCGGCCATGCGAACAGGGCCATGGCGCTCCAGGCGACGATCACCGCCATGCGGCCCGCCAGCAGGCGCCGGCGCCAGGGGGCGGGGTCCTCCAGCGTGGCGGCGGCGGCCAGGAAGCGGCGATAGAGCCGGTCGGCCACGGCCACCGCGACCATGGTCAGCGCGAACCAGGCGGCCGAGGCCTGCCATGGAGTCCAGAGCAGGGAGATGGCGAAGACCAGCAGGCAGACCACCGGCACCGACCACGCATCCATCAGGTGCGTGCGGGCGAAGATCTGCAGCATCCCGATCTCGATCAGCCGGTCGCGCGGCACGTCCGACAGGCGGCGGTGCAGAACCGTGGGGATGTCCGTCTCGGCCGGGCCGATTGCTGGCATTTTAATAAAATGTCTCCACTGCGCCTGGGCGCGACAGTCTTTGCAACTCTATACGCACGGATAGGCTTGTCCAGCCCCCCGCATCTCGCCCTTTCGGCCGAGTGCGGCAAGTCTAGACGCCTCAGATGATTGCAATATTCGAAACGTGGCGGCGCCGTTTCAGGAAATCCACGGCTCCCGGCCGCAGACGATCTGTTCCGCCGCCTGCGAGTCCACGGGCTTCGAGAACAAATAGCCCTGGCCGCGCGCGCAACCCAGGGCCCGCAGCCGCTCCAGGTGGGACCGGCTCTCCACCCCTTCCGCAACCACGGAGAGGTCCAGGATGCGCGCCAGCTGCAGGATGGTGCGGACCACTTCCGCCCCTTGCTCGGAGCGGTCCATCTCGGTGATGAAGGACCGGTCGATCTTCAGGGCCTCCAGCGGCAGGCGCTGGAGATAGCTGAGGGAGGAATAGCCGGTGCCGAAATCGTCGATGGCCAGGCCGATGCCCAGCCGCCGCAGCCGGTGCAGCACGTCCACCGACTTGGCGGCGTTGCCGATCAGCCCGCTCTCGGTGACCTCCAGCTTCAGCCAGTCGGACTTGGCGCCGGTCATCTCCAGCACCCCCTGCACCCAGCGCGGCAGGTCGAGCTTCGCCCCGTCCAGCTGGTAGGGCGACAGATTGACCGAGAGGTAGAGGTCGCGCTGCGGCGCCATGCGGCGCCACCGGGCGATCTGGCGGCAGGCCTGCACCAGGATCTGGTTGCCCAGCGGCACGATCAGGCCCGTCTCCTCGGCGATGGGGATGAAGTCGCTGGGCGGGACGGGCCCGCGCTCCGGATGGTTCCAGCGCGCCAGCACCTCGAAGCCGGCGATGCCGCAATCCGCCAGGTTCACGATCGGCTGGTAGGCCAGCGTCAGCCCCTGCCCGAAATAGACGGCGTGGCGCAGCTGGTCGTAGAGGTCGTAGCGCTCGGTCAGCCGGGCCCGCATGGCGCCCTCGAACGCCTTGGTGCCGCCACCCGACGCCTCCGCCTCGAAGGCGGCGATCTCGGCGTTGCGCAGCATCTCCTGCGGCAGGGCCTGCGGACCGGCGGCGGGGACGAGGCCGAGGCTGGCGGTGACGAACAGGTCGCGCCCGTCCAGCGCCACCGGCGTCCGCAAGGCCTCGCGGATGCGGGAGCCCAGGCGGGTCGCGGCGTCGGCGCCGCTCTCCTCGGGCACCAGCACCGCGAACTCGCCGGTGTCGACCCGGGCCAGCAGGTCGCCCTCGCCCAGGCACCCGGCCAGGCGGCGGGCGACGGCGGCCAGCAGCCGGTCGGCGAGGTCGTCGCCCAGGCTGCCCTTCAGGGTGCGGAAGCGGTCCAGGCTGGCCACCAGCAGGGCCGGATGCCGGTCCTCGGCCAGCGCCGCCTGGATGTCGCGCAGCATGTGCGCCCGGTTCGGCAGTTCGGTGACCGGGTCGAAATAGGCCAGCCGGTGCAGCCGCTCCTCGGCCGAGGCCCGGTACAGCTCGGCGCCTCGCTCCGCCAGCAGCCGGTGCAGCTCGTGCGCCGCCTCCTGCTTGGCGGCGCTCCACGGGCCGCGCCGGCCGCGGGTCAGCAGCAGGTGGCCGGCGTGGGGCAGCTCCATGAACAGGGCGGCGCCCGGCCAGTCCTCCGGCGCCGCGCCGGCGTCCAGCAGCAGGCGGCAGTCCGCCACCGCGACGACGCCGTCCAGCGCCCGGTTCCGCAGCGCGGTCAGCAGCGCGTCGCGGGTCGCAGCGGAGGCGGCGCCGTCGGTGCGCTCGTCGCCGCCGATCCGCAGGTCCAGCGCCTCGTGGTCGAACAGCACGGCCAGCCGCTGCCGCTCCTCCCACAGGGTGCGCGCGAGGTCGGTGCTGGCGCGCAGCGACTGGGACAGGCGGGCCAGGGCGCGGGCGGCCGCGACGCGGTCATTGGCCACGGCCCGCTCGGCCAGCGCGCCGATCTGCGCCGCGACGATCTCGCCCATGGCCTCGCACAGGGCCCGGACCGGCGGCGCCACGATCCGCGGGCGGCGGTTGTAGCAGGCCACAAGCCCCCACAGACGCCCGCCCACCACCAGCGAGATGCTCAGCACGCCGCGTACCCCGGCGCGCCGGTTATGGTCGTGCAGCAGCGGCGTCAGCCCCCGCAGCCAGGCGCGCGACAGGTCCAGCGGCAGCCCCGTGGCGGGATTGGCCGGGGGGTGCAGCGGCACCATCGGCGCTTCCGTGTCGGACACGAGGCGCAGGCGGGTCAGGGTGTAGATGGCCCGCAGCTCGTCCGGGAAGATGCCGGGCATTACCGTGCGGCCGGCGAAGGGATCGGTTCCCGGCTCGGCGTCCTGGGCGATGAGTTCGGGCCGCTCCTCCGCGTCGAAGCGGATCACCGCCGCCATGTCGAAGCCGGTGAGGATGCGGGCGTCCCGGGCGGCGGCGCGGGCCAGCGACAGCACGTCGGGCGCGGCGTGGTAGCGCCGGATCGCCGTCCCGAAGGCCGACAGGAAGCCCGAGGCGACGCCGAGGTCCAGCATCTGCCAGGGCTCGATCTCCACGATCAGCCCGCCGGCGCCCCAATGGGCCTGCAGATGGACGTTCAGCCCGCCCCCGGGCGTCTCCACCCGGGTCTGGACCGGGGTGATGCTGCCGCCGGCCGAATCCTCCACCGCCGCTTCCAGCGCCGCGGCGGCCGGCCGGCCCAGCAGCGCCTCCGCCGTCCGGCCGATCGCCGCCGGCACCGCGACGCCGCAGAGCTCCGCCAGGTTGCAGCCCGCCTGCAGCACCCGGTAGCCATCGTCCAGCACCAGCAGCCAGCCGTGCGGCTGCACGCCCGGGCGGGGTGCCGGGTCGGCCTCGGCCGCCATGTCGGCGGCGGGATCGTCGGCCGTTCCGGTCTGCAGCGGGACAGAGAGCATGCGTTCGCCAAATGATTGTTTTGCCGCATCGTCTCTCGACGTCGCGTAGGTAAGCCTAGAATGAGGTGCCATTCGTTAACAAGAGCTTGCCCCGCCGCCCCATCGGCGCACCCGGTGGCACTCCAACCCGCCGGCGCGCGCCACCAGGAGGTTCATTGTCCTTAAGAAGGGCAGGTAAATTGAAATCCCCCGCCCCGGCATGATAACCATAGCCCGAAGGGGTAGCGCCGGAGGCGGCCTGGGAATGGGTGCAGCGTTGGTCGATGCCGGGGGGCGGCACGGCGGAAGGTCGGGGGCGGTCTGAATGCTCGATCGGTTGTTCCGATGGGTCGGCAAGCGCCCGGGCGCGGATGCGGGGAGCGATCCCATGCCCGCCGCCGAGGCGACGGAGCCGGATGAGGGCGCGCGGGCGGAGCCGAAGGGCGATGCCGGCCGCGGCGCCGTGTTTTCGTCACGGGCGGTGCGCGACGCGGCGGTGGTCACCACCTGCATCGACGCGCTGCGCCGTTATGTCGCCGGCGACGAGCCGATCGACCAGCTGATGTTCAAGCTGCAGTCGCTCAGCGGCGAGCAGTCCTCCTTCCTGCAGATCAGCCTCGAGCCGGGCCTGCTCGACCAGGCCATGGCCCGCACCGCCGACCAGCGCAGCCCGCAGGCGGCGGCGCTGCGCCGCATGCTGGTCGATCTTTCCGGCGGGGAGGGGCCCGGCGCGGCCGCTGCCTCGGCGCCGTCCGGCACGACGGCGGCGGCCCCGCTCGCGGCCATGACCGGCCCGCGCCCGCCGCGCCCGACCCTGCCGATCCCGCCGCGCCCCGCCGCGCCACCGGCCGCCCAGCCGGTCCCGCAGCCGGAGACGGCGCCCGCCGCCGCCACGGCGGCCGTCTTCCGCACGCCCGACCCGGTCGTGTCGGTCATGCCCGAGATTCCCGCCGCCCTGAGCTCGGAGGAGGAGGCGCCGACGCCCGTGCCGCCCCCGCCGCCGCGCCCGCCGGTCGCCGCGCCCAGCCTGCCGCGCCTGCCGCGCGACGCCGCAGAGGCCCGCCGGGCCCGGCTGTTCGACTCCATTTCCGACAACGTCCCGTGAACGAGGCCGCCCGATGATCGACGAGCACCGCGAGACCAGCGACGCCGTCGCCGCGCCCCCGGGGGGCAAGCCCGCCGGGGATCCGGCCGCGAAGGATGCCATGAGCAAGGATTTGTCCACGAAGGACGCGCCGCGGGACGGCGAGATCCAGGAAAGCGTCGACCCGTTCGACTATGCCGAGACCATCGTCCGCGACCTGGCGGTGCATGTCGGCTCGCGGCTGCGCGACTTCCGCTCCGACCTCGCGGCCATGCATTCGGCCGTGGTGTCGCTGCCGGAGACGATGAAGATCAACGCCCTGGGGCAGAGCATCCAGGAGCTGCGCGAGCGCGTCGCCCACCTGACCGGCGTCGTCAGCCACCACGCCGCCCGCCCGCAGGAGGAGCTGGACCGGCTGAACCGCGGCTTCGGCGAGGTCGGCACCCGGGTCAACGAGCTGGGCCAGCGGCTGGGCACGCTGGAGGCATGGCTGAGCCAGGCCCGCGCCGCCGGCGGCATCGAGCTGCCGGAACTGCCGGCCGTGCAGCCGGTGGAGCAGTTCGACAAGGTCGTCGACCAGATCCACGAGTCGATCCTGCGCATCGTCGGCGCCGTGCGCGAGCTGCAGCTCGATCTGCGCGACCTGCGGATCGAGGTGCGCAAGGGCGGCAACGGCGCCGCCGGGCATGCCCCGGCTCCGGTGGCTCCCGCCGCGCCGCCGGCCGCGTCGCAGCCCTCGGCGCCTTCCTTCGACCCCGGCCCGCAGCTGCGCCGCTTCTCCGAGCAGCTGGCCGATTTCGACGCGCGCATCGTCCGGTTGGGCGAGCGGGTCGACGGGCTGTCCGCCACGATCGCCTCGGCCTCCGGCGAGACGGCGACCGGCGCCGTGGCCCCGGCGCCGCAGGACGACACGCCGGGCCTCGCCTCGCTGGTCTTCGCCGCCTGGCCGCGCCTGATGCAGCCCACCGGTGCCGAGGCGCTGCGCACGGCGCTGGACCAGGTGATCGCCGGCCTCGCCCGCGGGCTGAAGGAGCAGGTGCGCGCGCCCGAGCTGCCGGCCGGCCCGGGCCTCGCCGCTGTCATGTGCGGCCGCGTCGACGGCCGGCTGGTGACAGCCCTGCTGGCGGTCGAGGACCTCGAGGGCCGCGCCTGGAGGGGCGAGGCCGGCACGCTGTCGTCCGAGGGCGCCGCGCCGCGCACCGCCTGCTGGCGCGCGCTGCTGGCCGCCGCGGCGATGGCCGAGCGGGCGCGCCCCGGCAGCTTCGTCTCGCCCATCATCATCTACGGCAACGGCCAGATGACCGGCCTGCCGGGCAAGCCCGAGGTGGTGGCCTACGCCGCCGCGATCGGCGCGCCGGAGCTGGCCGACCGGCTGCTGTCGGTCGCCGCCCCCGACTTCACCCACCCCGGCCTGCTGCGCCCGGGCGAGGTGGCCGGGTCGCTGGTGCGGATGCTCTGACGACCGACCATCCATGATGAGAAAAGGGCCGCCCTCACCCGGGGGCGGCCCTTTCCTTGTCCGGGTCAGATGAAGATCCAGTCCTCGGGCGAGAAGCTGGCGATGCCCTCGCCGCCGGAAACGGTGGTGCCGACCAGCTTCAGGATGCGGGGCGTGCCGTCCGCCGCCGGGCCGAAATCCAGCGTGATGGTGTCGCGGCTGTCCCAGAACATGCCGGATCCGTTGTAGTCCCAGGCATCGTCCCCATAATCCTCGCGGCTGTACTTGATGCTGCCGTCGCGGATCCGGGCCAGGAACTCGTTGAAGTTGTCGACCTTGTTGCCCTTGATGAACAGATTGACGAAGACGAGCTTGTCCGACGAGCCCTGCACGCCGCCGCCGCCCTCCACTTCCGAGTCCGCCCCGCCGAAGTCGTAAACGGTCGCCGAGCCCTTTCCGTAATAGTAGAGCGTGTCGGTCTGGAAGCCGGGGCCGTTGTCATGGACGGTGTCGTTGCGGCCCTGGAGATGGAACTGGGTCACGGCCGACGGGCCGCGGCCGTGCACCATGACCCAGTCGCGGAACTGCTGCAGGGTGGCCTGCCCGTCCCAGCTGGTGCCGTCATTGGTCAGCTGGCCGTAATTGACTCCGTAGTTGAAGAAGACGTTGTCGCCGCTGCCGCCGTACAGCTTGTCGGTCTCCGTGCCGCCGGCATTGTCGCCCGCGAACAGCACATCGTTGCCGGCGCCGCCGTAAAGGACGTCACTGCCGGCCGCGCCATCCATCGTGTCGTGGCCGGCGCCGCCCTGGACCGTGTCGTTGCCGGTCCAGGCGAAAGCCCAGTCGTCGCCGTTGCCGCCGTCGACGCTGTCGGCGCCGTTGCCGCCGTCGAGGATGTCGTTGCCGTCCTCGCCGAAGATTCGGTCGTTGCCGTCGCCGCCCTGCGCGAAGTCGTGGCCGCTGCCGGACCGCACCGAGTCATTGCCGCCGCCGCCCGAAATCCAGTCGTTGCCGCCGGATGCATTGATCGTGTCGTTGCCGGCATTGGTGCGGATGAGATCGTGACCGGACGTCGTCGTCAGGCTGTCGTTGCCGGTGCCGGTATTCCTTTCAACTCCGGTCATTTTCGACCTGAAGTTTGTCAGGCTTCCATAGTGCCAGCCGTAAAGGTAGTCCCAGTTCGTGACCATCGTCGCCTCCCAGCAGAGAAGTCACCCCGCTCATCTTGCGGCAACGCGATCGAATATTAGCGAGTTCCTATAAGGCGTAGGCCTATGGCTAAAGGGACATGGCCGATCGTCTGAGGCCATCCGACCCGCATCTCACGCCGAAATTGCGACTGGCCCGGCCGCGAGTCGCCTGTCTGTCACGGGGCCCCCGGTCACGGTGCCCGGACATGGAAACGGCCGCCCGGTGAGGGGCGGCCGTGCCGTCATTTCCGTGCGGGCGCGGATCAGCCCTGGGCCGGGCCCGAGGAGATGCTGCCGCTGATGGCGCCGCCGTCGGCGATGCTGATGCGGCCGTAGCGGATGGTGCCGTCGACCACGCCGGTCTCGCCGACCGACAGGGTGCCGGTGACCTCCAGCGTGCCGGTGGCGCGGCCGGAGACGCGCATGCTCTCCACCTTGCAGGTGCCCTCGAAATGGCCGCCCTCGGCGACTTCCAGCACCTGGATGTCGCTCAGCTGGACGTCGATCAGCCGGCCGGCCACGTGCAGCGTGTGGCAGTGGGAAATCTTGGCGCCCTCGATCCGCGCCTCGGGCGAGATGGTGGTCACGCCGCCGGCGACGGGCGAGGCGCCCGACGCGGGAGCGGTGTCGCCGCCGCCGATGTTGGGCCGCGGGAAATGCCGCGGATCCAGAATGTCGTTCGCCATCGGTCTTTCTCAGCCCCCGTTTCGGCCCAGCCCGGACCAGCCCCAACCCGTCCGCCCCGGCGTGCCGCCATCGGCGGGGTGCGCGGGACTGGCGGACCGACCGTTCGGAGGGTCCGCTCCTCCTTGGAACTTAAGCCGAATGGGCAGTTTCCGCAATGGTTTCGGGCGTGCGGGCGGCGTGGCGGGGCGGCTCCCGCGCGCACCCGCGCATGGGGGCCGTGCGGGTGGCGCGTTTGACAGGCCGCGCAGGCTCACTCGATAGTCCCTCGTTTTCCCCCGCGCCGGCCATTTCCCGGCGCCACAGCCAGAGCGAGGAGCGCGCCCGTGATTCCCGTCGTCATGCCGACCTATGCCCGCATCGATGTCGTCTTCGAGCGGGGCGAGGGCAGCTATCTGTACGACACGACGGGCCGACGATTCCTGGACTTCACCAGCGGCATCGCGGTGAACGCGCTGGGCCACGCCCACCCGTACCTGGTGCGCAGGCTGGGCGAGCAGGCGGCCAAGCTCTGGCACACCTCCAACCTGTTCCGCGTGGCGGGGCAGGAGAGCCTGGCCGAGCGGCTGGTCGAGCATAGCTTCGCCGACACCGTCTTCTTCACCAACTCCGGCGTCGAGGCGTGGGAGTGCGGGGTGAAGCTGGTGCGCAAGTACCAGTACGAGACCGGCCATCCGGAGCGCCACCGCATCATCTCGGTCGGCGGCGCCTTCCACGGCCGCACCATGACCGCCATCGCCGCGAGCGGCCAGGAGAAGATGGTGAAGGGCTTCGGCCCCCTGATCGACGCCTTCGACCAGGTCGCCTTCGGCAACATGAACGAGCTGCGCGCCGCCATCGGCCCGAACACGGCGGCGGTCATGGTCGAGCCGATCCTGGGCGAGGGCGGCATCCGCGAGGCGGACGTCGACTATCTCCAGGAGCTGCGGCGCGTCTGCGACGAGTTCGGCCTGCTGCTCTTCCTGGACGAGATCCAGACCGGCGTGGGCCGCACCGGCAAGCTGTTCGCCCATGAGTGGGCGGGCATCACGCCCGACGTCATGTGCATCGCCAAGGGCATCGGCGGCGGCTTCCCGCTGGGCGCCTGCCTGGCGACCGAGAAGGCGGCCGTCGGCATGACCGCCGGCACCCACGGCACCACCTTCGGCGGCAACCCGCTGGCCACCGCCGTCGGCAACGCCGTGCTGGACGTGATCCTCGCCCCCGGCTTCCTGGAGGGCGTGCAGGAGACCGGCGCCAGCCTGAAGGCCGGGCTGGACGACCTCGTGGCGCGGCACCCGTCGGTGTTGGCGGAGGCGCGCGGGCGCGGGCTGATGCTCGGGCTGAAATGCGTGGTGCCGGTCGCCGACATGGTCACGCGGCTGCGCGACAATGGCATGCTGGTGGTCTCGGCGGCCGACAACGTCATCCGCATCCTGCCGCCGCTGACCATCGGCGGGACCGAGATCGCGGAAGCCCTCGCCATCCTCGACAAGACCTGCCGGGAGTTCGCGGCATGAGCCCCTCAACGCGAAACGGCGTTCGCCATTTCCTCGACATCCGCGACCACGACCAGGCGACGCTGCGCGAGATCCTCTCGCAGGCCGCCGGGATCAAGAAGGCCCCGCGCCGGGAGAAGCCGCTCGACGGCCGCACCCTGGCGCTGATCTTCGAGAAGCCCTCGACCCGCACCCGCGTGTCGTTCGAGGTCGGCATGCGCCAGCTGGGCGGCGAGGTCATCTGCCTCACCGGCAAGGAGATCCAGCTGGGCCACGGCGAGAGCATCGGCGACACCGCCCGCGTGCTCTCGCGCTATGTCGACGCCATCATGATCCGCACCGACGAGGAGGCGAAGCCCCGCGCCATGGCGGAGGCCGCGTCGATCCCTGTCATCAACGGGCTGACCGACCGCTCGCACCCCTGCCAGATCATGGCCGACATCATGACCTTCGAGGAGAAGCGGGGCCCCATCCGCGGCCGCACCGTCTGCTGGACCGGCGACGCCAACAATGTCTGCGAGAGCTGGATCGAGGCGGCGGTGCGCTTCGAGTTCACGCTGCGCGTCGCCTGCCCGAAGCCGCTGCGCCCCTCGGCGGCCACGCTGGGCTGGGTGGCGGAGGAGGGCGGCAGCGTCTGGGTGGTGGAGGACCCGATGGAGGCGGCGCGCGGCGCCGACCTGATCGTCACCGACACCTGGGTCAGCATGCACCACAAGGACGCCCGCAGCCGCCACGAGCTGCTGGCGCCCTACCAGGTCAATGAAAAGCTCATGGAACAGGCCGGCGCCGACGCCATATTCATGCACTGCCTCCCGGCCCACCGGGGCGAGGAGGTGACCTCCGCCGTCATGGACGGGCCGCAATCGGCCGTCTGGGACGAGGCGGAGAACCGCATGCACGCCCAGAAGGGCATACTGACCTGGTGCCTGAACCGATGAAGCATGACCACGGTGCGGCGACGGGGGAGCCCGGCGCCGTCACGTCCGACGCCACCCTCGACGTCATCCAGCCCTTCCAGCTCGAGCTCTCCAACCTGCGCGGCCGCGTGGTGCGCGCGGGACCGACGCTGGACGAGATCCTGTGCCGGCACGCCTATCCCGAACCGGTGGCGCGCCTGCTGGCCCAGACCATCACGCTCGCCATCACCCTGGCGGCGGCGCTGAAGTACGAGGGCATCTTCACCCTGCAGACCAAGGGCGACGGACCGGTGAAGCTGACCGTCGCCGACGTCACCAGCGTCGGCGACGTGCGCGGCTACGCCCAGTTCGACGAGGAGGCGCTGGCCGGCTGGACGCCCCCCGCCGACGGCAAGGGCTTGGTGCCCTCGCTGCTGGGCAAGGGCTATCTCGCCTTCACCGTCGACCAGGGCGAGCACACCCAGCGCTACCAGGGCATCGTCGAGCTGGACGGCGACGACCTCGACGACTGCGTGCGGCACTATTTCCGCCAGTCCGAGCAGCTGCCGACCGGCATCGAGGTCGCGGTCGGCCGCGACGGTGCCGGCTGGATCGGTGGTGCCGTCATGCTGCAGACCCTGCCGGACGAGGATGCGGGCTCCGCCGGCGCCGTCCCCAGCAACATCGAGGATGATTGGCGCCGCGCCATGATCCTGATGGGCACGGTCACCGAGGCCGAGCTGCTGGACCGCGGCCTGCCGGTGAACGCGCTGCTGTTCCGCCTCTTCCACGAGGAGGGCGTGCGGGTCTACCGCTCGCAGGCGATCCGGCCCAGCTGCCGCTGCTCGCGCGAGCGGGTGGCGACCGTGCTGCGCTCCATCGACCGCGAGGAGCTGGACGATCTGCGCACCGAGACCGGGCACGTCGCCGTCACCTGCGAGTTCTGCAACTCCACCTACGCGTTCGACGACAAGGATTTGGACCAGGTCTACGGCTGACGGGCATCACATCCCTCGCCCATTGCGGGAGAGGGAGGGGCCCGCCGCGCAGCGGTGGGAGGGTGAGGGGGCATATTTATCCTTCTCCTCTTGAGGGAGAAGGGTGGGACCCGCGGCGAAGCCGTGGGGGGATGAGGGGTCGACCGCCGCAGGCGGGCGTTCTCAACCGCTGTTTTAAGATCACCCGTAGAGAACGTCGGGCTGTTGCCCGCCGACCCCTCATCCTCCCCAAGCAGGCTTGGGGCCCCATCCTTCTCCCTCAAGGGGAGAAGGATTAAACGACCTGCTCAAGCCGCCCGCTTCAGCCCCAGCACCCCCGTGCCCAGCGCGATCGCCAGCAGCACCAGGCCCAGCCCGATCCCGTGCGCGGCGGTGAAGCGCTCGCCCAGCAGCGCCACCGCCGCCAGCATGGCCGCCACCGGCAGCAGGCCGGTGAACAGGCCGGCGCGGCTGGCCGGCACATGCACGACCCCGCGCATCCACAGGAACACCGCCAGCGCGCCGTTGCCGAGGCTGGAGGCCGCGAACAGCGCCCAGAGCCAACCCGGCACGTCGCCCGGCCCCCACTCGCCCGCCGTCGCCCAGGCCAGCGGCAGCATGACCAGCGCCGAGCCGAGATTCGCCAGGAAGGTCACCTGCAGCGGCGACACCCGCCCGCCGAGCCGGCGCGCATAGACACCGTACAGCGCCTCCGACAGCACCGCCCCGAAGACCAGCGCATTGCCCAGCAGCGTGTCGGCCGCACCGCCTTCGGCATGCCCGCCCCCGGACGCTCCCGGCGCGAGATTGATGGCGGCGATGCCGGCCACCGCCAGCACCGTCCCCGCCACCCCGCCGCGCCCCAGCCGCTCGCCCAGGATCAGCGCCGCGGCCAATGCCGTCATGGCCGGGATGGTGCTGGTCAGGATGCCCGCCGTGATGGCGCTGGTGCCCTGCAGCCCGTACATCAGGAAGACGTTGAACAGCACCATGCCGAACAGCGCCAGCAGCCCCAGGCTGGTCCAGTCTCCCTTCGTCGCCGGCACGCCCGAGGGCGCCCTCGCGAACCAGGCCGGCACCGCCAGCGGCGCCAGCACCAGCGCCACCAGCGCGAACCGCACCTCGGTCGCCACCAGCGGCGGCGCATAGGCCAGCATCGCCTTGGACACGGGCACCGACAGCCCGACCAGGATCATGGAGAGGGAAAGCTGGAGATAGGCCGCGCGCATGGGCGCAGGGCTTAGCACGGCGGTGGGGCGGGACGTAGCCCGGAAAAGCAGAAAGGCCCGGCAGTCGCCTGCCGGGCCTTCTATTTGGTGGAGCCAAGGAGGATCGAACTCCTGACCTCTACAATGCCATTGTAGCGCTCTCCCAGCTGAGCTATGGCCCCTAACCCTGCGGCTTGCCGTCGTTACCGACGCTGCCGCCTATCTCGTTGCCGGCCTGGGTGACCGGCGGTGGCGCGGAATATGTCCAAGCCGGCCGTGGCGATCAAGCGAAAAATTCGAAGGGTGCCACTTTTTTCCGGAAACCCGGGACACCCCCCGGAAACTCAAGCAAAACCGCCACTTAGCCGCCGGGATCAGCGGTCCTCGTCGCCCTCGACCTCGACCACGTCGCCGACATCGTCGCCGTCGTCCAGCTCCTCGGCATCCTCCAGCAGGACATCGTCCTCCTCGGCGGCGACCAGGTCGTCCTCGACCTCCTCGTCCTCGATGCCGACGTCGTCGACCTCCTCCTCGTCGGCCTCGACGGTCTCCTCGGCCTCCTCGGTGTCGATGCCCGTCTCCTCCTCGTCGGCGTCGACCGGCACCTTCTTCACCACCTCCTCGGCGGGGATCGGCCGGGCGCGGCGCGACTTCAGCAGCGCCTCCGGATCGAACACGGTGCTGCAGGACGGGCAGGTCGCCGGTTCCTTGCGCATGTCATAATAGCGCGTGCCGCAACTCGGGCAGATCCTCTTGGTGCCCCATTCCGGTTTCGCCACGACAAACCTCCGTCTTTCTCTATCCGGCAACGCGCCAGTGCAGGCGCGGCGTTTGCCATGAAGCCGGGGCCCTGTCAAACACTGTTCATAGAAACGCCCGAATCGACGGGCGGGGGTGCCCCATCCGCGTTTGGCGGGCGGCGGCGCGCATGCTAATCAGCAAACCCCGACCCGCATGCCCAGAGAGACCGTCATGACCGCCGCGCCCGCCGCCCAGCCCCTCGTCTCCCGCCGCTGCGGGGCGCTGACCGGGACCGTCCGGGTGCCGGGCGACAAGTCGATCTCGCACCGCTCGCTGATGTTCGGCGCGCTGGCGCTGGGCGAGACCGAGATCCACGGGCTGCTGGAGGGCGAGGACGTGCTGCACACGGCCGCGGCCCTGCGCGCCCTGGGGGCGGAGGCCGAGCGCGGCGCCGACGGCGTCTGGCGCGCCCGCGGCCTGGGCATCGGCGGCCTGCGGGAGCCGGCGCAGGTGCTGGACATGGGCAACAGCGGCACCGCCGCCCGCCTGATGATGGGGCTGGTGGCGACGCACCCCTTCACCACCTTCTTCACCGGCGACGCCTCGCTGTGCAAGCGGCCGATGGCCCGCGTGACCGGCCCGCTGGAGACGATGGGCGCCGCCTTCGTCACCCGCTCCAAGGGACGCCTGCCGCTGGCGGTGGTGGGCACCGAGAACCCGGTGCCGATCACCTACCGCCTGCCGGTGGCATCCGCCCAGGTGAAGTCGGCCATCCTGCTGGCGGGCTTGAACACCCCGGGCAAGACCACCGTGATCGAGGCGGAGCCCACCCGCGACCATACCGAGCGCATGCTGCGCCATTTCGGCGTGGAGGTCGTGACCGAGAAACTGGAGGACGGCGCGCTGGCCGTGACCGTCACCGGCGGGGCGGAGATCACGGGCCGCCGCCTCACCGTGCCGGCGGATCCGTCCTCGGCCGCCTTCCCGGTGGTGGCGGCGCTGCTGCGCCCGGGCTCCGACCTGCTTCTGCCCGGCGTCGGCACCAATGTGCGCCGCACCGGCCTCTACGAGACGCTGGTGGAGATGGGCGCCGACCTGTCCCTCGGGAATGCGCGGGAGGAGGCGGGCGAGCCCATCGCCGACCTCCGGGTGCGCGGCTCGGAACTCCGGGGCATCGAGGTGCCGCCGGAGCGCGCGCCCAGCATGATCGACGAGTACCCGGTCCTGGCCGTCGCGGCGGCCTGCGCCTCGGGCACCACGATCATGCGCGGCCTGGCCGAGCTGCGGGTCAAGGAGAGCGACCGCCTCGCCATGATCGCGGCGGGGCTGGAGGCCTGCGGCGTCAGCATCGAGATGGGCGAGGACTACCTCATCGTCCACGGCACCGGCCGCCCGCCGCGCGGCGGCGCCACCGTCGCCACCGCCATGGACCACCGCATCGCCATGAGCTTCCTGGTCATGGGCACCGCGTCCGACGAGCCGGTGCGCGTCGACGACGGCAGCTTCATCGACACCAGCTTCCCCGGCTTCGTCGGGCTGATGAACGGGCTGGGCGCGGGGATCGGGGCGGGCTGATCGGGCGGCGTGATCCGGCTGGGTGCTTGACCGCGCGTTGAGGAATTCCCAACCTCTGTCATGATGCCGACTGGGATTTTCGTAGTCGGGTACTGGTCGGGGGTGGTCATGTCGGCTTCCGCGAAGCGGTTCGAGAAGACTGTCGACCGCAAGATGACGGTTGAGGAGTTCCTTGCCTGGGACCCAGGTGACGATGGTGTGTGGGAACTGCTGGATGGCGTTCCGATCCTGAAAGACTTCGATCCCGCCACGGGACATGCCGCGCCCAGCGATGCCCACGGCGCACTGACGGCGGCACTGGGTTTCCACATCGAAAGTGCTCTGCGGAAAGAGGATCGACCCTGCTCCCTCCAGATCGGCAGCGGTACAAAGCTGCACGACAGGCGTAACGGGTTCCTGATTCCTGACTTGGTGGTGAAGTGCGGGGGCACGATCCATGACGCCCGCGATCCCTTGTTGACCATAGAGGTCTTGAGCCCGTCCAATTCCAATTGGGAGCGGCGGTACAAGGATAACGCCTATCGCGCCATCCCATCCGTGCGCGAGGTGGTCGAGGTGGCGCAGGATCGCCATTGGGTCTCGGTTGCCCGCCGCACGGATGAGGGCTGGGTCGAGGAGATCGTCGAAGGGCCCGACGCCCGGCTGCAGCTCGAAAGCGTCGGCCTGGACATCCCGCTCGCCGAGCTGTACCGGACCGTGCCGCTCTGACCTGCGGGGCGGGCAGGGGCCTTGCCACCGCCGTCCCGTCGGTGGTAACGCCCGCGGATCGATCTCCGCACCGGGCCCTACGCCATGACCGCACCCACCGCCCCGCTCGTCGTCGCCATCGACGGTCCCGCCGCCAGCGGCAAGGGGACGCTGGCGCGGCGGGTGGCGGAGGCGCTGGGCTTCGCGCTGCTGGACACCGGCGCCCTCTACCGCGCCGTCGGGCTGGCGGTGCTGCGGGCGGGGAGGAGCCCCGACGATGCCGGGGCGGCGACGGAAGCGGCACAGGGGCTGACCCCCGCCGCCATCGCCGAGCTGGTGCGCGACCCCGCGCTCCGCACCGACGAGGCGGCGCAGGCGGCCTCCAAGGTCTCGGCGGTGCCGGCCGTGCGGGCGGCGCTGCTGGACTTCCAGCGCGGCTTCGCCGGCGCCCCGCCGGACGGGCACGCGGGGGCGGTGCTGGACGGGCGCGACATCGGCACGGTCATCTGCCCCGACGCGCCCGCCAAGCTGTTCGTGACCGCCACCACGGAAGTGCGGGCCGAACGGCGGCTCAAAGAGTTGCAGAGTCGCGGCGTCCCGGCTATATACGCAGCCGTCCTGGAGGACATGAAGATTCGTGACGCGCGCGACAGCCAGAGGGCGGCATCCCCGCTCCTGCCGGCTGCCGACGCGTTTTTGCTTGATACGTCCGCGATGGATGCCGACCAGGCCTTCGACGCAGCCATGAGCTTCATACGCTCCAGACCCGCCTTCGCCGGCCGCTGATAGCGCCGTCGGACCAGCGGCAACTCAACTCAACCAAGACGCCGGGCGTGGTGCTCGGCGCCGTGGCGAGCGACGGCACGGGACCGGAAGGGCGTCCGGTCACCACCCCAGCCCGCCATGCTGGCCCACCCAAGGAGTTTCAATGGCCCAGGCTACTGCGCTTAAGAAGGAAAGCTTCGCCGCCCTGCTCGAGGAGTCGCTCGGCACGTCCGAGAGCCTCGAGGGCACCGTCGTCAAGGGCACCGTCCTCTCGATCGAGAACGACATGGTGCTGATCGACGTCGGTCTGAAGTCCGAGGGCCGCGTCGCCCTGAAGGAGTTCGCCATCCCCGGCCAGCCGGTCGAGCTGAAGGCGGGCGACACGGTCGAGGTCTATCTCGACCGCATGGAGGACAAGAACGGCGAGGCCGTCCTGTCCCGTGAGAAGGCCAAGCGCGAGGAGGCCTGGACCCTTCTGGAGAAGGCGTTCAACGACCAGCAGCGCGTCACCGGCGTCATCTTCGGCCGCGTCAAGGGCGGCTTCACGGTCGACCTGTCGGGCGCCGTGGCGTTCCTGCCGGGCAGCCAGGTGGACATCCGCCCGGTTCGCGACATCTCCCCGCTGATGGGCACCCCGCAGCCCTTCCAGATCCTGAAGATGGACCGCTCGCGCGGCAACATCGTCGTGTCGCGCCGCGCCGTGCTCGAGGAGAGCCGCGCCGAGGCCCGTTCGGAGCTGGTGGCCAACCTGAAGGAAGGCCAAGTCCTGCAGGGCGTGGTGAAGAACATCACCGACTACGGCGCCTTCGTCGACCTGGGCGGCGTGGACGGCCTGCTGCACGTCACCGACATCGCCTGGCGCCGCATCAACCACCCCTCCGAGGCGCTGCAGATCGGCCAGACCGTCACGGTCCAGGTCATCCGCTTCAACCCGGAGACCCAGCGCATCAGCCTCGGCATGAAGCAGCTGGAGGCCGATCCGTGGGAGGGCGTGGAGGCGAAGTACCCGGTGAACGCCAAGTTCAAGGGTCGCGTCACCAACATCACCGACTACGGCGCCTTCGTGGAGCTGGAGCCGGGCATCGAGGGTCTGGTCCACGTCTCCGAGATGAGCTGGACCAAGAAGAACGTCCATCCGGGCAAGATCGTCTCCACCTCCCAGGAGGTCGAGGTGATGGTCCTGGACGTCGATCCGCAGAAGCGCCGCATCAGCCTCGGCCTGAAGCAGTGCCTGGACAACCCGTGGGAGACGTTCGTCGACAAGTTCCCGGGCGGCACCGAGCTCGAGGGCGAGGTCAAGAACATCACCGAGTTCGGCCTGTTCGTCGGCCTGCCGGGCGACATCGACGGCATGGTCCACATGTCGGACATCGACTGGAACAAGTCGGGTGAGGAGGCGATCGCCGAGTACAAGAAGGGCGACCGCGTCAAGGTGAAGGTGCTCGACGTCGACGTCGAGAAGGAGCGCATCTCCCTCGGCATCAAGCAGCTGGAGAACGATCCGTTCGAGGCGACCGTCGCCGGCGTGAAGAAGGGCGACGTGGTCACCTGCACCGTCACCCAGATCACCGACGGCGGCATCGAGGTCTCGGTCGGCGACGGCTTCACCGGCTTCATCCGCAAGTCGGACCTGTCGCGTGACCGTTCCGAGCAGCGCCCGGAGCGGTTCGCGGTCGGCGAGAAGGTCGATGCGAAGATCACCCAGGTCGACCGCGCCACGCGGAAGATCAGCCTCTCCGTCAAGGCCAAGGAGGTCGAGGAGGAGAAGCAGGCGATGGCCGAGTTCGGTTCGTCCGACAGCGGCGCCTCGCTGGGCGACATCCTGGGCGCCGCGCTGAAGCGCGCCCAGAAGGACAATGGCTAAGACCTGAGTCCTTCAAGGGTTGAAGGGGCCGCCGGGGGAAACTCCGGCGGCCTTTTCTTTTGCCCCCATGAAAAGCGTTGTTTTGGAACGGCTTGCGCCTTGTCCGAATGTCCGGCAATCTTGGGGCAACAGGCTGCGGCCCAGGCCGACGGCCGGCGCCAGAGGGGGGCACCGATGACCAAATCCGAACTGATCATGCGCCTGGCGGAGCGCAACCCGCACCTCTACCAGCGCGACGTCGAGAAGATCGTGACCACCATCTTCGACGAGATCACCGAGGCGCTCGCCCGCGGCGACCGGGTGGAGCTGCGTGGCTTCGGCGCCTTCTCCGTCAAGCAGCGCGACGCCCGCACCGGCCGCAACCCGCGCACCGGCGAGTCCGTGGACGTGCACGAGAAGGTCATTCCCTTCTTCAAGACCGGCAAGCAGCTGCGCGAGCGCCTGAACGCCGAGTGATCCGTCCGCCGCCGTCCCCGTCGGGCGGAGATTGAAGGCGGGGACCCGGGGGCGCTACTCTGGCGTCCCGGCCTTCCCGCCCTCCGGAGCCATGCCCGTGCGCCATCTCTCCTGGCTGATCACCGCGCCGCTGACGCTGCTCGCCATCGTCTTCGCGGTCTCCAACCGCGGCGACGTGCCGATCTCCTTCTGGCCGCTGCCCTTCCTGGTCAACATCCCCGCCTTCGCCCTGGTGCTGGGCAGCCTGGTGGCGGGCTTCCTGGCCGGCGGCCTGTTCGCCTGGGCCGGCGGCCGCCGCCAGCGCCGCGCCGCCCGGGCCGAGAAGATCCGCGCCGCCGCGCTGGAGAAGGAGCTGGAGACGCTGCGCGCCAGCCTGCCCGCCGCCGGCGCCGTCTCCCCGCCCATGACGGTCGACGCCCGCGTCAGCAAGCCGCTGATGAGCCTTGCCCCTGGCGGACGCTGACCGCTTCCCGTAGGTCGCATGAAGCCGCAGGCGGAATGCGACGTTGCCCCGCCGTGGCATGTCGCATTGCGGCTCCGCCTCCATGCGACCTACGGCTCAGCGCGCCCCGTCCAGGCAGGCGTCCAGCGCCGCCAGCATCGCCGTCTTGTGCTCCGGCGCGGCGCCATCGCCCATGTCGTTGTGCCGCAGCCCCGGAACCTTGGCGACCAGGATGCCCAGCCGCGCCTGCTCCGCCGCGTCCGGCAGCACGCCGGGGTCGGCGGGGACGTCGGAGGCGCGCACGCTGCAGACCCGGGGCCTAGCCGTGCGGGGCAGGGGCATGCGGCGGTTGTCCAGCGACAGCACGGCTCGGACCTTCTCCGGGTGCCGCTCGGCGAAGAGCATGCTGATGTCGCCGCCGTTGGAATGGCCGACCAGCACCAGGGGCGAGGCGTCGGCCAGCCCCCGCGCCCGCAGCTCGCCCGCGAGGTAGAGCAGGGTGTCGGCGCCGGTTTCCCAAAAGGGCCGGCGCAGCACCCGCAGGTTTCCCTCCGTCGCCATGGCCGGGTCGCCGGGCAAATCCTGGCGCACCGAGGCCACGACGAGGCCGCGCGCCACCAGCGCCTCGGCGATGAAGCGATAGTTGGCGTGGCTGCCGCCATAGCCGTTGGAGATGACCGCCAGCGGCCTGGGCGCGCCGGGCTGGGCGCCGTAGAGCAGCGTCGGCACCGGCCGGCCGCGCGCCGGGTCGACCAAGTCCAATACCTCCTGCGCCTGGACGGGCCCGGCCACCAATGCCAGCAGCGCCGCGGCCAGCAGGCGCCTCACGAGGCGCCGCCCTTCGGCTTGCCGCGCCCGCCCCGCCACCGGCCGCCCGGGCGCCCGCCGGGCCGTCCCCCAGGGCGCCCACCGGCCTTCTTCTCCTCGGCACCGGGTCGCCGGCCGCTGGCGCGGTAGGCGGCGACGAGGCGCTTGAAGGGGGCGGTGAGGGCGTCCAGCAAGTCGGGGCGCCGCTCCAGCACGGAGAGTGCGAAGGCGGCGGCCTCCAGCGTCGAGACGCTCTCCTTGCGCGGCTCGCGGCGCAGCTCGCCATAGGCGGAGCGGAAATGCGGATGGATGACCAGCCGCCGCAGCTTCAGCAGCCAGGCGTTGCGCCACCACAGCGCCTTGGCCTGGCTCCAGGATCCGTCCAGCAGCACGATGCCGTCGAGTTCGGCAAGCGCCGCGGCCTCCTCGGCCTCGGGCAGCAGCTGGCCCTTCTTGTCGACCAGACGTGCCGCGCCGGCGGGAACGGAGGTCACATCCTCGCCCGAGCCCATGTAGAGCACCGCCCAGCGCTTGGCGTCGGGCGGCGTGTCCTTGGGCGCCAGCGGGCCCAGCGCCTTGGCGAGGTTGGGCCAGGAGAGCCCGACGCGCAGGGCGGCGCGGGGCAGCTGCAGGGTCAGCAGCCGGGCGGTGCCCAGCTCGACGTCCTGCTCCTGCGGGTGCTGCAGCACCAGCACCGCCAGCCGGTTCTCCACCCGCGTCAGGTCGGCGCAGCCGCAGAGATCGGCCGGCTTGCGGCAGGCGGGGCAGGGGGCGGCGGCCTCGGGTGCAGGGGCGGCGTCGGTCGGCTCGGGCGTCGGCGTGTCGTCTGTCATCATGGCCGCACCTTAGACCATGCGGCCCTTCCATGCGACGCCCTCGGCCGCCGGATCAGGCCTCCAGCGCGATGCCCTCGCGCTCCAGCGCGCGGCGCACCGCCGGCCGGGCCAGCATGCGGCGCGTGTGGGCGGTCCAGGCCGGGAAGCGCTCGGCCATCTCCAGCCCGATGACGGTGCCCCAGCGCCAGAAGACCAGCAGGTAGGGATCGGCGACGCTGTAGGTCGAGAAGGCCCAGTCGCGGCCCGTCAGCATGGTCTCGACCTCGTCGAAGAATTTCTCGATGGCCGTGCGCGAGGTCGCCTGGATGGCGGGATGCGCCGCCTCGTCCTCGGCGAAGCGGCCGGCGCGCCACAGGCCGGCGAAGGCGATGTGGACGCTGGAGCCGAGGAAGGACATCAGCGAATGGGCATGCGCCCGCTCCCAGGGATCGGCGGGCAGCAGCCCCTTCTCCGGCGCGGTGCCGGCCAGCCAAGTGAGGATGGCGGCGTTCTCGGTCAGCACCTTGCCCTCGATCGAGAGGGCGGGCACCCGGGCGCGCGGATTGACGGCGAGGTATTCGGGCTTCAGATGCTCGCCCTGGCGCAGCATCACCAGGACGGGATCGAAGGGCCGGCCGATCTCCTCCAGCACGATGTGCGGGGCGAGCGAGCAGGCGCCGGGGCTGTAGAAGAGCGTCGTCATGGCGGAGGCGTTCCTTTCCGAACCGCTGCTGCGGACCGGGAAAGGCTAATCCGGCCTGACGTGCCGATCCAATGCGGCCCGCGCGGGGCAGCCGAGCCCTTTGGCGCGCCTTAGTTCACCCGGCGCACGTACCAGGACAGGCTGGGGCCCTCGGCATAGGCCATGAGGAAATTGCCCAGCGCCTTGCGGCTGATGCGCACCTGCCGGCCGACCATGCGCGAGGACAGCGCCGCCGGCTCGGTCAGGGTCCAGGTTTGGCCGTTGGCGAGCCGGATCAGTGCCTTGCCGTTTGAGCGCATCTCGATCTCCTCGACGACGGCGACGATCTGGTCGACATCCTCCGAGGTCTTGCCGACGCCGAAGCGCTGCTCGGCGGTCAGCGGCGCCGGGGCGGCGGGTGCCGCGGGGGCCGCCGCCACGCCCGGCGCGGGTGCCGCCGGCGGGGCCGGGGGCGGCGTCTGCATCAGGGTGCGCAGCGCCGGCAGGGCCGAGTCGAAGCATTTCAGCCGCGCCGCGTCGTCACGGATCTCGCCGCAGGCCAGCATCTGCCGCTGCGCGTCCGCCAGCGCCGGGCCGGCGGGCAGGAGGGCTGCGGCGATGGCGAGGATCGGCAGGCGGGCGGCGCGCAAGGGCTCAGGCCACCAGCTCGATCGAGTAATCCTCGATCACCGTGTTGGCCAGAAGCTTGCGGCACATGGCCTCGACCGACTCGCGGGCCTTGGCCGGGTCCTTCTCCGACAGCTCCAGCTCGATCAGCTTGCCCTGTCGGACCTCGCCCACGCCCTCGAAGCCGAGGCCCTGCAGGGCGTTGCCGATGGCCTTGCCCTGCGGGTCCAGAACGCCGTGCTTCAGGGTGACGACAACCTTGGCCTTCATCGTTCCGCTTCCGTAATGACGTTGGTTCTTACTGGACGAGCTTGGGGGCGGCATGGTCGCCCGGACCGCCCTCCGGCAGGATGCCGAGACGGCGCGCCACCTCCTGGTAGGCCTCCTCGACCTTGCCGAGGTCCTGGCGGAACCTGTCCTTGTCCAGCTTCTCGTTGGTCTTCATGTCCCAGAGGCGGCAATTGTCCGGGCTGATCTCGTCGGCCAGGATGATGCGCATCTCGTCATTCTCCCACAGCCGGCCGTACTCGACCTTGAAGTCGACCAGGCGCAGCCCGATGCCCAGGAACAGGCCGGAGAGGTAGTCGTTGATGCGCAGGCTCAGCGCCAGCATGTCGTCCAAATCCTGGGGCGCGGCCCAGCCGAAGGCGGTGATGTGCTCCTCGGAGACCATCGGGTCGCCCAGCTCGTCGGACTTGTAGTAGTACTCGACGATCGAGCGCGGCAGCTGCGTGCCCTCGGGGATGCCGAAGCGCTTGGTCAGCGAGCCGGCCGCGACGTTGCGGATCACCACCTCGATCGGGATGATCTCGACCTCGCGGACCAGCTGCTCCCGCATGTTCAGGCGGCGGACGAAGTGCGTGGGCACGCCGATGTCCGCCAGCTTGGTCATGAGGTATTCGGAGATGCGGTTGTTGAGGACGCCCTTGCCGGTGATCGTCCCCTTCTTCTGATTGTTGAAGGCGGTCGCATCGTCCTTGAAGTACTGCACCAGGGTGCCGGGCTCCGGACCCTCGAAAAGGATCTTGGCCTTGCCCTCGTAGATCCGCCGGCGTCTCGTCATGGACCTGTCTTCTCAAGTGGCAATGACCCGCGTGGACGGGCCGCGCGGGTCTTAACAGAAGTCGGGGCAGGATATAGCAGCCGGAACCCGCCGCCACAATAAAAGCGGCCCTGCGACGGGGGCCGCCCTGCGTTGCGGTATCCCTCGGAGCTCCGGCCGGCGTCTCCGGGGCTTGTAGGTCGCATGGAGGCGAAGCCGCAATGCGACGTTCCCGGCCGGACGTGTCGCATTCCGCTGCGCTGCATGCGACCTGCGGGCGCCTGGTCAGAGCTCCAGCGCCTCGAACGCCGTGCGGTCCGGCCGGCCCGGGGCGAAGCGCCAGACCGGCTTGACGCCCGGGCGCTCCATGGAGGGCAGGGCGATCAGGCTGGAGCAGATGGTCTCGAACCCCACCGGCGTGACCACGCACATGGCGCCGCGCGGGCCGACGTCGCCGTCCCAGACCCGGCTGCCCAGCAGCTCCTCCCAGCGGGACCACTCGCCGGTATCCGGATCGGGCGCCGGGCCGGCGGCGAAGAGCGGGCGGTAGAAGCGGGTGCGGGGGCTGGCCGCCTCGTCGTTCATGTCCATGGCGGTGACCATGGACAGGCCGGCCGGTATGCGCTCCGCCCGCACCGTGCCGTCGCCGCAGTGCGCCAGCCAGAAGGCGTCGCGGTTGTCGGCCACGACCAGGTTGAAGGGGCGGTAGGCGCCGGGGTCCAGCTCCGCCAGGGCGGCCGCCGCGTCGCGCGCGTCGGCATGGTCCAGCGCCTCCAGCACCAGCTCGCCGCGCGAGCGCTTGCCCGGCTGCGGCCCCAGCGTGTTCTCGCGGTTCAGCACGCAGGCGACCACGCCCTCGTCGTTCAACCCGCACCAGGTGCCGCCGGCCAGCTCGTCCATCCCCGCCACCAAATTGCCGCGGTCGGGCCAGTGGCGGGCGGGCGGCTTCCAGGGCCGGTCGACCATCTCGTCGCGGTTGGCGCCGATGACGAGCGGCCAGGCATGGCCGGGGCGGTGGAGGATGACGACGCTGCACATGGCAGGACCCTAGCGCCGCCGGGCGCCCGCCCGCAAGCCGGGCCGCGATTACCCCCTTGGCGTCCGGGGTTTTTGGTGAGACGCTTCGAGTCGCAGCGACAAGCCCGTGCCGCAACAGAGGGGGACGAGATGACCACCATGTTCGAGGAGCGTGAGCGCGGTTTCGAGAACAAGTTCGCGCACGACCAGGAGATCGACTTCCGGGTGACCGCCCGCCGGGCCAAGCTCCTGGGCCTCTGGGCCGCGGCGCAGCTGGGGCTGCAGGGCGACGAGGCGAAGGCCTATGCCCGCCACATGGCCCAGGTCGATTTCGACGAGCCCAGCCACCATGACCTGGTCGAGCGCATCGAGGCCGACCTCCACGGCAAGGGCATCGCCGTCACCCGCCGCCGCATCGAGGACGAGATGAAGCGCCTGCTCGACGTCGCCCGCGGCGAGGTCATGGCGGAGTAGAACGGGGGAGGCCCGGGCGGTCCCCGGGCCTCCGCCTCGACCTTCCACGGCCCAACCGTCCGGCCCTCAATCGTCCGGCCCTCTATCGTCCGGCCCTCAATCGTCCGGGTGGATGCCCTTCTCGGCACGGAAGCGCTGCAGGTCCTGCTCGGCCGCGTCCAGGCGGCGCTCCGCCAGGTCGCGCAGGTCGCGCAGCAGCGCGTGGGCGCGGGTGGCCTCGTCGCCCGGCCCGAAGGCCTCGGCCGCCTCTCCCTCCAGCCGGGCGATGGCCATGCCCAGCTCCACCAGCCGTTCCAGCTGCGCGACGCGGCGCGCCTCCTCGTCGATCGCGGGGGTGGGGTCCATGCGCGCGCTCCGTGGCTGTCCTGATCCGCAGGGATAAACAGCCGGCGGCGGCGGTTGGCGCCAGGAACCCGGCGGTTCAGGGGCAAAGCCCCTACATATCGACGGGACGTTCCGAAGCGGCTAAAGTCCGCGCGACCCGTGGGGGCGCCAGGCGCCGCGCGGCGACAAGAAACGGGGGCGCCGCCTAGAGCGCCGAAGGGACAAGGGGGTAGGCCGTGAACCTTTACGGCAATGAGGAAATCAAGGAACTCACGATCCGCAGCGTCATCCTCGGCGCGCTGATCACCGTGGTCTTCACCGCGGCCAACGTCTATCTCGGGCTGAAGGTCGGGCTGACCATCGCCTCGGCCATCCCGGCGGCGGTCATCTCCATGGCCGTCCTGAAGCTGGCGAGCGACAGCAACATCCGCGAGAACACCACCGTCCAGACCATCGCGTCGGCGGCGGGCACGCTCTCCTCCATCATCTTCGTGCTGCCGGGCCTGATCATCGTCGGCTACTGGCAGGACTTCCCCTTCTGGCAGTCGGCGCTGGTCTGCGCCATCGGCGGCATCCTGGGCGTCATGTACACGGTGCCGCTGCGCCGGGCCATGGTGGTGGAGGGCGGCCTGCCCTACCCGGAAGGCGTCGCCGCGGCCGAGGTGCTGAAGGTCGGCAGCCCGGGCATGTCCGCCTCGGACCAGCCCGAGCATGACGAGCGCCAGGGCACGGCCGGGCTGAAGGACATCGTCGCCGGCACGCTGGCCTCCACCGGCTTCGCCATCGTCAAGGCGCTGGGCATCTTCGGCGGCGAGGTGGTGAAGACCTTCACCTTCGGCACCGCCGTCACCCGCATCGGCACCGAGCTGTCGCTCCCGCTGATCGGTGTCGGCATCCTGGTCGGCATGACCGTCGGCATCTCGCAGTTCATCGGCGTCATCATCGCCTGGGGCGTGGCCGTGCCGATCCTGACGGCGCAGACCCCGCCGCCGGAAGGGGTGGAGCTGGCGCAGCACGCGACGACCATCTGGCGCACCCAGGTCCGCTTCATCGGCGCGGGCTCCATCGCCGTCGCCGCCGTCTGGACCCTGATCCTGCTGTCGCGGCCGATGGTCGAGGGCATCCGCTCCTCCATCGCGGCGATGAAGACGGTGCGGACCAGCGGCTCGGCCGGCCTGCCGCGCGTCGAGCGCGACATCCCCTTCAACTGGGTGGTGGGCGTCAGCCTGGCGACCCTGATCCCGATGGCGGCGCTGGTCGCCTACTTCATCGGCGGCACCGGCGAGGCGCTGGCTTCCAAGCTGATCCTGCTGACGGTGGTGGCGACCCTGTTCGCCGCCGTCATCGGCTTCGCGGTGGGGGCGGCCAGCGGCTACATGGCCGGCCTGATCGGCTCCTCCAACAGCCCGGTCTCCTCGATCTCCATCGTCTCGGTGATCATCATCTCGGCGATCCTGGTCGGCATCCTGTCGGGCGGCGGCCTGCTGGACCAGCCCGACGTGAAGACGGCGGCGATCGCGCTGGCGCTGTTCGCCACCTCGATCGTGCTGGCGGTCGCCACGGTCGCCAACGACAACCTCCAGGACCTGAAGACCGGCCAGCTGGTCGGCGCCACCCCCTGGCGGCAGGAGACGGCGCTGGTCATCGGCGTCATCGTCGGCGCCATCGTCATCCCGCCGGTGCTGGACCTGCTGAACAGCGCCTACGGCTTCGCCGGCGCGCCGAACGCCACGGACCGCTCGCTGGCGGCCCCGCAGGCGACGCTGATGTCCTCCATCGCCCAGGGCATCCTCGGCGGCGGGCTGAACTGGAAGATGCTGGGCTACGGCGCCGTCGTCGGCGTGATCCTGGTGGCGGTCGACGAGATGCTGCGGCGCTCGGGCGGCAAGTACCGCCTGCCGCCGCTGGCCGTATCGATCGGCATCTACCTGCCGCTGACCACGACCATCCCGGTCACCATCGGCGCCTTCGTGGCCTACTTCGTCACGCGCACGCTGAAGGCCCGGGCCGATGCGGCCGGCCAGGACTATGAGCGCTTCTCGGCGACGCCGCTGCACCGGGGCGTGCTGCTGGCCTCGGGCCTGATCGTGGGCGAAAGCCTGTTCGGCGTGGTGCTGGCGGGCCTCATCGTCGGCTCCGGCAACGACGCGCCGCTGGCCGTCGTCAGCGACTTCCACCTGGGGGAGACGATCGGCGGCATCGCCTTCCTGGCGGCGCTGTACGGGGCCTACCGCTGGATCATCGGCAAGAAGTGGGCCTGACCGGGCTCACCTCGCGGTGAAGGGAACGAGGGGCGGGGGGGAACCTCCGCCCCTTTCTCTTTGCGCAGATCAGCGCCGCAGACGCATGTCGACATGCAGGATGCCGCCATCGTCATAGGGCTCGCTCTCGGTGACAAAGCCGAAGCGGCCGTAATAGTCCTGCAGGTGCGACTGGGCGGAGATGACGACATCGGCTGCGGGATGGTCGGCCGCCAATCGCTCGAGGCAGGCCTCGATCATCCGCCGCCCCAGCCCGGTGCCGCGCCGCGCCGGCGCCGCCACCAGCCGCCCGAAGGAGGCCGCCCCGCCCCGCGCTTCCGACGGCGTCAGCACCCGGGCGTAGCCGACGAGATCGTCCCCGTCCCAGGCCAGCAGGTGCCAGGCATCTTGGTCCTGGAAATCCAAATCGGCGAAAGGCGAGGTCTGCTCGACCACGAACACCTCCTGCCGGAACGCCAGCAGCCGGTAGAGCCCGTGGATGTCAAAGTCGGCGAAGCGGTGCCAGGTGAGGCGCATGGTGACCTTGGGATCGGAGAGGCGTTGAAGGATGCATGCGGTGCATGCACATAATGATGCGATGAACGGAGGTGTCCAATGGCCGACATCCTGACCATCCGCGAGCTCGATCCGCAAGTGCACGAGGCGCTGCGCCGCCGCGCCGCCGCCGCCGGCCGCAGCATGGAGGCCGAGGCGCGCGAGATCCTCCGTGCCGCCTGCCTGCCGGCCACGAACGAGGACTGGTTCGAGGGGGCGAAGGAGCGGGCGCTCGCACGAACCGGCGGCCGCATCCTCGAGGACAGCACGCCGATCATCCGTGAGGCCCGGGACACGCGGTATGGCGAGTGAGGGCCTGTCGGGCACGCTGATCGTCGATGCCAGCATCGGCCTCAAATGGGTCGTTCCGGAGAATGGGACCGGAGAAGCCTTCCAGATCGTGCGGGGACGCCGCCTGCTCGTACCGGCCTTGTTCTGGCTTGAAGCGGCCAACGCGCTTGCGTCCAAGGTCCGCCGTGGAGTGCTGACAGCCAAAGCGGCAGCGGAAGCCTTCGAGGATCTGAAGCGGGTGCCGCTCGAAACGGTCGAGATCACGCCCGCTTTAGCGATGGATGCTCTCGCCATCGCCAACCGGCTTGGTCACACCGTTTATGATTGCGCCTACCTTGTCCTGGCCGCCAGCCGAGACGCCGTGGTGATGACTGCCGACCGGCGATTCGCCGCGGCCGTTTCCGCTGACGCTTTGTTGGCGCATCGCGTCCGCCTGCTTCCGACGACCTGACCCGCCCCAAAACGGAAACGGCCGCCCATCGCTGGGCGGCCGTTCCTTACTCAACCTGCGTGACCAGGGCTTAGGCGGCCTTGCCGGCCTTCGCCACGATCTCGTCGGCCACGTTCTTCGGCACCGGCTCGTAGTGCGAGAACTCCATGGTGTAGGAGCCGCGACCCGAGGTCATGCCGCGCAGCTGGCCGATGTAGCCGAACATCTCCGACAGCGGCACGTGGCTCTCGACGGCGATGTTGTGGCCGCGCTCCAGCTGGCCCAGGACGGTGCCGCGGCGACGGTTGATGTCGCCGATGACGTCGCCCAGGTAGTCCTCGGGGATCACGACCTCGACCTTCATCACCGGCTCCAGCAGGACCGGGCCCGCCAGGCGCATGGCCTCGCGGAAGCAGGCCTTGGCGGCGATTTCGAAGGTCAGGGCGTTGGAGTCCACCTCGTGGTACTTGCCGTCCAGCAGGGTGGCCTTGAAGTCGACGGTCGGGTAGGACGCCATGACGCCGTCCTCCTTCTGCACCGACAGGCCCTTCTCGACCGACGGGATGTACTCGCGGGGAACGGTGCCGCCGACGACCTTGTCGACGAACTCGAAGCCCTCGCCGCGCTCCTTCGGCTCGAACATGATCTTCACCTCGGCGAACTGGCCCGAACCGCCGGTCTGCTTCTTGTGGGTGTAGATATGCTCGACCGAGCGGGTGATGGTCTCACGGTAGGCCACCTGCGGCCGGCCCATGATGCCCTCGACGCCGAACTCCGTGCGCATGCGGTCCAGCGTCACCTCGAGGTGCAGCTCGCCCATGCCGCGCAGGATGGTCTGGCCGCTGTCCTTGTCGGTCTCCAGGCGGAGCGACGGATCCGCGCGGACCATCTTGCCCAGCGCCGCCGAGAACTTGTCCTGGTCGGTGCGGTTCTTCGGCTCGACCGAGACGCTGATGACGGGCTCGGGGAAGCGCATGCGCTCCAGCACGACCGGCGCCGAGGCGTCGCAGAGCGTGTCGCCGGTGTCGGTCTCGGCCAGCGACACGAAGGCGACGATGTCACCCGCGCGCGCCTCGTCCAGGTCGTTGGTGTCCTTGGCGAACATCTCGACGATGCGGCCGATGCGCTCGCGCTTGCCGCGGGTGGTGTTCAGCAGGGACGTGCCCTTGCTGACCACGCCCGAGTAGACGCGGACGAAGGTCAGGGCGCCGTACTTGTCGTTGATGACCTTGAAGGCGAGGCCCGAGAACGGCTCCTCGTCCGAGCACATGCGCTCGCCGTTCGGGTTGCCGTCCGGATCCACGGTCTTGATGGCCTCGACGTCGGTCGGGGCCGGCATGTACCAGACCACGGCGTCGAGCAGCTGCTGCACGCCCTTGTTCTTGTACGACGAGCCGCACATGACCGGGTTGAAGGCGCCCTCGATGGTGCCCTTGCGCAGGCAGGCGCGCAGCACCTCGGCGGAGGGCTCCTCGCCGGTCTCCAGGTACTGCTCCATGGCCGCGTCGTCCAGCACCAGGCACTGGTCGACCAGCGTGGAACGGTACTCCTTCACCTTGGCCAGCAGCGCCTTGTCATAGGCGTTGGTGATCTGGAGCTTGTCGGCGATGTCGTCCGACACGTCCCAGACTTCCCACTTGGCGTCCTTCTCGTCCGAGAACCAGACGTAGGCCTTCATCTCGACCAGGTCGATCATGCCGCGGAAGTTGTCTTCCGAGCCCAGCGGCAGCTGGATCACCGCCGGGGTGGCGCCCAGGCGCTTCTCGATCATGTCGACGGCGCGCGAGAAGGAGGCGCCGCTGCGGTCCATCTTGTTGATGTAGCAGAGACGGGGAACCTTGTAGTTGTCCGCCAGGCGCCAGTTCGTCTCGGTCTGCGGCTCCACGCCGGCGACGCCGTCGAACACCACCACCGCGCCGTCCAGCACGCGCAGCGAGCGGTTCACCTCGATGGTGAAGTCGACGTGGCCCGGGGTGTCGATGACGTTGATCTTCTTGCCCTTCCAGAAGGCGGAGACGGCCGCCGACTGGATGGTGATGCCGCGCTTCTGCTCCTGCTCCAGGTAGTCGGTCGTCGTCGACGTCTTCAGATCCTTGGTATCGTGGATGTCGATGATCGTGTGCTTGCGACCCGTGTAGTACAGGATGCGCTCGGTCGTCGTGGTCTTGCCGGCATCGACGTGCGCGATGATGCCGATGTTGCGGATGTCGCTAAGCGGGGTAGTGCGCGGCATGAAAGTGGGCTCCGTCGTCCAGCGTCGGGTCTGTCTGTTGGCGAACCAGGCGCGGTGATCTCATGGGGCGGGCCACTCGACCCGCACAAAAAAGACCGGGAAGCCCTGCGGCATTCCGCACGGACCTCCCGGCGGGGCAGTATGTAAACCGACGCGCGGCATTTTCCAATACCCCGCTTCGCATGCCGCCCCCGCTTTTCTGCGATTCCTGCGCATGTCGCAAAGATGGCGCAGCCCCCCGCGCGGGGAGGCCGGCCCGGCCCTCGCGGGCATGCCGTTTCAGGGCTCCAGCGGCTCCGCCCCGGTGCCGCGCTGGCGCAAGGACCGGGCCGCCAGGGCCGAGGTCTCGGGGTCCAGGCAGCGCATGGCCTCCGCCTGCGAGACGAAGACCCGCCCCGTCAGGTGCTCCGGCAGGCCGCAGCGGATCATGCGCTCCATCACCCCCTCGCGCACCTCCGACAGGTGCAGGGCGATTCCGGCCGCGCGCAGCCGGTCGGCCAGGGAATGCAGGGCGTGCACGGCGCTGGCGTCCACCATCGCCACCCCCTGGCAGAGCAGCACCACCTCCCGCACCGCCGGCCGGGCGGCCACCAGGGACTGCACCCGCTCCTCCAGCCAGCGGGCGTTGGCGAAGTAGAGGCTGCCGTCGATCCGGACGCCCAGCACGGTCGGGCTCTGCACCACCCATTGCCGGTCGACGTCGCGGAACTGCTCGGTCCCCGGCACCTGGCCGACGATGGCGATGGTGGGACGGCTGCTGCGCCACAGGAACAGGCCGACCGAGAGCGCGACGCCGACGATGATGCCGGCCTCCACGCCGACGTTCAGCACGGTCAGCATGGTGGCGGCCTGGGCGGCGAAGTCCTCCTTGGAGGTCTCCCAGCTGCGGCGCAGGCTCTCCAGGTCGACCAGCTGCAGCACCGCCACCACGATGATGGCCGCCAGCGCCGCCTGCGGCAGGGTGCGGGTCAGCGGCGTCAGGGTCAGGCTGGCGAGCGCGATGCCCAGGGCCGTCAGCACGCCGGCCATCTGGGTCGCGGCGCCGGCCTCGAAATTCACCACCGAGCGGGCGAAGCCGCCGGTGACGGGATAGCCGCCGGTCACGGCCGCCGCGACGTTGGCGGCGCCCAGGCCGGCCAGCTCGCGGTCGCAGTCGATCCGCTGCCGCCGGCGCGCCGCGAGCGTCTGCGCCACCGACACCGACTCGACGAAGCCCACCAGCGCGATCAGGATCGCCGCCGGCAGCAGGTCCAGCCACAGCCCGGCCGGCGGCAGCGGCACCGAGGGGGAGGGCAGGCCGGCCGGGATGGCGCCCACCGTCTTCACCCCTTCCCATTGCAGCCGGTAGGCGGCGACGATGGCGGTGGTGACGGCGACCGCCAGCACCGGCCCCGTCCGGGCCAGCAGCCCGGCGGCCCGGGGATTCATGCCGGCGCGCAGCAGCAGCGGCTTCAGCCCGTTCTTGGCCCAGAGCAGCAGCGCCAGCGCCAGCGCGCCCAGCGCCGCGGTCCAGGGATTGAACAGGGTGGCGTTGGCGGCCAGCGACACCGCCATTTCCGGCAGGGTCGAGCCGCCGGCGGGGATGCCCAGCAGGTGCTTGATCTGGCCGGCGGCGATCAGGATGCCGCTGGCGCTGATGAAGCCGGAGATGACGGCATGGCTGAGGAAGTCGGCGACGAAGCCCAGCCGCAGCAGCGCCATGCCCGCCAGCACCAGCCCCGACAGCAGCGCCAGCACCTGCGCCGCCACCACATATTCCGGCGTGCCGGCCGGCGCCACATGCGACAGCGACGCCGCCGTCATCAGCGAGATCACCGCCACCGGCCCCACCGCCAGCGTCGGGCTCGACCCGAACAGGGCATAGGCGACCAGCGGCACGATGCTGGCGTAGAGGCCGACCTGCGGCGGCAGCCCGGCCAGCATGGCGTAGGCCATGCCCTGGGGCACCAGCATCAGGGTCACGATGATGGCGGCCAGCCCGTCCTCCAGCATCTGGCCGGAGCCGTAGCCGCGGGTCCAGTCCGGCTTCAGCCGCTCCGGCACCAGCCGTCCCGGGCGGAGTTCCGCCGCCAGCGACAGGAGGCGCGCCAGCCGCTCCAGCGGCAGGCCGGCCTGGGGAGGCAGGGAAGGGGCCGTCACGTCAGCGCTCCGCCCCGTCGACCAGATGCGACCATTCCCGCTCACCCCGCTGCGACTCCGTCGACGAGCAGAACGGACCGGGCAGCGCGACGGGCACGGAGGATGAAGGCGTAGCCCGCCAGGGCCGGTCACAACGATTCCACAGGGCGCCACGGGACCGGAGGGGCTGGGAATCCCTTGTACCTGCACCAGATGGCTGTCGGAACGGAAAGCGTCCTATCCCTCGGCACAGTGGCGCCCCTCGCCTGTTGGGCCAGAGTAGATGCGATGGGATGAGAAGGAGAGATCCATGCTGACCATGATCGCGGTGCTGAAGCTGATGGTGATCGGCGCCCTGATGCTGCTGACGCTGAACCGCGCGGGCGAGCCCCGGCTGCGGGCCATCCGGGTGCGCAGCCTGCCGCGCCGGCGCTGAGGGCGTCTCGCGCGGGGGCAGGCCCTCACCGCCCGCAGGCTGGGGGCGCGTTGAGGTCGTGCGTGCTTCGACAGGCTCAGCATGAGGGGGTTGGGTGCTGCTCCCACTGAATGAGCCGGGAGTGCCTGGCGCACTCCGTCCCTCATCCTGAGCTTGTCGAAGGACGCACCACGTCACGGCCTCTCCGGGTTGGCGAGCCCCCGGACGGACCCGGCGCAGGGCTGGTCCCCATCCCGCAGGGTTGCCGCGGGACGGCGGGACGTGCTCCCCTCCGGGCTCCCCCTGATCGGAGTCCGCGATGAGCTGGCAGACCCTGTCGATGTTCCTGGCGACCTGCTTCTTCCTGTCGATGACGCCGGGCCCCAACATGCTGCTGGCGATGAGCCTGGGCGTGCGCTTCGGCCCGCGCGGCGCCGTCTGGGGCGGGCTCGGCATGTGCGCGGCGCTGGCGGTGCTCTCGGCCCTGTCGGCGCTGGGGCTGGGCGCCCTGCTGGCGACCTCCGCCACCGCCTTCGAGATCTTCAAATGGGCCGGCGTGGCCTATCTGGCGTGGCTGGGCGTGCAGGCCTGGCGGGCGCCGGTGGAGACACGGGCGGAGAACGGCGCGGCGGCGTTGGGTGACGGCGTCGGGCCCCGGCTGTTCCTGCGCGGCGCCCTGGTCTGCTTCAGCAATCCCAAGGCGCTGGTCTTCATGGCGGCGCTGTTCCCGCAGTTCATCGACCCGGCCCTGGATGTCGGCCCGCAGCTGCTGGTGCTGGTGGCGGCCATGCTGGTGATCGAGTTCGGCTGGATCATGGCCTACGCGCTGGGCGGCGACCGTCTGGCGGCGCGGCTGACCACGCCCTCGGCGGCCCGGCTGCTGAACCGCATGACCGGCGGCCTGCTGATCGGCGCCGGCGGCCTGCTGGCGCTGGCCCGGCGGGTTTGACGGCCCTCAGTCCGCCACGCCCAGCATCAGGATGAACAGGGCGAAGCTCAGCAGGGCGAAGACGGCGACGATCAGCATCGCCGCCGTGCGCCACAGCGCCCCGCCGATCCCCAGGGCATAGGTGCCTTTCAGCTGGGCGTAGAGGTGTACCGGCGGCGTCAGCACCAGCAGCGCGCCCACCAGCCCGTTGACCCCGTCGCCCATCCGCGCCAGCGCCGCGACGATGATCACCAGCAGGCTCATGAAGGACAGCGAGTAGAGCGAGAAGATGACGTGGTCGTACAGCGCCACGTCGCGCCGCCACGCGAACATCAGCCAGACGAAGGGCAGGGACAGAGGGATCAGCAGGAAGGCGAACTTGTAGGCGGCGCTCTTCATCTTGTAGAGCACGAGATCGGGGTTGTCGGCGGCCTTGCGCAGCTGGGCGTCCAGCGCGGCGTTGCCGGTGTCGATCTTCATTTCCTTGAGAAGCGTCTTGGCCACCTGCCCGTCCACGATGGCCCGCGGGGAACCATCCGCCGCCGCGCCGCCCGCCGCGCCCCCGGCCTCCGCCGCGCCGCCATAGACGCTCGTCAGCACTTTCTCCATCTCCGCCACCTGCGCGGTGAGCGCGTCGAGTGCGGCCTGGGCGGCCGCCACGCCGGCGCCGGAGGCCTCCGCCTGCCGCAGCGTCGCCTCGGCCCGGGACAGCTCGGTGCGGCTCTCCACCAGATCCTGGATCAGCCGCGCCCGCACCTCGGCGCTCATGCTGCTCTTGAACCCGTCGGTCTGGAGGGGGCCGGTCAGGCTGGAGAAGACGAAGAACATCAGGAACACGCTGAACAGGAACAGCGCCAGCGGCGAGACGTAGGCGGCGCGGCGGCCGTGGATGTAGCGCCGGGTCAGCGTGCCCGGACGGAAGGCCAGCAGCGGCAGGGTGCGCAGCGCCTTGCCGTCGAAATGCAGGATGCCGTGGATGAACTCCTCGACCAGGTGCAGGACCGAGCGATGGACGTGCCCGGTCTGGCCGCAGCCGTGGCAATAGGGACCCTGCAGCACGGTGGCGCAGTTGGCGCAGCGTGCCGAGACGTGACCCGCCCGGCCGCCGGCCTCCCCCTCGATGGCGATGGCGGTCAGCCCCGCCGTCGCCAGCCCGCCCGCCGCCTCGATCTCGCTGCTCATCATCCGCCCCCGCTACCCCGCCCGGGTGAGCGTGAGCGGAAACGGGCGCGGGATCAAGCCCCTGCGGGCGGGTGGGGCATCGCGGCGGCGAAGCGGGTGCCGGAATCCCGGCACCATGCCGCCCGGCCGTGCCCCACCCGCGACCCGTCAGGCCTTCTTGCCGGACGCCTTCAGCGCCGCGTCCCACATCTCGCGGTAGGCGATGCGGGTCTTGGCGCTGAGCGGGCGCCAGAACAGGGCGGGGGTGAAGAACTCGTCGCCGGGCAGGGCGGCGCCGACCAGCGCGCGCGCCTTGCCGTTGACGATGACGGAACCGAAGGCCTCGGCGATCTTCTGCTGCGCCTGCACGCCGACCAGATAGCCGAACAGCAGGTGCGCGGCCTCCATCTTCTCCGGGCTGGCGGCCGCCTGCTTGGCGATGGCGAGCGTGTCCAGCCAGACGGTCACCGGCTCCTCGGTGCGCGGGATGGCCCATTTCTGGCCGTCGGCATTGGCAGCGGCCACGCCGAACCAGTAGTCGGTGACGTAGCGGAGATCCTTCATCGCCGCCTTGTCGGGCATGCCGCCCCAGAAGCCGGCCGCGTTCGCCACCAGCTTGTTCAGGATCTCCTGCGTCTTCGCCTTCTGCTCGGGCGTCATCTTCTCGACGTCGAAGACGGCGTCGGCCTTGACGCCGGCCAGCAGGGCCGCCTGGTAGATGTTCGCCTCGTACTGGTCGCTGGTGATCTGGAAGGTGCCCTTGGCAGTCGGGTCCAGCAGCACCTGCCAGCTCTTCGGCCCCGGACCCTTGGCGGCGTTGTAGGCCAGCGCGTAGGAGCCGCCCAGCAGCGGCACGCCGTGCACCTTGCCGCCGGCGCCCTTGAAGGCGTCCAGGTCGCGCAGCACCGGGTAGACGTCGCCGTAATTCTCGATCTTGGCCGTGTCCACGGGCGCGAGCAGGGCGATGAGCTTGCCCTGCTCCTGCTGGTAGTAGTTGTGCGTCGGCGTGACGATGTCGGCCTTGCCGGCGGCGAGGGCCTGCACGATGTCGTCGGCGTTGCCGATGTACTGCACCGACCCGTCGGCCTTGCGCACGAACTCCAGGTCGATGTCCCTGCCCTTGGACTTGGCATAGGCCTCGAAGTCTTTCTCGTGCAGGCTGATGTAGCCTTCCCACTCGAAGACGGTCAGCTTGGTGCCGGCCTGCGCGGCCTGCGGACCGAGCGCCAGCAACGCGGCCAGCGCGATTGCCTTTCCGTTCATCAATTCGGCTCCCGAACCATTAGAGGCTGAATGAAGGCGCCTCTTTCCCCTCTGTTCTTCTGCGGGGCGACTGAGATGGTCCCCGCTTTCTCTTTTGTGTTAACAGGTTAAGGCGGCTGCCGCCCGCAAGCCAAGCGCCAAGGATTACGCCTTTCGATGTATGAGGTGGCGCCGCCGGCTTGACGGGAGGCGGGGATCGCGCGAGCTTCCGGGCCCGACCGCCCGGAGCTCCCGATGCCCCAATCCGTCGCCACCGTCTCCCTGCTCGTCCGCGACTATGACGAGGCCATCGCCTACTACCGCGACCGGCTGGGCTTCGAGCTGCTGGAGGACACGGACCTGGGCGGGGGCAAGCGCTGGGTGGTCGTGGCGCCGCCGGGGGGCAAGGGGGCGGCGCTGCTGTTGGCCCGCGCGGCGGACGAGCGCCAGTTGGCCCGGGTCGGCGACCAAGCGGGCGGCCGCGTCTTCCTGTTCCTGCGCACCGACGACTTCGCCGCCGACCATGCGCGCTTCGAGGCCGCCGGGGTGCGCTTCCTGGAGGCGCCGCGGCACGAGGCCTATGGCAGCGTCGCCGTCTTCGAGGATCTCTACGGCAACCGTTGGGACCTGCTGCAGCTGAAGGGCTGAGCGTCTCCGGCCGTCAGGGCGCGATCAGCCCCAGCTGGATCGCCACGGCCACGGCGTGGAACTTGTTGTGCACGCCCAGCTTCTGCATGGCGTTCTTCATGTGGAACTCGGCCGTCCGGCTGCCGCAGCCCAGGATCGTCGCCGTCTCCGCCATGGTCTTGCCGCGGAAGGCCCAGAGCAGGCATTCCCGCTCGCGGTCGGTGAGCGTGGGAAGCTCCAGCTCCTTGCCCTGCAGGCCGCGCAGCTCCAGCATCCGCTCATGGTAGCTCAGCGCCACCAGCCGCAGGGCCGCGGGCCGCGCGGCGGGGCTGTAGAACCCGGCCAGCGGCTCCGCCCAGTACAGCGAGAAGAAGGAGGAGGCCGGCCGGCCCGCCGAGTCCACCGCATGCACCGGGATCGCGATGCCCTGGTTCATGCCGTGGTCGCGGGCGAAGGCCATGATCTTGCGCGCCCGGGACTTCACGCCCCGGCGCGGCTGGTCCAGCTCCTGGAACTCGGGGAACTCCGACCAGTCGAAGGGCACGTTGCTCCAGGCCGCCCGGGCCACGACCGGATCATAGTCCAGGAAGCCCTCGCCCATATACTCGGTGACGAAGCGGTCGGGCGAGGTGGTCTGGAACCATGGCAGCGCGCCGTCCGACGCCGAAACGCGGCGGACGTCGAAATAGCTGAAGGCGCAATAGCCCAGCTTTCCTATTAGTGTATGAAACACGGCCTGCATCTCGTCCGGGCTCTGCGCCCCCTCGATGCTGCTAAGTGCTTCTTCCAGCGAGAACATCCGCCTGGGACCCCGTTCCGCCGCCAACCCATGGGACCAATCCCCCGTAATTCTACGAGTTACATAGGATTTTTGCCAGTGGCGTACTCCTGCCTGGATCATACGGGAGTACGCGATGTCCGGCGGCGGGTCCGGCGCCGGGACGGAACGCGCTCCCGCCCTCGATTTGACCGGGAGCGCCGCCTGATGCCCAAGCTCTCCTCCCTGCCGCAGCAGGTCGCCGACGCGCCCCTCCGGGGCTCCCCCAGCCTGCTGCGGGCGCTGGACGGCCTGCCGGAAAACGAGGCGCCGGCGCCGCGCACGGTGCGCATCGCCGGCAAGCGCACCTCCATGCGGATCGAGCCGGCCTTCTGGGCCCAGCTCTGCCGCATCGCCGCCGCCGAGGGGCTGGCGGTGGAGGATCTGGTGGCGCTGATCGCGGGCAACCTGCAGGACGTGGCGTGCCTGACCCGCGCCATCCGCGTCTTCGTCGTGCTCTACGGCCGGTCGGCCGCGCCGGTGGCCAGGACCCGCCTCGGCCGCACCGTCGAGCGGTCGCGCCGCGCCGCCTCCACCCGGCCGGCCCTCAGCGTTCCGAGCATGCCGGGCGAATAGGCCCGGCGCCATCCCACGTCCCAATCGCCCGCGAGACGCCGCACCGCGTCCGCGGGCTTTTTACTTGTCTGCATTAACGATCCCAAGTCACGGCGGGGTGCCGTCATTGGCGCGTATCCCCCTGCGCAACCGTATGAAGTTGTCCGGGCGACGGTTTTGGCTTACACATGTAAGCAGCAAAGGGGCCGATGTGGTCCCCCAGTCCGGGGTTACGAGATGCCGCGCCGTACGAAGAACCAGGAAATCCTCGCTTTCGAATCCACGGTTGAGGCCCATATCGCCGGCCGCTTGCGGCTGCGCCGGGGCCTGTTGGGGATGACGCAGTCCGAGCTGGCGCGCGCGCTCGGCATCACCTTCCAGCAGGTGCAGAAGTACGAGCGCGGCTCCAACCGCATCTCCATCGGCAAGCTGGTCCAGATCGCCGAGATCCTCGACGTGCCGATCACCTTCTTCTTCGACGGGCTGGAGCTGGACGGCGACCGGGTGCAGCGCCTGGTCGCGCAGGCCCCCGCCGCGGACGAGCCCGGCGTGCTGGGCCGCCGCGACCTGGACCTGCTGCGCGGCTGGCGCAACCTGCCGCCGGCCGTGGCCGACGCCTTCGCCGCCCTGCTGCGCGCCACGTCGGGCGCCGGCGAGGAGGAGGAGGGCGAGGCCGGCGAGGGCGAGGCGCCCGCCGCCAAGGCGCCCCGCCGCCGCAAGAGCGCGTCCGGCACCGCCGCCGCCTGATCGGGGTTCAGGGCGGGAGCGGCCGCGTCAGCGGGCCCGCTCCCCCACCCCGCGCCGGTCCGCCGCGTTCAGCAGCACCACCAGGCCGGCGTCCTTCCAGTGCTTGGTCCGCCTGATCTCCTCGCGGACCAGCCCCACCACCGTGCCCAGGATCGCCAGCTCCGCGCCGGTGAGCGGGACCGGGTCGTCCAGCCGCTCGGCAGCCGTCCGCACCAGGCCGGGGTCCAGCAGCGTCAGCCAGTCCGAGGCATCCACCCCCAGCGCCTGCGCCAGCTCCTGGCCGCGCACGGCATGGGCCATGCGCTCGCGGGCCGGCACCTCCGCCCCCTTGGCGAAGGCGCCGCGGAAGGCGGCCTGGATCTCCGCCACCAGCGCGTCGCGGAACTCGCTGAAGCGGGTGCCCCAATGCAGCCGGCGGGTCAGCGCGTTGCGCCAGCGGGTGCAGAAGCCCAGCGCCCAGGCCAGGGCCGCATGGTCGACGGCGCCGCGCCCCTCGGCCTGGGCGGCCAGCACCACGCGGCCCTCCAGGTAGGGATAGAGCGTCGTCTCCACCCGCTTGATCATCCCGTCCAGATGCTCGCGGGCGCGGGCGCCGTAGCGCGCGTCGCGCATCAGGTCGAAGGCGTCGAACAGGTCGAGCATCTCGTCCATGCAGAGCAGCTCGCGCTCCAGCAGCTCGCGCCGGGCCGAGGGCACCACCAGCGGCCGCCGCGCCAGCTCGCCCGCCCCGGCCATCGCCGCCGCCTCCTCGGCCAGCGCCTTGCAGCAGCGGCGCAGGTGGCGATCGAGTTCCGCCAGCAGCGTCGGCTGCCAGGCGGGCGGAACCTCCACCAGGAAGGGCGCCATGTCGCGATAGGCGCGGCGGCGGCGCAGCAGGGTCAGCGGTACCATCGGGCCGCAGATGGCCGCCAGAACAGGCGTCACGCCCCGGGGCGCCAGGCGGGCGAGGTCGGCGGCGACCCCGGCCATCGCCTCCGCGTCGCCCTCGGCGGCCAAGCAACGCTCCAGCAGCGGCGCGTAGGCCGGGCCGTGCGCCAGGACCGCCTGGATGGCGGCCACGTCCTCGGCCTTCAGCGGGCGCGGCACGTCGGGCAACTGCTTGGCCTCGGCCTCGCGCCGGCGCCAGCGGTTGACGGCCTCGAGGAAGCTCTTGGCCTTCTGCGGATCGGCCATGGCGGCGGAGATGCGGTCGGCGGCGGTGCGCCGGACCTCCTCGCGCAGGGCAACCACCTCGGGCGTCCGCAGCACCAGGTAGATGGGCGTGTCCTGCGCCAGCTCGGCCAGCCGCGTCGCCGCCATGGCGGGCAGGGCGCCCAGCGGCTTGGCCGCCAGCGCCGCCCAGACGCCGCCGACATCCAGCACATGGATCACGCCGGGCGCGCCCCACTCCTCGCCGACCCAGGCGGGTTCGGCCAGCAGGAAGGGCTCGAACAGCTGGGTGAAGAGCCGGCGCGCATGGTCGGCACGGGCCGCGTTCAGCTTGGCGACCAGGGCCCGGCGCAGCGCCTTCTGCGCCGCCGCGTCCTGTCCCGTCTCGTCCAGCTCGGAATAAAGCCGCTTGGCGGCGTCGACCGGCAGCTGCTCGATCAGCAGCGCGATCTGCTTGTCCTTGTCGCTCACTCGGATGCACTCACCAGGAAACGCCCGACGGCCCCCGCCATCGTCACCGATACCGCCGGAGCGAGAGCCCCGGTTTCCCGCACCATAGCGCCGGACGGCGAATTTCGGATGCGGTTCGTCGGTATAGGGGGAAGGGGGAGGGCGACCGCTGAAGGCGCCCGGCGCCTATGCGGAACCACTCCGGCGCCCTTGCCACCGGGATGGGTTGTACGGCGGCCAAGGGCCGCCCCTTACCAGGGTTGCCGCCTAAGGAATTACCACCATGGCGGTGTGACAATGTTTGGGCGTTCCTGACGGTTGAGCGGAAGTCCGCCTTGGACATCGGCCCTACGTCAGAGGTGCGGTATGACCACGAACTGGCAGTCGCTTTATGGTGATCCCTGGGGAAGTCTCAGCTACTTCCGCAGCAAGATGACGGGTGTCGAGCGGACGTTGAACGACTCCGCCAACAACCTGACTACCGGTTCCGGCCATGACCTGATCCGCCTCCGGGGAGGCAATGACTCGCTGACCGCCAACGGGGGCGATGACTGGATCGATGCCAGCCTCGGCAACGACAGCGTCCGGGCCGGCGACGGCCATGACTTCATCTTCGGCGGCGATGGCAACGACTCCGCCTGGGGTGGCAATCACAACGACATTCTGGAGGGTGGGGCGGGCAACGACCGGCTGTACGGCGAGGCTGGGGACGACCGGCTGCTGGGCGGCCTCGGCAACGACCTCCTGGAAGGCGGCGCCGGCAACGATTCCAGCCTCGGCGCCGCCGGCAACGACAGCTTCCGGGGCGGCATCGGCAACGACACGGCCCGCGGCGGCGACGGGAACGACACCGTCTATGGCGATGACGGCAACGACTGGCTCTGGGGCGACAACCACAACGACCTCATAGACGGGGGCGTAGGGAACGACACCCTGGCCGGAGACGCCGGGAACGACAGCATCCTGGGCGGCCTCGGCAACGACTCCGCCTGGGGCGGCGTCGGAAACGACACGTTCCGCGGCGGCGACGGCAACGACACCGTCCGGTCGGAGGACGGCGACGACTGGCTGTGGGGCAACAACCACAACGACTATCTGAACGGCGGTGCCGGCAACGACACGCTGGCCGGGGACGCCGGCGACGACAAGGTGGACGGCGACGGGGGCAACGATTTCATCTGGGGCGGCAGCGGCAACGACACCATCACCGGCGGCTCCGGCAGCGACACGATCCAGGCCGAGGACGGCAATGACGTGCTGTACGCCGGCGGCGATGGCAATGACAGCCTTGTCGGTGGCGCCGGGGACGACGTCTACCACAATTTCGATTTCAGCTTCGAGTATGACTGGGGCCGCTACGAGCACAGCCCGGGCACCACGACATTCGTCATCGAGAGCGGGCGGGACACCATCTACGACTGCGGCGGCATCTGGGGAACGTCCGACCGCATCGTCTACAAGGGCGGCAGCGTGACCGCCCATGATTTCGGCGGCGGACGCTATAACGCCACGCCCGACGAGATGGATTGGAACATGTACGGGGCCAGGGACAAGGTCGTCCTGACCGGCCTCGTCGTCGGCGGCAACCGCGTCGACGATTTCGCCGAGTTCACCCAGATGATCCGGGACGGTCGCATCGGCTACAGCTTCAGCCCGGCCGAGTGGGAGGGATACTGGACCTGGAGCGGTGAGTATTACGGCTGGAAGGTCGGTGACATCACCCTCGACTTCGGCGACGGGCGGGTCATGCATTTCATCAACACGTCATTGTCCGGCACTGACGGGGCTTGGTCCTTCTCCCCGGACGACTGGATCTTCTGACGTAGGGGCATCTGCGGGGACGGCATGCCGGGACGGCCATCCGCTGCCGGCCGGCTGTCCCCGGTTCCGGATGGTGCCCCCGGTCGGACTCGAACCAACACGTGCTTGCGCACAACAGATTTTGAGTCTGCCGCGTCTACCATTTCGCCACGGGGGCAACCGGGCGGGGGCGATCATAGCGGGCGGCGCGCGCGGGTCAAACCTATTCGGCCCGGGCTTTTGGCGGAGCGGGCAGGGGTGCGGGGGCGACGTGCCGCAGGGGCGAGGACGGCGGCGGCTTTGCGCAGGGGCGCGGAGTGTCCTATATCCAGGGGATGCGCCCGACCGATCTCCTCTCCTCTCCGCGACTCGCCGGCCTGCTGCTGGGCGGCCTGGCGGCGCTGGCGCTGGCGGCGGCGCTGCTGTCGCAGTATGTCGGCGGGCTCGCCCCCTGCGAGCTGTGCCTGTGGCAGCGCTGGGCGCTGGTGGCGGTCATGGTCGCCGTGGTGCCGGCCCTGATCACCCCGCCGCGCGGCACCACCGGCCGGCTGGGGGCGATCGCCGTCGCGGTGGCCGGGCTCGCCTTCCTGGCCGGCGCCGGCATCGCGATCTTCCATGTCGGGGTGGAGCAGCATTGGTGGCAGGGCCTCTCCTCCTGCGGCGGGGGCGGCAGCTCGGCCAGGACCGCCGAGGAGATGCTGGCCGAGATCATGAATGCCCCCGTCACCCGCTGCGACGAGGTCGCCTGGTCCTTCGCCGGCATCTCCATGGCCGGCTACAACGCCCTCTTCTCCCTGGCGCTGGGGCTCACGGGCCTCGCCGCCGCGCGCGCCGCCTTCCGGAGGTTCTGATGACCGCCGATCACCGCACTCCCTCCGACAACCGTCCCCGCCGGCCGCTGCCGGGCGATCCCGGTACGCAGGAGCGGGTGAAGCGCATGATCCGCGTCGACCATGCCGGCGAGTACGGCGCGACGCGCATCTATGCCGGCCAGCTGGCGGTGCTGGGGCAGGGGCGGCACGGCCCCACCATCCGCCACATGGCCGAGCAGGAGAAGGAGCATCTCCGCACCTTCGAGGAGATGATCCGCCAGCGCCGGGTGCGGCCGACCGCGCTGCAGCCCTTCTGGCACGTCGCCGGCTTCGCGCTGGGCGCCGCCACGGCGCTGATGGGAGAGCGCGCCGCCATGGCCTGCACCGTGGCGGTGGAGGAGGCGATCGACGAGCACTACGCCGCCCAGGCCGCGGCGCTGGGGCCGGAGGAGGAGCATCTCAAGGCCACCATCGAGAAGTTCCGGGCCGAGGAGCTGGAGCACCGCGACATCGGCCTGCACCACGAGGCCGAGATGACGCCGGGCTACGAGCTGCTGTCCGCCGCCATCAAGGCCGGTTCCCGCGCCGCCATCTGGCTGTCCGAGCGCTTCTGAGACCCATCCGTATGCGGATGAATGGGCTTGACGGTCTGCGCGTCAGGCGCTAGACACCCGGCATTCCTGCCCCATCGAAGGGTGTTTTATGTCCGCTCCCACCGCCTGATCCTGCCGGGCCGCCTGTCGGCCCGGGATCCAAGGCCCCGCCATGGCCGCTGAAGCCCGGCCCGCGACCTCGACGAGGCGCGGCGTCCGAAGGCGTGCGCCCGCGGGGTCCCTTCCAGGACCAAGGTCGGGACACCAAGGACATGAACGTGTCGAAACACGAGCAGCGGGTGCTGCACGTGCTCGCCCAGGGTGGGCGTATCGAGTATGAGCGCGACGAGCGCGGCCGCATCACCGAAATCCTCTGTGTGACGCGCGAAGGCTGGGCGCTGTCGGACTGCACCGAGGCGCTGTTCCACAAGCTGCGCCGGCGTGGCCTGATCGCCTCGCAGGACAGCCGGCCCTACCGCATCACGCGCGAGGGGCTGGCGGCGGTGAGGGCGCAGCTGGACAACAGATAGCGCGGATATGAGAAAGGCCGCGGGGCTTGCCCTCGCGGCCTTTTCTCAGCTCAATCCTCAGCAGGGATCGAGTTCGGTGTCCCAGTACAGGAAGTCGCGCCAGCTCTCGTGCAGGAAGTTGGGCGGGAAGCTGCGGCCGTTCTCCTGCAGCTCGTAGGCGGTGGGCTGCAGCGGCGGGTTCAGCGGGATCATGCCGCAGACATGCGGCAGCCGGTTTCCCTTGATGAGATTGCAGGCGGAGCAGGAGGTGACGACGTTGTCCCAGGTGGTGCGCCCGCCGCGGGAGCGCGGGATGACGTGGTCGAAGGTCAGTTCCTGGGTGGGGAAGTGCCGGCCGCAATACTGGCAGGCGAAGCGGTCTCTGAGGAAGACGTTGAACCTTGTGAAGGCCGGCCTTCGCGCCGAGGGTATGTATTCCTTGAGACTGATGACGCTGGGGAGCTGGATCTCGGCGCTGGGTGAGCGGACCACCCTGTCGTAGGTCGAGATGATGTTGACCCGGTCGAGGAATACCGCCTTGACGGCGTCCTGCCACGACCAGAGCGACAGGGGGAAGTAGCTCAGCGGACGGAAATCCGCATTGAGCACCAAGGCCGGACAACTTTCCAAAGGTGGAGCCAAGTCCCACCTCCATGCCGTTTCCTGGGCGACCGGCCCGGTGGGCATTGCCGTCGTTCGACGGCGCCTCGGACCCGTCCACGGGCATCATTCTTACATGAGCCCGCCTCTCCCTGGCAACGTCGCGAACGCGCCGAAGGGTCCCGGTCACAGAAAATTAACCGCTTCCCACTCCAACGGGTGGGGGGATCGGGGCTCCGCACCCACTTTCTATGGGGTTGGGGAACCGTCGCCCAGATGCCTGGCCAGGAACCTGCCGCCGACTCCGATGCCGTCCTCGTCCAGCCAGTGGCCCAGACGCGGGCGGATTCGCACCTCCACCTCGAAGCCGTGCTGGCGCAGCTGCGCGCCGGCCAGCGAGGTCGCCTGCACCGGCACCACGTCGTCGGCGTCGCCGTGGACCAGCAGCACCGGCGGGCGCGACCGCACCTCCGTCCCCATCGTCTCGAATCCCAGCATGGCGCCGGAATAGCCCACCACCGCCGCCACCGGCTCCGGCAGCCGCGGCGCCACATGCAGCGCCATCATGGTGCCCTGCGAGAAGCCCACCAGCGCCACTTGGCGCCAGGAGAAGCCGAGCGCCTGGCGCTGTGCGTCCAGGTAGCGGGTCAGGCCCGGGGCGGCCGCCTGGATGCCGGCCAGCAGGCGCGGCGGCGACAGCTCGCGCAAGCTGAACCATTGGAAGCCGTAAGGCGCCATGTCGCAGGCGTCGGGCGCGTCGGGCGCCAGGAAGGCGGCATGGGGCAGGGATGCCCGCCATTCCTCGCCCAGACTCAGCAGGTCGCGCCCGTCGGCACCGACACCGTGCAGCAGCACGACCAGCTGGCGGGCGGGGCCGCCGGAGGCGGGGGGCAGGGAGGGGCCGGAGAGTTCCTTCATCATGCGCTGGTTGTCCCGGTGATGCCGCCGGATGTCAACCGCGCCGGCCGGTGCTACATCTCGCCGATCCTACATCCCGGGCCATCATGAGCACCGTCACCCGTTTCGCCCCCAGCCCGACCGGCCATCTGCATCTGGGCCATGCCCACTCCGCCCTGTTCGGCTGGCGCGCCGCCCAGGCGCGGGGAGGATCGTTCCTGCTGCGGATCGAGGACATCGACCCCAACCGCTGCCGGGCCGAGTTCGAGCGCGACCTGAAGGAGGATCTGGCGTGGCTGGGCCTGTCCTGGCCGGAGCCGGTGCGCCGCCAGTCCGAGCACAGGGAGGACTACAAGGCCGCCCTGGTCCGGCTGGAGGCGATGGGCGCGACCTATCCCTGCTTCTGCTCCCGCAAGGAGATACAGGAGGAGATCGCCCGCGCCGGCGCCGCCCCGCACGGGCCGGAGGGGCCGCTCTATCCCGGCACCTGCCGGCGCTTGGCTCCGGAGGAACGGGCCGCGAAGCTGGCCGCCGGGCTGCCCTTCGCCGTCAGGCTGAGCGTGGCGGCGGCCACCGCGCTGACCGGCCGGCTCACCTGGCGCGACCTCGGCGAGGGCGAGGTCGTTGCGGAGCCGGAACTGATGGGCGACGTGGTGCTGCACCGGCGCGACGCGCCCTCCTCCTACCATCTCTCGGTCGCGGTGGACGATGCGCTGCAGGGCGTGACGCTGGTGACGCGGGGCCGCGACCTGTTCCACGCCACCCATATCCACCGTCTGCTGCAGGGGCTGCTCGGCCTGCCCGTCCCGGACTGGCACCATCACGGGCTGCTGCTGAACGAGCGGGGCGAGCGGCTGGCGAAGCGCGACGGGGCCGCATCGCTGCGCTCCTTGCGCGCCGCCGGAAAGAGCCCGGCCGAGGTGCGGGCGCTGGCCGGCTTCCCGGATTGATGCGCCGCCCGCACCTTCTTGGTCACACCGCATTTTAGCGAATTTTTGCGGATGGGCTGTCACCTTCGTGGTATGAACCGCGGATGCCCGACACGCCCATGCTCGACCATTACCGGCGCCTCGCCAAGGAGACCACCATCGACGGCAATACCTTGCTGTCGACGGATTACTTCAACCATTTCAACGAAGTGATCATGCTCCTCTCGATGCTCGGCGACATGCCGGACATGCTGGAGGACATCCAGGCCTGGCGACCCAAGAGCTACCGGCAGCATTTCGAGGAGAGCGGGCTGGCTTTCGCGCCGCTCGCCATCGAGTGCTACGACCATGTCCCGCCCGAGTACCGCGTCCCCTTCGACGCCACCATCGACGAGATGACGGCGCTGATCCAGGAAGCGGCGGCGGCGCTGGACGGGCTGAAGGCCGACCCCGACATGCTGGGCTTCACCGCCTCGGACTATTGGCAGCGGCTGCAGGCCCTGGTCGACCGCGGCAGCGCCATCGTCCATGGCTGCGCCCCCAACGCGTCACTCGACCAGAGCGCGATCGACGATCTGTTCTGAGGGGGGCGGCCGGTCTGAAGGGGCTGGGGCGTGGTGCGTCCTTCGACAAGCTCAGGATGAGGAATGGGGGGATGCCAGGCACTCCCCGTTTCCAGACCAGCGGGAGCAGCAAGAACCCCCTCATGCTGAGCCTGTCGAAGCACGCAGGCCCCCAACGCTGCCGACGGCGCCTCTTTACCGCCGCAGCCCCTTCACCAAATCCAGATAGTCCGGGTCGGTCGGACCCAGGTAGCCGTGGCGGATCAGGAAGTCGATGACGACGAGGTTCACGTTGAACTTCCAGTCGTCGGTGGTGCGCACGCTCTCCATCACCCGCTCCACCGGCCAGAGGAAGAACGCCTCCACCTCGCCGTCGGTGTTGCGGGGGATCACGTCTTCCGGCAGTTCCAGATCGTAGCAGAAGAGGGTGTCCGGCTTCAGCCCGCGCTCATTCTCCATCAGGTAGGTGACGGCGCCGACCGGGCGGGCGCTCAGGGCTAGTTCGGGAGGCAGGTCGGCCTCTTCCCGCGCCTCCTTGACCAGGTTCTCCTCCAGCGTCAGCCCGAGCGGCTGGCCGCCGGCCACCAGATTGTCCAGCTTGCCGGGCGCCACGCCGCGGTCGTTGGCGCGGCGCCCGACCCAGAGGTGCGGCCCGTCGGCGCGGCGGACGATGCCGTTGATGTGCAGGCCGAAGCTGCGGATTCCGAAATAGGGGATCGCCGCCCGGTCCATCGCCAGCAGCGGCTCGGCGCCCCAGCGCGTCAGCACCGGGTACATCTCGCGCCTGAGCTTGTGGATGGTCCGCTCGGCCACCAGCGTGGCGATGGCGTCGCCCACCGCCCTGGTGCGCGCGTCGAAGTCGCCGTGACGGTCCATCACCGCCACGCCTTCCCCGTCCTTCTCGAACGGGTCGCCCAGGCCGAGCAGGCGCTTCGCGAAGTCGTGCGCCACCCAGCCGACATGCTGCCCCGCCACCCGGAAGGGGCGGTAGCGGCTGAGGTCGTGCGCGTTGCACGCCTCGATGTGGCGAATGAGGCTCATGCGCCGACAGGTGTACCGGCACGGACGGGCGGGCGCAACCCACCCGCCCGTGTAATCCGGCCGCGCCCTGGCACCAACCCCTCCTTCCGGCGTTAAGAGTCGGACCCCCGTCCAGCACCCGCCCGGAGGAGTGCCCGTCCATGTCCCTCAATCCCGCCCGCCGCCTCCAGAATCTGCGGACGCATCTGAAGGCGGAGAACCCGGACATCGTGGGGCTGGTCGACGCCTATGCCCGCATGGACAAGATCCTGCGGCGCATGCGGCTGCTGGACAAGCAGGAGACGCTGACTTCGCGCATCGGCTGGTGGCCGGTGGTCTCGGCCGTGGGGCTCTATTCCGCCGGCAAGTCGACCTTCCTGAACGACCTGCTGGGCATGACGGTGCAGCGGACCGGCAACCAGGCGGTGGACGACAAGTTCACCGTCATCTGCCATGGCACCGAGCTGCGCGACCTGCCCGGCACGGCGCTGGACGTCGACCCGCGCTTTCCCTTCCATGCCATGGGCGACGAGATCGACAAGGTCGCCCCGGGCGAGGGCAAGATGGTCGACCGCTACCTGGCCCTGAAGACCGTGCCGTCGGACATGCTGCGCGGCATGATCCTGGTGGACAGCCCGGGCTTCGACAGCGACGAGTACCGCCACGCCACGCTGCGGCTGATCGACCACATCCTGGACCTCTCGGACCTGACGCTGGTCATGTTCGACGCCCGCAAGCCCGAGCCGGGCGTGATGCGCGACACGCTGGACAAGCTGGTGGCGCGGGTGAAGGACCGGGCGGACGTCAACAAGTTCCTGTTCATCCTGAACCAGATCGACGCCACCGCCCGCGAGGACAATCTGGAGGAGGTGGTCGGCGCCTGGCAGCGGGCGCTCGCCGGCGTCGGCATCTCCGGCGGTCGCTTCTACACGGTCTACAGCGAGCGCGCCGCCGACGGCTCCACCATGATCCAGCCGCGCCTGCAGGAGATCCGGGCGCGCGACATGGCGGAGATCCGCCAGCGCATCGACGAGGTGTCGTCGACCCGCGGCTACCGCGTCGCCAACGGGCTTGAGGCGGTCGCCAAGGAGGTGCGGGAGGAGGCGGTGCCGATGATCACGGCGCAGCTCACCCGCTGGCGCCGGGTGGTCAACCGCATCACGCTGGGCGTGCTGGTCACGCTGCTGATCCTGACGGTGGCGCTGGCCGGGCTGGTGCTGGGCGACCCGACGGCGCTGCTGGCCCTGCCGCAGGAGGTGGGCTGGACGGTACTGGGCACGCTGGTGGTGCTGACGCTGGCGGCGCGCTTCTTCTCCGGCCGGGCGGTGGCCCGGCGCTACGCCCGCGAGCTGCCGGAGAAGCTGGGCGGCTTCCAGCTGACGGTGCGCCGGGCCTTCCTGAAGGCGACCGAGGCGCCGCTGTTCCTGCTGCGCGGCCGGCCGGTCGGCTGGTCGCGGGGCGTGGCGCGCAAGATCGACCAGATCCGCGAGACCGTCGCCGCCGAGGTCCGCCGCCTCAACGACCGCTGGGCGAGACCTGGCCTTGCCGGCGCGCCGGCGAAGCGGGACGCGGCTTGAACGGGCAGGCGCGGGGGCATAGAGTCGGGGACATGACCAAGCCCTTCGACATCTTCGGCCCCGCCTCCCCCGAGGAGGAAGCCCGCGCCGACGCCGAGGCCGAGGCCGACATCGCCGCCGGCCGCGTGGTGCCGCATGAGGACGTGCGGAAGTGGCTGCTGTCCTGGGGACAGCCTGACGAACTGCCGCCGCCGACGTGCAAGTAGTCTGGTCGAAGGCGGCCATCGCCGATCTTCGGGGTATCCGCGCCTATATCGGCCAGTTCAATCCCTTTGCCGCGCGTGACATGGCGGTGCGGCTGGTGGAAGCGGGGGACAGCCTCGGATATTTCCCGCATAGGGGCCGAATCATTGCCCCCAATATCCGCGAGTTGACAGTCGTCCATCCCTACATCATCCGCTACCGCATCACCGCCGAGGCGGTTTTCGTGCTGCGGGTCCGTCACGGCATGCGCCACGGAGATTGAGCCGGACGGCGCTCCTGCTTTCTGGGCTGAACGGGGCGGATAACCGCGACCGTCATCCCCGCGGAGGCGGGGACCCAGCTAATGTGCTTGCTATCCGGCCGTCGACAGGGGTGCGAAGGGCGACGTTGCCGCTCATCGCTCCAGTTCCGGTGCTAAGGGAATAACTGGGTCCCCGCCTCCGCGGGGATGACGATCATAACCACGCGCCTAAAGCCCCGCTCCCACCCGGTCCCGCCAGTGCGCCGCCAGCATGCGCGGCAGCTCGGTCGCGAAGTCCAGGCGCATCATGGCGAAGGCGGGGTCGGCCAAGGCCTCGGCGGCGGCGGGCGGGGGCTCGGCGACCTGCCACAGGCCCATGACCACGGCGTAGGAGGCGACGGCGGCCGGAGCGCCGGCGCCCGGAGGCAGGCCGGGCAGGCGCTGTTCCAGGAACGCCCCCAGTTCCGCGAGCTCGCCGGCCAGGGCCGCCTTGAAGCTCCGCACCGCCGCCTCGGCGCCGCGCCGCTCCAACTGGGCGTGGCTGATCGCGGCCAGCCGCATCAGCACGGGATGTTCGACCGGATAGCGGGCCTGCGCCGCCGCCAGGGCCTCCGGCGTCAAGGGGGCTGGCGCGGCGTCCGCTAGGTCGCGCAGCTGCCGCATCCAGCGCACGAAATGCTCGGACAGCAGGGTGAGGAACATGTCCTCCAGCGAGGCGAAGTAGAGATAGGCCGTGCCCTTGGCGAGGCCCGCGGCCTGGGCGATGGCACCGGCCGAGGGCAGCTCGCCCCCGCCCTCGACGAACAGCCGCTCGGCCGTGTCCAGCAGGTGCCGGCGGCGGGCGAGCTTGGCGGCGTCGTTGCGGGCACGCCGGGGCGCTGATGTCTCGGGAGGGCTGTCCATCGTCTCTCGGCCGGTCGCGTCGGTCGGCGCCCATGTTAAATGACCACCGGTCATTTATCCATTGCCACGCCGCTTGTCCCGCGCCATCATGGCCGCGCCAGCCAGGGAGGGGAAGCATGGTCAGTCTCACCGTCAACGGGGTCGAGCACCGGGTCGAGGTCGAGGAGGACATGCCGCTCCTCTGGGTGCTGCGCGACGTGCTGAACATGACCGGCACCAAATATGGCTGCGGGGTCGCGGCGTGCGGCGCCTGCACCGTCATGGTGGACGGCAAGGCGGAACGCTCCTGCGCCCTGCCCGTCGGCGCCGTCTCCGGCAAGGTGACGACCATCGAGGGGCTGTCGGCAGACCGCTCGCACCCCGTGCAGAAGGCCTGGTTGGCGGAGCAGGTGCCGCAATGCGGCTACTGCCAGTCCGGCATGATCATGGCCGTGTCGGCGCTGCTGGAGAGCAACCCGAGGCCGACCGACGCCGACATAGACGCGGCCCTGACCAACATCTGCCGCTGCGGCACCTATCCGCGCATCCGCCAGGCCATCCACAAGGCGGTGGAGGTGCGGTCGTGAGCGCGCCCCAGATGCCCAGCCGCCGCCAGTTCCTGGTCGCCACCGGCGCCGCCGGCCTGCTGGTCGGCTTCGGCCTGCCCGGGCGTGCCGGCGCTCAAGCTCCCGCCGCCGTTCCGCAAGGCCCCGCCCAACTGAACGGCTGGGTGCTGGTGGCGCCGGACGGGCAGGTCACCATTCGCTGCGGCCGCGCCGAGATGGGGCAGGGCGTCTTCACCGGCCTCGCCACGCTGGTGGCGGAGGAGCTGGGCTGCGACTGGCGCCGGCTGACGGTGGAGACCGGCCCGCCCGACGCGCTGTTCAAGAACATCGCCGGCGGCAAGAACATCCTGGCGCCGAACCATCTGCTGCCCCGCGAGGGCGGCGGCTTCGCCGACTGGGTGCTGACCGGCGTCGCCACGCTCGCCACCGAGCAGTTCACCGGCGGCTCCACCTCCATATCCGACGGGTTCGTCAGGGCGCGCGAGGCCGGCGCCGTCGCGCGCCACATGCTGGTGCAGGCGGCGGCGCGGGACTGGGCGGTGGCCGCCAAGGACTGCACGGTGGAGAAGGGCCGCGTGCTGCACGCCGCCAGCGGCCGCTCCGCCGATTTCGGGCAGCTCGCGGCCCGCGCCCAGGGGATCGAGCCGCCGGACGAGGTGGCGCTGAAGCCGCGCGCCGACTGGACTCTCATCGGCACCTCGCCGCCGCGCCTGGATCTGCCGGGCAAGGTCGACGGCAGCGCCGCCTTCGCGCTGGACATCCGCCGGCCGGGCATGCTGTTCGCGGCCGTCGCCAACGCGCCGACGCTGGGCGGATCGCTGCGGGCGCTGAACGCCGAGGAGGCGCTGAAGCTGCCGGGCGTGGTGGCGGTCCGGACGGTGCCGGGCGGCATCGCCGCGGTGGCCGACAACAGCTGGCGGGCCCTGCGGGCGCTGGCGGCGGTGAAGGCCGACTGGGATGCCGGCCCGCATGCCGGCTTCGACAGCGCCGCCGTCACCCGGGCGCTGGCCGCGGCCCTGGACCAGGAGACGGACACCGCCTTCGAGACCGGCGACGGCGCCGCGGCGCTGGAGGGCGCGCAGCGCAGGCTCCAGGCCGAGTACAGCCTGCCCTATCTCGCCCACGCCACCATGGAGCCGCAGACCTGCACCGCCGAGGTTACGGGGGCGGGCGTGCAGGTCTGGGCGCCCACCCAGGCGCAGACCCGCGCCGTCAAGGCGGCGGCGGACGCGGCTAGCGTGTCGGCCTCCGACGTGACGCTGCACACCACCCTGCTGGGCGGCGGCTTCGGCCGTCGCGGCGAGGTGGACTTCATCGTGCAGGCGGTGACGCTTGCGAAGGAGTTGGGCCGCCCGGTGCAGGTGGTCTGGTCGCGCGAGGAGGACATGCGCCACGATTTCTACCGGCCGGCGACGCTGGCACGGGCGGAAGGGGCGCTGGACGGCGACGGCATGCCGCTCGCCTGGCGCCAGCGGCTGGCGGGGCAGAGCATCATGGCCCGGGTCTTCCCGCCCTCCACCCTGATGGGCACCGACCCGACCATGATCGAGGGCGCGGCGCACCTGCCCTATGCCGTGCCGCACCAGGCGGTGGAGGTCGCCGCGGTCGACCTGCCGGTGCCGGTCGGCCCCTGGCGTGCCGTCGGCCATTCGCAGAACGCCTTCATCTCCGAGTGCTTCCTGGACGAGATGGCGGCGGCCGGCGGCCACGACCCGCTGGAGTACCGCCGCCGCCTGCTGAAGGATCATCCCCGCCTGCTGGCGGTCCTGAACCTCGCCGCGGAGAAGGCCGGCTGGGGCACGCCGCTGCCCGCGGGCCGGGGACGCGGCATCGCCTTCCATGTCAGCTTCGGCACGGCGGTCGCCCAGGTGGCGGAGGTGACGGTGGGTCCCGAGGGCGCGCTGAAGGTTGACCGGGTCGTCGCGGCCGTGGACTGCGGCACGGTGGTGAACCCGTCCATCGTCGAGGCGCAGGTGCAGGGCGCCATCGCCTACGCGCTCTCCGCCGCGCTGTTCGGCCGGATCAGCGTCGCCGGCGGCGCCGTCGAGCAGGGCAACTTCCCGGACTATGAGATGATCCGCATCCGGCACATGCCGGCCGTGGAGGTCCATGTCGTGCCCAGCACCGCCCCGCCCGCCGGCATCGGCGAGCCTGGCCTGCCGCCGCTGGCCCCGGCGGTCGCCAACGCCATCTTCGCCGCCACGGGCAAGCGCGTGCGCTCGCTGCCGCTGGTGGAGCAGGGGTTCACGGTGGCTTAGCATCCCTCGCCCCTTGCGGGAGAGGGATGGGCCCCATTGCATCAGCAATGGGAGGGTGAGGGGTCGGACGCCGCAGGCGGACGTTCTCACCGCATATCGCGGGCACGCCCGTCGAGAAGGCCCAGCCTGCGGCTGGTCCACCCCTCATCCTCCCCAAGCAGGCTTGGGGCCCCATCCTTCTCCCGCAAGGGGAGAAGGATGAAGAGCGTCACCCCGGCCTGCCCGCCGCTGCGGCCTTCTCGTCGCGCAGGCGGATCGCCAGCTCCTTGGCGATGTCGCGGATACGCAGGGCGGCTTCGGCGATGCGCTTACGGTCGTCGGGCTTCACCTTGCGGTGGGCGGTGCCGGAGATGTCCAGGATGGTCCGCGCCTGGGTCAGGATCGCCTCGGCCTTCGTGGCCGCGTCGGCGTCGCGCGGGCGCTGCTGGGCCCAGCTGCGGCAGCCCTCCGCCAGCGGTGGCACCTCGTGCATGCGGACGAAGCCGACGATGCCACAGGACTGCACGATGTTTCGCACCACCCGCCGGTCCTCGTCGGACAGGGTGTTGCCGCCCTGCTGCGCCAGGGAGGGCGGGGCGGCGAGGATCAGCAGCAGGAGGGCGGCGGTGCGGCGCATGGCGCCATCCTGACGCCGCCGCGGGAGCCGCGTCCACCTTCTTGGGACAAAGGGCTCACCCCACCGCGCGGATGCGGTCGCGCAGGAACTCGGGGATCTCCCGCAGGCGCCAGGTGGCCGGCTTGCCGTCGGCGAAGACGCACTTCTCCCCGGCATAATAGGCCTGGTAGGCGGCCACGGCGTCGCCCGGCACCTTGTACTGGTCGGGCATGGCCTGGGCGAACTCCTCCAGCAGGCCGTCGGGGATGCCGGCACCGTCCATCTCCTCGATCGGGTTCTGGCTGGCGTGGCGCTTGCCGTAGCGAGCGGTGAACTCCTCGCACAGCGCTAGGCCGTGGGTCTTCAGCCATTCCCAGTTGGGCCGGGTCCGGGAGGCCCACTGGGTGCAGGGATGGTGGCGATAGGCGGGTTTGTAGGGCGCCGGCACGCCGTTCATCCAGAGCGCCGTCGCCAGGATCTGGGCCGACTCCACCGCCTGCTTCACCACGTGCCGGTCGCACAGCATCTGCGCCGAGCGCACCGGGTCGCGGTCCAGAACGAAAATCTGCATGGCTCCCCCTTCGACATCGTCCTGCGACGGGCGTGACCGCTTGCAACAGGCGTGACAGCCGGGCGTCGCGGGGGGCATGCGCTGCGCGCGCTGGACAAGCGCGCCTCTATCGATTTCTCTGGCGCCCTATTCTGAAGGTCAGGTTCATGGGCGTGGCGCAGCAGGACGAGATCGAGGCGATCCGGAAGGAGCTCCAGCTCCACCGGAACTGGCTTGACGGCAAGGCCGGCCGGCGCGCCGAGCTGCAGTTCCGCGACCTCTCGGGCCTGCCGCTGAAGGGCGCGCGCCTGTCGGAAGCCAAGCTCTCCGGTGCCGACCTGTCGGGCGCCAATCTGGAGGGCGCCGACCTCGCCCGCGCCGACCTGTTCGGCGCCGACCTGGCCGGGGCCGACCTCACCGGCGCCAACCTCGCCGGGGCCGACCTGCGGGGCGCGAACCTGCACCGCGCCATCATGACCGACGTGGTGCTGCGCGGCGCCGACTTCCGCACCGGGCGGCTCATCAGCAGCGACGGCAAGACCGTCTGCGACAACGCCGCCGTGCTGACCGAGGCGCGGCTGGAGCGCGCCGTGCTCTGCGCCGCCAAGCTGACGGGCTGCGATCTCTCGGGCGCCGACCTGATGGATGCCGACCTGTCGGGCGCCGACCTCTCGCAATGCGTCATGGTCGGCGTCGACTTCACCGGCGCCAACCTGGAGGGCACGCAGCTGGCCGGGGCGGTGGTGGAGGCGTCGGCGCTCGGCGGCGCCAAGCATCTGTCGGAGCTGGCCCGCGCGCAGCTGGCAGCCCCGACCTACCGGCAGCTGAGCCCGATGGAACTGTCCATCGCCATCCGCCAGCACACGCACTGGGTGGAGGCGGCCGGCACCGCCGGCGCCCGGCTGGATCTGGAGATGGTGGAGCTGCCGGCCGTCGATCTGTCGGAGAAGGATCTGTCCGGCGCCCGCCTGCGCCACTGCAAGCTGGTCGACGTCAATCTCCAGGGCGCCCGGCTGGACATGGCCGACTTCGCCTACAGCGACCTCTCCGGCGCCGACCTGGAGCGGACCTCGATGCGCGGCGCCTCGCTCAAGCGCGCCAACCTCGCCCATGCCCTGCTCGCCGGCGCCAACCTCTCGCCCCAGCCGATGAGCGGCGGACGGGAATGGCCGGCGAACCTGGAGGGCGCCTGCCTGCGCGGCACCGACCTGACCAATGCGGCGCTGACCGGCGCCATCCTGCGCCGGACCGACATGGTCGGCGCCATCACGACGGGCCTCAGCGTCAAGGGCGCCGACCTGACCGGGGCCAAGCGCACGCCCGGCGAGGGGGAGGCGACGGTGCAGCGCCGCCGCTTCCGCCGCTTCGCCACGCCGGTGCTGGTGGTCGGCAGCCGCCGGGGCACCTACAAGACCCGCGACTGGTCCTTCGGCGGTCTGGCGCTGGCCTGCCCCGTCCAGGGCTTCGAGGCCGGCGAGAAGCTGACCCTGCTGGTCGCCTCGCCCGCAGTCGGCGACCCGGTGCCGGTGCAGGCGGTCGTCACCAGCATCTCGCCCGAGGTCCCCTCCGTCGGCCTGCGCTTCGAGCCGCTGACCGACGAGCTGAAGGCCCTGCTGAACCGCCTGGTGCCGGAGCATCTGCGGTATCGGTGAGGGCTGGCGGCCCGTTGCCGCATCGGCTAGAAGCGCCCGACCAGATCAACGGAGCCGCCGCCATGCCCTTCATCCATCGCGAGACCGTCCGCTTCGGGCATGTGGACGGGGCCGGGATCGTGTTCCATCCGCGCTATTCGGAGTGGGTGAACAACACGATCGAGGCCTGGTTCGCCGAGGGCATTGGCTACGACTTCACCGCGCTGCACCAGCGCGACGGGCGCGCCATCCCGCTGCTGGAGAGCCGCTACGCCTTCCGCAAGGCCAGCCGCCTGGGCGACGTGCTGACCTTCTCGCTGACCGTCACCGAGGTGAAGCGCGCCACCTTCGACGTGCATGTCGACTGCCACGGCCCCGGCGGCGCCGACGATCTGCGCATCACCACCGACATCCGCATGATGCACGTCACGCTCGAGCCGATGGGCTCGGAGACCATCCCCGACTGGCTGCGGGCGAAGTTCGAGGAATTCAGGGCGTAAGCAGCCCATTCAGGACGTACAACACGCCGCCGATCAGCGCGCCCAGCAGGGTGCCGTTGATGCGGATGTACTGCAGGTCCTTGCCGACGCGCAGCTCCAGCCGGTCGGTGAAGTCCTGCACATCCTGGCCGCGCAGCGTGTCGGAGACGAAGCCCCTGATCTCCTGGCGCAGGCCGGGGACGGAGGCGGCGAAGGCCTCCTCGATGCCGCGATTGACGCGCTCGCGCAGGCTGTCGTCGCGCAGCTGCTCCGACAGCGAGGCGACGGCCGCCGCCACGCCCTTGCGCAAGGACCCGTCCGGCTTGGCGAGATCCTCCTCGGCCATGGCGCGGAGCGTCCGCAGCAGGTTGCGCACCAGCGGCGCCAGCGCCTCATGGTTCAGCGCCGCGCGCAGGGCCGCCGACAGCTTCTCGCCCAGCCCGTCCATCGTCTCCACCCGCTCCGGCAGCCCGGACAGCCAGAGGCGGAGCTTGCGGCCCGGGTCGGTATGCTTGTAGCGCAGGTCCCAGAGATGGGCGGTGACGGCCTCGGCCAGCTGGTCGGCCAGCTTGCGGTCGATGGCGGAGGGGACCCACCAGCGCGACTTCTCGGTCACCGCCTCCTCGATCCATCCGCGCTTGTTGTGGACGAAGGCCACCGCCTGGTCGGACAGCTCCAGGATCAGCGTCTCCATCTGCGGGCTCTCGACCAGACCGCGCAGCACCCGGGCGCTGGCGGCGCGCAGGTCGACGCCCGCGATCCCCTCGGTCACCGCGCGCACCAGCGCGTCGCGCAGCTCGTGCTCCTCCTGGCCCTTCAGCAGGCCCGGCACCAGCCCGGCCAGGAAGCCGGCCAGGCGGCGGCGGGACTCCTCCTCCTCCAGCGCGCGGGCGATGCGGCCGGCCGGGTCGACCCGCCGCAGCTGCCCCACCAGCATGCCCGGCTCCAGGAACTCGCGGTCGATATAGCCGGCGATGCCGTCGGCGATGCGGTCGCGGTTGCGGGGCACCAGCGCCGTATGCGGCACCGGCAGGCCCAGCGGGTGGCGGAACAGGGCGGTCACCGCGAACCAGTCGGCCAGCCCGCCGATCATCCCGGCCTCGGCCACGGCGCGCAGCGGCAGCGCGGCACCCGGGGGCAGGACGCCCGCATGGCTCAGCGCCCAGCCCGCCGCTGCGGCGCCCAGGCAGGCGCCGGCCGCCATGCGGTGGCGCCGCAGCTCCGCCGCCAGACCGGCCTCGTCTGATCCGTCCCGCACCATGCTCCTCCCGGCTGCCCCGTCCCTTATGCCACGAGGGGAACACCGGGAGGCAAGGTCCGGTCACACACGCCGCGCCAGGGCCACGCCGAGGCGGGAGGAGGAGACGGCCACCCAGGCCAGGGCCCGGGCCAGCGCGTCGGGCCTTCCGGCGAGCGCCCAGCCATCCTCGGCATGGTGCGCCTCGTCGTTGCGGCAGGCCTGCAGCAGCCGCACCAGCCCGTCGGGCGCGCCATGGCGCCGGGCGATGTCGATCTGGCGGGCATAATGGGTGTCGACCCATTGCTCCACCGAGGCCAGCACCGTGTAGAAGCGGTGCGGCCCCAGCTTCGCCGGCAGCCAGCCCATCAGCCAGCCGCCGGCCGACAGCAGCCCGACCAGCCGGCTCTCCTCGCCCTCCGGCACCAGGGCGCGCAGGCGGGAGAGGTGGGTCAGCTCCACCTCCCGGTGCTTGCGGGCGAAGAGGCGGGCGGCGGCGTCGCCGGTGGCGTCGGCCACCCCGTCATAGAGACGCACCGCCACCGCCTCGCCGACATGGCTGGCGCGCAGTTCCCGCTTCAGGGCCGGCGGCAGCGCCGTCCAGTCGATCGGCGGCGCCGGCGTCCGCGCCACCTCCGAGGGGGCGCCCACCAGGGGTGAGTGCGGCGAGTGGGGGCCCGGTGCGTGATCCATCATGTCCTCAACGCGCGTCAGCGCCTGAGGGTGTGTCGCCGGACCGGCGCGTCAATTCCCCGAAGGAGGGCGTTCCGGGTTCCGGCCGATGGCGAAACTTCCCCTCTCCCAGGGGGAGAGGGTGGCGCGAAGCGCCGGGAGAGGGGGTAAGAGGGTCGGGGAAAAGCACTTCATCGGAGCCAGCGGACAGCTCCGCGATCCCGTACCCCCTCTCCCTGTCCCCTCTCCCTCTGGGAGAGGGGACGGCAGTTCCACGGGCCCAGCCTTCGGGAAACCCACCGACCCTGCGGCTACTCGGCCGCGGCGGTGGCCGGGGACGCCAGGACGGTGCGGTTGCGGCCGCCCTGCTTGGCGGCGTAGAGGGCGGCGTCGGCGCGCTCGATCAGGTGGGCCAGGCTCTCGCCCTCGCCGACCCATTCCGCGACGCCCAGGCTGGCGGTGATGGGGAACCAGGTGTCCTCATGCCGGACCGGCTCCAGCATCACCGCGCGGCGGATGCGCTCGGCCACCAGATGGGCGACGTCGGCCGGGGTCTCGGGCAGCAGCAGGATGAACTCCTCGCCGCCGAAGCGGGCCGGCACGTCGGTCTTGCGGATGGAGGCCTGCAGCCGTGCGGCCGCCGCGCGGATCGCCTCGTCTCCCGCCGCATGCCCATGGGTGTCGTTGACCGCCTTGAAATGGTCCAGGTCGATCATCATCAGGCTGAAGGGATGGCGGTAGCGGCGGGAGCGCTCCATCTCCACCTCCGCCATCTCCATGAAGCGGCGGCGGTTCAGCAAGCCGGTCAGCGGGTCCAGGCTGGCGAGCCGCTCCAGCTTGGCGTTGGCCTCGGTCAGCTCGACCGTGCGCGCCGCCACCTCGGCCGCCAGCTCCTGCTCGCGCCGGCGCAGCACGCGGGTGCGGGCCTGCACCAGGCCGCCCACCGCGCCCAGGGCGGCCAGCGCCGCCAGCCCCCGGACCCAGACCGTCTCGTACCAGGCCGGCAGGACCCGCACCGGCACGGTCAGGGTGGCGGCGGACCAGCGCCCCTCCTTGTTGCTGCCGCGCAGCATCAGCCGGTAGTCGCCCGGCGGCAGGTTGGTATAGGCGACGGTGCGCCTGATGCCGTCGGCCTCGCGCCAGCCCTTGTCGAACCCCTCCAGCCGGAAGCTGTAGCGCAGCCGGCCCGGCGCCGCGTAGTCCAGCGCCGCGAAGCTGAGGTCGAAGCCGGCATCGGCAGGGCCGACCACCAGCGGCGGCGGCTGGCGCAGCGGGTTCAGGGCCGCGGCGTTGAAGCGGTCGGCCGGCACCGGCCGGGATCCCACGCGCGCCTCGGTCACCACCAGCGGCGGCTCGTACTCCCAGTCGCTCAGCAGGGTGGGGCGCACCACGGTCAGCCCGTCGCGGCCGCCGAACAGCAAATGCCCGTCGGGCAGGGCGGCCGATGCGCCGATCCAGGGGCCGCGGATCGCCACCCCGTCGTCGGAATCCAGCACCCGGACCGACAGGCGCGCCGGATCGATCACCGCCAAGCCATTCTCGGTATAGGCCCAGATGCGGCCCAGCGCGTCGCGCTCCAACGCCGACACGCTGTCCGCCGGCAGCCCGTCGCGGCGGTCCAGCCGGCGGAAGCGGGGCTCGCCGTCGTCGCGCTCCAGGATGCCGATGCCGCCGCCCAGCGTCCCCACCCAGAGCCGGCCGGCGGCGTCGTGCAGCAGCGCCGTGACATAGTTGTGGGGCAGCGAGCGTGGGTCGAAGGGGTTGCTCAGCACCCGGCGGGCCTTGCCGGTGCGGGGATCGAACAGGTTCAGGCCGCGATGCGTGCCGACCCAGAGCCGCCCGCCCGGGGCCGGCGCCAGAGCGCGCACCCGGTCGTCGCTCAGCGTCTCGGGATCGTCGGCATCCGACAGGTGCCGGCGCAGGCTGCCCGTCCTGGTCTCCAGCCGCATCAGCCCGTCGCCGGCCAGCCACAGCGCGTCGCCGTCGGCCAGGATGCGGAAGATGGGCGGCGACGGCTCGGGCAGCGGCAGGGGCACGGCCTCCGGCGCGCCGCCCGACCGGTCGGTGCGGGCGAGGCCCAGCTGCGTGCCGATCCAGACCCGGCCGCGCGCATCCTCCGCCATCGCCATCACCGTGGCGCGGGGCAGGGAGCCGCCCTCCGCCACGGTGCGCAGCGCGCGCTGGCGGCCGGTGGCGAGGTCGATGATGTCGATGCCGCGGGTCTCGGTGCCCAGCCACACCTCCCCGCCATCTGGTCCCCCGCCGGTCGCCAGCACGCTGCGGACCTGCCCTTCCGACGGGCCGGCCTTGCGGTAGGGCGAGGCGATCAGGCTGCGCACCGCGCGGTTGGCGGGGTTGTGCCGGCTGACGCCGCTGCCCCAGCCGCCGACCCAGACCAGCCCGGCCCGGTCGCGCAGCAGCGAGCGCACCGCGTCGCCGCCCAGGCTCGTGGCGACCGCCGGGTCGCTGCGGATGGGGCGCAGCCGGCCGGTGGCGACGTCCAGCTCGGTCAGGCCGCCGGGGTCGCTGGCGATCCAGATCAGGTCGGGCGCCACCTCCACGATGCCGCGCACCTGCGGCCGGCCGCCGCGCTCCTCCTCCGAGAAGAGGTCGAAGCTCAGGACCCGCCCGCGCTCGCCGTCATAGGCGGTGACCGTGCCGTCGCGCCCGCCGATCCAGACGCGCCCGGCGGAGTCCTGGTACAGGTCCATCACCGCCATGCGCCGGTCGAACCCCTGCAGCCCGGGAAGCGTGGCCGGGTCGCCCGGTTCGTCCGATCCCGCCCGCCGGACCGCCAGCCCGCCGGGGCCGCCGATCCAGAGATTGCCGGCGCGGTCGGCCAGCAGGGTCTGCACCGGCCCCGCCGGCAGGGCGCCGCCGGCGGGCTGGCGGGCGGCATCGCCGCTGCCGGCGTCCAGCAAATCCAACCCGCCGCGGGTACCGACCCACAGCCGCCCCTGGGGATCGTCGGCGACGGCGTAGACGGTGGCGTGGCCCAGCCCGCCGGGGCCGGCGGGGTAGCGGGCGAAGCCCTCCGTCTCCGGCACGTAGCGGGCGAGGCCCCCATTGTTGGTCGCCACCCACAGCCGCCCGCGCCCGTCGACATGCAGGGCGTTGACATAGCCGTCGGGCAGGGCGGAGGGGTCGCCGGGATCGGGCTGGAAGATGCGGAAGCCGTGGCCGTCGAAGCGCGCCAGCCCGACCGAGGTGCCGATCCAGACGAAGCCGGTGGCGTCCTCCGCGAGCGCCGTCACGATGTCGCTGGGCAGCCCCTGGTCGCGCCCGATCCGGTCGAACAGCCGGTCGGCCATGGACTCCCACAGCTCGAGCGAGCCGGTCGCCTCCGCAGCCGCGGCACCCGGGGCGGGCGGGCAGAGCAGGGCGAGGCACGCGATCCCGGCCAGGACCGTCCCTCTCGCCATCGCCCGCGCACGCCGCATGCCGTTCTTCCCCATGCGAACAGGTTAACGTCCAAAGATTAACCCTTCCGTAAGATGCGGCCAATGGCGGTCTCGGCCGCCGGCGGTATCGACGCGGCGCGCCGGACCGCTACTATGACGCCCCGAACAAGGCCCGCTGGAGGAGGAAAGCATGAGCGAGTTCCGCGCCCTGGTGCTGCACGAGGCCGGCGGCAAGGTGACGCCCGCCTTCGAGACCCTGACCGAGGACCGGCTGCCGGCGGGCGAGGTGCTGGTCGATGTCGAGTACTCGACCCTGAACTACAAGGACGGGCTGGTGCTGAAAGGGCTGGGCCGGCTGGTGAAGACCTATCCCCACGTCCCCGGGGTCGATTTCGCCGGCACCGTCGCCGCCTCCGACAGCCCCGACTACAAGCCGGGCGACCGGGTGGTGCTGACCGGCTGGCGGGTGGGCGAGCTGTCCTGGGGCGGCTATGCCGGCAAGGCCAGGGTCAAGGCCGGCCAGCTGGTGCCGCTGCCCGACGGCATCTCCACCAAGCGCGCCATGGCGATCGGCACTGCCGGCTTCACCGCCATGCTGGCGGTGATGGCGCTGCAGCGCCACGGGGTGACGCCGGACCGGGGCGAGGTGCTGGTGACGGGCGCGGCGGGCGGCGTCGGCAGCGTCGCCACCGCCATCCTGCACAAGCTGGGCTATACCGTGGCCGCCTCGACCGGCCGGCCGGAGCAGGCCGATTATCTGCGCTCGCTGGGCGCGTCGGTGATCGTCGACCGGGCGGATCTCGCCAAGGCACCCACCCGGCCGCTGGATGCGGAGCGCTGGGCCGGCTGCGTCGACAGCGTCGGCTCCACCACGCTGGCGACCGTGCTGACCCAGATGAAGTACCGGGGCAGCGTCGCCGCCTGCGGGCTGGCGGGCGGCAATGATTTGCCCTCCACCGTCGTGCCCTTCCTGCTGCGCGGCGTGAACCTGCTGGGCATCGACAGCGTCATGTCGCCGTTGGAGGAGCGCCGGGAGGCCTGGACCCGGCTGGCGGCCGAGCTGCCGCTGGACAAGCTCGACGCCATGATCGAGGACGCGCGCCTGGACGACCTCCCCGCTCTCGCCGACCGCATCCTGCAGGGTCAGGTGCGCGGCCGGGTGGTGGTGGATGTGCGGGGGTAGAAGGAGGCCGTCGCTTCCCGCTCTCTAACCCGTCACCCCGGCGGAAGCCGGGGCCCAGGGGTTGCAGCGGGATGCGGCCGATGCAGCGCTCGTCTTGTTCGTAGGTCGCATGGAGCCGCAGGCGCAATGCGACGCACCGGCTGAGATGTCGCATTGCGGCTTCGCCTCCATGCGACCTACGGCTGCTGCGCGTCCTTCGCCAGGCTCAGGATGAGGAGGATTTAGCTGCTCCCGGCGGTCTAGGAGCCGGGAGTGCCTGGCTTCCCACAGCCCTCATCCTGAGCTTGTCGAAGGACGCACCACGCACCAGCCCCACCGCTTCATCGATGGTGCATGGCTGCAACCCCTGGGTCCCGGCCTGCGCCGGGATGACGTTTCAAGTGCGGTTGAAGTTAGGGCATTACCGAGCGAAGTGATCGGCTCATGCCGCAAGAAGCGCCCCGCCTGACCCTACCGCGCCTCGAACCCCGCCGTGGCGAAGTCGATGGCGCGGCGGGTCATGGCCTCGGAATCCTCGGGCGTGCAGAGGCCGCCGGACAGGGTCTCCAGCCGGCTGAGGTCGGTGTAGAGCGAGTGCAGCACGCCCAGGGAGAAGTGCAGGCGCCAGTACACCTCCTCCTGCGGCAGGTGCGGCAGGGCACGGGCCAGCGCCAGCACGAAGCGCTGGAGATGGCTGACATCCTTCTCCAGCAGCTCGCGCATCTCCGGCGGTCCCTCGGTGCGGGCCACGGCGGTGAACTGGTTGTAGAGGGCAAGGCGGCCGGTGCCGACGCTCCAGCGCACGGCCGGCGCGATCAGCGCTTCCAATATGTCGCGCACGGGCGGGGTGCCGCCGGCCCGCTCCTCCGCCTCGCGCAGCAGCCGGGCGCGCTCGCGGTTCAGGGCCACGGCGCCGCGCTTGAACACCGCTGTCAGCAGCGCGTCCTTCGACCCGAAATGGTAGTTCACCGCCGCCAGGTTCACGCCGGCCGCGGCGGTCAACTCGCGCAAGGACACCGACGAATAGCTGCGCGCCGCGAACAGCCGCTCGGCCGCGTCCAGGATCAGCTCCTTGGTGTCGGGGCGGCCGTCCGTCGGGCCGCCATCCCCCTCGGGTGCCGTGTCGGTCATGGCAGCAGCAGCACCAGGCTCTCGGCGACGCAGGCCGGGCGCGGGCCGCCCTCGAGTTCCACGGTATTGGCGAAGGTCAGCAGCGCGCCGCCGTCGCGCATCTCCACGGCCGTGAGGGTGCAGCGCAGCCGCACCCGACCGCCCGAGGGGACGGGGGCGGGGAAGCGCACCTTGTTCAGCCCGTAGTTCAGCGCCGCGCTGATCCCCTCGAACCGCACGCAGTCGGATATGAGCGCCGCCGTCAGCGACAGCGTCAGGTAGCCATGGGCGATGGTGCCCTTCAGCGGCGAGCGCCGGGCCTTCTCGACATCGACATGGATCCACTGCCGGTCGCCGGTGGCGTCGGCGAAGCGGTCGATGCGCTCCTGGTCCACCGTGACCCAGGGGCCGGGCTCCGCCTCCGTGCCGATCAGGGCCTGCGCGCCGTCGATGCCGTTGATGACCAGCATGGTTCCCCTCAAGCGGATGTACCCCGGACGGGTGGGTGCGCCGGCCAGCGGCACGGGTCCACACTTCCGGCCCGGTCGGCAGATTGACACAAACAAGCGTTTGAAACTAGGGTTCGAGTACCGGGTCCGGCGCCGTCCGCGACCTGCCGCAACGCCCGCCACAACGAACAAATCCGGAGGAATCCCATGGTCGTCCGCTACGAGCGCCGGGGCGCGATCGGTCTCATCCTGGTGGAGAATCCGCCGGTGAACGCCCTGTCCCATGCCGTGCGCCAGGGCATCGTGGACGGGCTGAACCAGGGCCTCGCCGATGCGGGCGCCAAGGCGCTGGTGCTGGCCGGTTCGGGCCGCACCTTCATGGCCGGCGCCGACATCTCGGAATTCGGCAAGCCGCTGGCCCAGCCGGACCTGGGCGAGGTGCTGCGCCAGCTGGAGACCTCGACCAAGCCGGTCGTCGCCGCCATCCACGGCACGGCGCTGGGCGGGGGGCTGGAGACCGCGCTGTCCTGCAACTACCGCGTGGCGGTGGCGAAGGCGCAGGTCGGCCTGCCCGAGGTGAAGCTGGGCATCCTGCCGGGCGCCGGCGGCACCCAGCGCCTGCCGCGCCTGGTCGGCGCCAAGGCGGCGCTGGACATGATCACCACCGGCAACCCGATCCCCGCCGCCAAGGCCAAGGAACTGGGCATCCTCGACGCGGTGGTGGAGGGCGACGACCCGGTGGCCGGTGCCATCGCCTTCGCCGAGGCGCTCGACCCCGCCGCCAGGCATCCGCGGGTGCGCGACCGCGAGGACAGGGTGGCGGCCGACAAGGGCTCGGCGGCCTTCCAGGAGAAGCGGGCGGAGCTGGACAAGGTCGCGCGCGGCCAGCACGCGCCGCAGCGCTGCGTCGACGCGGTGGAGGCCGCCTTCACCCTGCCGTTCGACCAAGGGCTGGAGCGCGAGCGCGAGCTGTTCATGCAGTGCCTGCAGCATCCGCAGTCCAAGGCGCTGATCCATGTCTTCTTCGCCGAGCGGCAGGTCTCCAAGATCCCCGACGTGCCCGCCGACACGCCGACGCGGCCCATCGCCCGCGCCGCCGTGCTGGGCAGCGGCACCATGGGCGGCGGCATCGCCATGTGCTTCGCCAATGCCGGCATTCCCGTCACCATCCTCGACCTGAACAAGGACGCGCTGGACCGGGGCCTGACCATCATCGGCAAGAACTACGCCGGCACCGTCGCCAAGGGCCGCCTCAGCCAGGTGGACATGGAGAAGCGCCTGGCGCTGATCACCCCCACCACCAGCTATGACGATCTCAAGGACGCCGACATCATCGTCGAGGCGGTGTTCGAGGAGATGGAGATCAAGCGCACGGTCTTCCGCGAACTGGACCGGGTGGCCAAGAAGGGCGCCATCCTCGCCACCAACACCTCCACGCTGGACATCGACGCCATCGCGAACGAGACGAAGCGGCCGGAGGACGTGATCGGCATGCACTTCTTCAGCCCCGCCAACGTCATGCGGCTGCTGGAGGTGGTGCGCGGCGCCAAGACGTCGAAGGACGTGATCGCCACCGCCATGCAGATCGGCAAGAAGATCGGCAAGGTGTCGGTGCTGGTCGGCAATACCGACGGCTTCGTCGGCAACCGCATGCTGGCCTATTACGGCACCGAGACCCAGAATCTGATCGAGGAGGGCGCGCTGCCGCAGCAGGTGGACAAGGCGCTGACCGAGTTCGGCCTGGCGATGGGCCCCTTCGCCATGTACGACCTGGCCGGCATCGACGTCTCCTGGCGCATCCGCCAGCGCCGCCTGGCCGAGGGCATGCCCTACGGCTCGGCCCTGCTGGACCGGCTCTACCTGATGGACCGCTACGGCCAGAAGACCAGCGCCGGCTGGTACCGCTACGAGAAGGGCTCGCGCGCGCCGATCCCGGACGAGCATGTCGAGACCATGATCCGGAACCACCGCGAGGTCCACGGCATCACCCCGCGCGACATCTCCGACGAGGAGATCGTCAAGCGCTCGATCTACGCGCTGGTGAACGAGGGCGCCAAGATCCTGGAGGAGGGCTTCGCGCTGCGGGCCTCGGACATCGACATCGTCTATCTCTACGGCTACGGCTTCCCCGCCTGGCGCGGCGGCCCGATGAAGTACGCGGAGCTGGTGGGCCTCGAGTCGGTCCTGGAGGACATCCGCGGCTTCCAGGCCAAGTACGGCGACGCCGTCTGGAAGCCGGCGCCCCTGCTGGAGCGGCTGGTGGCCGAGGGCAAGACCTTCAGCGACCTGGACCGGGGGCGGTGATCAGAACTCCTCCCTCTCCCCTTGCGGGAGAGGGAGGGACCCGTTGCGCAGGCAACGGGAGGGTGAGGGGTCGACAGCCGAAGGCTGGCGTTCTCAACGCCCGGTCCTGGGAAAGCGGTTGAGAACACGTCGGGCTGCTGCCCGCCGACCCCTCACCCTCCCACGCTCCGCGCGGGGCCCATCCCTCTCCCGCAAGGGGAGAGGGATGTTTCACATCACCGCACCGTCACCACCACCTTGCCGGTGCTCTTGCGCCCCGACAGGGCGTTCAGCGCATCCGCCGCGCGCTCGAGCGGGAAGGTCTCGGAGACGTGGGGCTTCAGGGCGCCCTCGGCGTACCAGCCCAGCAGCTGCGTCAGCGAGCCCTGCAGGATCTTCGGCGCCAGCTGGGTGTAGTTGCCCCAAAGCACGCCGATCGCCTCGATGTTCTTGACCAGCAGGATGTTGGCGGGGATTTGCGGGATGGTGCCGCCGGCGAAGCCGATGATGAGGATGCGGCCCTCGAACTTGGTCACCTTCAGCGCCGCCTCGAAGGCGCTGCCGCCGACGGGATCGTAGACCACGTCGGCACCGCCCAGCGCCTTGACGCGGGCGACCACATCCTCCTTGGAATAGTCGATCAGCTCGTCGGCGCCGTGGGCCTTGGCGACCTCCAGCTTCTCCGGCGTGGAGGCGCAGGCGATGACGCGGGCGCCCATCTTCTTGCCGATCTCCACCGCCGCGAGGCCGACGCCGCCGGCGGCGCCGAACACCAGCAGCGTCTCGCCCACCTTCAGCCGGCCGCGATGGGCCAGCGCCAGGTGGCTGGTGCCGTAGACGACGGGGAAGCCGGCGGCCGTGGTGAAGTCCATGCCCGGCGGCATCGGCAGGACGGTGCCGGCATGGGTCACCACCTCCTCGGCGAAACCGCCATGGTTGGCGAGGCCCATCACCCGCATGCCCGGCTTCAGGTGCGCCACACCCTCGGCCACCTCGGCGATCTCGCCCGCGATCTCGATACCGGGCGAGAAGGGCCGCTCCGGCCGGACCTGGTACTTGCCCTGGATCATGAGGGTGTCGGCGAAATTCACGCCGCAGGCATGGACCTTCACCCGCACCTGGCCCGCGCCCAACGGCGGGGAGGGCAGCTCCTGGATGCTCAGCGACTCGGCGGGGCCCCAATCGGCGCAGACGACGGCCTTCATGCTTTCCTCCCATGGATGTTCGTTGCGGCCAGATTAAAACGCTCGTTCGAAACGCGCAAGGCGCCATGACGCAGCGCAGCAAAACGCCTGCACCCGGCCGGGGTGGATTGACTTAAACAAGCGTTTGAATCTACCTTGTCGCCATACCGTGCCCGGTCCGATCCGGGCCAGCCAGGGAGGCGCCGCCATGAAGTTCGAGCATTCCACCAAGGTCCGGGAACTCCAGCAGCGGGTCTCCGCCTTCATGGAGGAGCATGTCTACCCCAATGAGGCGGCGCTGAACGCCCAGGTGGCCGAGGGGCCGACCCGCTGGAAGCCGCTGCCCCTGCTGGAGGAGCTGAAGGCCAAGGCGCGCGAGGCCGGCCTGTGGAACCTGTTCCTGCCGGAGAGCGAGTACGGCGCCGGCCTGACCAACACCGAATACGCGCCGCTGTGCGAGATCATGGGCCGCAGCCATTGGGCGCCGGAGGTCTTCAACTGCGCCGCCCCCGACACCGGCAACATGGAGGTGCTGGTCCGCTACGGCACCGAGGAGCAGAGGCGGCAATGGCTGCTGCCGCTGCTGGCCGGCGAGATCCGCAGCGCCTTCGCCATGACCGAGCCGGAAGTGGCCTCGTCGGACGCCACCAACATCCAGACCTCGATCCGCCGCGAGGGCGACGAGTACGTCATCAACGGCCGGAAATGGTGGATCAGCGGCGCGTCGGACACGCGCTGCAAGATCATGATCGTCATGGGCAAGTCCGACCCCGACAATCCCGACATCCACAAGCAGCAGTCGATGATCCTGGTGCCGACCGAGACGCCGGGCGTCACGGTGAAGCGGCCGATCGGCGTCTTCGGCTATGACGACGCGCCGCACGGCCATTCCGAAGTGATCTTCGACAATGTCCGGGTGCCGGCCGCCAACATGCTGCTGGGCGAGGGCAGGGGCTTCGAGATCGCGCAGGGGCGCCTGGGGCCCGGGCGCATCCACCACTGCATGCGCCTGATCGGCGCGTCGGAGCGGGCGCTGGAGCTGATGGTCCGCCGCCTGATGGGCCGCGTCGCCTTCGGCAAGCCGGTGGCCGCCCAGACCGTCTGGCACGAGCGCATCGCCGACGCCCGCATCCAGATCGACCAGGCGCGGCTGCTGACGCTGCAGGCCGCCTACATGATGGACACGGTGGGCAACAAGGCGGCGCGGGCCGAGATCGCCATGATCAAGGTGGTGGCGCCGAACGTCGCCTGCCACGTCATCGACATGGCGATCCAGGCCTTCGGCGGCGCCGGCGTCAGCCCCGACTACCCGCTGGCCTGGATGTACACCAACGCCCGCACCCTGCGCATCGCCGACGGCCCGGACGAGGTGCACCGCAACCAGATCGCCAAGTTCGAGCTGGCCAAGTACAAGAACGCCGGCCCGAGCCGCACCGGCGGCGACGCCTCGGTGAAGTGAGCGAAAATCCCTCTCCCCTTGCGGGAGAGGGATGGGACCCACGCACAGCGTGGGAGGGTGAGGGGCCGGCCGCCGCAGGCGGACGTTCTCCGCCGTCGTCGCGAGGCCAGCCATCGAGAAGGCCCGGCGTCGCCGGGCCACCCCTCATCCCCCCACGGCTTCGCTGCGGGTCCCTCCTTCTCCCGCAAGGGGAGAAGGATAAGGGGCATGATCCCGTCGGAAAACTAAAAGGGCGGCGTGCCGGGGCACGCCGCCTTTGAAGTTTGCGCGTTCTGCCAGAACCGATGAATGGCACGGCCGCGCAAGCCGCGATCGTCAGCGGGCGCCCCCGGCGGCGATGGCCGCGCCGGGGGCGTTCCGCAATCCTTACTTGGCGGCGATGGTGATGGTGACGGTGTCGTTGTAGTCGCCGGCGATGTACTGGCCCGAACCGGTCAGGCTGACGGCCAGCGGCGAGGTCTTGCCGAACTGGGCGGTGCCGCGGCTGACCTGCATGGCCGAGCCCAGATTGCCGGCGCCGCCGTCATACTTCACGGTGTAGCCGATCATGTTGCCCAGGCTGTTCTTCAGCTGGCCCGAGTTCGAGCTGGACAGGCTGATGTTGTAGCCGGTGCCGCTGTTGCAGTTCTCGACGATGGAGCCGACCTGCTTGTCCGTCTCGCCGCCGTTCAGGTTCAGCGACTGGTTCAGGTCGGTGACCGCGACCGTGCAGTTCAGCGGAACGTTGCCCTTCAGCGCGACGGAGCCGGTGGACTGGGCGGAGGCGGCGCCGGCCAGCAGCAGGGCGGCGGCGAAGGCGGCGGGGGCGAGGACGATCTTGCTCACGGTCTTGGTTCCTGTGGTGGGCCGGCTTGGCGCCTGCCTTGGGTTCTTGCTCGTGACAGAAAGAAGCAAGCGCCGGGCCAAGCCGGCCGGTTCGCCACAAAGCCAGATGATCCCTAGGGAATAGGCCGTAATGGCGGGCCGGCGCCGACGCCTTACCTGTTGCGAGGTGCAAGGCGGGAGCTGCAAGGTCAATGCATCGGGCAAAGATGTTGCTCAATGCAATGTTGCTTTATGCAAAACCCATCCCCGTCCACCCGTGGGCGTCTTGGCGGAACACGGGCTACCCCTTACTGTTTGTGGAAGCAGGAGGAGCCCATGACCGAGCCGACCCGCCATCCCGTTCCCGCTGCCCGTCCCGTTCACGCAACCCGCCGCGCCCGCCCGCTGCTGGCGATGGCCGCCGCGGCCGCGCTGCTGGCCGGCTGCAGCACCAACCCGGCGACCGAGCGCCGGCAGTTCACCGGCCTGATGTCGCAGGAGCAGGAGCAGCAGGTCGGCTCCGAGCAGCATGAGCAGGTCATGCAGGAGTTCGGCGGCCCCTACAAGGACCAGCGGCTGCAGGACTATGTGAACCGGCTGGGCCAGCGCCTGGCGGCCAACACCGAGAATCCCGAGATCAAGTACACCTTCACGGTCCTGGACAGCGAGATCGTGAACGCCTTCGCCCTGCCGGGCGGCTATGTCTATGTCAGCCGCGGGCTGATGGCGCTGGCGAACAGCGAGGCGGAGCTGGCGGGCGTCATCGGGCACGAGATCGGCCACGTCACCGGCCGCCATACCGCCGAGCGCTACAGCCGCGGCACGCTGGCCCAGGTGGGCGCGGTGGTCGCGGGCATCTTCGGCGGGCAGCAGGTGGCGCAGCTGGCGGGCCTGGGCGCCAACCTGGCCATCTCCGGCTGGAGCCGCCGCCAGGAGCTGGAGGCCGACTCGCTGGGCGTGCGCTACATGGCCGATGCCGGCTTCGACCCGATGCAGATGGCGGGCTTCCTGGACAGCATGGGAAGGCACGCGCAGCTGGAGGCGCTGCTGGCCGGCAATCCCGGGGCCGCCGACCAGTTCAGCTACTTCCAGACCCATCCGCCCACGGGGGAGCGCGTCGAGAAGGCTGCCGCCGCGGCGCAGAAGCGCGCGGCCGGCGACTGGGAGGTCGACAGCGAGGCGTACCTGCGCACCATCGACGGCATGGTCTATGGCGACAGCCCGGAGAACGGCTTCGTCCGCGGCACGACCTTCGCCCATACCCAGCTGGGCCTGCGTTTCGACGTGCCCAGGGGCTTCCGGCTGCTGAACGGGCAGAAGCAGGTCCGCGCCATCTCGCCGGAGAAGGACGCCGCCATCATCTTCGACGCCGCGCCCGGCCAGGGCGTGCGCTCGCCGGAGGAGTTCATCTCCCGGGTCTGGGCGGCGCAGGCGCAGCTGGGCGAGCTGCAGCGGCTGGACATCAACGGCATGCCCGCCGCCACCGCCGTCGCCCAGGTGCAGGGCCAGCAGGGGCCGATGCTGGCGCGCCTCGTCGCGATCCAGTGGGACGCCGACACCTTCTACCGCTTCGTCTTCCTGACCGGCGCCAACGGGGCCGGCCGCTACGACGAGGCGTTCAAGCAGACCGCCTATTCCTTCCGGCGCCTCGGCTCCGAGGACCGCAACCGCTTCCGGCCCTACCGCATCAAGGTGGTGCAGGCCCGGCCCGGCGACACGGTGGAGAGCTTCATCCGCCGCATGCCCTTCGACGACTATCCGGAGGAGCGGTTCCGCGTGCTCAACAACATCCCTCCCGGCACGGAGCTGCGGCCCGGCCAGATGGTGAAGCTGGTCACCGAAGGGTGAGGGAGCGCCGGCCGCCGTCCCGGCCCGTGGAGGGCGGGACGGCGGCCGGCGGCCGTGTCAGGACCCTTTGCCCGCAGGTTTGCCATCCGGCTTCGTCTCGGGCGGCTTGCGGATCGCGTCGAGCCGGCTCAGATCCTCCCTGGCCTTGACCAGCCGGGTTATCGCGGCTCCCAGGGCCTTGTCGTCCGTCTCGGACTGCACCTGCCCCTCGACCTTGAGTTGCGCCAGATCACCCAGCTTGCCGAGAATGCTCACGCGGCACACCTGGGCAAAGGCGCTGATGTTCACCTTGGCCATCTCGACATAGGCGTTGTATTCCGCGCTCCGCGCGGCTTCCTCCAGAATTTCCTTTTGCTGGCCGACCGCCTTTTCCGCCTTGTCCTTCGCCAACTTGTAATCCCTGATGTGTGCTGCGGCCGCCTCGGATATGGGAGGGCTCCGGTCCAGGGCGGTGATGCACGCGACCATCAGCGCATCGGCATTCAGGCTGTTGATGTAGCGGGACTGGATCTCGCCGATCACATGGCTGTTCTGTGTGTTGGCTGCACCCTTCCCGCCGGCGGCGCTGGCCGTCGCCTCGGCCTGGCTGCGTGCGGTCGCGGTGGCGGTCTCGTCGAGCGCCTCTTGTGCCAGCTGCGCGTCCCGCTTGGCCTTGTTGAGGTCCCCCAGGGCTTTTGTCTTGGCCTCGGTGAGGGTCCTGATCTCCTCGGCGTCGGGTGTCGGCTTCGCCTCGGCGGCCTTCAGCTTCGCGGACGCCTCGTCATACAGGGTCTGGTTGGTATCCACCGCCGCCCTTTTGGTGGCGAGGGTGTTGCGCGCCTCCTGCAGGGCGGCCGCGCTGCCGCCAGGGGGCGCCAGGGCGCCGAACGCCGCTCCGGATGCGGAACTCCCGAGCGTCGCCATATCCTGCCCGAAATTGCCGGCCACCAGCTCGCTGCTGAGCAGGGTGATCATCGTATCGTCGAACCGGCTCAGCAGGACCGCGTAGGTCGTGTCGGAGATCGCGCCGTTGGCGTAGGCCTCGCAGGCGCGGTAGAGCCCGTCGCGAAGCAGCTGGATGGTGGCCAGCCGTTGGGTGAGCTGGGCCAGCGCCTCGGCCCGGGAGGCGGACAGCGCCAGGGCCATCTGAAGATCTCTCGACGTGATCTGCTCGGGCCCCGCCAGTTTGAGGCCGCCGGACCCGCCGAAATCGAACGCGCTCGACGCGATCTTGGCGACGTCCGGGCTCGGTTCCGCGCAGACGACGTTCGCCGGCGTGTTGCGGCCGGCATCTCTTGAAGGCGCTGGAGAACTCGTCACCAGACGGAGGTCCGCCGACGTGGCGAGAGCGCTCCCCCCGCCCAGCTTTACGGAATCCAGGAAAGTGCTTCCCTGGCAGCCGGCGAGCGCGGTCGCGCCGATCAGAAGCCAAGCCGGACGCATGATGGAACGGCGCTGTTGCCCCGGTGCGCGCATCGCTTTTCCTCCCCTTGCCCTGATCGGTGGGTTGTTGTTCCTATCCCTGGCCGTTTACGCTCTATTCTGTGAGTTCCAGCCGTAGACAACTCTAATGGTTTGTAATCTACGGTCAAATGCGCCTATCGAGGGACCGTCCGCGGTTGTATGCGTCGGAAGCGGGGCGGTTTCCCCAGGCCGGGGCGTCGGCAAGGCACCCGCGCTTCGGCGCTTGACTCACGCTCCGCCCTCCGGCTATATCGCCGCTTCCCGCCGGGCGGCTGCGTCCGGCTAGTCTTTTTGCGTCTTTCTTGAAGGTGGACTTCCATGGCCCGCAAGTGCGCCGTGACCGGCAAAGGTCTGCAGTTCGGCAATAACGTCAGCCACGCGAACAACAAGAGCCGTCGGCGCTTCCTGCCGAACCTGCAGGAGACCTCTCTGCTCTCCGACGCGCTGGGCACCATGGTCCGCCTGCGCCTCTCGACCAAGGGCATCCGCACCATCGAGCACAAGGGCGGCCTCGACTCCGCCCTGCTCGACATGAAGGACGCCGAGCTGTCGCTCGAGGCGCGCCGCGTGAAGAAGCGGATCGCCAAGGTCCTGGCGCGCAAGGAAGCCGCCTGAGCTTGAGCCTCTGGGCAGGCGCCTGAGCGCCGCCCGGACAAGCCGCTGTGACGCCGGCCCTTCTCCCCCGCGGGAGAGGGGCCGGTGGCTTTTGCGGGTGGTCACAGTCGGGAACGTCCCTGCTCCCGCCCTGTGAGCCGGAACCCCGATGTCGCTTTCCCCCGCCGACCTGATATCTTTCCTGAACGCGCTGCCGCCGGAGCTGCTGCTCCTGGCGCAGATGCTGCTGTGCTTCTCCTCGGTGCTGCTGCTGGCGCGGCTGTTCGGGGCGGTGGGGCTCTACGTCTACGTCGTGCTGGGCGTGATCGCCGCCAATGTCGAGGTGCTGAAGGCCGTCCAGTTCGGCTTCTACGACCATCCCGTGGCGATGGGCACCATCCTCTTCGCCTCGACATACCTCGCCACCGACATACTGACCGAGCATTACGGCCGCGCCGCCGCCCGCAAGGGCGTGTTCATCGGCTTCACCGGCTACCTGCTCTTCACCCTGCTGATGATGGTGACGCTGGGTTTCCGGCCCATGACGGCGGAGCAGGCGGGGGCGGAGATGGCCTGGGCGCTGCCGATGCAGGACCATCTGCTGGCGCTGTTCACGCCGGCGCCGGCGCTGTTCGCGGCCGGCATGATCGCCTACCTGACCAGCCAGCTCTTCGACGTCTGGGTCTACCAGCGCATCCGCGGCGCCACGGGCGACCGGCATCTCTGGCTGCGCAACAACGGCTCCACCATGCTGTCGGCGCTGGTGGACAATGTGGTCTTCAGCGTGCTCGCCTGGCACGTCTTCTCGCCGAACCCGGTGGACTGGCAGGCGCTGCTCTTCACCTACATCCTCGGCACCTATCTGATGCGGGTGGTGACGGCGCTGGCCGACACGCCCTTCATGTATCTCTCGCGCAAGGCGCTGGCCCCCCATCTGGGGCAGCGACAGGACGGTCTGGAATGAGCACCCCTTACGCCGGCTTCGGCTTCGAGATCACCCACCGCGACCCGGACAGCCGCGCCCGCTGCGGCCGCCTGACCACGCCGCACGGCACGATCGAGACGCCGAACTTCATCTTCTGCGGCACCAAGGCGGCCATCAAGGGCGTGACTCCCCGCCAGATGCGCGAGGCGCGGACGGACATCATCCTGTCCAACACCTACCATCTGATGATCCAGCCGGGCGCCGACGTGGTGGCGAAGGCCGGCGGCCTGCACAAGTTCATGGGCTGGGACGGCCCGATGCTGACCGATTCGGGCGGCTTCCAGATCTTCTCCATGGGCCACGGCTCCATCGCCGACGAGATCAAGGGGCGGCGGACCCAGACCCGCGAGAAGACGCTGCTGAAGATTTCGGAGAAGGGCGCCGAGTTCCGCAGCTACATGAACGGCGAGAAGCTGTTCCTGAGCCCCGAGGGCTCCATCGACATCCAGCGCAAGCTGGGCGCCGACCTGATCGTGCAGTTCGACGAATGCACGCCCTTCCATGTCGACCGCAGCTACACCGCCAAGTCCATGGCGCTCAGCCACCGCTGGGGCGACCGCTCCATCGCCGAGTTCGAGCGCGGCGAGCGCACCAGCTACAACGGCCTGCCCCAGGCCCTCTACGGCATCATTCAGGGCGGCGTGTACCCCGACCTGCGCCGGGAGAGCGCCGAGTACACCCGCGACCGCGACTTCTTCGGCACGGCGGTGGGCGGTTCGCTCGGCGCCCACAAGGACCAGATGACCGAGGTGGTGGGCATGTGCATGCCGCACACCCACCCGGACCGGCCGGTGCACCTGCTGGGCATCGGCGGCATCGTCGACATCTTCGCCGGCGTGCTTCAGGGCATCGACACCTTCGACTGCGTCTCGCCCACCCGCATCGCGCGCCACGGCTGGGCGCTGGCGCCGCTGGCCAAGGGCGAGCGCCTGAACCTGCGCAACGCACGGTTCCGCGAGGACCAGGAGCCGATCGATTCGGGGTGCGAGTGCTACGCCTGCCAGAACTTCAGCCGCTCCTACATCCACCATCTGCTGAAGGCGCAGGAACTGCTGGGGCCGCAGCTGCTCTCCATCCATAACGTCGCCACCATGAACCGGCTGATGCGAGACGTCCGCGAGGCGGTGCGCACCAACACGCTGGCCGAGGCGCGGGCGCGCTGGGTGCTAGAGGAGTGACCTCCCCTTCGGTGTAGGGCCCGGCACAAATCTGTGCATTCGATAGGGCTATGGCCTAGATTTACCGGTGATCAACCATGCGCCCGCGATGCTGCGGGCCGACCGGTTTCCCGGAACGCTGGACGCCATGAGCAGCACCGCCCCGATCTCGCCGAAAGCCGGCCTCGCCGCCGTGGTGGACGAGCATCTGCGCTGGCTGGGCCAGTGGCACCGCGCCGCCTTCTTCCCCGGCTCGGTCCCGGCGCCTTCCATGCCCGCGGCCTTCCTGGCCTGGGTGCAGTCGGCGGCGTCCGGCGACCTGGCCGACCAGCCCGCCATCGACCGGCTGGTCCATCTGCACGAGCAGATGCACCGCATGGCCAAGCTGGTGCTGATGCGGGTCAACGAGGGCAGCGCTCCCAGCCTGCAGGCCTACGAGGCGGTGGTCGACAAGTTCGACGAGTTCATGGCCCTGCTGCGCCGGTTCGAGCGCGCCTTCTCGGTCGCCGGCAGCGGCATCGACCCGCTGACCGGCCTGCGCAACCGCACGGGCCTGGCGGAGGAGCTGGAGCGCGAGCTGAACCGCTTCCGCCGCACCGGCAAGACCTTCTGCATCGCCATGTGCGACCTGGACCGCTTCAAGTCGGTCAACGACACCTACGGGCACGAGGCCGGCGACCGGGTGCTGGTCGCCGCCGCCGGCGTGGTGAACCGCGGCATCCGCTCCTTCGACGAGGCCTTCCGCCTGGGCGGCGAGGAGATCCTGATCCTGCTGAAGGACGCCACGCTGATGGAGGGCTTCGTGGTGGTGGAGCGGCTGCGCGCCGACCTGGCCGCCACCCCCATCACCATCCCCGACGGCCGCATCATCCGCGTCACCGCCAGCTTCGGCCTGGCCGAAAGCCACCTCAGCCTCGACGCGGACGCCCTCATCGCCCAGGCCGACGCGGCGCTGTACGAGGCCAAGCGCGGCGGGCGGAACCGGGTGGTCCGGGCGGCGCCGGTGGGGGTGGGGTAAACTGACCATTGGAGGTTGATTCCATCCAAGTGTTCTGATTTGCCATTTACTGGTGTGGGGAACGATCATACTATCTTTTCAGTGAAATCTCGGCGGCGGAGCTGTGCGATGGCTGATTTTGCGCCTGGCTTTCTCTCTTCCGCTTTTGGCTTTCTTCTGCAGGAACTGCTGTGGTGGTATCGCCTCAGGCAGAGGCTTGCAACCCAAGAATATGATCAGCTTGTCCGTTCCAAGTCGTACTGGGTGATCACCCTTCTGATTGCCTTTGGATGTAGAGTATTTGCCATAATTTGGTTCCATGACCGCTTCATGAGCGTCAGTTTGAGAGATTTCTTTCTATTCGGTGCATCAGTTCCCGTTTTGGTAAAGCAATCTATTGCAGCTGGGTCCGAGAAAATACATCTGGGAAAGAAGGGCGGTAGTTATCTCGGAGTTTGATCCAGAGGAGGTGAGTTATGAGGGGCAAACTTCCTCTCGTCGGCCTTCTATCTGCAGTATGCGCAGTGGCGATTGTCATTGCTTTTGATGCAGATGCGAGAAGGATTATACGCCCAAGGCCTACTTACGAAAGCCCACCTCCGCCCCCGCCGCCGCGTCCCTCTCAAGATGCGCTGGCAAAGACCTTTCCATTTCTCGGGGTGGGCGCTTTGGGGGCAACCTTGGCGACGCCTAGCGCAGGCGACTTCGCCGCTAGGCATAATGAGGCAGCCAAAGTAATAATCGACAAAAAAGCCTCTCCCGGGCCGAAGCCGTCGCAAATTGACAGATGGAAGGCAATTGGCGGCGCACTTCTTGCGTCGGAGTTTGTGAAGGGAAAATTGTCTGAAATTGAAAGACCAGTATATTCTGGATATCTGCAAAGATATGGACTCAGTTCTCTGTCGGTTCCTGTGATCGCTAGAAGTGTCGCTGTAATATCGGCCCTTCCGGATAACGATGCCGAGTTCAAATCAATATTCGGTTCAGAGCCAACTTATGCCGATCTTGATGCTCTTGAGAGAGTTAGTCGCAAATTAGGAGACACCATCCGACCGGAGACATCCTCCTCCGTCGAGCGAGCGCTGTCGGACACGGAAAGCACTATCGTCGTTTTGATTGGTCATAATGATCATGGGAATTTTGTTTTGCGCTCCGGAGAAAGAAGCCCACTCAAGGATGTTGCAAGCGCGTGTGTGCGTAATGAAAAGATCTGTATATTTGTTGCTTGCAAGTCCAAAGAGTATGTAGGGAAGAGAGCTTTGAGCCTTAAAGAGGACATCGGCATATCAGATGCGGCTGATCTTGTGAATGCGTTGCGGGAAATTATGAATGTTGAGCGCGGCAGAGTAAGTTCCTCTGGGAAAATACTTGTCGAAAATCCGGACAGAATACTGTATCGGATGGAAAGAGTAATCTCATCACGAGAGCAGGGGTTTGCGTTTAAGGCAATCCTGAAAGGGTTTGAGGTTGTTGTGCTGTTTGGGTTGTATGGAGATGACAATGATGAAGATCTAAGATAATGGCGACAGATCAGTCAACCATCAAACCCTGCGTATCCTTGTTCACATACCAAATCACTCCACCTCACGGTCTCTCGAACGCCCTGTCATGCCGCAGCGCCGGCACCATCCCCCTTGCCTCGTCCACCTTGGTGAGATCGAGGTCGACCAGGGTCACGCCCGGCTCCTCGCCGGCGTCTGCCAGGACCTCGCCCCAGGGGCTGACGGCCAGCGCGTGGCCGAAGGTCCGGCGGTCGGCATCGTGGGTGCCGGTCTGCGCCGGGGCCAGGACGAAGCAGCCGGTCTCGATGGCGCGGGCGCGCAGCAGCACATGCCAGTGGGCGCGGCCCGTCGGCACGGTGAAGGCGGCGGGGACGGTGATGATGCGGGCGCCGGCCTTGGCCAAGGCCCGGAACAGGTGCGGGAAGCGGACGTCGTAGCAGACGGTGAGGCCCAGCCCGCCCCAGGGCGTCTCCGCCACGACGGCGCGCTCGCCGGGCCGGTAGGTGGCGCTCTCCCGGTAGCTCTCGCCGCCGGCCAGGTCCACGTCGAACATGTGGATCTTGTCGTAGCGCGCGACGATGTCGCCCGCCGGGCTGACTACGAAGCAGCGGTTGGCGACGCGGCCGTCCTCCAGCAGGCAGGCCAGCGAGCCGGTCATGATCCAAGCGCCCGTCTCCGCCGCCAGGTCGCGGAAGAAGGGCACGCCGGGATGCTCGGCCTCCGCCTTGGCGCGCTCCAGGATGCGCTGCCGGCCGTGCACCATCATGGAGACGTTCTCCGGCAGCACGACCAGCTCGGCGCCTCCGGCCCGCGCCCGGCGCACATGGTCGCCGGCGATGCGCAGGTTGGGCTCGATCTCCGTCCCGGCATTGACCTGGACGAGGGCGGCGCGCAGCACGCTCATGCCGCGCCCTTCAGCAGCGGGTCGAGCTTGCCGGCGCGGTCCAGCGCGTGGATGTCGTCGCTGCCGCCCATCGGCTTGTCGTCGATGAAGATCTGCGGGACGGTGGTGCGGCCGCCGGCGCGCTGCACCATCTCCGGCCGGCGGCCGGGCTGGGCGAACACGTCGATCTCCTCGTACGGCACGCCCTTGCTGTCCAGCAGGGTCTTGGCCCGGTGGCAGTAGGGGCAGTAAGGGCTGGTGTAGATTTCGACCTTCGGCATCGGGGCGCTCCGTTTCCGTTCATCCGACTATCGTGGAACAGCCGGCATCCGCCAACCCTCTCGGGCAAGCGCGCCATTCATAGCTGTTCCGGCTTGATCACGCGGGCCAGCGCCAGCACGTCCACCCGCGCGGCGCCCGCCCGCAGCAGCACCCGCGCGCATTCCTCGGCCGTGGCGCCGGTCGTGAAGACATCGTCCACCAGCACGATGCGGGCGCCCTCCACCAGGGAAGCGCGCGACGGGCGCACGGCGATGGCGCCCTTGACGTTGCGCGCCCGGCCCTTGCGGCTGAGCCCGCCCTGGCTGGGCGTGGCGCGCCGACGGGCCAGCAGGTCGGGGATCGCCGGCACGCCGCCGACCTTCTCCACCGCCTGTGCCAGCAAGGCGGCCTGGTTGTAGCGGCGGCGGAACAGGCGCCAGCGGTGCAGCGGCACCGGCGCCACCAGGTCGGCGTCGCGCAGCAGCTCGGCCCCGGCGCGGGCCAGCCAGGTGCCGAAGGCCCGCGCGGCGTCGGTCCGGTCGCCGTGCTTGAAGGCCAGCACCAGCTTGCGGCTGGCCTCGTCATAGGCGAAGACGGCGCGGCAGCGGTTATAGAGCGGCGGGTCGGCGATGCAGGCGCCGCACAGGCTCTCCCCCTCCACCGCATATTCGAAGGGCAGGCCGCAGCGGGCACAGTGCGGCGGGGCGATGAAGCTCATCCCGGCCCAGCAGGCGCCGCACAGCGCTCCCGCCTTCGCCACGTCGGTCCCGCAGCCCAGGCAGCGCGGCGGCAGCAGCAGGTCCAGCGCGGCCGTTGCGGCGCGGCTCAGCAGGCCGGGGATGGAGGCGGAAGAGGTCGCCATGCCGCCAGCCTAGCACGGCCGCCCCGCGCGAAAAGCCGTTGAGCGCTCCCGGCAATGCTCTATATCGGCGGCATGAGCGACACCGATGCCATGAACGTCTTCGACCGCCGCGCCGTCCGCGCCCACCGCGACCGGGCGGCCCCCGGCTGGGCCGATTACTCCTTCCTCAAGGAGGAGGTGGCGGAGCGGCTGGCCGACCGGCTGCTGGATATCCGCCGCAGCTTCCCGCTGGCGCTGGATCTGGGCTCCCATGGCGGCGAGATGGCGCGGCGCATGGTCGGCAAGGCCGGAATCGAGCGGGTCGTCCGCGCCGAGCTGTCGCCCGCTCTAGCGGCGCTGGGCGACGGCCCGGTCGTGGCGGCTGACGAGGAGTTCCTGCCCTTCGCCCCGAACAGCTTCGACCTGGTCGCCAGCTGCCTGTCGCTGCATTGGGTCAACGACGTGCCGGGCGCGCTGATCCAGGCGCGGCGCGCGCTGAAGCCGGACGGCATGTTCCTCGGCGCCATGCTGGGCGGCGAGACGCTGTTCGAGCTGCGCCGCTGCTTGATGGACGCGGAGATCGAGCTGCTGGGCGGCCTGTCCCCGCGCGTCAGCCCCATGGCCGAGGTGCGCGACGCCGGCGGCCTGCTGCAGCGCGCCGGCTTCGCCCTGCCGGTGGTCGACAGCGACACCATCACCGTCAGCTACCCGAGCGCGCTCCGGCTCATGCGCGACCTGCGCGGCATGGGCGAGGGCAACGCCGTCCACCAGCGCCGCCGCCAAGTGCCGCCGCGCGCGCTGTTCGCGCTGGCCGCGCAGAAATACGAGAGCCTCTACGCCGAGGCCGACGGCACCGTGCCGGCCACCTTCCAGGTGCTGTACATGGCGGGCTGGGCCCCGGACGAGAGCCAGCAGAAGCCGCTGCGCCGGGGCAGCGCCGCCCAGCGCCTGGCCGACGCGCTGGGCACCGATGAACGCTCCACCGGAATCAAGCCGGGGGCTTGAGGCGCGGCACGGCGGGCGGCTATGGTCGCGCGCTCATCCAGAGAGGCATCCTGATGTCGGACGATACGAATCCCCAAGGCGAAACCCTCCCGGAGGGCGCGGCCGAAGGCCAGATCAAGCAGAAGCTGATCGACAGCAAGGAGAAGTGGGCGCGCGAGGGCCGGCACCTCACCGGCGCCACGGCCGAGCGCGCCGAGCGCCTGCCGCCGGGCCAGCGCCTGGTGAGGAACTGGCCGGTGCTGGATCTGGGCGTGCAGCCCGACGTGCCGCTGGACCGCTTCACCCTGACCATCGACGGGCTGGTGGAGAACCCCACCGTCTGGGACTGGGAGGCGTTCAAGGCGCAGCCCATCTTCCAGGACGTGTCCGACATCCACTGCGTCACCGCCTGGTCGCGCTACGACAATCACTGGGAGGGCGTCTCGGCCCGGCATCTGCTGTCGGTCGTGAAGCCGCTGGCCGAGGCGCGCTTCGTCGTCTGCCACAGCCATGACGGCTACACCACCAACCTGCCGCTGTCCGCCTTCGACGATGCCGACGTGCTGCTGGCCCATAGCTGGGAGGGCAAGCCGATCCCCCGGGAGCATGGCGGCCCGGTGCGCGTGGTGCTGCCGAAGCTCTATTTCTGGAAATCGGCCAAGTGGGTGAAGCGCATCGAGTTCGTGGCCGAGGACCAGCCCGGCTTCTGGGAGGTCCGCGGTTACCACAATGAGGGCGACCCGTGGGAGGAGCAGCGGTACAGCTGAGGGGGCGGCGCGCCGGAGAACCGGTCGTCTGGCTCTCGCCTGCTGTTCAATCTCTACCCGTCATCCCGGCGCAGGCCGGGACCCAGGGGTTGCAGCGGGATGCGTCCGATGCAGCGCTGGCTTGGTTCGTAGCAACTGTGTTGGACGGGTTCAGGCGGGTTTGTTCTGGAAGGGTGTCTGGTCTCGGACGATGGCGTT
>DASPNP010000066.1:0-91455 GCA_035626475.1 Azospirillaceae bacterium
TGACCTTCGGCTCCACGTCGGAAGCCAGCGGGACCTTGCGCATGTGGACGCGGAGGATCTTCTCGCGCCCCTGGACGTCCGGGTTCGGCACCACGACCTGGCGGTCGAAGCGGCCGGGGCGCAGCAGCGCCGGGTCCAGCACGTCCGGCCGGTTGGTGGCGGCGATGAGGATGACGCCCTCGTTCGCCTCGAACCCGTCCATCTCGACCAGCAGCTGGTTCAGGGTCTGCTCGCGCTCGTCGTTGCCGCCGCCAAGGCCGGCGCCGCGGTGGCGGCCGACCGCGTCGATCTCGTCGATGAAGATGATGCAGGGGGCGTTCTTCTTGCCCTGCTCGAACATGTCGCGCACGCGGCTGGCGCCGACGCCGACGAACATCTCCACGAAGTCGGAGCCCGAGATGGTGAAGAAGGGCACGTTCGCCTCGCCGGCGACGGCGCGCGCGGTCAGCGTCTTGCCGGTGCCCGGCGGGCCCACCAGCAGCACGCCCTTCGGGATCTTGCCGCCCAGGCGCTGGAACTTCTGCGGGTCCTTCAGGAACTCGACGATCTCCTCGAGCTCCTGCTTGGCCTCGTCGATGCCGGCGACGTCGTCGAAGGTGACGCGGCCGACCTTCTCGGTCAGCAGGCGGGCCCGGCTCTTGCCGAAGCCCATGGCCTTGCCGCCGCCCGACTGCATCTGGCGCATGAAGAAGATCCAGACGCCGATCAGCAACAGCATCGGGAACCAGGAGAGCAGGATGTCGAACAGCGACGGCGAGCGGCTGTCGTCCGGCACCGCGTTGATGCGGACGTTCTTGTCCGCCAGGCGGGCGACGAGGTTGCTCTCCGGCGGCAGGTAGGTCGCGAACGGACGCCCGTCGCTGTAATGGCCCGACACCTGCGCGCCCTTGATGGTGACGTCGGCGACGGCGCCGCGCTCCACCTCGTTCAGCAGCTCGCTGAAGGCGATGCTCTGCTGCGGCATGCGGGTGTTGGAGGTCTGGAACAGGTTGAACAGGGCCACCAGCAGGAGGCCGATGATGATCCAGAGCGCCAGATTCTTGCCGAAATTATTCACGTCAGAAGCCTTTCCTGGACCGGCCCGGGGTACCCGCGCTCCCCGGTTCCGGAGCTTGTCGCACTCGGTGACTTCCCATTAGATAATCGCCCGCTTGCCCGAAACAACAAGAGAAGCGGAGATCACACCGCGAAGGGCGGACCGGCGGCCGGTCGGGGCGGGCGCCACACGGCCTCGAAGGCTAAGGCAGGCCAGCCCTGACGGACATAGCGAAGATGGGGTAAGGCCACGACTTCCTCCCCGGTCCGGGCCGCCGGGAGGGTGCGCAGCACGGCCGCCGGCAGGGAGGCGGGTCCCCTCGCCGGCGCGGTCGTCCCGCATATCCCTCCCTTGCCCGCCGCAGCCACGGTGACCGGCGCGGGGGCGGCCTCATCAAGCCGTACCAGGAACCGTCCATCCCACAGCCCTGTTCCGCCGGGCTCCACAAGGATCGGCGGACCCAGCCGCCCCTCCTCCCGGAAGAGGAGGACCCTCCCCCGGCGCGCCTTTACGCGGCACCCCGCCAGGGTGAGGTCCGGCCCCTCTCCGACCTCCGTCCCCGCGACGATGCGTCCCAGCAGGCGCTCCACCTCCGCGTGCCGCGGATCGTGCCCAGCACCACCCACGGCGGCGAGGCAGCGGCCGAGCAGGCGCAGCGCCGGTTCCTCGGCCGCCGTGCGCAGGATCGCCGGGTCGATCTCCACCGCCCCCTCGGGATGGAAGCGCGCGGCCGTCGCCATCAGCTCGGCGGCAGACCGTTCCAGGGCCGCCCGCGCCTGGCCCTGCCGGCGGGCCGCCAGCAGCAGGGCGGATGTGTCCAGCCCCTCCCCCGCCAGCACCCCGGCGGAGGCGCGCAGCCGACCCCGGGCGAACCGGGAAGAGGCGTTGGAGGGGTCGCGCACCCAGTCCAGCCCGGCCGCCCGGCAGGTCGCCTCCAGCCGGGTCTTCGGGAAGGTCAATAGGGGCCGCAGCAGGCGGATGTCGGCGGTCTCCCGCATGCCCGCCATGCCGGCCAGCCCGTCGACGCCGCTGCCCCGGGCCAGCCGCAGCAGCAGCGTCTCCGCCTGGTCCTCCGCCTGGTGGCCGAGGCAGAGATGCAGGATGCCACCGCGTCGGCAGCGGGCGGCCAGCAGCGCGTGGCGGGCGTCCCGCGCCGCCTCCTGCAGGCCAGTGGCGGGCTTGTCGCCGGTCCAGGCCAGGGTCTCGTGGGGAATGCCGCGCGCGGCCAGCAGGCGTCCAACGGCGACGGCCTCCTGCGCGGAGTCGGGACGCAGCCCGTGATCGACCGTCAGGGCGAGGAGATGGCCGCCCCGGGCCCGGACCCAGCCCCCCAGCAGCAGGCACAGCGCGAGGCTGTCGGGCCCGCCGGAGACGGCGGCGGCGAGCCGCGGCGCCGGCTCGAACGGGCCGAACGGCGCCATCGCCCGCTCGAACTCGGCGGCGGTGACGGGCGCGTCGTCCGCCCCGCCGCTCACTTGCAGCCGAGGCGGTTCTTCTCCTGGTCGGACCGCCGCTTGATGGTGGCCGGCGCGTCCTTGTAGTCCGCGTCCAGCTGGCGCAGCGCGGTGCAGGCGTCCGACTTCTGGTTCAGGTTGCCGAGCGACATCGCCAGCTTCAGCAGGCTGTCCGGCGCCTTGGAGCTCTTGGGGAACTTCTGGTAGCCCTCGGCGAAGCCGATCGCCGCCTCCTTGAACTGGCCGCGCACATAGTGCGTCTCGGCCATCCAGTACTGGGCGTTGGAGGTCAGCGAGTGGTTCGGGTGCTCGCGCAGGAACTGGCGGAAGGCCTTCTCCGCATTGGCGTAGTCGCCCTGGCGGATCAGGTTGAAGGCGTAGTCGTAGCGCTCCTGCGCCGCCCCCGTGGGCAGGGTGCCGACGGTCGGGTCGTTGGCCGGGGCCGGCGCGCCGGGCGCGGGCGCCGCCGTCTGGGCGGGGAGCTGGGTCGCGGGCACGCTGGCCGGGCCGGAGGGCGCGGGGCCCACGGCGCCGCCGGCGGCGGGTGCGGCACCCGGGTCGGCGCCCAGGCCGAGGCCGGCGCGCTGCTCCAGCTGCGTCAGGCGCACGTCGATGTCGGCGCTCAGCCGCTCCAGCCGCTCGCGGATCTGGCCCAGCTGGTGGCCGGTCTCCTCATACTTGCCGGTGAGCTGCTGCATCTCCGATTCGAGGCGCTGAAGGCGCACCTCGAACTCGCCCGCGGTGGCCCCGGACACGGCCGGCGCGCCGCCGCCGGACGGGCGGGCGCCGCCGCGATAGACCTCGCGGCTGAGCGTCTGGAGTTCGTTCTCCAGCCGGCCCAGGCGGTTCATCAGCTCCCGCATGTCGTTGCTCTGCGCGGACACGGGCACGGGCGCGAAGGCCAGGGCCGAGGCCATCAGCAGGGCTGCGAGGGGGAGCTTGGCGGAGAGCCGGAAGGCGGGAGCGGTCATGGCGTCGGATCACGGTTAATGACGGTCGCGACCTTAACGTTTCCCGGGCCGCCCCGGAAGCATCCATCCGGAGGCAGGCAGAAATAAGGCGCCGCCCGGCCGATCAGGCCAGGCGGCGCCCCATTCGTGATCACCGGTCGGGCTCTATCGAACCCGGTCAGGCGAGCTTAGTCGATGACCGACACGCCACGACGGTTCTGAGCCCAGGCGGCCTCGTTCGCACCGAGGACGGCCGGACGCTCCTTGCCGTAGCTGATCGTCTTCACGCGGCCGGCGTCGACGCCGAGCGCGGTCAGGTAGTTCTTCACCGCGGTGGCGCGGCGCTCGCCGAGGGCGAGGTTGTACTCGCGGGTGCCGCGCTCGTCGGCATGGCCCTCGACCGACAGGGTGACCTGCGGGTACTGCTTCAGCCAAGCGGCCTGGCGATCGAGCGTGGCGGTCGCCTCCGGCGTCAGGTCGAAGCGGTCGAGACCGAAGAACACGCGGTCGCCGACATTGACCACGAAGTCTTCCTTCGAGCCCGGGACGATCGACGGCGCGGTCGGCGCGGCGGTGGTGGCGGCGCCACCGGTGGTCGCGGCAGCCTGCGGCTCCGGAGCGGACTTGCAGGCAGCCACCAGCGCCAGGGCGGCGCACAGGGTGATGAACTTAACGCGCATTTTTAGAGACCCCCTAATTCGACACTGTGTTGTTTTGATCGGAACAGCCCCAACGAAGCGACGCTAACCAAACGCCCAGCCGTCGATTGATTCCGACCTTGTGACTGTCAAGTCTTAGCGTCGATCTTGCGCCGCGAAAATAATGCGCCCCCATCAAGGAATCAAGGGCGACCAAGCCGGGTCGGAGGCGTCGGTGGGCGTCACCATCTGCCGTTCGTTGAAGCCGGTGAGGTCGATGGAGTAGACGCGGGCCTGCCGCTGGCGGCCGCCGTCACCCGACGGACGCTCCTTGAAGTACATGATAACGCGGCCGTTCGGGGCCCAGGTCGGGCCCTCGATGTGGAACTCCTCGCGCAGCATGCGCTCGCCCGACCCGTCCGGACGGATTACGCCGATATAGAAGCGACCCCCTTGGAGTCGCGTAAAGGCGATGAGATCGCCGCGGGGCGACCAGACGGGGGTGCCATAACGGCCCTGACCGAAAGTAATGCGCTTCACGTTCGAACCGTCGGCATTTGCCGTATACAGCTGCTGGGTGCCGCCGCGGTCGCTTTCGAACACGATCTGCTTGCCGTCCGGCGAGAAGGACGGGGCCGTATCAATGCCGGGATGGTCGGTCAACCTGGTCTGGCGGCGGGTGCGGAGGTCCAGCGTGTAGATGTCGGTGTTGCCGTTCTGGGCCAGGCTCATGATGACCTGGTTACCATCCGGCGAGAAACGCGGGGCGAAGGTCATGCCCGGGAAGTCGCCGAGTACCTCCTGCCGGCCGGTGTCGATATTGAAGATGTAAACACGAGGCCTGTTGTTGAAGTAACTCAGGTATGTGATTTCCTGGGCCGTCGGCGAGAAGCGCGGCGTCAGCACCAGGACGCGGCCGTCGGTGAGGAAACGGTGGTTCTCGCCATCCTGGTCCATGATGGCCAGGCGCTTCACGCGCTGCTGCGCCGGGCCCGACTCGGCGATGTAGACGACGCGGGTGTCGAAGTACCCGTCCTCGCCGGTGATGCGCTTGTAGATGGCGTCGGAGATGATGTGCGCGACTCGGCGCCAGCCATCCGGCTGGGTGAAGTAGGCGAGCCCCGTCATCTGCGCCTGCGACGGCACGTCGAACAGGCGGAACTCGATGCGCATGCGGCCGTCGGGCTGCGTCGTCACGCCGCCGGCGACCAGCGCCTGGGCGTTCAGCACCCGCCAGTCGGCGAAGCGCGGCAGGCCCGCCTGCAGCTGCTCCGGCGTCTGGATGAAGGCCTTCGGGTCGATCGGGCGGAAGAGGCCCGAGCGCTCCAGGTTCGCCTGGATGACCTGGGCGACCTGCTGGCCGATCTGGGCATCGCTGGGCTGGGCGCCGTGGAAGCGCGTCACCGCGATCGGCATGGGCTCGACCACGCCCTTGGTGATGTCGATGCGCAGCTCGGCGGCGGCAGGCCGCCCGAGCAGCGCCGCGGCGACGAACATGAGGGCGGCCGTTGCGGCGCGCCAGGCGCTGGCTGCGTTCTTTCCCCTGGTCATCAGAACATGTCCCTCGGGCTGAAATTGATGACGATGCTGCGCTCGCCGGCGCGGTCGGCCGGAAGGTTCAGCTTGCTGCACTTGGGCACCAGGAGGGCGCGGCGGGCGCTCTCCACGAAGCTGCGGAAGCTCGGATCGCTGGTGGACCCGCTGCCGCGCAGATACTCGACCTTCTCCACCTGGAAGCCGTCGTCGAAGAAGACCCGGAACTCGGCGCTCATCTCCTGGACGCCCTTGGCGCCCGGGTCGACGTTCCAACACTGGGTGATCTGGCGGCGCAGCGCATCCTCTTCCGACAGGCTAAGCCGGTCGGACCGGGACGGCGCCTCGCTGGTCGGGCGCTGCGGCTCCGCCTTCTCCTCCGTCTTCTCCTGCTTCTCGGCCGGGTCCTTCATCTTCAGGACGTTCTGCAGGACAGAGGCCAGCTCCTGCTTCTTCGGCTCCTCCTTCTTCGGAGGCTCCTTCTTCGGCAGGGGCTTGGGCGGCTCGAGCGGCTTGGTCTCCGGCTCCTTCGGCTTCGGCAGCTCGGCCAGCTTCTTCAGCTCGGGCTTCGGCTCGGGCTCGACGGGCTTGGGCTCGGGCGGGACCTCGGCGACCTTGGGCGGCTCCGGCTCCTTCATCGGCGGCGGCGGCTCGGGCTCGGCCTGCGCCTCCGGCGGCGGGGGCGGCGGCTGTTCCTGCGGCACGGTCGGGGCCGGCTTGGGCGGCTCGGGCTTCGGCGGCTCGGGCTTGGGCTCGTCGATGCGGGTGTTGGTCAGCTCCGAGATGTCGACGATGTCGACCGGGATCGGCTCCGGCGCCATGACGAGCCGCTGGTCCGGCGACGGCAGCCCGAACACCGCGATCAGGAACAGGGTGACGTGAAGCACGCCTGAGAGGATGGTGGCCGTGCGCATTGGCCGTTCTGTCCTTTAGCGGCGCGCGGGCGCGCTGCTGGGAAGCTCGGAGATCAGCGCGACCTTCTTGAAGCCGGCGGCGCTCACCGTCCCCATGACCTCCATGATGCGGCCATAGGACAGGGTGCGGTCGCCGCGCACGAAGATGCGCGCCTCGGGATTGTTCTGCGTGATGGCCTGCAGCATGGGCACCAGGCTCTCCAGGTCGGTCCGGGTCTCGTTGACGAAGACCTGGCCCTGGTTGTCCATGGAGATGACCAGCGGCTCGTCCTGGCCCGGCAGTGCCGGGGCGTTGGCCTTGGGCAGGTCGACCGGCACGCCCACGGTCAGCAGCGGCGCCGCGACCATGAAGATGATGAGCAGCACCAGCATGACGTCCACGAAGGGCGTCACGTTGATCTCCGCCATCGGCCGGTAGCCGCGTCGCCGGCCTCTCGCCGCCTTGCCTCCGAGGGAAGCGCCCATCTCAGCCCCGCTCTTCCAGGTGGCGCTGCAGGATGGCCGAGAACTCGGCCACGAAATTGTCCAGCCGGTCGCCGAAGCGGCCCAGGTCGCTGGAGAACTTGTTGTAGGCGATGGTCGCCGGGATGGCCGCCACCAGGCCGATGGCGGTGGCGAACAGCGCCTCGGCGATGGCCGGGGCCACGACGGGCAGGCTGGTGTTGCCCGAGGCGGCGATGGCGGTGAAGCTGTTCATGATGCCCCACACCGTGCCGAACAGGCCGACGAAGGGGGCGTTGGAGCCGACCGAGGCCAGCACCGTCATGTAGCGCTCGGCATTGGCCATCTCGCGGCCGACGGTCACCGACATGACGCGCTCGATGCGCTGGGCCAGGTTGGCGCGCATGGCGCCGGTCTGGGCCAAGCCGCGCTCGTTGGCGTGGCGCCACTCGCGCATGCCGGCGGCGAAGACGGCGGAGAGCGGATCGGCGGGGTCCTTGCCCACATCGTCATAGAGCTGGTCGAGCGAGCCGCCGGACCAGAACTGCTCCTCGAAGTCGGCGGCGGCCGCCTTCATGCGGCGCATCTTCATCGACTTGTCGATGATGATGGCCCAGCACCAGACGCTGGCGGCGACCAGCATCAGCATGACGATCTTGACGATGATGTCGGCCTGCAGGAACAGGCCGAGGGCGGACATGTCGTGGGCCTGGGCGACGGGATCCATGGCGATTCGCTGCTTCTCGTTCAGGACTGGCGGGAGGAGGCGGTGCTGGTCTGGTGACGGTCGATGGCGGTCCGGACGTCGCTTGGTATCCTGACCGGCCTTCCATTTTGGTTAACGCAGGCGAGGCGCAGGAACAGGCGCACCATGTCCCCCTCGCCCGCCTCGTCATCATGGGCGTGGGCGAATGCGTGGTCCGGGGGAAGGTCGGCGCCGTCCGGGGGGCCGTTCCGAGGGGCGTCCGGACGGCGCACGATCTGCTCCGCATCCAGCGTCGCGCCGCGTATGTCGATGATGCGGGTGCGCACTTCAAGCGCCTCCTCCAGCCGGGCGGGCCGGAGATAGTCGATCTCGCAACGGCGTACCGCAAATGCAACACCCGTCCGCAGCATGCCGACATGGGTGACGCCCAGGGCCCGCATCATCTCGGTGCGGGCGCGCTCGGCGAAGCGCAGGTAGTTGGCGTGGTAGACGATGCCGGCCGGGTCGCAATCCTCGAAGTAGGTGCGCACCGGGAAGACATGCGTCCCGCCCTCGAATCGGCCCGACGCGGGGAGCAGCGGCTCACTCATCCGCCTCTCCGGGGTCGAGCGGGCTCAGCAGGTCGATCTGCCGGGCCGGCGCCGACGGCACGGGCAATCCCAGGTAGCGGTAGCCCTGGTCGGTCAGCATGCGGCCGCGCGGCGTGCGCTGCAGCAGGCCCTGCTGCATGAGGTAGGGCTCGATGACCTCCTCCAGCACGTCGCGCTGCTCCGACAGCGCCGCCGCCAGCGTCTCCACGCCGGCCGGACCGCCATTGTAGTTGTCGGAGATGCAGCGGAGATACCGCCGGTCCTGCGCGTCGAAACCGAGTCGGTCGACCTCCAGCCGGGTCAGGGCCGCGTCGGCGATCTGGGCGTCCACCACATCCTTGCCGGCGACCGCGGCGAAGTCGCGCACCCGGCGCAGCAGGCGGTTGGCGACGCGCGGCGTGCCGCGGGAGCGCCGGGCGACCTCCATGGCGCCCTCCGGCGTCATCTCCATGGCCAGCAGGCGGGCGGCGCGGCTGACGATCAGCTGCAGCTCGTCATGCTCGTAGAACTGCATCCGAAGCGGGATGCCGAAGCGCTCGCGCAGCGGCCTCGTGATGAGGCCGGAGCGGGTGGTGGCGCCCACCAGCGTGAAGGGCGGCAGGTCGATGCGCACCGAGCGCGCCGCCGGCCCCTCGCCGATGATGAGGTCGAGCTGGAAATCCTCCATCGCGGGATAGAGGATCTCCTCCACCGCCGGCGACAGGCGGTGGATCTCGTCGATGAACAGCACGTCGTTCGGCTGCAAATTGGTCAGCAGCGCCGCCAGGTCGCCCGCCTTGGCGATGACCGGGCCGGAGGTGGCGCGGAAGCCGGCGTTCATCTCCTTGGCGACGATCTGCGCCAGGGTCGTCTTGCCCAGGCCCGGCGGGCCGAACAGCAGGACGTGGTCCAGCGATTCGCCGCGGGTGCGGGCCGCCTGGATGAAGATGGAGAGGTTCTCGCGCACCTGCCGCTGGCCGATGAACTCGGCAAGCGAGAGCGGGCGGATGGAGCCCTCGGCATTGTCGCCGGCCTGCTGCTCCTGCTCCACCATGCGCTCGGACTTGGGCGCGGGCTTCTGGGGCCCTTCCGTCTTGCGCGGGCTCACTGGCTCAGTTCCTTCAGGCCGGCGCGGATCAGGTCGGAGACGGTCGCCTCGGCGCCGAGCCGCTGCACGACCACGTTGACGGCGGTGAAGGCCTCGAGCCGCTTGTAGCCGAGATTGACCAGGGCGGAGACGGCGTCGGCCGCGGCGCTGGTGGGCGCGGCGACCGGCGTCTCGCCCTTGTCGGCGGCGGCGGGGGCGGAGACCGGGCCGAAGCCGAAGACGGCGACCTTGTCCTTCAGCTCGCTGGCGATACGGTTGGCGAGCTTCGGACCGACGCCGTCGGCCTGGCACAGCGCCGTCTTGTCCTGCGCGGCGATGGCGTTCGTCAGCTGGTCGGCGGACAGCGCCGAGAGCAGGTTCAGCGCCACCTTGGCGCCCACCCCCTGCACGGTGGTCAGCATGCGGAACCAGTCGCGCTCATGCTGGTCGGCGAAGCCGAACAGCTGCATCTTGTCCTCGGACACCCACATGTCCGTGAACAGCGTCACCGGGTCGCCCGCATGACCCAGCTTGCGCAGGGTGCGGGCGCTGGCCGAGACCAGATAGCCAACCCCGCCGCAATCGACGATGGCCCAGTCCAGGCCGGTGCTGTCGAGCAGGCCCCTCAGCTTCGCGATCATCGGGCCGCCCCCGCCATGATGCCGCCGACCTTGGTGCGGGTCGCCGCATGGTGGGCGTGGCAGACCGCCACGGCCAGCGCATCGGCCGCGTCCGCCTTGGTCAGCTTGAAGCCGGGCAGCAGGATCTTGATCATGTGCTGGACCTGCGTCTTGTCGGCATGGCCGGCGCCCACCACCGACTTCTTCACCAGGTTCGGCGGGTACTCGGACACGGGGATGCCGGCGCGGGCGGGGGCCAGCATGGCGATGCCCCTCGCCTGCCCCAGCTTCAGCGTGGAGACGGGGTTCTTGTTGACGAAGGTCTCCTCCACCGCCGCCTCGTCGGGCGTCCAGGTGCGGATGATCTCCTCGATCCCGTCATAGAGCGCGACCAAGCGGCGCGCGAGATCGTCCGTGTCGTCGGAATGCACGACCCCGTCGGCCACATGCGTCAGCTTGTTGCCGAGCACGTCGATGACGCCCCAGCCGGTGTTGCGCAGGCCGGGATCGAGGCCGAGGACACGGACGGTCCGCGCGTCGCGCATCACGCCCCCAGCTTGTCGAGCATGTCCTGCGACAGCTCGTAATTGCCGAGCACCGCCTGGACGTCGTCATTGTCCTCGAGCATGTCGAGGAGCTTCAGCAGGCTCTGCGCCGCATCGTCCGAGGAGGGCGCCACGGTGTTCATCGGCGTCCAGGTCAGCTTGGCCGACTCCGGCGCGCCGAACTTGGTCTCCAGCGCGTCGCGCACCTCGGCCAAGCTCTCCACCGCCGTGGTGACGGCGTGGCCGTCGGCGTCGCTCGACACGTCGTCGGCGCCGGCCTCGATCGCCGCCTCCAGCATCGCGTCGGCCGAGGCCACGGACGCCGGATAGGTGATCAGCCCGATGCGGTTGAACATGAAGCTGACCGAATTGGTCTCGCCCAGCGTGCCGCCATGCTTGGTGAAGGCGGTGCGGACTTCAGACGCGGTGCGGTTGCGGTTGTCGGTCAGCGCCTCGACGATCAGCGCGACGCCGCCGGGGCCGTAGCCCTCGTACCGGACCTCTTCGTAATTCGTGTCGTCGGCGCTGCCCGGCGTGCCCTGCTTGATCGCCCGCTCGATGCGGTCGCGCGGCATGTTCACGGCGCGGCTCGCCTGGATGGCGGCGCGCAGGCGCGGATTCGCGGCCGGGTCGGGCGGGCCCGACTTGGCGGCCACGGTGATCTCGCGCGCGAGCTTGTTGAACAGCTTCGACCGCTTGGCGTCCTGCGCGCCCTTGCGGTGCATGATGTTCTTGAACTGGGAATGTCCGGCCATGGGACCCTCGGCACCCTCAACAAGTTCTAGTCGGAAGACGGGGACTGATTCGGGCGCTTGTACCACATGTAGTGGCGGGTGACACCCCCCGCGGCGCAAGGCTGGGGCGTGTCCTGTGTAGGACGCGTTTGTGGCCGGATTGGGGCGCCCGGCCCCGTTCGGAGCGCTTTAGAGGTAGGCCTCAGACCGCCGGAACCGCCTGGCTCAGCCGGCCGCCGATGCGCACCGGTTCCACCCTCGTGGCCAAGCCGGTCTTGTCGTCGGTCTCCACGAAGACGCCGCAGACGGTGACGGTGGCGTCGTTCTCGGCCGGGGTCAGGCGGTCGGAGGGGAGCTTGCGGGACATGCGGTAGACCGCCGGTTCCTTCTTCATGCCGATGACGCTGTCATAGTCGCCGCACATGCCGGCGTCGGACTGGAAGGCGGTGCCGCCGTTCAGGATCTGGGTGTCGGCCGTGGGCGTGTGGGTGTGGGTGCCGACGACCAGGCTGACGCGGCCGTCGCAGACATGGCCGATGCCCATCTTCTCCGACGTCGCCTCGCCATGCACGTCCAGGATGGCGGCGTCCACGCCGCCCGGGCCCATGCGGTACTGGCGCAGCACCTTCTCCACCGCGGCGAAGGGGTCGTCCAGCGCGTCCATGAACAGGCGCGTCATGACGTTCATGACCAGCACCTTGCGGCGGCCGTCGCGGGTGGGCAGGACCACCGCGCCCTTGCCCGGCGTGCCCTCGGGGTAGTTCAGCGGGCGCAGCACCATGGGCAGCCGGTCGATCTGGCCGACCAGCTCCTTCTGGTCCCAGACATGGTTGCCGGTGGTGACGCAGTCGGCCCCGGCCTCCAGGAACTCGCGCGCGATCTTCTCGGTGATGCCGTAGCCGCCGGCGGCGTTCTCGCCATTCACCACCACGAAGTCGAGCTTTAGGGTGCGCCGCAGCTCCGGCAGCACGCGGATCACCCCGTCGCGCCCACTCCGCCCCACCACGTCGCCCAGGAACAGCAACCGCATCCTCAATCCCCAATCCTGAGCGCCCGGCGCTCCGTCACGATCCAATCCAGCGGCTGGTCCAGCGCGTCGCGCGGCACCGCCGGCACCTCCTGCGCGTCGTAGCCGACGCCCACCGCCGTCACCGGCCCATCCGCTCGCAGCAGCGCCAGCGTCCGGTCGTAGAAGCCGGCACCATACCCCAATCTATGCCCGCCGCGGTCGAAAGCCAGCAGCGGCACCAGCAGAAGGTCCGGCCTGACCTCTCCCGCCCCCTCGCCCGGCACCGGAATGCCCAGCCCGCCCGGCACCAGCGTGTCGCCCGGCCGCCACCGTCGGAACAGCAGCGGCTGGCCTTTGACCACGACCACCGGCAGGCACAGCGCATGGCCGCCCCCGTGCAGCCGTTCCATCAACGGACGGACATCGAGTTCGTCGCCGATCGGACAGTAGCCGGCGATCGTTGCGCGGGCGGAAAGGTTGGCGAACGCGCCGAGGAAGGTCTCTGCCAGCCGTTCGGCGGCGCCGACCGGGTGGATGCCGGCGCGCACGGTTCGGGCGGCGGTTCTGGCGGCCTGCTTGGCGGTGGGGAGGCTCTCGCCCATCACTTCGCCTCGGAAATGAGGTGCGGCACGAGAGCGGCTCCCCGCACGAGACGAACGAAGCGGACGAGCGTGTCGCCTTCCAGATAGCGGAACACGACGAAGTGGGCGGGCTTGATGATCAGCGAACCGGAGTGCCGCGATGCCGAGAGCGGCCTGATCCGCACATCCTCCGCCCCCAGATCGGGACGGTGGCGGTTCAGCAGGCCGGTGGGATCGGAGACCACATCTTCCACGGCGCGGCGAATGAGCGCGTCGTACTCATCCGCAACGGTTTGGGACCACCGGGTCAGGCCGATCAGGTAGCAGTCGCGGACGTCGGCGTGCCAGGACGCCGTGAACGCACGCTCAAGCACGACGCTTGGCGTTGAACAAGGCCAGGGCTTCCGCCTTGATCTCGTCGAAATAAGCGTCGGTGTCCTCGGGCGCGACGATGCGGACGCGCCCCTCCTCGATATCCTTCATGCCGGCTTCGACGGCGGCCTTCAGCTCTTCGTACGTGTCGACCTGCGTGCGGTCCTTCATCGCGCCCTCCGGGGACAGGCGTTCAGCCTACACCCCTCCTGCAACGCCCTCAAGGCGGTGGAGGTTGCGGTGGCGATGGAGGAGAGGGTGGAAGGGAGCCAGACGGCCGTTGGCATTGCGTATCCTCCGCGGCCTGCCATGGCAGGTGGGAGCCATGTGTCCGACACCACGATGTCGGCAGGGACAGCCCCCTAGAGGATGGGTATCGGCCCCGGGGATTGTGCGTCCTGACGCACCGCCCAGCCCGCCTTCCGATCTCTAATCTAGGCACGCTCCAGGCGCGCTGCAATGTCTTCGATCCTTTTCGCGAGATTGTCGACCGCGGCGACCACGGCCTCCTCCTCGCCCGCTTCCGCCTGGGCGGCCTGGGGCTGCGGTGCCGGGCGGGCTCCCCTGCCGGCCTCGGCGCGCAGGTCGAAGATCTCGTCCGCCAGCATCAGCGTGGCCAGCGCCAGCTTGTGCGCCTCCGAGGTGCCGACAACGCCGGCCGAGACCTCGCGCAGCCGCGCGTCGACATAAGCCGCCAATTCGCGCAGCCGCTGCTCCTGCCCGTCCTCGCAGGCCACCGCGTAGGCGCGTCCGTTCAGGGTGATGTCCAGGCGGGCCATAGCGTCACTCCTCCAGCACGGCGCGCAGCCGGTCGATGGCGCCGTCGAGCCGGGTCGAGACCGCGTCCACCGCCTGGCGGGCGGCGGTCTCCCCGGCTCGCGCCTCGGCCAGCGCCCGCTCCAGCTCGCCCCGGTCGGCGCCCGGGCGGGCAAGACGGGCGGCGATGGCGGCGTCGAGACGGCCGATGGCGTGGTCGAGGCGGGAGAGGGCTTGGTTCAGGCGGTCCATGGTCTCGGATGTGAGGCGGCTCGCCGCAGTGCAGCGCAAGCCGGCACAGTACGGGGCGGGCGGAGGCGGCGTCAACCTCACGGGCCGCAGGGCGATGCAGCCGTGCGCGCCTCCCCCATGCCGGGAGGGGCGGCCCTCCCCTTCCCGGCGATACCCCGGATGCGTGCTGGCCCTTGCGGAAAACGCGGTTCCGGGCCGCGCCCGGGGCTCCCTTGGAGCGCTTGACTGGCGGGGGTGCGGGCGGCATGGTGCCGGCCTTCCCGGGCGCCGCGCGCGTACGCCCGCCCGGCCCGTCATGCCCGAGTACCGGTCAGAAAGGCCCCGCCATGTCCACCGCCCCCACCGTCCCCCACAATGACATGGCGAACGCCATCCGCGCGCTCTCCATGGACGCGGTCGAGGCGGCGAAGTCGGGACATCCCGGCATGCCCATGGGCATGGCCGACGTCGCCACCGTCCTCTATACCCGCTTCCTGAAGCACGATCCGAAGCGCCCGAACTGGGCCGACCGCGACCGCTTCGTGCTGTCGGCCGGCCACGGCTCGATGCTGCTCTACTCGCTGATGTACCTGACCGGGTACGACGACATCACGCTGGACGAGCTGAAGCGCTTCCGCCAGGTCGGCGCCCGCACCGCCGGCCATCCCGAGTACGGCATGGCGCGCGGCATCGAGACGACGACCGGCCCGCTGGGCCAGGGCCTGGCCACCGCCGTCGGCATGGCGCTGGCCGAGCGCGTGCTGAACGCCCGCTTCGGCGACGATCTGGTCGACCACTACACCTACGTCATCGCGTCCGACGGCGACCTGATGGAGGGCGTCAGCCACGAGGCGGCGTCGCTGGCCGGCCATCTCGGCCTGGGCAAGCTGATCGTGCTGTGGGACGACAACAAGATCAGCATCGACGGCCCGACCTCGTTGTCCTTCACCGACGACACGGCCAACCGCTTCCGCGCCTATGGCTGGGAGGTGCGCGAGATCGACGGGCACGACCCGGCGATGATCGCCACGGCCATCGAGTACGCCCGCACCACCGACGCCCCCTCGCTGATCGCCTGCCGCACGACCATCGGCTACGGCGCGCCGACCAAGGCCGGCACCGCCGGTTCGCACGGTTCGCCGCTCGGCGCCGACGAGATCAAGGGCGCCCGCGAGAAGCTGGCCTGGCCGCACGAGGCCTTCGTCGTGCCGCAGCCGGTCCTGGACGCCTGGCGCGCCACGCATGAGCGCGGCTACAAGGCGGCCGACGCCTGGGTGAAGCGCCTCGCCGCCTCGCCGATGCGCCTCGCCTTCAAGGCGGCCATCGCTGGCGACGCCCCGGCCGAGATCGACCAGGTGATCGAGCAGATCAAGGCGAAGACCTCCGCCGAGAAGCCGTCGGTCGCCACCCGCGTCGCCTCGGGCGCGGTGCTGGACGCGCTGCTGCCGGTGGTCCCCACCCTGCTGGGCGGCTCGGCCGACCTGACGCCGTCGAACAACACCAAGGTCAAGAACACCGGCGCCGTGCAGCGCGGCAGCTATGGCGGCCGCTACATCCACTACGGCGTGCGCGAGCATGCCATGGCGGCCTGCATGAACGGCCTGGCGCTGCATGGCGGCGTGGTGCCCTACGGCGGCACCTTCATGGCCTTCGCCGACTATTGCCGCCCGGCCATCCGCCTGTCGGCGCTGATGGGCCAGCGCGTCGTCTACATCATGACCCATGACAGCATCGGCCTGGGCGAGGACGGCCCGACCCACCAGCCGGTGGAGCACATGGCCGCGCTGCGCGCCATCCCGAACCTGCTGGTCTTCCGCCCCGCCGACCAGGTGGAGACGGCGGAGTGCTGGCAGCTGGCGCTGAAGACCAAGGACCGGCCGTCGCTGATGGCGCTGACCCGCCAGAACCTGATGACCGTGCGCGACCAGCACACCTCGGAGAACCTGTCGGCCCGCGGCGCCTACGTGCTGCGCGAGGCCGACGGCGAGCGTAAGGTGACGCTGTTCGCCACCGGCTCGGAGGTCGAGATCGCCGTCCAGGCGCGCGAGATGCTGCAGAAGGACGGGATCGGCACGGCGGTGGTCTCCATGCCCAGCTGGGAGCTGTTCGCCGAGCAGGATTCCGAGTACCAGGCGAAGGTCATCGGCCGCGGCACCGTGCGCGTGGCCGTGGAGGCGATGGTGCGGCTGGGCTGGGACCGCTGGATCGGCGAGGACGGCGCCTTCGTCGGCATGAGCGGCTTCGGCGAGTCCGGCCCCTACAAGGAGCTTTACAAGCACTTTGGCATTACCGCCGAGAAAGTCGCGGAGGCCGCCCGCGCGCGGTTGTAAGAAGGTCCCGACAGGGGATCACGCCCAGGAGGCCGCTCATCTGCGGCCTCCCCTTTCAAAACGTTGGAGGATAGCGATGGCAGTTCGTGTTGCGATCAACGGGTTCGGGCGTATCGGCCGGCTGGTGCTGCGCGCCATCTACGAGTCGGGCCGGAACGACGTGGAGGTGGTCGCCATCAACGACCTCGCCGACGCCAAGACCAACGCCCACCTGCTGAAGTACGACAGCGTCCACGGCCGCTTCCCCGGCACGGTGGAGGTCGTCGACGGCAACCTCGTGGTCAACGGCCACACGATCAAGGTCGTGCAGCAGCGCGACCCGGCCCAGCTGCCCTGGGGCGATCTGGGCGTGGACGTGGCCATGGAGTGCTCGGGCATCTTCACCAAGCGCGACGACGCCGCCAAGCACCTGACCGCCGGCGCCAAGAAGGTGCTGATCTCGGCCCCCGCCACCGACGAGGATCTGACGGTCGTCTACGGCGTCAACCACGACAAGCTGACGGCCGAGCACAAGATCGTCTCCAACGCCAGCTGCACCACCAACTGCCTGGCCCCGGTCGCGCATGTGCTGCACAACGCCATCGGCATCGACCATGGCTACATGACCACCATCCACAGCTACACGGGCGACCAGAACACGGTCGACACCATGCACAAGGACCTGCACCGCGCCCGCGCGGCGGCCCTGAACATGATCCCGACCTCCACCGGCGCCGCCAAGGCCGTCGGCAAGGTGCTGCCGGAGCTGAAGGGCAAGCTGGACGGCGCCTCGATCCGCGTGCCGACCCCGAACGTCTCGGTCGTGGACTTCAAGTTCGTCGCCAAGCGCGCCACGACCACCGAGGAGATCGCCCAGCTGATCCGCGACGCCGCCAACGGCCCGCTGAAGAACGTGCTCGGCTTCTACGACGAGGCGCTGGTCTCCACCGACTTCAACCACGACCCGCGCTCGTCGATCTTCGCGATCAACGAGACCAAGGTCATCGACGGCACCTTCGTGCGCGTCATGACCTGGTACGACAATGAGTGGGGCTTCTCCAACCGCATGAGCGACACCGCCGTCATCATGGCGAAGCTCGGCTGAGCAGGCCTCGTTCCGCTCGCGGAATGACAGAGGGCGCCCCGGGAGACCGGGGCGCCCTTCTTGTTTCCAGAGCGCGTCGGCTCAGGGATGCGGCAGCGGGATGCCATGGCGCGCCGCCAGCGCCTTGAGGATCGCCGCCTTCTCGTTGACGAAGCGCACGTCGCCGTGGCGCCCGGTCTCCAGGCCATCAGGCGCATCGTCGGCCAGCACCAGCATGGGGAGCCCCTGGTTCGCCTCCCCCGCCAGCGCCACCACCTCCGGCCGGGGCCGCGGCCAGGGCACTCGCCGGACCTCGATCCTCTCCGCCAACTCCGGGAAGGCGGCGAGCACGCCCTCCATCAGGACGCAGTGCTCGCAATAGAAGACCTGTCCGCCATAGGCGGGGTCGGCGAAGCGGGGCTGCAGCAGGAACAGGATATCGCGGGTCACGGATGAGCTCCGGGTTGTGAGCGGGATCACCAGCTAGACCGATGCCGGCTGCGACTCAAGAGCCGATCGAGGCGTGCCTGCGGGGTCCAACCCCAGCCAGTTCCGGCGGATGCCGAGATACCAGAACACCGCCCATGTGCCGGCCGAGGCGGCCACCGCGAAGATCACGTCCCGGGCGGTGGCGTGCCCCAGGTTGGCTACCGGATCGAAGGCCAGGAGCGAAGGCTTGGCGGGGATAGAGGTCATGTCGAACAGCATGAAGAAGAGCAGGTTGTGCGCGAGATGCACGCCGATCGCGGGCTCCAGCCTGTCGGCGCGCCATGTGATCCAGGACAGCATCAGGCTCAGCAGGAGCACGGCGATCCTGACGTCCCAAGCACCCTCGGCCCAGAGATAGCCGTGGACGCCGGCGAACAGCAGCGCGACCAGGACGAAAATGATCCCGGGCCGTCGCACCACCCTGCCGAGCCCCTGCGTCACATATCCGCGGAAGACCAGTTCCTCCGCCGTCACTTGCAGCAGCAGCGGAACGAGCAGCACGGGCAGGAGGATCGGCAGCTGCCTCCAGTCCGGATCGATCGGCGCTCCCTCCTCCAGGATCGCGTGCAGAGCCATGGGACCGACGATGATCCCGCCATAAAGGAAGGCGGACCGCGCCAGCAGAATGGCGTCGAAGCTCCGGCCGGGAGCGACGAGTTCCCAAGGGCTACGGCCATGGAGCCACCGCACCGTCGCGACGACGACCGGGATGACAGCCGCCACGGTGAGGAGGTACATCCCCACCCACAGCGCGCCCTGGAGAGCCGGATTGAACCCGGCGAAGGGCCAGACCACTCCCGCGAGCGTGAGCAAGGGAACCGGCAGGAAGAACAGGACAGCAGCCATCAGGCCGAACCCGATCACGTAGTACCAAGTGGCTTCCCGAGAGTTCCTGCCTGCCAGATGATGGAGCGGTTCAGTCTCGGGGATTGATGCGGCTGGGGAACTTGCCAGCGGATCCACACTCACCGCCGCACCGCCAGTCCGAGCCAATCCCGCTTGAAACCCAGGTACCAGAATAGACCGCAGCTCCACACCGCCACGCCACTCTCCCACCCCATGTCCCACAGGGTGGAGGGTCGAATGTTGGCCTCGGGATCGAAGGCCAGCAGGGAGGGCTTGTCCGGCAGATCGGACATCTGGAAGAGCAGCAGTGCAACGCAGTTGTTGGCGAAATGAATGCCGATTGCCGGCTCAAGCCGATCGGCGCGCCAAGCGGCCCAGCTCATCAGCAGGGCACCGACGAAGAAGCCGAGTCGTACATGCCACGCCTGTTCGATCCAGACCGCGCCATGGACGACGGAGAATAGAAGCGAAACCAGAACGAAGATCACCCAAGGCCGGCTCACGACCAGCCCCAGCCCCTGGGTGAGATATCCCCGGAACAACAGCTCCTCGGCGGTCACCTGCAGGAACAGAGGCACTGCGGCAGCCACCACCAGGAGCGGAAGATAGGTCCATGTCGGGCTGACCGGGTAGGCGCCGATGAAAATGGCGTGCACGACCACCGGGACACTTATGATGCCGCCGAACAGCGCCGCCGCCCTGGCCGCAAGACCCAAGTCAAGGCGCCGGTCAGGAGCGATCAATTCGCCGAAGGCTCTTCCATGCATCCAGGGCAGCAGCCAGCGCAACAGCGGTATGATCGTGGCGATCGAACCTAGAAAGAGGGAGAGTTCCAAGGTTCCGGTGATCGCCGCCGACACCGCTGCCCCGGTCATGGGATCGAGCCAGGCTCCGACAGCAGGCAGCGCCAGCTTCATCAGCAGGACGAAGGGTACCGTTAGTATCACCATGCCGATGGCAATGAGTATGGTTCCCAGGAGGTAGGTGCCGCCGCCATCCACGGTCCCTCTTGCAGTGAAGAGATGCCTTCGCTGCTCCGCCCTCTCCCCGCCCCCCTCGGCAATCACCAGTTCGCTGCTCATGTCGCGTCCATCTTAGCGGCACCGGCAGTGACCGACTTTGGAAGTGCCAGCCGCCACGAGGCGAGTATACACGCTCGGCGCTAGTTTCCGCATTATCTATCACTTCAATCCAGCCACTGGCTTTTCTTCGCTCATCCATGGCATTCATCCGCCATGACCCGCCCCATCCTCGTCCATTCCCTCGACGACGCCCTGGCCGCCCTGGAGGCCGCCGGCGACGGCGCCGTGACGCTGGCGAGCGCGCCCGGGGCGGCGGGGTTCGCCGGCGTCTCCTGGTGGTGCGCGGTGAAGTTCCGGGCGACCGAGCGTTTTCCCCGGGCCGAGGCCACCTTCATGCTGGATTGCGGCGACGCGCCCGGCCATGTGCTGGGGGCGCTGCGCGGGGGCCTGACCGATCTGATCTTCACCGGGACGGGGCCCGAGCGCTCGGCGCTGGAGGCGATGGCCGGGCTGATGCGGGCGCGCCTCCATGACCGGCCGGCCGAATCGCTCGATCTAAGGGGCGTGCGCGACCCCGTTTCGGCCTGTCGGGATTGGCTTTACGGCAGGGGCTGACAGCCCTCCGGCCTACCGCATTGGCTTCGTTGCAATGCAATGCGGGGTGGGCTAAGAAGCCGGCAATCCCAACAAAAACGGGCAGGAATCACACCATGAAGCTCACTCCCCGCGTCAAGGAGATCCTCTCCTGGTACGAGTCCGACAATCCCGGCACCAAGGCCAACCTGGCCCGCATGCTGATGGAAGGCCGTCTCGGCGGCACCGGCAAGATGGTGATCCTGCCCGTGGACCAGGGCTTCGAGCACGGCCCGGCCCGCAGCTTCGCGCCGAACCCGGCCGCCTATGACCCGCATTACCACTACCAGATGGCGGTGGATGCGGGCCTGAACGCCTACGCCGCGCCGCTGGGCTCGCTGGAGGCCGGCGCCGGCAGCTTCGCCGGCTCGATCCCGCTGATCCTGAAGATGAACAGCGCCAACAGCCTGTCGCGCGGCAAGGAGGCGGCGGACCAGGCCGTCACCGCGACCATCGCCGACGCGCTGCGCCTTGGCTGCTCGGCCATCGGCTTCACGATCTATCCCGGCTCGGACGCCATGTACGACCAGTACGAGGAGTTCCGCGAGCTGTCGGCCGAGGCCAAGGCCTGCGGCCTCGCCACCGTGCTGTGGTCCTATCCGCGCGGCGGCAGCATCTCCAAGGAGGGCGAGCTGGCCGTCGACGTGATCGCCTATGGCGCCCACATGGCCGCGCTGCTCGGCGCCCACATCATCAAGGTCAAGCTGCCCAGCGAGTATCTGGAGAACGGCGAGGCCAAGAAGGTCTACGAGGGCAAGAACATCCCCCGCTCGACCCAGGCCGAGCGCGTGAAGCACGTGATGCAGTCCTCCTTCAACGGCCGCCGCCTGGTGGTCTTCTCGGGTGGTGCGACGAAGGGCGAGGACGCGGTGTACGAGGATGCCCGCGCCATCCGCGACGGCGGCGGCAACGGCTCGATCATCGGCCGCAACTGCTTCCAGCGCCCGCGCGAGGAGGCCCTGGCCCTTCTCGACCGGATCGTCCGGATCTACCAGGGCGAGGAATGAGCCTTGGCGGATTGCCGCCTCTATCTCGTGACGCCGCCGGCTTTCGAGCCGGCGGCGTTCGCGCATCAGCTGGCCGCCGCGCTGGATGCCGGTGACGTCGCCTGCGTGCAGCTGCGCCTCAAGGGCTGCGACGACGACACGATCCGCCGCGCGGCGGACGCCTTGCGTCCCATCGCGCAGGACCGCGAGGTCGCCTTCATCATGAACGACCGGCCGGACCTCGCCCGCGAGACCGGCTGCGACGGCGTGCATATCGGCCAGGAGGACATGGGCTACGAGCAGGCGCGCCGCATCGTCGGCAAGGACGCCATCGTCGGCGTCACCTGCCATGACAGCCGCCACCTCGCCATGGTCGCCGGCGAGGCCGGGGCCGACTATGTCGCCTTCGGCGCCTTCTTCCCGACCGCCACCAAGGACCCGAAGGCCCGGGCCGAGCCGGATATCCTGTCCTGGTGGCAGGAGATGATGGAGATCCCCTGCGTCGCGATCGGCGGCGTCACGCCGGAGAATTGCGGGGAGCTCGTCCGCGCCGGCGCCGACTTCATCGCCGCCGTCTCGTCGGTCTGGCAGCACCCCGATGGACCCGCGGCCGCCGTGCGCGCCTTCAACGAGGCCATATCCCGGGCCGAGGGCTGACTCCGATGCCCTACATCAACCTGCAGATCACCAAGGGCGCCACGCGCGAGCAGAAGGAGCGCATCGTGGCGGAGTTCACCGACACGCTCGCCCGCGTGCTGGGCAAGAAGCCCGAGCACACGCACATCGTGATCCAGGAGATCGCGGAGGAGGATTGGGGCTATGCCGGCCTCCTCACGGACGAGTGGAAGCGCCGGCAGAGCTGAGCGGAGCCGAGTGTTCTTCAGCGAAGGGAGAAGGAATTTCCCTTTTCCCGTCACCCCGGCGGAAGCCGGGGCCCAGGGGTTGCAGCGGGATGCGACGAATGCCGCGCCCCCAGCGGTCTGGATAGATAATTGGCGTGTTCTTCTGGCCGGCTTCATCGACCGCCCATGGCGGCGACCCCTGGGTCCCGGCTTTCGCCGGGATGACGGTCAGGGGTCGCATAGGCAGGCGAGAACCATCCGACCGGTTCTCCAATCCCGCTTCACCCCAGGATGGTGTCGACGCCCTTGCGGTCGATGATGTCCAACAGGCGGACGGCCGAGGCGCTGGGCTTCTTCACGCCCTGCTCCCACTGCGCGACGGTGCTCTTGCCCACGTTCAGCACGGCGGCGAAGACCGGCTGGCTCAGCCGGGTGGCGGCACGGATGCGGCGCACATCCTCGGCGGTGAAGACGCGCTTGGGCGGCAGGCGCAGGCGGGCCATCTCGCGCTTGGTGATGCCCGGCACGGACTCGGCCTCGGCGAGGTCCCAGCGGCCGTCCAGCTTGACGATCTCGTTCATCGGTCGTGACTGCGGGTTTGGATGCGGTGGAAGCCGCACCATGGCACGCCGCGCCCCGGCCGGAGCGTGATGGAACCGGGACTTTTTATGGGATTGGCCTACGGGGCCGCCACCGGCGCCCACAGCACCTCGTCGATCGCCTTGGCGCCCGTCAGCAGCATGACCAGCCGGTCGAAGCCCAGCGCGATGCCCGCGCTGTCCGGCATGCCGTGCTCCAGCGCCGCCAGGAAATCCGGGTCGACCGGGTAGCGCTCGCCATAGAGCGCCTGCTTCAGCTCCATGTCCGCCTCGAACCGCGCCCGCTGCACCGCCGGGTCGGTCAGCTCGCCGAAGGCGTTCGCCAGCTCCACCCCGCAGGCATAGAGCTCGAACCGCTCGGCCACCCGCGGATCGTCGGGCCGGGGCCGTGACAGCGCCGCCATGGACACGGGATAGTCGGTCAGGAAGGTCGGCCTGCCCATGCCGAGGAAGGGCTCGATCCGGTCCAGCGAGACGCGGAAGAACAGATCCTCCCATGTGTCGCCCTCGCCCACACGGATGCCGATCCGCGCCACCTCCGTCGCCAGCAGCTCGCGGTCGGGCCGCAGGGGATCGGGCGCGGTCGCCAGCAAATCGATGCCGGCGAAGCGCTGGAACGCGTCCTGAACGGTGAGCACCTCCCACTCGGCGAAGGGGTCGCACACCGCCTCCCCGCGCCTGAGGGTCGCGGCGCCGGTGGCGCGGCAGGCGGCGCGGGTGAGATCCACGCAATCGCGCATCAGGTCGCGGTAGCCGGCGCCCGCCCGGTACCATTCGAGCATGCTGAACTCGGGCGAGTGCGTGGCCGAGCGCTCGCCGTTGCGGTAGACGTGGGACAGCTGGAACAGCCGCTCCACCCCCGCCACCAGCAGCTTCTTCATGGTGAATTCGGGGCTGGTGTGCAGGTACAGCGTCGCCCGGTCGTCCGGGTGCGGTCCGCGCAGCTCGGTGGCGAAGGCCATCAGGTGCGGCTCCAGCCCGGGCGAGACCTGAAGCGCCGGCGTCTCCACCTCCAGGAATCCCTCCCCTTCGAACCAGGCGCGCACGGCCCGGGTCGCCTTCAGGCGAGCCTCCAGCTGCGGGCGGCGGGCGGCGAAGGCCTGGGGGTGCCACCAGGGCAGGGTCGGCTTGGTCATGGGATGGCTCGACAGCGGGCGCGTTGGCATGGTGAAACAAGGCATAGCGATCCCGGACGCCGCATGTCGACCCTTCCCGACGAACCGCCCCCCGACATAAGCATCCGCTGGGACGAGGGCCGCATCAGCGAATGGTACGGAGCGCTCGCCGCCGTGCCGCGCAGCACCCTCACCCAGAGCTTCGGCTACGCCCACGCCATGATGACGGTGGAGCGCTGGAAGCCGCGCCTGGGGCTGGTGGAGCGCGACGGGGCCACCGTCGGCATGGTCATGGTGCTGCAGAAGCGGCTGCTGCGCCTGGTCCGCGTCACCCGCATCCACCGCGCGCCGCTGCTGGTGCCGGAAGCCGACGATCTGCGCACCCGCGCGGCCGTGTACCGGCTGCTGCGCCTCAAATACCCCTCCGGCCCGACCCGCTGGACCAGCATCATCCCCGAGCTGCCGGCCGGCCCCGAAAGCGAGACGCTGCTGCGCTGGGCCGGCTGGCGGCGGCAACCCGGTCCCGGCTACCGCACCATCTGGCTCGACCTGGAACCGGACGAAGCGGCGCTCCGTAAGGGCCTCGACCAGAAATGGCGCAACGCGCTGTCGAAGGCGGAGCGCTCCGGCCTGACCGTGGAGATCGACCGCAGCGGCGAGACCCTGCCCTGGCTGCTGGACCGCTACAACACCGACCGGGCCGAGCGGCAGTACCGCGGCGCCTCGGCCAAGCTGCTGACGAGGCTGCGCACGGCGCTGCACAAGGACGGCGACGTGCTGGTGATGCGCGCGCTGGACGGGAGCGAACCGATCGCCGGCATGCTGTTCCTCGGCCACGGCCGGGCCGCCACCTACCAGGTCGGCTGGAGCGGCCCCCGCGGCCGCGAGACCAACGCCCACCATCTGCTGCTCTGGCGCGCGATGCTGGAGCTGAAGTCCCGCGGCCGCACCCGCCTGGATCTGGGCGGCCTCACGCCCAAGGCCGAAGGCGTCAACCGCTTCAAGCGCGGCCTGGGCGGCGAGGAGGTGGAGCTGGCGGGGGTGTGGAGCTGAAAACATCCTTCTCCCCGTGCGGGAGAAGGAGGGACCCGTTGCGCAGCAACGGGGGGATGAGGGGTCGACAGCCGAAGGCTGGCGTTCTCGACCGGTATCCTAAGACCGCCCGTCGAGAACGTCCGCCTGCGGCGTCCGACCCCTCACCCTCCCACCGCTTCGCGGTAGGGCCCATCCCTCTCCCGCAAGGGGCGAGGGATTGTCGCACCGCTCCTTCCGACCTACGAAGCGGTCTCCCGCGTCCAGCTCCAGCTGCTCTCCCTGATCTTCCCGTCCTTGCCCGGCCCCGCGATGGTGGCGGTCAGGGTGTCGCCGTCGCGGCGGTAGGTGATCTTCGTCGGATAGTCGTGCGCGGGGTTCTCGAAGACCGCTCGGCCCGGCCCGCTCTCGGTCAGGGTGAAGGGCGTCGGCTGTTGGCCCAGGGGCGAGGCGAGGTAGACCACCTTGCCGCCTTCCTCGACGATGCGGATGAACTCGACCGACGGCGCCTTTCCCGCCCGGACCGTGCGGTGCATGCCCGGCATCACCCCGCCCCGGGGCGGCATGTAGTGCTCCTCGCTGCGGCCGCCGTCGCGCTCGGCCACCCAGGAGCCGGCGAGCCAGGCAAGGTCGTCCAGCCCGGCGGCCCCGGCGGGCGCGGTCCAGAGCAGCGGCAGGAGGAGCAGGGCGGAAAATCTCACGGCGGGCACTCCCGGTGGCCAGGACGCCAGCCTGCCCCGCGCCCTACCGCTGGTCCAGCTTGATCTCGATGCGGCGGTTGCGGGCCAGCGCGTCGGCGGCGGTGGCGCCGGGTTCCAGCGGCTGGAACTCGCCGAAGCCGGTGGCGGCGAGGCGCTCGGGCGGGATGCCCTGGGTGATCAGGAACTGCACCACCGAGGTGGCGCGGGCGGTGGAGAGCTCCCAGTTGCTGGGGAACCGGGCCGAGCGGATCGGCACCACGTCGGTGTGGCCGTCGACCCTGAGTATCCAGTTCAGCTCGGAGGGGAAGCGGCCGGAGATGTCCTTCAGCGTCGCCGCGAGCTGCGCCAACTGCGCCTGGCCGCCGGTGCCCAGCTCGGCGCTGCCGCTCTCGAACAGCACCTCGGACTGGAAGACGAAGCGGTCGCCGACGATGCGCACGTCGGGCCGGTCGCCCAGCACCTCGCGCAGCCGGCCGAAGAATTCGGAGCGGTAGCGGCTCAGCTCCGCCACCCGGCTGGCCAGCGCCGCGTTCAGCCGGCGGCCCAGGTCCGCGATCTGCGCCCCCTGCTCCCGCGACTTGGCCTCGGATGCGTCCAGCGCCGCCGCCAGCTGGGCCAGCTGCTCGCGCAACGCCGCCAGCTGCTGGTTCAGCAGCTCCACCTCGCGCCGGGCCTCGGCCGAGAGGCGCTTCTCCTCGGTGAGCTGGCCCCGCAGCTCCGCCTCGCGCTGCGCCGCCTGGTCGCCCAGGCCCGAGGCGCGGGCGGCCAGCGTGTCGCGCTCGGCGCCCAGCGCGTCGAGCCTGGCCTGGAGGTCCTCGCGGGCGGCGAGCGAGGAGCGCAGCTGCTCGGTCAGCTTGGCGATGTCGGCGCGGAGAGTCTCCGCCCCGCCCCGCTCCATCGCCAGCAGGTCATCCAGTTCCGAGATGCGGGCGTTCAGCAAATCCAGCTGCCGGTCGCGGCCTTGCAGCGCGTTCGAGAGCGTGAACTGCGCCAGCACGAAGACCATCAGCAGGAACACCACGACCATCAGCAGGGAGGACAGCGCGTCCACCCAGCCGGGCCAGATGTCCAGCCTGGAGGCGCGCGATCCCCGCCGGCCGGCCATGGCCTAGCGCTCCTCGCCGCCCAGCGCGGCGATGGTGCGGGACAGGGTCTTGATCTCGCTACGGATCTCCTGGGTCGACTGCTGCCGGCCTGCGGCGACCTCCTCCAGCAGCCGGGCGAGGTACAGGTCGATGTTGCGCAGATGCGCCCGGCTGGCCTCGTCCATCCCCATGCCGCCGCCGCCCGCCAGCGCGTCGCCCAGGCGCTGGACGAAACTGCGCATCTCCATTTGGCCCTCGGCCAGCCGCGCCATCAGCTGCTGCTCGGTCCGCATCTGGTCGGTCAGCGCGCCCAGCCGCTCCACCAGCTGGTTGAGGTTGGCGTTCGACGCGCGCCGCCCCTCCTCGGCACCCGCCATGGTGTATTGCAGCCGCTCGATGTTCTCGGCCGTCGTCTCCAGCAGCGCCTGGAGATAGGCGGGCACCGACTGCTCGCCGCCCTCGGCCAGCCCGCCGCCCGACAGGCGCGTGGCGCCGGCCAGCCAATCCTCGAGATCCATGTAGAAGCGGTTCTGCGCCTGCCCCGCCTGCAGCTCCAGGAAGCCCAGCACCAGCGAGCCCGCCAAGCCGAAAAGCGAGGAGCTGAAGGCCGTGCCCATGCCCGTCAAAGGCTCCTGCAGCCCGCGCTGCAGCTCGCCGAACATGGCCGAGGCCTCGCCGCCCTCCAAATTCAGCCCGCCGATGACGCTGCCGATGGAGGAGACGGTCTGCAGCAGGCCCCAGAAGGTGCCGAGCAGGCCGAGGAAGATCAGCAGGCCGATGAGGTAGCGGCTGGTCTCGCGGCTCTCGTCCAGGCGCGCGCTGACGCCGTCCAGGATGGAGCGGGTGGAGAGCGCCGAGAGGTTGAGGCGCCCGCCGCGCTCGGCCCGGTCGGTCAGCATGCGCGCCATCGGCGCCAGCAGTCGCGGCGGGGTGGAGCCCGGCGGCTGGCCGCGCCGGAACGCCTCCAGCCACGCCGCCTCGGGGCGCAGCATCAGCACCTGGCGGAAGATGAAGACGATGCCCAGCAGCAGCACGCCCACGATCAGCCCGTTCAGCCCGGGATTGGCCATGAAGGCGGACTGGATGGCGGGCAGCAGCACGACCGCGACCGCGGCCACCACGGCCAGGAACAGCGCCATCCGGGTCAGGTGGCCGCCGTGACGGGAGATCGGGGCTTGCGGCATCGGCACCTCCTGGAAGGGAACGTCAGTCGACCAGCGCGAGGTCCACCCGGTCGGCGCCGGCACCACCCTCGGGCACTTTCGAACCCAGCGCGAAGACCATCAGGCGCGGCTGCGGCACGCCCAGCGCGACCAGCCGGTCACGCACCGCCAGCGCCCGGGACAGCGACAGCCGCCGCGCGTCGCTCTCCCCGGCCGCGCCCTGGGCGGCGTAGGCGCGGATTTCCAGCCGGCGGCGCGGATCGGCGCCCAGCGCCTCGGCGATGTCGCGCAGGCCCGCCTCCGACTCAGGAGACGGGGCAGCCGTGCCGGCGGCGAAGGGCAGCGACAGGCTGGCGAGCTTCGGCGCGGCGGGAACGGCGGCGGGAGCCGTAGCGGGGGCGGCCGGGCCGAGCTCGGTGCGCGGCGCTGCGGTGGCGCCCGGCGGGTCGGCGGGCCGCGCGACCGGCGCGATGGCGGTGCCCTGCGGTTTGGCTGGCGCCGGCAGCGGCGCGATCTTCACGGGCGGCGGCGGGGCCGGGGCGGCCGGGGTCGGCAGGACGGGCCTCTCGGGCGCCGGGGATGGCCCCACCTGGGCGTGGGCGGCCGGGGCCAGGAGAAGGCTCAACGGGAGGATGAGATGGCGCGCGCGCATGGGGTCGATCCGACCAGCCGATGATGGCCGCATTGCGGCGGGAGTGCGCGAGCCTAGCCGCTGCGGCCGGGGGCGGCAACCCACCCCCGGCGCCACGGCATCATCAGGCCTGGGCGGCCGGAGGGGCTGCCGGCGCGGCGGCCGGCTTCTTGCCGGCGTTGCGCAGCAGCGTGCCCAGCGGCAGGTGCAGGTGCGAGTTGGCGGCCAGCACCGAGGCGCCGGAGGCGGGGTTCCTGCCGCCGCCGATCTCGGTGGCGAAGCCGCCGGCCTCGGTCACCATCAGCACGCCGGCGGCCACGTCCCAGGGCTGCAGCCCGGTCTCGAAGAAGCCGTCATAGCGGCCGGCGGCGGTCCAGGCGAGGTCCAGCGCGGCCGAGCCGAAGCGGCGGATGCCCGCCACCTCGTCCATGATCGCCTGCAGCTGCGGCAGATAGGCGGCGACGTCGCCATGGCCCTTGAAGGGGATGCCGGTGGCGATCAGCGCCTCGGCCAGGTTGCGGCGGGCCGAGACGCGCAGGCGCACGTCGTTCATGAAGGCGCCGCCGCCCTTCTCCGCCCAGAACATCTCGTCGTTCACGGGGGAGTAGACCACGCCCGCCACGATCTCGCCCTCGCGCTCCAGCGCGATGGAGATGGCGAAGTGGGGCACGCCGTGCAGGAAGTTGGTGGTGCCGTCCAGGGGGTCGACGATCCAGCGGTGGCTCTTGTCGGCGCCGGCGATCCGGCCGCCCTCCTCCATGAGGAAGCCGTAGGCCGGGCGGGCCTTCTGCAACTCCGCCTTGACGGTGGCCTCGGCCTTGCGGTCGGCGGCGGAGACGAAGTCCGCCGGGCCCTTGCGCGAGACCTGCAAATGCTCCACCTCGCCGAAGTCGCGGACGAGCGCGCGGCCCGCCTTCTCGGCGGCGCGGGCCATGACGTTGATGATTGCCGAACGCGCGGCCATGTGGTCGTTCCCTCTGAACCGGATAAAAGATCCCCCGGGCGGACCCGGGCGGTGCGGCGGGCCCCGGGCCCGGATCGCCCGGCGCCGAGGACCGGCAACACGGGCGACGGGGGGACGTCGCACCCTCCCCCCGAAAAAAGCACATCCCCGCGCGGCGGACCACACGGGGATGCTGCAACACAGGCCCGCGATGCGGGCGGCGCCGGGACCTCAGTCCTTGGCGCGCTCCATGTAGGTGCCGTCGGCGGTGTTGACCACCACGCGGGTGCCGGCCTCGATGTGCGGCGGGACCAGGATGCGCACGCCGTTCTCCAGCATGGCCGGCTTGTAGGAGGAGGAGGCCGTCTGGCCCTTCACCACCGGGTCGGACTCGGTGATGAGCAGGGTGACGCTGGCCGGCAGCTCGACCGACAGCGGCGCGCCCTCGAAGCTCTGCACCGTGACTTCCATGCCGTCCTGCAGGAAGACCTTGGCGTCGCCGATGATCTCGCCGGAGATGGTGACCTGCTCGTACGACTCCTTGTCCATGAAGGTGAAGGCGTCGCCGTCGGCGAAGAGGAAGGTCATCTCATGCTCGTCCAGGCGGGCGCGCTCGACGCTCTCCTGGGTGCGGAAGCGCTCGATCGTCTTGGTGCCGGTGCGCACGTCCTTCATTTCGATCTGGATGAAGGCGCCGCCCTTGCCGGGCTGCACGATCTGCGTCTTCGTGACGACCCACAGCTTGCCGTTACTCTCCATAACGTGGCCGGGGCGCATGGTGTTGGCGTTGACCTTCATGGCTCTTCTGACACTTGACCTGTGATTGGGCGGCCGGGAACCTAGCAGCAAGACCGCGCCCTGGCAACGCCGCCCGTCCGGGTAGCGCGCATGCCCTGGCGCGCAGCCATGCATCACCCACAAGCGAGTCGCCCTGCGTCGCTCCTTGGACGGGGAGACCGTGCAACAGCCGGAGCGTCCACACGGCGCGCGGGGCCATTTTGTTGCGCCGTCATGCACCGCCGGGCGGGAACGGGCCCGGCGCCTTGCGGGGCGCCCCCGCCTTCGCTAGGGTCACCGCTTCGTTCGGCCGGGGAAGCCCGCCGATCCCGTGGGATTGCGCCGCCGTTTCAGGGCGGCAGGGTGGGCAAGGGAGCGATGGCACTCGTCGACGTCGGGACGTTCCTGCAGCATCTGATCAACGGGGTGACGCTGGGCGCCATCTACGGGCTGATCGCCATCGGCTACACGATGGTCTACGGCATCATCCGCATGATCAATTTCGCCCATGGCGAGATCTACATGATCGGCGCCTTCGTCGGCGTCACCACCTTCACCCTGCTGGCCGCGATCGGCAGCGTCTGGGTGCCGCTGGCGATCCTGATCGTGCTGGCGGCCTCCATCACCTTCACCGCCGCCTATGGCTGGACCGTGGAGCGGGTCGCCTACCGGCCGCTGCGCAACGCGCCGAAGCTGGCGCCGCTGATCTCGGCCATCGGCATGTCGATCCTGCTGCAGAACTTCGTGATGCTGACGCAGGGCGCACGCGCCAAGCCGCTGCAGCCGATCCTGACCGGCAGCTTCACGCTGTGGCAGGGCGAGGGCTTCACCCTGGCGCTGACCTACATCCAGGCCTTCATCATCTTCCTGACCCTGGCGCTGATGGCGGGCTTCACGGTGCTGATCACCCGCACGCCGCTGGGCCGGGCGCAGCGCGCCTGCGAGCAGGACCGCACCATGGCGGGCCTGCTGGGCATCAATGTCGACCGCACCATCAGCCTGACCTTCGTCATGGGCGCGGCGCTGGCCGCCGTGGCCGGCGTGCTGGTGACGATGTATTACGGCGTCATCGACTTCTACATCGGCTTCCTCGCCGGCATGAAGGCCTTCACCGCGGCGGTGCTGGGCGGCATCGGCTCGCTGCCCGGCGCCATGCTGGGCGGCCTGCTGATCGGCCTGATCGAGGCGCTGTTCAGCGGCTACGTCTCCAGCGCCTACAAGGACGTGGCGGCCTTCTCCATCCTGATCCTGGTGCTGGTGCTGCGCCCCACGGGGCTGCTGGGCCGCCCCGACATCGAGAAGGTGTGAGGCCATGACCGCCATGACCGACCGCCTGAAGGACAGCCTCGCCGCCGCGATCCTGTCGCTGTTCCTGTCCGTCCCCTTCATCGGCCTCTACACCGCCAGCACCGACCAGGGTCTGGTCATTGGCCAGCGCTGGGCCTGGCTGCCCGCCATCGCCGCCATCGTCTTCGCGGGGCGCTTCCTGGTCGGGCTGGCCGCCGACGCGCTGCGCCGCCGCAGGGCCGTGGCGCCGCTGATCACCATCCCCGAGGAGACGGGCCGCAAGATCGGCCGCAGCCTGATGGCCGCCGGCGTCGCCTTCGCCCTGCTGCTGCCCCTCATGCCCTTCTCCGACCGCTACGTGCTGGACCTCGGCACGACGGCGCTGATCTACATCCTGCTGGGCATCGGGCTGAACGTGACGGTGGGCCTGGCCGGCCTGCTGGATCTGGGCTTCGTCGCCTTCTACGCCATCGGCGCCTACACCTACGCCATCCTGTCCACCGCACTGGGGCTGGGCTTCTGGGTCTGCCTGCCGCTGGCGGGGCTGGCGGCGGCGCTGTTCGCGGTGCTGCTGTCGCTGCCGATCCTGCGGCTGCGGGGCGACTATCTCGCCATCGTGACGCTGGGCTTCGGCGAGATCACCCGCATCGTCATCCTGAACTGGCAGAGCCTGACCGGCGGCACCAACGGCATATCCGGCATCCCGCGCCCCACATTCTTTGGCCTGCCGCTGGAGCGGCGCGCGCCGGAGGGGCAGCAGACCTTCCACCAGTTCTTCGGGCTGGAGTTCAGCAGCGAGCACCGGCTGATCTTCCTCTACTTCATCATCCTGGGCCTCTCGATGCTGGCCGGCTACGTGGTCTGGCGCCTGCGCCGGCTGCCCATCGGCCGCGCCTGGGAAGCGCTGCGCGAGGACGAGATCGCCTGCCGCTCGCTCGGCATCAACCCGACCGCCAGCAAGGTCTCGGCCTACGCCACGGGCGCGCTGATGGGCGGGCTGGCCGGCGCCTTCTTCGCCACCCGCCAGGGCTTCGTCAGCCCCGAGAGCTTCACCTTCATGGAGTCGGCGATCATCGTCGCCATCGTTGTGCTGGGCGGCATGGGCAGCCAGGTCGGCGTCGTCATCGCGGCGCTGTTCATCGTGCTGCTGCCGGAGTTCGCCCGCGACTTCGCCGACTACCGCATGCTGGTCTTCGGCGCCGCGATGATCCTGATCATGATCTGGCGGCCGGGCGGGCTGCTGTCGGGCCGCGAGCCGACCATGCGCCTGTTCCCCCGCCGCGCCGACCGCACCGGCAAGGAGGCCCAGTGATGGCCCCGCTCCTCGAAGTCACCGGGCTCACCATGCGCTTCGGCGGCCTGGTCGCCGTCGACAGCCTGGACCTGACCGCCACGACGGGCGACATCACCGCCGTGATCGGCCCGAACGGCGCTGGCAAGACCACCGTCTTCAACTGCCTGACCGGCTTCTACAAGCCCACCTCGGGCCGGTTGCTGCTTCGCCATCCGACGAAGGGCGAGGTCGAGCTGCAGTCCCTGCCGGGCTTCCAGGTGGCGCGCCACGGGGTGGTCCGCACCTTCCAGAATATCCGCCTCTTCCCCAGCATGACCGTGGCGGAGAACCTCATGGTCGCCCAGCATGTCGGACTGATGCGGCAGAGCGGCTTCTCCCTCAAGGGGCTGCTGAACACGAAGGGCTGGCGTTCGGCCGAGGACGCGGCGCTGGCCAAGGCGCGGCTGTGGCTGGACCGGCTGGACCTGACCCATGTCGCCGACGAGGAGGCGGGCAACCTCTCCTACGGCATGCAGCGCCGGGTGGAGATCGCCCGGGCCATGTCGACCGACCCGCTGCTGCTCTGCCTGGACGAGCCCGCCGCCGGCCTGAACCCGCGCGAGACCCAGGCGCTGGGCGAGCTGCTGCTGTCCATCCGCGACGAGTACGGCACCGGCATCCTGCTGATCGAGCACGACATGAGCCTGGTCATGGGCATCTCCGACCGCATCCACGTGGTCGAGTACGGCCGCAAGATCGCCGAGGGCACGCCCGAGGAGATCCGCAGCGACCCGCGCGTCATCAAGGCCTATCTCGGCGAGCCCGAGGAGGAGGAGATGCCGGCGGAGGTGGCGCGCGACCTCGGGCAGGACGGGAGGACCGCCTGATGCTTCAGCTCTCCAATGTGCGCACCAACTACGGCCCGATCGAGGCGCTGCGCGGCGTCGACGTCGAGGTCCGCCAGGGCGAGATCGTCACGCTGATCGGGGCCAACGGCGCCGGCAAGTCGACCCTGCTCATGACCATCTGCGGCAAGCCGCGGGCGGCCGGCGGCGGGATCGTCTTCGAGGGCAAGAGCCTTGTCGGGCTGGAGCCGCACGACATCGCCCGCCTCGGCATCGCCCAGGTGCCGGAGGGGCGGCGCATCTTCCCGCGCATGACCGTGATGGAGAACCTCCAGCTCGGCGCCACGCTGGGCGACCCCGCCCATTTCGACGAGGACATCGCCTACAGCTTCCGCCTGTTCCCGATCCTGGAGAAGCGGCAGGCGCAGCGCGCCGGCACGCTGTCGGGCGGCGAGCAGCAGATGCTGGCCATCTGTCGCGCGCTGATGAGCCGCCCGCGCCTGCTGCTGCTGGACGAGCCGTCGCTGGGCCTGGCGCCGCTGATCATCCGGCAGATCTTCCAGGTGATTGAGGAGCTGAACCGCACCCGCGGCATGACCATCCTGCTGGTCGAGCAGAACGCCTTCCACGCGCTGAAGCTCGCACACCGCGCCTACGTCCTGGCGCAGGGTCAGGTGGTCCTGCAAGGCACCGGGCGTGAGCTGCTGGCGAACCCCGAGGTGCGCGCCGCGTACCTGGAGGGCGGCACGCACTGAGGCGCGGCTCATATCCTTCTCCCCTTGCGGGAGAAGGATGGGGTCCCAAGCCTTGGCTTGGGGAGGTTGAGGGCTATCGGGTGAGGCTGGCCCGCGGTGCGTCCTTCGACAAGCTCAGGATGAGGAAAGGGGATGCCAGGCACTCCTGGTTTCCGTCGCTGCAAGCTCCTTCGGGAGCAGCGAAATCTTCCTCATGCTGAGCTTGTCGAAGCACGCACGACGCCGCCGACCCCTCCCCCTCGCGCAAGGGGTGAGGGATGAAAGGGTACTCAGCCCTGCATGACCAGCGTGTTCCACTCGCCGATGCGGTAGCGGCGGAGCAGCTTCAGGCCCTGGGCGCGGTGGGCGGCGACGACCAGCTTCTCCTGCCGCGCCAGCAGGCCCGACAGGACGCAGATGCCGCCCGGCCGCAGATGCGCGCGCAGGTCCGGCGCCATCCGTGCCAGCGGGCGGGCGAGGATGTTGGCGACGATCAGGTCGTAGGGCCCGCGCTCGCGCACGATCGGCGTCTCGTAGCCGTTGCCGTGGCGGCAGGTGACCAGCTTGTGGACGCGGTTCAACTCGGCGTTCTCCGCCGCGATCTCGATCGACAGGGCGTCGATGTCCACGGCGGCCACCGGCGCCTTCCACATCTTGGCGATGGCGAAGGCGAGGATGCCGGAACCGCAGCCCATGTCGAGCGCGTTGTCCAGCTTCATGCGCTTGTGCAGGTCCGACAGCGCGCGCAGGCAGCCCTGGGTCGTGGCGTGCTCGCCCGAGCCGAAGGCCATGGCGGCCTCGATCAGCAGGCCGACGCAGCCGGCCGGGACCGGCTTCTTGTGGTGGCTGCCATGGACGAAGAAGCGGCCGGCGCGGATCGGCGGGAAGCTGAGATAGGTCTGCGTCACCCAGTCGATGGGCGGCAGCGGCTCCATCTCCAGCACCGGGTCGGGGATGCCGCAGGCGGCGGCCAGCACGGCGACGCGGGCGACCAGGCGCACCTGGTCCGGCTCGCCGAAGTTGGTGCCCTCGATCAGCCAGTTGCCGCCTTCCTCCAGCTCGAAGGTGGAGACGGCGTCGACATGGTCGGTCATGACCTCCGCGAAGGGCGCCACATACGCCTCCGGCACGGTCAGCGCCACGCGCCACATCCCGTTCATCCCCAAGCCTCCGACCCGACCACAGAAATTCGCCCGGGACCAAGCGCCCGGGGCGGACCTTCAATAGCTTCTTTCGGCCGATCTCTCAATGATCGGGGCCGCCGCTCCAGGCTGCCATGCGCGGCGTTGGTCCGCGCCGGCTTGAGCCCATATCCCCGGGCGGCGTAGACTCCGCCGCGACACAAGCACCAGTGGACCCGACCATGGCCGACCGTACCGCCCTTCCCGCCGCCGGCGCCTATCCCCGGCAGCGTCCCCGCCGTAACCGCGTGGACGGCTGGACCCGGCGGCTGGTGGCGGAGACGCGGCTGTCGGTGGACGATCTGGTCTGGCCGGTCTTCGTGGTCGAGGGGGAGAACCGGCGCGAGCCCATCGCCTCCATGCCCGGCGTGGAGCGGCTGTCGCTGGACCTGCTGACGCCGGCGGTGGCCGAGGCCGCGGACCTCGGCATCCCCTGCGTCGCGCTGTTCCCGGTGCTGGACAATGCCGGCAAGACCGAGGACGGGCGCGAGGCCGCCAATCCCGACAACCTCATGTGCCGCGCCATCCGCCATCTGAAGCGCCAGCTGCCCGGCATGGGCATCCTGGGCGACGTGGCGCTGGACCCCTACACCAGCCATGGCCATGACGGGCTGGTCCGCGACGGCTACGTGCTGAACGACGAGACGGTGGCGGTGCTGACCGCCCAGGCCCTCGTCCAGGCCCAGGCCGGGTGCGACATCGTCGCGCCCTCGGACATGATGGACGGCCGCGTCGGCGCCATCCGCGACGTGCTGGAAGCGCACGGCCAGAGCCTCACCCGCATCTGCGCCTACGCCGCCAAGTACGCGTCGGGCTTCTACGGCCCCTTCCGCGAGGCGGTGAACACGGCGGGCCTGCTGAAGGGCGACAAGCGCACCTACCAGATGGACCCGGCGAACGCCGAGGAGGCGCTGCGCGAGGTGGCGCTGGACATCGCCGAGGGCGCCGACATGGTCATGGTGAAGCCCGGCCTGCCCTATCTCGACATCGTGCGGCGCGTGAAGGAGCGCTTCCAGGTGCCGACCTTCGCCTACCAGGTCAGCGGCGAGTACGCGATGATGAAGGCGGCAGGATCCAATGGCTGGCTGGATTACGACCGGGTGCTGCTGGAGACGCTGCTGTCCTTCCGCCGCGCCGGCGCCGACGCGGTGCTGACCTACGGGGCCGTGGAGGCGGCACGCCTGCTCCGCCGGGATTGATCATCGCGCTGAAGCGATTCCTAACGGCTTAGGTCTTCGTCGCATTTCCCGGAAGGCCCCATCCGCAGTAATGGTTAACCGCGCTTCCCCGAGGCGTGATACGCGGACCAGCGGAGCCTTTTGCACATGCCCGAGCAGATCTACATCGTCCGTGACGGCGGCGCCTACAGCTGGGACGTCAAGTCCGGACTGCGCTACCTGCACTATGTCGATCCCGCCCAGTTCGGCGCCGGCGCGAACGGCTTCCGGGGCGGCATCGACCTGGCCGATGTGGACCGCGACGGCCGGGCCGAGGCGGTCTACCGCACCGGCGACGCGGCCCTGACCATCGTCGATTACGACTTGGCGGGCGCGCCGTCGCTGCGGAGCCTCACCCTGCCGCAGCCCGACTCCTTCCCCTCGACCGGCCTGCGGATCGGCAACGAGATGGAGGGAACGGTCGGCGCCTTCGACGGGCTGATCGTGGAGTACCGCCAGGCCGGGGTGAACCATGGCACGGCGGTGAGCTATTCCACCTACCGGCAGGTGAACCCGGCGACCGGGGAGCAGGCCAACTTCTACAGCCGCTTCGACAGCGCCTTCATCACCGGCGAGCGGCTGATCGCCGTCGGCGAGTTCACGGGCGACCTCGTGCCGGACCTGATCTATTCCCCGAGCAACGCCCAGGGCTCGCCCTCCGAGCTGATGCTGCGCAGCGGCGGCGGGCGCAGCGGGGAATTCATCAATCTCGGTCCCGGCACCTCGATCGCCGGCGTCGGCAACTTCTCCGGCGGCACGGCGCGGGAGGAGGTGCTGCTGTTCGACAGCGCCAACCGCCAGCTCATCCTCTGGGATCCGGCGAAACAGTCCCAGGGCTTCACGCCCCTCTTCCCTCTGGGCGAGGGCTGGGCCGTCGCCGGCACCGGCGACCTGACCGGCGACGGCATCGACGACATCCTGGTCAACTACCGCACGCCGGCCGGCGCGCAGCCGACCACCACGCCGGGCAACACCGTCTATTTCGACCCGGTGAACAAGGCGTTCGGGTTCGTCGGCATCTTCGACCGGTTCGAACTGCGCGACATCGCGCCGGTGCTGACCGCCGCCAGCAAGCCGCAGGGCGCGGAGCGGCTGGTGCTGTACCGGGCCGATGGCATCTACACCTGGAAGGTCGGCGACGCCGCCGCGACCTACAACCACCATATCGACGGCAGCCGCTTCAACGGCGGCACGGCGGCGGACATCGACGGCGACGGCCGCGGCGAGGTGGTCTACGCGCTGCGCCCGAGCGGCGGCGACGGCTACCGCTACATCGCCGGGTCCCTCTCCACGCTGCCGGGTCAGGACCGGATCACGAACTTCACCACCATCGCCGCGCCCGTGCAGGGCGATCCGGGGATCTTCGCGCCGGAGCAGTTCGCGCTCCGCTCCGCCGGCGACCTGGGCGGCGGGGCCGGCGACGAGCTGGTGCTCCATCGGACCCAGGCCCGGAGCACGACCGGCAGCGGATCGCTGTCGATCGTCAGCGCCACCGTGGAATCCCTCGACCCGCTGAGCGGCAGCCGGAACGTCCTGGTGCCGAGCCTGGCGAGCAGCGCCTTCGCCGTGGGCGACTTCGACGGACAGGGGACGGACGATCTCGTCTATTTCGGTGACGGCGGCGCGCGTCTCCGCACCGCCGCCGGCGACAGGATCATCGCGGCCGGCAGCGTCCTGCCGATCACGGCCGGCAACTTCACCGCCGGCAATGTGACCGACGAGATCCTGCTGTTCGATCAGGGGACCAGCCGCTTCAGGCTCTACGATCCGGCCAGCGGCACCTTCTCCGACCCGCGCGGCTTTACCCCGGGGGATGGCTGGATCTTCGGGGCGGTCGGGGACCTGACGGGCGACGGCTTCGACGAGGTGGTCTACACCACCCCGCAGGGCGGCGTCCGCTACTGGGACCCCGTCGCCGGCCGCACGACGCAGGTGGCGGCGCTCGCCGATTTCCAGGTGGTGGCGGTGGGCCTGCCGGGCGAACCGGGCTGAGTCTCCCTACCCCTATCTCGCGATGGGCCGCCGGCCTGCCTCCCGCGTTCCTCCTGAGAGGGAAGCGCGGGAGGCGGCGGCGTGGCGGCGAGGGTGGTGCTGTTCCTGGTTCTGTCGGTGGTGGGCCTGGCGGGCTGCGCGTCACGCCATGACGAGGTCGCGCTGGGACGGCCGGCCGGCGTCGCGGAGAACACCGAGCTGGACGCCCGCGCCATGAAGCCGCTGGCCGCCTGGGTCGCCGCGCGCATGGGCATGGCGGAGCTGCCCCTGCCCCGCATGGTCGCCAGCCGCGGCGCGCTGGAGGTGACGGACCGCCGCATGAACCTGGCGCGGGCCGGCGAGCGCATGCGGGCGCTCTACACGCCCGGGCTGATCGTGGTGGCGCCGGAGAGCTGGGCCGCCGACGACCCGGTGGAGCTGAGCTTCGTCGTGCATGAGCTGGTCCATCACGCCCAGACCCTGCTGGGGGTGCAGGCGCCCTGCCGGCTGGCGCTGGAGGCCGACGCCTACCGGCTGCAGAACGCCTGGCTGATGGAACAGGGCCGGCCGCCCCTTTACGACCCGGCCTGGATCGAGGCGCGCTCGGCCTGCCGCTGATCGCTACCCGGCTTAGTCTCCGAGCAGCGGCTTTTTGACGGCTCATCAGGCTGAACTGCCGTCCCCTCTCCCAGGGGGAGAGGGACAGGGAGAGGGGGTACGGGAATGCGGAGCGGAGGCAAACGTCGAGGACGTGCGCTCTTCCCCTACCCTCTTACCCCCTCACCCTAACCCTCTCCCCCTGGGAGAGGGGACAGTCGCTCAGGTTCCGGCGCTTTCGGAACTCCGCCGCTGAGGCAGGCGGCGCAGGAAAACGGCCAGGCAGCGGTCGCTCCAGACCCCACCCTCGCCGTGGAAGCCGACATGGCCGCCGCCGGGCGAAAGCAGCGGCGTCAGGTGGGGGTTCGACGCCCAGTCGAAGGACAGGTAGGCGTCCGGCGGAATCCAGGGATCGTCCAGCGCGTGCAGGACCAGTGTCGGCACGCGGATGCGCGGCAGGAAGCCAAGCGCCGAGTTCACCGCGTAATACTCCTCCGCCCCGCTCCAGCCGTGGCGCGGGCCCACCAGCAGATGGTCGAAGTCCCAGGTGGTGCGCGACTTCAGGATGGCGTCGCGCCATCGCGGGTCGAGCGGCGGCCGGCAGGCCAGGGCCAGCGCCTTCATCTGGCGCAGCATGCGGTCGTGGTAGACGCGGTTGGCCGGCCGCAGGAAACGCTGGGCGCAGCCCGACAGGTCGATGGGGGCGGAGACGGAGAAGCCGGCCAGGACGGGCACCGGGAAGTCGTTCTCGCCCAGGAACTTCAGCGCCGCGTTCCCGCCCAGCGAATAGCCGCCCAGCACCACCCCGTCGCGCGTATCGGCGTCGCCCAGGAGCGACAGCACGCGCCTGATGTCCCCGGTGCGACCGGCATGGTAGTGCTCGGCGCAGAGCGGGGCGCTGGGACCGGCGCCGCGCAGGTTCAGGCGCAGGACCGGATGCCCCTCCGCCAGCAGCGCCGCCGCGGTGGAGCGGACATAGGGCGCGTCCTCGCAGCCGGTCAGCCCGTGAAGCAGCACCGCCAGGGGCCGCCCGGACGCCCGCTCCGGCCGGTGCAGCGCGCCCAGCAGCACGTCGCCGGTGCCATCATCCATGTCGAAGTGCCGCCGCTCGCCCAGGGGCAGCGGATGCTCCGGCCGGCGCAGGAAGTTGCGCAGGGTCTGCAGGTGCGGCCCATGCCAAGGGAAGCGCGCGCGGAACTCGGGAAAACCGTCCGCCGGGGAGTGCCGTCCGTCAGGCATGGCGCAGGAAGTCGGCGACGGCGGCGATCTGCGACGCCTCCATCAGCGCCGGGGCGTGGCCGGTGTCCGGCACCGTGACCAGGGTCGCCTTCGGCCCCTCCTTGCACATGCGCTCCGCCGTCTCCGGCAGCAGCAGGTCGGAGGCGCCGCCGCGGATCAGCAGCACCGGGCAGCGGATGGCGTTCCACACCGGCCAGAAGTCGACGTCGCCGATCGGGGCCGTGCTGAAGATCCGGGCGATGCCGGGATCGTAGGCCAGCCGGTAGGAGCCGTCGGGCTGGCGCACGGTGGAATGGGTGGCGAGGTGCAGCCACTGCTCGTCTGTCAGCTTGCCGAACCCCTCATAGTTCGTGCGCATCGAGAGCACGACCTCGTCCAGCGAGGCATAGACCGGGTCCTTGCCGACATAGAGCGCCAGCCGCTCCAGCGCCGCCTTGGGCACGAAGGGGCCGACATCGTTGATGACCAGCCGGCGGATGGGCGAGTTCGGCTGGGCCGCGAGCAGCATGCCGATCAGGCCGCCCATGGAGGTGCCGACCCAGTCGACGCTCTCCACGTCGAGGCGCGCCAGCAGCCCGGCCATGTCGGCCAGATACTGCGGATAGCCGTAGAGGTCGGGGTTCGCCAGCCGGTCGCTACGCCCGCGCCCCACCACGTCGGGGCAGGCGACGCGGACGCCCAGCGCCCCCGCCAGATGCTCCGCCAGCAGGTCGAAGTCGCGGCCGTTGCGGGTCAGCCCGTGGACGCAGACGACCGTGCGCGGCCCCGTGCCCCATTCCGTGTAGGCGATGCGGTGGAAGCCGGTGGCGGAGAGGCCGAGAAAGGAGCGCTCGGCCGGGGCGCTGTGCGTCAGGGCGGTCATGGGGTCCGTGGTAGCACGGGGCCGGGCGGAGGTGAACCCCGGCTTAGAGGCTGGCCCGCCTGACCGCCGGTCGTAGTGCTCTCAGCACTGGCAGCGTTAAGGCTGTGCGTCCTTCGACAGGCTCAAGATGAGGAGGTGGGTGCTGCTCCCGGCCAAGCCGGCGAGTGCGGGAAGCCAGGAGTGCCTGGCATTCCCCTTCCCTCATGCTGAGCTTGTCGAAGCACGCACCACGGGCCAGCTTCGTTCAAGCTTTCCCTCACGCCGCCCGTGCGTGCGGCGGGGCGATCATGTGGCTCTCCGGTTCGAAAGCCGGGTCCTGCACCGTCACGAAGCGGCCGGCGAAGAAGCCGTTGAAGTTGGTGCGGGTGGCGGTGGTGTAGGCGCCGGCCTGGCCGATCTCGATCCAGTCGCCCTCGCGCACGTCGGACGGCAGCATGTAGGGGCCGGGCAGGTTGTCCCAGCAGTCGCAGGTCGGGCCGAACAGCGACATGGGCGCGGGCTCCCCCGTCGCCTCGCCGCCGGGGCGGATGACGCGCATCGGGAAGACGATGCCCGGGAACTTCAGGTCGGCCAGGCTGCCGTAGAGCCCGTCATTGACGTAGAGATGGTCGCCGCGGCGCAGCTCCACCTTCACCACCAGGCTGGCGCCCGCGGCGACCAGGCCGCGGCCCGGCTCCGCCCAGAGCTTGCAGTCGGCCGGGCGGTCGATGAACTCCAGCCCGGCGCGGATCGCCTCCATGTACTCCGACAGCGGCGGCGGCTCGGAGCCGACATAGCGGGTGGGGAAGCCGCCGCCCACGTCCAGCACCGCCGGGGTGACGCCAGCCTGGGACAGGCACTCCGACGCCAGGCGCAGCGCGGCCGTATAGCTGCTGGGCATCAGGCATTGCGAGCCGACATGGAAGGAGATGCCGGCGCGCAGGCCGCGGGCGTCGGCCGCCTTCAGCAGCTCCGCCCCCAACTCCACGCTGGTGCCGAACTTGCCGCCGAGGTCGTAGACGGCGGCACCGCGCGCGGTGGCGAGACGCACGACGATGACCACGTCTCGGGCGCCGCCGGTCTCCTGCGTCACCTTCTCCAGCTCGTCCGGATGGTCGACGACGAAGTGGCGGACGCCATGCCGCTCATAGGCGGCGCGGATGGCGCCGCGCTGCTTGACCGGATGCATGAAGTAGCAGCCGGCGGCGCCCATGCGGCCCTTCACCGTCTCGATCTCGACCAGGCTGGCCGTGTCGAAATGCTTGATGCCGCCCTGGATCAGCGCGTCCAGCACGACCGTCTCGGGATTGCACTTCACGGCGTACAGCACGTCGCCCGGGAAGGCCGCCACGAAGCGCCGGGCGGCCTCGGTCAGCACGTGCGGGCGGAAGCAGTAGACCGGCTCTTCCGGTTTCAGGGCGGCCACCATCGCGGCGGCGTCGGCATAGGTCGGCAGCATGGGCGTTCCGTCGCGGGAAAAGGGGGTGCCGGGTCGGCGTCTGTCCTTCTTATGCCCGCGTGCCAAGGCGTTGAGAAGATGCCCGGAAAGAAAGAATGGAAGCTCATCCGTAAGGGCTCCCCATGCCCACTTCCCAAGGTCACGACGCGCGCCCGCGCAATTTTCTTTCCACACCCTGACGACCCCGCCGAATCGCTTCCGGCCATGCCGGAGGGTGGGGTTCCCGGCGGCGTGCCGGGCTGCTACAAGACCCGCCGAACCGGCCCGGCGCATCCGCCAGAGGCCATAAGAGACTAGGAGAGGACGCCCATGTCGACCCAGACCCTCACTCCCGTGCTCGACCCGTACGCCCTCGCCCGCGAGCTGGAGGGCATGCACCTGATCGGCGGCAGGCTGGTGCCGGCCGCCGGCGGCAAGACCTTCGACGTGGTCAACCCGGCCAAGGGCGAGGTCATGGGCCGCGCCGCCCTGGGCGACTCCCGGGACGTGGACGCCGCCGTGACCGCGGCATGCGCCGCGCAGAAGGAATGGAAGCAGCGCAGCGCCCGCGAGCGCGGCAAGCTGGTGGTCGAGTGCGGCCGCCTGCTCAGCCAGCATGTCGAGGAGCTGGCCCGCCTGGTGGCGCTGGAGACCGGCAAGGCGCTGCGCACCGAGAGCCGGGTCGAGGCCGGCATCCTGTCCGACGCCTTTACCTTCTTCGGGGGCTTGGGCAGCGAGCTGAAGGGCGAGACCGTGCCCTTCAACCCGAAGATGCTGACCATGACCGTGCGCGAGCCGATCGGCGTCGTCGGGGCCATCATCCCCTGGAACGTGCCGATGATGCTGATGGCGCTGAAGATCGCGCCGGCGCTGGTGGCGGGCAACGCGGTCGTGGTGAAGTCAGCCGAGGAGGCGCCCTTCGCCGTGCTGCGCGCCTGCCAGATCATGGCCCAGGTGCTGCCGGCGGGCGTGCTGAACATCCTGTCGGGCTTCGGGCCGGAGTGCGGCGCGCCGCTGGTCTCGCATCCCAAGGTCGGCAAGGTGACCTTCACCGGCTCGGTCGAGACCGGCAAGATCGTCTACAAGACCGCCGCCGAGAAGCTGATCCCGGTGACGCTGGAGCTGGGCGGCAAGAGCCCGATGATCGTCATGGGCGACGCCGACATCGACCAGGCGGTGGCCGGTGCCGTCGCCGGCATGCGCTTCACCCGCCAGGGCCAGAGCTGCACCGCCGCCAGCCGCATCTTCGTCCACAGCTCCATCCATGACGCCTTCGTGGAGAAGCTGAAGGCCAAGGTCGACGCCATGAAGATGGGCGACCCGCTGGACGAGGCGACCGACATCGGCGCCATCGTCAGCACCCAGCAGTTCGAGAAGGTGAAGAGCTACATCCAGATCGGCAGCAATGAGGCCGGCGCCAAGGCGCTGACCTGTTCTGCCCTGCCCGCCGACCAGAGCCTGGCCAAGGGGCTGTTCGTGCAGCCGGTGATCTTCACCGGCCTGACCAACGACAGCCGCGTGGCGCGCGAGGAGATCTTCGGGCCGGTGACCTGCGTCATCCGCTTCGACGACTATGAGCAGGCGATCGAGCAGGCCAACGACACCGAGTACGGTCTGGCCGCCACCATCTGGACCCGCGACCTGCGCACCGCCATGGACGCCACCCAGCGGCTGGAGGCCGGCTTCGTGCAGGTGAACCAGAACCTGGTCGTGCAGCCGAACCTGTCCTATGGCGGCGTCAAGACGTCGGGCCTGGGCAAGGAGGCGACGCTGGAGAGCATGCTGGAGCACTTCACCCACAAGAAGACGATCATCATCAACATGGGCTGATCCCCGGCGGATCGGCTTTTCCTGGCAGGGGCGCCCGTCACGGGGCGCCCCTTTTGCTTGGCGCCCCTGGCGACCTCTCCCCGAAAGAGGTATAAACCCCTAATAAAGGCGGGGAATGAGGGGAGTACCGGGAATGCCTATGCGCCGCGAGAGCGTGGCCGCCGAGGAGTTCGGCGCCGGGGTCCTGAGATCGCGCTTTCCCGCCGAGGCGCTGCCGCGCGACGGGCACGATCCCGACCATTCCGCCACCGACACCGGGCCGCTGCCAGTCATCCGCGACCGGCCGCTGGAGAAGTTCATGGCGCTCTGGTGCGGCCTGTCCTGGACCGAGGGCGCCGCCAACTTCCCCAGCGCCCCCGTCGGCACGCCGATGATCCTGACCTACAGCTTCATGGAGTCGCTGCCCGCCTATTTCTCCGAGGAGTTCTACGCGCAGAACCCGGGCGCCTACCGCACCGGCGCCTTCTCCGCCCTGACCGAGGCGCAGCGCGCCAACGCGCGTCTGGCCTTCGACATGATCACCCAGGCGACCGGCATCCGCTTCGTCGAGGTGCCCGACGCGGTGGGCGGCGAGATCCGCATGGGCATGGGGGCGATGCAGGCCGACCTCGGCGGCTTCGCCTACCTGCCCAGCGTCGACCAGGGCCATATCGAGGATCTGCCGAACGGCGGCGGGCGCGAGCGCACCGACTTCCAGGGCGTGGCCGGCGACATCTTCGTCAGTTCCCTCTACTACGCCTCGAGCACGCTGGCGCCGGGGACAGAGGGCTTCGCCGTCGTCATGCACGAGATCGGCCACGCGCTGGGGCTGGTCCATCCCAAGGTCGGCTTCGCCGGCCTGACCGAGGCCGAGTCCGGCATCGACAGCTCGGTCATGGCGCTGGGCACCGGCGGCGCGGCGGCGCAGAACGGGGTGCCCGCCGCCTTCCGCCCGCTCGACCTGCAGGTGCTGCGCTACATCTACGGCACGCCGGAGGACGAGGCGCGGCTGGACGGCCAGGTCACCCGCACGCTGGACCGGACCAGCTGGACCTACACCATGACCGGCGCCGCCGCCGACGATGTGATCCTGGGCACCAACCTGCGCGACACGGTCCGGGGCGGCGCCGGCCGCGACCTGCTGAACGGGCTGGGCGCCGACGATCTGCTGGACGGCGGCGACGAGGCCGACCGGCTGGATGGCGGCATCGGGAACGACACGCTGCTGGGCGGCGCCGGCGACGACTACATGCTGGGCAATTTCGGCGACGATGTGTTCGAGGGTGGCGCCGGCCAGGATTTGATGGAAGGCTCCTACGGCAACGACAGCTTCACCGCGCGCGGCGAGGGCGACATCATTATCGGCGAGTATTTCGCGCCCACCATCTTCACCGACACGGTGGACTACAGCCGCGCCGGCGGCGCCGTGACGGTCGACCTCGGCGCGGACTACCAGTCCATGGATACGCGCCAGGAGAACGCCATCCGGGCGCTGAACCATGACGGCACCGTGGCGCGCTACTACAACATCGGCTACGGCATCGTCGCGGGCGGCGCCCAGGCGGACCAACTCATCAACGTCAACCGGATCATCGGCACGCCCCTCAATGACAGTCTCAGGGGCCGCAACGGCGCCGCCCCCAGCGACGAGACCCTGTCCGGCGGCGCCGGCAACGACACGATCGAGGGATTCGGGGCCGGCAATTTCCGGGGTAGCCGGGGCGACCTGCTGCTCGGCAGCACGGGCGACGACCTTTACATCGTGCGCGAGGCGGCGGGCGAGCGCGTGCAGGAGCTGGCCGGCGAGGGCACCGACACGGTCCGCTTCATCGGCAGTGGCGCCTACACCCTGCCCGACCATGTCGAGGACGGCACCATCCTGGCGTTCGGGGCGGAGAGCGTGCTGACCGGCACCGCGGCCGCCAACCGCCTGTCGGTCGACGCCGCCGGCCTGCCGCAGGGCGCCGTGCTGCGCGGCCTCGGCGGGGCGGATACGCTGACCGGCGGCGGCGGGGCCGAGACGCTGGAGGGCGGCGCCGGCGACGATCTGTTGACCGGCGGCATCTCGGCGGATTTGTTCCTGTTCGGCGCCGACAGCGCCGGCGGGCGCGACACCATCGCCGATTTCCAGCTCAAGGTCACCGTGACGGGCGGGACCGACCTGATCCGGCTGACGGGCGGGCTGTCCTACACGACCGGCACCGGCGCCGAGGGCTGGCTGCGCCTGATCCTGTCCAACGGCGCCATCGTGGACCTGACCGGCATCGCGCCCGCCGCCTTCGATCCCGCCTGGGTGGCGAGCGGCTGAGCCTCAGTCGATGTGCCGGTAGGCGCCGCACCAGTAGAGCAGCGGACGGCCCTCGGCGGCGAAGGCCAGCTTGACGACCTTGCCGACGATGATGACGTGGTCGCCACCCTCGTGCGAACCGTAGAGCTCGCAGTCCAGATTGGCGAGGCAGCCTTCCAGGATCGGGCTGCCGGTCTCCCAGGCCGCGCGGGGCACCCCGTCCCAGCGGTCGGTGGCGTGGCCGCGGGAGAAGCGGTGGGAGAAATCGCGCTGCTCCTCCGTCAGGATGTTCAGCGCGAAGCCGCGGCCGCTCTGGAAGAGCGGCAGGGTGTTGGCGTTCCTGTCCAGGCAGAACAGCACCAGCGGCGGGTCCAGCGAGACCGAGGTGACGGAGTTCACCGTCACCCCCACGGGGTTGCCCTCCCCGTCAAGCGTGGTCGCGACCGCGATCCCCGTGGCGAAGCGGCCGAGGGTGTGGCGGAACTCGCGGGCGTCGATGGTCATGGGGGCGGGACCGGCTCTGGAGGAAGGGGCCTTCCGTCCCTAGCCGATGGGGGCACGGGGCGCAAGCTGATTGGCCCGGAAATGGTTGGCGCGGCATCACTTGTCCAGTCCCGGCCTACCCCGTCCGATGAATATCCCTTCCTCGGGCACCCCCACTGCCCTTAAACTATCGGTTGGACTAGCAGTCGGCCGCATCTTGGCCGTTCTTTTCGGAAGGTGGTCCCGTGGCGAGCAACGCGGGCGGCGGCAAGAACCAAGCCCCGATCATCATCAAGAAGATCAACAAGAGCGCCGAGGGCCACCATGGCGGCGCCTGGAAGGTCGCCTATGCCGACTTCGTGACGGCGATGATGGCCTTCTTCCTGCTGCTCTGGCTGCTGAACGTCACCACCTCGGAACAGAAGCTGGGCATCGCCGACTATTTCTCCCCCGCCAGCCCCTCCAAGCAGGAGAGCGGCGCCGGCGGCGTGCTGGGCGGCCAGACCATCACGGTGGACGGGTCGCTGAACAACCAGTCCTCGCCGCCGCAGCTGACGGTGCCGGTGCCCTCGCTGCCCGCCGCCGCCAACGCCGCCGAGCAGGTGGACGACTTCAAGTACAGCGCCCGCGGCCGGCCCGACGGCGACAAGGACAAGCTCGGCAACACCGACGAGGAGAAGGCGGGCGGCCCCACCGCCGGGACCATGAAGGGCGGCCTGTCCGAGGCGGAGCTGGCCGGCGGCGCGGCCGACCTCATGCGCATCGGCGGCAAGGAGGAGGCCGACAAGAACGGCGACGGCGAGGTCGACCCGGCCGAGCTGGCGGAGGCGCTGGCCAAGCTCGAGGCGCAGCAGTTCCAGCAGGCCGCGGCCGAGCTGCGCCAGGCCATCCAGGAGGTGCCGGAGCTGCGCGACCTCGCCCAGAACCTGATCATCGACCAGACGCCCGAGGGGCTGCGCATCCAGCTGGTGGACCAGGAAGGCTACTCGATGTTCCCCTCCGCCAGCGCCAAGATGTTCCCCCAGACGGCGCAGCTGATGGCCTATGTGGCGCAAGCAGTCTCAAAGATGCCGAACCGGCTGTCGGTCAGCGGCCACACCGACAGTATTCCGTTCTCCAACGACGCCGCCTACGGCAACTGGGAACTCTCCTCCGACCGCGCCAATGCGAGCCGGCGTGCACTCATCGCCGGCGGTGTCGCGCCCGAACGCATTGCGACAGTGGTCGCCAAGGCTGACACCGACCACCTCTTTCCCGACGACCCGAAATCGCCGCGTAACCGCCGGGTCAGCATCGTGCTGATCCGCGAGCAGCCGCTGGGCGCCGGGCCGGCGGTTCCGGCCGCGCCGGCGGGCGCCTCGGGCACGTCGCCGGCGCGCTAGGAATGCCGATGCCGCAGCCACACCACGGCGGCGAAATATCACAGCCGCCCCGTCGCAATGGCCTCTCGTCGGTGTTACTCTGATCGCCAGAGGCCGGTGCCCCTTCCCTCCCGTCCGGGGCAGGAGGCGGGGGCCGCCGCCGCAGGGGAACCGCCAGGGCACCGCATGACGTTTCCGTCCGGCATGACCGACCAGTACAGCGCCTCCGCCCCGGGGGCCGCACACCGCTTCCCGCCCGCCCGCCTCCCCGTCCGGACCGCCTGAATGAGCGTCATTCCGCCGCCCTACCGCCCGCTGCAGCAGTTCTTCCGGTCGGGGCCGATGCCCTGTCCCTACCTGCCCGGCCGGATCGAGCGGAAGCTGTTCACGCGCCTGTCCGGCCCGCAGGCGGCGGAGGTCAACTCCACCCTGTCGCGCGCCGGCTTCCGCCGCAGCCACGACATCGTCTACCGGCCGGTCTGCCCCGGCTGCAACGCCTGCGTGCCCGTGCGCATCCCGGTGGCGGAGTTCGCGCCGAACCGGACCATGCGCAAGATCCGCAAGGCCAACACCGACCTGACCTTCACCCCGGCGCCGGCCTCGGCGACGGTGGAGCAGTACGGCGTCTTCGCCGCCTACCAGGACGCGCGCCATGGCGACAGCGACATGAGCCGGATGAGCCTGGCCGACTACACCGCCATGGTGGAGGAGGGCCGGGTCGACACGCTGGTGTTCGAACTGCGCGACGCCGAGGGCCAGCTGCGCGGCGGCCTGCTGACCGACCGGCTGGCCGACGGCTATTCCGCCGTCTACAGCTTCTACGATCCGGCCGACGTGCGTCGCAGCCTGGGCACGCAGATGATCCTGTCGCTGGTCGAGGCGGCCCGGGCGGCGAACCTGCCCTATGTCTATCTCGGCTACTGGATCGATGGCAGCCGCAAGATGGCCTACAAGGCCCGCTTCCGGCCGCTGGAGCAGCTGTCGCGCGACGGCTGGGTGCGCATGACCGACGCCGAGCTGGACCGGCTGGAAGCCGCCGTCGGCGCAGACGCGGACTGAGCCTCCTCAGTTGTTCCACTCAATCCCGTCATCCCGGCGAAAGCCGGGACCCAGGGGTTGCAGCGATAATCGACCGATGAAGCGTGCCCAGTTCACAGGCTTTGTTGGAAGTCGCTTTGGGACCGCTGCATTGATCTCATACTGCGGCAACCCCTGGGCCCCGGCTTTCGCCGGGGTGACGGGAAAAGAGATCACCCTCCGAAGGTGCTGCTAGAGCTGCCTGCTGACCCCAGCCCGGAACCCCCGCCCGTCCCCGCCGTTCCCTCCCCGCACCATCGGGGAGCGCCCCATGCGCCGTCGCGCCTTCATCCGCACCACCGCCCTGCTGGGCGCCGCCTGCCTCGCCGCGCCTGTTCTGCTGACGCGCCCGGCACGGGCGTCCGCCGTGCTGCGGCTCGCCGCCAGCGATCCGGCGGCGGCTCACGCCGTGGCGGCGCATCTGGCGGCGGCGTCGGAGGGAACGCTGATCCTGGCACCGGTACCGGCCGGCACCCCGGCGGATGCGGCGCTGGTCGAGGCCTGGCGCCTGTCCCCGGCCGCCGCCCTGCTCGCCGCCATGCCCTTCGGGCCGGAGCCGGAACGGTTGGCCCCCTGGCTCGCGTCGGACGAGGGACGCGCCCTGTTCCGCGCCGCCGCCGGCTCCGCCGCCTTCGCCGTTGCGCTGGCGCCCGGCGGCCATGTCGCCGGCCCCGTTCCCGACGGCCTCGCCGATCTCAGGGGCCTGCGCGTGGCGGCGCCGGGGCCGCTGGGCAAGGTCTGGCGGCGTCTGGGGGCGGAAACGGCGGCCGCGGAGGCGCCGGTGACCGACTGCGCCGCAGCCGGCGGACGCCTCGGCTTCGGACCCCGCTCCCGCCTGCTGGCCCTGTCCATCGACCCGGGCGCCCTCGCCGCCCTGCCGCCGTCGGCCCGACCGGCGCTGGAGTCGCCGCCGCTGCTGCTCGATGGGCCGGCCGGCGGACCGTCGCTGTCGCCCGAGATCATGGTGGCCGCCGGCAACCATGCGGCGGACGTCAGGCGCGCCCTCAAGGCTTCCGCCGATCGGCTGACCGCCCGCATCGCCGCGGCATTGCCCGCCCCCGCCGTCTCCGGCATCGCGGCGGCCTGCTGGCCCTGGCCGGCGGCCTCTAACGCCTTGGTGGCATAAGAGGAAGTCCCGTTGACGGCGCCGTCCGGCCTTCTATGCTCGGGCGGCGGGGAATGGCCGGCAAGGCCTCTCCGCCGACAAGGAGCGGGACGCTGCGAATGTCCCGCCTGGACCAGCGGAGGAGATGCCCGATGAAGCCGCCCAGCGCCCCTGCGCCGACCGCCACGCCCGAGCCCGCCGCGCCTGAGCCCGCGCTGCAGCGCCGCTCCTTCCTGGCCGCCGCCGGCACCGGCGCAGCCGTCGCGGCCGCCACCTTCCCGGCCCCCGCCATCGCGCAGTCCAACCCCGAGATCAAATGGCGCTGCGCCTCCAGCTTTCCCAAGAGCCTGGACACGATCTACGGCGGCGCCGAGATCGTGGCGAAGCGCGTCGAGGCGGCCACCGACGGCAAGTTCCAGATCCGCGCCTTCGCCGGCGGCGAGATCGTGCCGGGCCTGCAGGTGCTGGACGCCGTCCAGGCCGGCACGGTCGAGTGCGGCCACACCGTCAACTACTACTATGTCGGCAAGGACCCGGCCTTCGCCTTCGACTGCGCCATCCCCTTCGGGCTGAACGCGCGCCAGCAGAACGCCTGGCTGTTCCAGGGCGGCGGGCTGGAGCTCGTCCGCGATTTCCTGAAGGGCTACAACGTCATCAACTTCCCGGCCGGCAACACCGGCACGCAGATGGGCGGCTGGTTCCGCAAGGAGATCAAGACCGTCGAGGATCTGAAGGGCCTGAAGATGCGCATCGGCGGCTTCGCCGGCCAGGTGATCTCCCGCCTGGGCGCCGTGCCGCAGCAGATCGCCGGCGGCGACATCTACCCGGCGCTGGAGAAGGGCACCATCGACGCCGCCGAGTGGGTCGGCCCCTATGACGACGAGAAGCTCGGCTTCCAGAAGGTCGCCAAATACTACTACTACCCCGGCTGGTGGGAGGCCGGGCCGACCGTCTCCATGATCGTGAATTTGCAGCAATGGGACGCGCTGCCCAAGCACTACAAGGCGATCTTCGAGTCCGCCTGCCAGGACGCCAACGTCACCATGACCGCCAAGTACGACGCGCAGAACCCGGCGGCGATCAAGCGGCTGGTGGCGTCCGGCGCGCTGCTGCGGCCCTTCCCGCGCGAGGTCCTGCAGGCCTGCTACAAGGCGGCCTTCGAGCTGTATGACGAGACGGCGGCCAAGAACCCGGCCTTCAGGAAGATCTACGAGCCCTGGAAGGCCTTCCGCGAGGAGAGCTTCCTGTGGTTCCGCGTCGCCGAGAACACGCTGGACAACTTCATGTACGCGGCGTCGGCGGCGGCGCGGAAGGGCTGAGCGGGCGGGCCCGTGCAGGACTGGACCGACATGGCCGGCCAGGCCCAGCCCTGGCTCATGGCCGCCCTGCTGGCGGTCAACGCCTGGACCTTCCTGGTCATGGCCTGGGACAAGTACCGCGCCATCGAGGGCGGGCGGCGGGTTCCGGAACGCAGGCTCCTCTGGCTGGCGGCGCTGGGCGGCTCGCCCGGGCTGCTGGCCGCCCGCGCCCTCTTCCGCCACAAGACCCGCAAGGAGCCCTTCGTCTCGCGGCTGAGGCGCATCCTTGCCGTCCAGATGCTGCTCGGGGCGGCGCTGCTGGGGTGGGTGGCGGGACTGGGCACCGGGTCGGGCTGACGGCGGCGGGAGTTAATTCCGCGGATGCGGCGCCATCGCCGGGGTACCGCCACATGGACGCGCAAATTGCCATGGATGTTCCACCGGAACAGGACATACACTTGCCTCCTGCACCAGCGGGGAGGATGCGCCGATCATGCCGACCAACATCATGGGCGACGCTGGCAACAACACGCTTCGTCCGACGGGCGCCGACCAGCGGCTGCTGGGCGGGGCGGGCAACGACCGGCTGGAAGCGGGCGGTTTCTTCCGCGGCACGATCCTGATCGGCGGCACGGGCAATGACACCTACACGGTGAATCCCGGCCTGCTGGACACCGCGTTCGTGCTGGAGAACGGCAACGATCCCGCCGACCGCTGGGTCGACCAGCCGATCAACGTTCCGGTCAACCAGATCGTCGAGGTGGACGGGCGTCACCTGCTGCTGAACGACGCCTTCACCGGACGCTCGGTCCTCTTCATCGACTGGACCCGGCCGGAAAACGTGATCGAGTTCTGGGACGCCCTGCTGGAGGGTGGGGTCCGCCGCACCTTCACCTTCACCGAGTTCCGCGACGCCATCCGCAGCAGCCCCGCCTATGCGGGCTCCGTGTCGCTGGACACGCTCGGCAGCGCCTATGCGGCAGGCGTGCGGGCGGAGATCGCCTCGCACTACGCCGCGGCCGGCACGGTCGGCTCCATGTCCGGTCCGTCCCTGGTGCTGAAGCAGTCGGCCGGCGGGCTGATCGCCTGGGACCCGGCGCGCGGCGCCGACGGGTTCAGGCCGCTGCTGCAACTGGCCCCGGGCACCGACCCGCTGGCCGTCGCCGACTTCACCGGCGACCAGAAGGCCGACATCCTGTTCGCCATGCCGGGCGGCGGCCATGTCGTGTGGGACGTGTCGCTCGCCGGGACGGGCTTCCGGACACTGCCCGCCTTCAACGGCTTCCAGCCGGTGGGCACCGGCGATTTCCGCGGCTCCGGAGCGACCGACATCCTGCTGCTGAACGCCGCCGGCCAGCTGCGGGTGCTGGACGTGGCCGGCAACAGCGGCGCCGACCTGCTGACGCTGAACGGCCAGACGCGGATCGCCGGCGTCGGCAACATCGACGGCGGCGGCCGCGCCGACATCGTCTTCCAGAACACCGCCTCCGGCGCGCTCTACGCGCTGACCGACGGCGGCTTCCGCGACCTGCTGACCCTCGACCCCGGCGGCGGCTGGACTCTGGCGGGCATCGGCAATGTGCGGCCAGGCGCGGCGGAGGACCTGGTGTTCCGCAACACCCAGACGGGCGGCGTCGTCTTCTGGGACGCGACCCAGGGCGCCGCCGGGTTCGAGTGGTTCGCCACGCTCGGCGCTGAATGGTCGATGCGGGTGGACCTCGACGTCAACAATGACGGCCGCGACGACGTGCTGCTCACCAACGCCGCCGGCGAGTCCGTCTATTGGACGGGATCGGGCTGGGTCGGGCTCGGGTCGGTGCTGAACCAGGTGCAGCTGGCGGGCATGGGGCCGCTGGGTTGAGGCGCGCCCCTACCCCACCGCCGCCATGGCGTCGCGCAGCAGCTCCATGAACAGCCGCACCTTGGTCGAGGCGCGGCGGTTCTGGGGGTAGAGCGCCCAGAGATGGGTGCTGGCGCTGGGGCCGCTCGGGTCCCAGCCGCTCAGCACCGGGCGCACCCGCCCCTCCTCCACCTCGCGGCCGATCTGCCAGGTGGGCAGCAGCGCCAGCCCCAGCCCGGCGCAGGCGGCGGCGATGATCGTCTCGGCATTGTTGCAGACCAGCGGCCCGGATACCCGCACCGACCGCGCCTCCTCGCCCCGGCGGAAGCGCCAGAGCGGCACGGCGCCGCCGGGCTGGAACACCAGGCAGCGGTGGCGCTCCAGATCGTCGGGCGTTTCGGGCTCGCCATGGGCCTGCAGATAGGCGGTGCTGCCCACCACCAGCCGGATGATCGGGGCGAGGCGCACCGCCACCAGATCGGCCACGTCGGGATTGCCCGAGCGCACGGCGATGTCGATGTCGCGGTCGGCCAGGTCCAGCAGCGCGTCCGACAGCACCAGCTCCACCGTCACTTCCGGCGCCTGGGCGTGGTAGGCGGCCAGCAGCCGGTCGGCATGGCGCAGCCCGAAGGCCACGGGCATGGTGACCCGCAGCGTGCCGCGCGGCGTCTCCGCCAGCTCGGCCATGCTGCCGTGGGCGTCCTCAATCTCCGAGAGGATGCGTCGGGCCGACGCCAGGTAGCGGCGGCCGGCCTCGGTCAGGGTCAGGCTGCGCGTCGTGCGGTTCAGCAGGGCCACGCCCAGGTCGCGCTCCAGCAGCTGGATGCGGCGCGAGACGGAGCTGGGGGCGAGCGCCAGGGCGCGGGCGGCGGCGCTGAGGCTGCCGGCCTCGACCACTTGGCAGAAGACCGCCATCCCCTCCGCCCGCTCGCCATGCGTCGCTCCGGGCATCGTTGCACTCCGTCGAAAGGTACTTTCGATTTTCCTCTGTAGCGCAAGGAGGGGCAGCTGCGCCACTGTGCCGGTCGAGCGGGGGCTCGCGTCAGGGATGAATGACCATGGCACATCGACTCACCGTGAACGGGCGGGAGGTCTCCGCCGACGTTCCGGGCGACACCCCGCTGCTCTGGGTGCTCCGCGAGGAGCTGGGGCTCACCGGTACCAAATATGGCTGCGGCATTGCCCAGTGCGGCGCCTGCACGGTCCATATCGACGGCATGCCGGTGCGCAGCTGCTCGCTGCCGGTGGAGGGGGCCGCCGGCCAGCGCATCACCACCATCGAGGGGCTGTCCGAGACCAGGGATCACGCCCTGCAGAAGGCCTGGATCGAGGAGCAGGTGCCGCAATGCGGCTACTGCCAATCCGGCATGATCATGGCCGCCGCCGCCCTGCTGGCCGAGAAGCCGCAGCCGACCGACGCCGACATCGCCGAGGCCATGACCAATCTCTGCCGCTGCGGCACCTATCCCCGCGTGCGCAGGGCCATCCGCCGCGCCGCCGGCATGACCGACACCGGGAGGGCGGCATGACCGCCCTGTCCCGCCGCGGCTTCATCGCCGCCGCCGCTACCGCCGGCGCCGGTCTGGTCATCGGCTTCGACCTGCCCGCCGGCGCCGCGCCTGCGTCCCCCGGAGCGGCCACCGTGAACGGCTGGGTGCGCATTGGCCCGGACGGGGTCGTCACGCTGCTGACCAACGCCTCGGAACTCGGCCAGGGCTCGCGCACCGTCGTGCCGCAGATCCTGGCGGAGGAGCTGGAGGTGGACTGGGCCGCCATCCGCATCGACATGGCGCCGATCCAGGACCGGTTCGGCACCTTCGGCACGCCGCCCACCTTCTACGGCACCGGCGGCAGCTCCGCCGTGCGCCGGCAGTTCGACAAGCTGCGCAAGGTCGGCGCCGCCGCGCGGCTGATGCTGGTGCAGGCGGCGGCCGAGCGCTGGCAGGTGCCCGCGGCCGAGTGCCGGGCCGAGGCCGGCCATGTGCTGCATCCGCCCAGCAACCGGCGCATCGCCTATGGTGCCGTGGCCGAGGCGGCCGCCGCCCTGCCCGTCCCCGCCGACCCGCCGCTGAAGCCGCGCTCCGAATGGCGGATCATCGGCCGGACCGTGCCGCGCGAGGACATCCCGGCCAAGGTCGACGGCTCGGCGGTCTATGGCATCGACGTCGTCCTGCCGGACATGCTGGTGGCGACGATCATGCAGGCGCCGGTCTTCGGGGCGAAGCTCGGCCCGCTCGACGAGGCGCCGGCCCTGGCCGTGCCGGGCGTGCGCAAGGTGGTGCCGATCCGCGGCGTTCGCATCGCCGTGCCGACGCCGGGGCGCGGGCCGACCTACGTGGCCCTTGCAGATGCGGTCGCGGTGGTCGCCGACCGCTACTGGCAGGCGGCCAAGGGGCTGGAGGCGCTGAAGCCGGTCTGGGAGGGCGGGCTGGAGCCGGACCTCGACACCGCCAAGGTGTTCGACCGGCTGCGCGCCGCGAAGGCCGGCAACCGGATGGTGCCCAAGGCCTTCTGGCGCAGCCGGGACGATGGCGGCGAGACGGCCGAGCCCCCGCCCTACGATCTGCAGGCGGCATCAACCGAGGCCGGCATCGCCTTCGCCAACGCCGCGCGCGTGCTGGAGGCGGAATACACCGTCCCCTACCTCTACCACGCCCAGATGGAGCCGATGACGGCGGTGGCGCGGGCCGGAGCGGACAAGGCCGAGATCTGGGTCGGCACGCAGAACCAGACCGGCACGCGGCGCGTGCTGGCGGCGCTGCTGAGCCTGCCGGAGGACAGGGTCTCGGTCGAGACCACCTATGTCGGCGGCGGCTTCGGCCGGCGCTACCAGCACGACGTCGCGCCGCAGGCGGCGCTGCTGTCGCGCGCCATGGACGGGCGCCCCGTGAAGCTGATCTGGAGCCGCGAGGAGGATATGCGCCAGGGCCGCTACCGCCCGGCTGCGCTGGCGAGTTTCCGCGCAGCACTGGACGGGGCCGGCCGCCCAGCGGCGGTCGCCGCGACCGTCACCAACATCCTGGGCATCCCGGAGCTGGGACGCGGCGGGGTCGGCGGGGCGGAGGCGATGGGATCGGTGTCGGAGACCGGCATCCGCTACCGTCTGCCGGCCCTGGTCGCCACCGTGCCGACGCCCGAGGCGGCGGTGCCGACCGGGCCCTGGCGCTCGGTCCACACCACCCAGAACGTCTTCTTCTTCGAAAGCTTCATGGACGAGCTGGCCCATGCGGCCAAGGCCGACCCGGTCGCCTTCCGCCGAAGCTATCTGGAGGGCGACGCCCGGGCGCAGCGGGTGCTGGACCTGGCGGCGGAGAAGTCCGGCTGGGGCCGTCCCCTGCCCAAGGGCCACGGGCGCGGCGTCGCCTTCTGGTACTCCTTCCAGAGCCTGGCGGCGGCGGTGGCGGAGGTGTCGGTCCTGGACGGGCGCCTGCGCGTCCGCCGCGTCACCGTCGCCTTCGACTGCGGCACCTCGGTGGCGCCGGACAACATCCGCGCGCAGATCGAGGGGTCGGTCATCATGGGGCTGGGATCGGCGCTGTCGGAGCAGGTCACGGTGTCGGGCGGCCGGACCGTGCCGCAGAACTTCGACGCCTACCCTCTGATCAAGCTGGAGCAGGCGCCGGAGATCGACATCCACCTGCTGGAAAGCCCGGCCTGCGCCGTCGGCGGCGCCGGCGAACCCGTGGCGCCGCTCCCCGGCCCGGCCGTGGCGAACGCCATCTTCGCCGCCACCGGCCGGCGCATCCGGTCGCTGCCTTTCCTGGCGCAGGGGTTGGAGGTGGCGTGAGGGTTATTGGTGCGGCGGAGGAGCACCTGCCTCCCGCCGCGCTTTTGCCCCGGGGTCGGAAGGGCCCCGTTGTACGATGCCCTGTGCGGCGTCTCCCACTACCCGTCATCCCGGCGCAGGCCGGGACCCAGGGGTTGCAGTGGGATGCGAGCGATGCAGCACAGGTGTGGTTCGTAGGTCGCATGGAGCCGCAGGCGCAATGCGACACCCCGGCCGGAGCATGTCGCATTACGCTCCGGTCCATGCGACCTACGGGTGCACTTCATCAATGGTGCATTGCTGCAACCCCTGGGTCCCGGCCTACGCCGGGATGACGGTCGAGCGTAGGACGAGCGGGTGAGAACCATACAGCCGGTTCTCTAACCGACCTTAAGTCGCCGCCGCCTCGGCGAACTGGGACCGGGCGATCCCGATGTCGCGCCAAGCGTCAATCCAGGTCGGATGGGTCACGGCCGTCCCTCATCACGCGGGCGCGCAGCGATGGGCCCAGATGGCGCTCGTCGATGACGTCGGGCTGGATGCCGGCATCCTCGCAGATGGTGAATATCTCGGCGACCAGATCGGCGGAGCGATCCGCCGGCACGTCGAACAGGACAATGTCGATGTCGGACTTCTCGTGGAAGCGGCCCGTCGCCAGGGAGCCGAAGACCAGCAGCCGTCCGCCGGCCGCCCGAGCCACCGCATCCGCCTTAGCCACGGCCGACAGTGCCGCCGCCCGCCGGTCGGCGACACGCCGGGCGATCAGCTCGCTCAAAGTCGGATAGGCGCGCTGCGGGGCGCTCACTTCGGGTCTCCGGTCGAAAGGTCCACACATTGTGTCCCTAACGCGAAGATAGGCGCATCGGGGCGGTGCCGCAACGCACCGCCCCGGCCGCACCTTTACCCCGAGAACTTGTTGTTCTTCGGGAAGCCGTTCGGCGGCAGCTTGCCGAGCGAGCCGCGGGCGGCGACCCAGGGGCGCAGGTCGGATTCGACACGGGTGCGCTCGCCGCTGCCGCCCATCCTCCAGGACAGGCCCTCGGCCATCTTCACGACGGCGAGGTCCTCCAGGCTGGCGTCCTTGTACTTCTGCAGGGCGACGCCCTTGCCGCGGGCCAGCACCGGCAGCTCGTCCAGCGGGAAGACCAGGAGCTTGCGGTTGTTGCCGATGACGGCCACGGCATCGCCCTCGGCCGGGACGCAGATGGTGGCCACCGCCCCCTCGCCCACGTTCAGGATCTGCTTGCCGGCGCGGGTCTGCGCCACGACCTCGTCGGCCTCCACCTGGAAGCCGCGCCCGTCGCTGGAGGCCACCACCAGCTTCTTGCCGGCGCGGTAGGGCAGCACGGTGACGATCTCCGCCTCGCCCAGATCCATCATCAGGCGCACCGGTTCGCCGAAGCCGCGGCCGCGCGGCAGCTTGTCGACGCCCAGCGTGTAGAAGCGGCCGAGCGAGGAGAAGACCAGCAGCTTGTCGGTCGTCTCCGCCCGCAACACGAAGCGCCCGCGGTCGCCGTCCTTGTACTTGGCCTCCGCCGCCTCGGCGTCGGTCAGGTGGCCCTTCACGGCGCGGATCCAGCCCTTCTCCGACAGGAAGACGGTGACCGACTCGCGCTCGATCATGGCCTCCACCGGCACGACGATCTCGGCCGGCGCGTCCGCCACTTCCGTCCGGCGCTCGCCCAGCTTGGTGGACTGGCCGAACTTCCGGCGGATGTCGCTGATCTCCGAGGAGACCGACTTCCAGCGCTTGCCCTCGTCCTCCAGCAGCGACAGCAGCTCGGTCCGCTCGGCCGACAGCCCGTCATGCTCCTTGCGGATCTCCATCTCCTCGAGCTTGCGCAAGGAGCGCAGGCGCATGTTGAGGATGGCTTCCGCCTGCACGTCCGTCAGCCCGAAGGTCGCCATCAGCGAGACCTTGGGCTCGTCCTCCTCGCGGATGATGCGGATGACCTCGTCCAGGTTCAGGTAGGCGATCAGGTAGCCGGCCAGCACCTCCAGCCGGTGGTCGATCTTGCCCAGCCGGTGCTTGGAGCGCCGCACCAGCACGTCCAGCCGGTGGTCGAGGAAGGCGAACAGCACCTCGCGCAGATTCATGACGCGCGGCACCTGGTCGGCGCCCAGCACGTTCATGTTCAGCGGGATGCGGGTCTCCAGGTCGGTGTGGCGGAACAGCTGCTCCATCAGCACGGCCGGGTCGACGTTGCGGCTCTTGGGCACCAGCACGACACGGATGTCCTCCGCCGACTCGTCGCGGATGTCCTCCAGCAGCGGCAGCTTGCGCTCGGCCAGCAGCTCGGCGATGTGCTCGATCAGCTTGGACTTCTGCACCTGGTAGGGGATCTGGGTGACGATGATCTGCCAGGTGCCCTGACCCAGCTTCTCCGTCTCCCAGCGGGCGCGCAGGCGGAAGCTGCCGCGGCCGGTGCGGTAGGCCTCGCGCACCGCCTCGCGCCCCTCCACCAGCACGCCGCCGGTGGGGAAGTCGGGGCCGGGCATCAGCTGCACCAGCTGGTCGGCGGCGGCCGCGTCGGTCGCCTTGCGCTCGTCGGCCGGCAGCGTCGCCAGTACCTCGCGCCACTCCTTGCGCTTCTTGATGCAGAGATGCAGCGCGTCGCAGATCTCGCCGACATTGTGCGGCGGGATGCTGGTCGCCATGCCCACGGCGATGCCGGCCGAGCCGTTCGCCAGCAGGTTCGGGAAGGCGGCCGGCATGACGACCGGCTCCTCGCCGTCGCCGTCGTACGTGGCGCGGAAGTCGACCGCGTCCTCGTCGATGCCGGCCAGCATGGCCTTGGCGACCTCGGTCAGGCGCGCTTCCGTGTACCGCATGGCGGCGGCGTTATCGCCGTCGATGTTGCCGAAGTTGCCCTGCCCCTCGACCAGCGGGTAGCGGGCGGCGAAGTCCTGCGCCAGGCGCACCAGCGCCTCGTACACGGCACTGTCGCCGTGCGGGTGGAACTTGCCGATGACGTCGCCGACGACACGGGCCGACTTCTTGGGCGGCGTGTTCGGGTCGAGCTTCAACTGGCTCATGGCGAAGAGCAGCCGCCGGTGGACCGGCTTCAGCCCGTCGCGCACGTCGGGCAGCGAGCGCGAGACGATGGTGGAAAGGGCGTAGGACAGGTAGCGCTCGCTCAGCGCGTCGGAGAGCGGCTTGTCCAGGATTTCCAGGGCGGCGTCGGTCATGGATCAATCATGCTTTCGGAGGGCGGACGGCGCCGGCGGTCGCGTTTCCCGAGCGGGGGCGACTACGACTCTTCGGCTGCCAGAATACCAGATATGGTGTGCTTCTTGCGATAGCGATCTACGAATCGCGCCCGGGCGGGGGGCACCTCGATGTGGCGTTGGGCGAAGACGTGGCGCTCCAGGAAATGGCCCGTCAGCGCCAGCCCCATCGCCACCTCGTCCGGCCCGCCGCCGCCCCGGCCGATCAGGAAGCCCGGCAGCGGCAGCAGCTTGTCGCGGTAGGGCTCGGAGGCCGACAGCGACACGGCGCGGCCGGTGCGCGGGCTGACGAAGGCCAGCTGGTCGTTGACGCCGGTGGCGGCGCAGCGCTCCAGGTCGAGGCCGAAGCCGATCTCGTCCAGCAGCCCCACCTCCCAGCGGACATAGACCTCCGCCCAGACGTCGGTCTCCAGCGCCTCCATCAGCGCCAGGGTGGCGAGATAGAGGCCGGGATGCGGCTCGCGCTCCGCCAATGCCGCATCGGCGATGGCGCAGGCCGAGGACAGCGCCGCCAGCCGCAGCGGCTCGTCCAGCAGCCCGGCCGAGACCGACCGCTTGGGCTCCAGGCCGTAGCCGCCGAGATTCTCCGCCAGCCTTCCGCGCCAGCGCGCCTCGACCAGCGTGCCCGGCTCCAGCACGGGGCGCATCTGCCGCCCCTGCCCGCCATGCACCAGCCCGGCGTGGCGGCCGTGCTCGCGCGTCAGCAGCACCGCCACCGCCGCCGTCTCGGCGTGCGGGCGGGCCGACAACACGATGCCTTCGTCCGTCCAATCCATGGCGCTTTTTCCACCGGCCCGGACCCACATGCCCGGAGCCGACATATGGGTATGAATTCGGCCCTGTGTAAGGCTAGCGGAACTGGTATAGACTCAGGAAGAACCCACCATTCCGGCAAGCCTCCCGTGCCCCGCACAAGTGTCGTCGACGAGTTGAGCGAGCGCTACAAGCTTGCCGGTCTGACCAGCGGCGACGCCATCTGGGACTGGGACCCGCGCGCCGGCAGCCTGTACCTGTCGCCGGGCTTCCGGGCGCTGCTGGGCCTCACCCCCGACGATCTCGGCGATGAGCCGGAGATGTGGTTCGGCCGGGTCCATCCCGACGACACCCAATGGCTGGAGGCGACGCTGCGGCCGCAGCTGCGCCAGCCCACCGGCCCCTTCACCATCGAGCACCGGGTCCGCTGCCCGGGTCTGGAGGGCGAGGAGCGCTGGACCTGGCTGATGGTGCGCGGCAACGCCATGATCGGCGCCGACGGCGCGGTGGAGCGGCTGATCGGCACGGCCCTGGACATCACCGAGCGCAAGAAGGTCGAGGAGCAGCTGCGCCTCAACGAGGAGCGCTACTCGCTGGCCGCCGCCGCCTCGAATGACGGCATCTACGACTGGGATCTGCGCTCCGACCGGGTCTATTACTCGCGCCGCTGGAAGGCGCTGCACGCCGTGCCCGAGACGGACCCGTCGGAGAGCCCGGCCCTGTGGCTGGACATGGTCGATCCGGAGGATCTGATCTGGCTGCAGGCGACCCTCGACGCCCAGGCCAGCGCCGGCGGCAAGCCGTTCCAGATCGAGTACCGCATCACCCGGCGCGACCGCGCGCGGCGCTGGATGCTCTGCCGAGGCATCGCCGTGCTGGACGCGCAGGGCGAGCCCACCCGCCTGGTCGGCTCGCACAGCGACATCACCGAGCGCAAGCTGGCCGAGGAACGGCTGCGCCATAGCGAGGAGCGCTACGCCCTTGCCGCCCAGGGCGCCAATGACGGTCTCTGGGACTGGCAGCTCGAGCGCGGCGAGGTCTACTACTCGCCCCGCTGGACCGCCATGCTGGGGCTGGGCGGCGGCGAGCGCACCGGCACCATCCAGGACTGGTACGACCTGGTCCATGCCGACGACCTGCCCGGCCTGCGTGCGGCGCTGCAGCTGCATTTGGACGGCGGCAGCGACCATCTGGAGACGGAGATCCGCGTCCACCACGCCAGCGGGGCGGAGATGTGGGTGCTGGTCCGCGGCCTCGCCACCCGCGACGCCATGGGCGAGGCCGTCCGCGTGGCCGGTTCCATCACCGACATCACCGCCCGCAAGCGCGCCGAGCGCCAGCTGCTGCACGACGCCTTCCATGACGGGCTGACCGGCCTGCCCAACCGCATGCTGCTGCTGGACCGTACCGGCCAGGCGATGGACCGCCGCCGCCGGCCGGAGGAGGCGCAGTTCGCGGTGATGCTGTTCGACATCGACCATTTCAAGACCATCAACGACAGCCTGGGCCCGCTGGCCGGCGACCAGGTGCTGCGCGTCGTCGGCCAGCGTCTGGCCGAAGCGCGCCGGGTGGGCGACACGGTGGCGCGGCTGTCGGCGGACGAGTTCGGCGTGCTGATGGACGGCGTCATCGACGTGAAGGCGGCGGTGAGCGCGGCCGAGCGCCTGAGCGCGGCGCTGGCCGAGCCGGTGATGGTCCAGGACGAGGAGGTGGTGGTCACCGTCTCGGTCGGCATCGCCATGTCCGGCACCGGCTACGAGCTGCCGAACGACATGATGCGCGACGCCAGCCTGGCCATGTACCGCGCCAAGGCCGGCGGCCGGAACCGGATCGAGGTCTTCGACGACGCGCTGCGCGAGCGGGCGCTGACCCGGCTGCGCACCGAATCCGACCTGCGCCACGCCATCGACCAGGGCCAGTTCGCGCTGTTCTACCAGCCGATCGTCAATCTGGACGACCACTCCATCGCCGGCTTCGAGGCGCTGATCCGCTGGTTCCATCCGGAGCGCGGCCTGATCTCCCCCGCCGACTTCGTGCCGCTGGCCGAGGAGACGGGCCTGATCCTGCGCATCGGCCGCTGGGCCCTGGCCGAGGCCAGCCGCCAGCTGGCCGAGTGGGACGACCGTTTCGGCCGCGACCTGTTCATGAGCGTCAACGTCTCGGGCAAGCAGATGCTCGACGACGACATCGTCGGCGCCGTGGAGAAGGCGCTCGGCGACAGCGGCATCGACCCGCGCCTGCTGAAGCTGGAGATCACCGAGAGCCTGCTGCTGGACGACCCCACCCGCTGCGTCGAGGTGATGGAGGCGCTGCGGGCGATGGGGGCCAAGCTGTCGCTGGACGATTTCGGCACCGGCTTCTCCTCGCTCAGCTACCTGCACCGCTACCCGATCGACACGCTCAAGATCGACCGCAGCTTCGTCCGCGCCACCAACCAGGGCGGCCGCAGCTCCGAGATCGCCCGCATCATCACCATGCTGGCCCAGGCGCTGGAGCTGGACGTGGTGGCCGAGGGCATCGAGAAGGAATCGGAGGTCGCCTTCCTGCGCGGCCTGCACTGCCACTACGGCCAGGGCTACTACTTCTCCCCGCCCCTGCCCGCCGCAGCCGTGGTGGAGATGCTGGGGAACCGGGGCTGACGCCCTTTGGTTGCTTTTAAGCCTCTGGTGGATCTTCTATTTCGCGAATCCTCTCGCAGCTTCCTACCCGATCAGATATATGTGATTTTTGATTAACCCTTCTGGTGAGAGCTGCTGTGCTCCGGACCCGACGGCTTCGCCTCGACATCGATCGTAGAACCTGGAACCCGCCAGTCACCCCTCCATTTCCAGCGAATTTCACACCTACTGGACGGGATATAAGTATCGATCTCCAGGAAATGCTATTAAAGCTAGGCGTAATCACTACGCCCCAAACAGCTCTTGGGATGTCTCTCGCAGAGCACTGGGCTTGGTTTCGCTATTTTTTTGCTTTCACCAACAATCCTGCCGACGAGTCATTCACATTGACCCCTGAGTATGCACAGCTCGACGCGCATCAAAAAACAATTTTGAGTGACGACTTGGGGATGGCTGTCCCGGTTTATTGGCTCAGCGCAGCACTCGGTATCCCTGGCATACCTCTGGATGGATCATATTTTGTTAAGCGAATGGCGCACCTTATTGGTCGCCCACCAGTTCGAACCAACAAACGAGGCCCGCTGAAGACGCCTGATTTCGTAATGCGCGATACAAGCGGCAGATGGCACGTTCTAGAATGTAAAGGAACGCAGTCAAGTAGAGCCGCACGAAATAAACAGTTATCTCATCTCACAAGTGGCGGGCAACCAAATGGCGCTGTGGTTCAAAAGACGATGATTGGTTTACGGCCTAACATACGGGGACAGAGACTCGGCAGCGGCTTGTTTATAGGCATTCAGGGCGGCCGGGAATCTTCGCACCTAAAACTTGTTGACCCAGAATACAAGCCCATAATTAATGTTAGAGAGGAAGAAGAGCCCTACCTTGAGGACGCGGCCATCCGAGGCACGATATCAAAAGCGCTTATCTTTGCAAATCTACCCTCAGCAGGCTCGGCGTTTGCTTCGCCGGAGGGTTTTCTTGAGTACTTTGATTACAGCTCATCGCTTCAATTCAAAGCGCCCCCCGATCGTGGTCGCTTCTCAGAAAGGGCAGTTGCTGCACGCATAGAGATAGAGGAAGCGCGGCAGCGTGAAAAACGTGTCGTCGATGGGGAGACCTATTTTGTTCGCGATCAATTCATTCCCCTCCCGCGCCCACTTATTCTCAATGAGCAGGTTAAGGAAATGGCTATAGTTAGCACGCTGGTTTCTTCTCAGGCACTCGACGCTATCGAGTCAACAGAGTTCAAAGATGACGCACTCACTGAGAAGAGTTTTGGGTGGGCTACCTCCATACAAGATAGAGGTATAGCTACTAAAGGATCCAGAACTACACTAAAAATAGGAAAAGGATTCAGAGTAGAACTTTCCATGCTTTAGAGCTCTCCGCCTCACCGATTAACGCCATGTTGGCTTTGACCGGAGAAACGCCTTCAAATGTGGGCCAAGGCAGGTGCAGAACATGCCGGAATACAGAACATGCTCCCCTCACCCCTCATGCGCAGAGACGCCTTGGTATAGGCCTTAGTCCATTGCGCGGAAGGACCTAAGGGCCCCGGTCCTGTTGGCCGGGTCTTCCCACACGAGGAGACCCGCCATGTTTATCCGCCGCAACGAGCTTCAATACAACGCCCGGCCGGCCAAGCCCGATCCCATCCTCGCCAAGCAGATGCAGGAGCTGATCGGCGGCCAGTGGGGCGAGATGTCGGTCATGATGACCTACCTGTTCCAGGGCTGGAACTGCCGCGCGCCCGGCAAGTACAAGGACATGATCTTCGACATCGGCACCGAGGAGATCGGCCATGTCGAGATGCTCGCCACCATGGTCGCGCGGCTGCTCGAGAAGTCGCCGGTCGAGGCCGAGGAGATGGCGAACAAGGATAGCCTCGTCGGCGCGGTGCTGGGCGGCGCCCGGGTGGAGGACGCGATCCTCGCCGGCATGAACCCCCAGCACGCCATCGCGTCGGGGGGCGGCGCCATGGCGTCGGACAGCGTCGGCATGCCCTGGAACGGGCGCTTCGTGGTGGCGAGCGGCAACCTGCTGGCCGATTTCCGCTTCAACGTGACGGCCGAGAGCCAGGGCCGGCTGCAGGCCAGCCGCATCTACGCCCTGACCGACGATCCAGGCGTGCGCGACATGCTCTCCTTCCTCATCGCCCGCGACACGATGCACCAGAACCAGTGGCTGGCCGCCATCGAGGAGCTGGAGGCCGACGGGCTGGAGATGACGCCGGTGCCGCACAGCTTCCCGCAGGAGCTGGAGAAGGGCGACGTCGCCTACCGCTTCATGAACTTCAACCAGGGCACCGAGAGCCAGCAGGGCCGCTGGGCCATGGGCCCGTCGCTGGACGGCCGCGGCCAGCTGGACTACGACCCCGACCCGCAGCCGCTGGGCGACGACCTGGGCGAGCTCGGCATGACCGACCCCCGCCTGCACGGCACCACGCCGATGCCGCGCCCGACCGTGACCAGCTTCACCAAGAAGGGCCAGGCCGCGGCCGAGTGAGGGTGTTTTCGGAGCAGCGTTGCCGGCGTGCGGCCTTCGACAGGCTCAGGCTGAGGGCTATTGTGCTGCTCCAACGCATCGGAAGGGGGGTGCCTGGCATCCCCCTTCCCTCATGCTGAGCTTGTCGAAGCACGCAGCACGGCCCAGCCCCACCCGCCTCACGCGTTGTAGTCCAGCCCCCACTGGCGGTAGCGCTCGGGGTCGTCGGTCCAGTTCTCGCGGACCTTGACGAACAGCATCAGGTGGACGCGGCGGTCCAGCATCTCCTCCAGCTCCTTGCGCGAGGCGGCGCCGATCGCCTTCACCTTGCTGCCGCCCTTGCCCAGCACGATGGCCTTCTGGTTGTCGCGCTGCACGTAGATGGTCTGGGAGATCTTGACCGAGCCGTCCTGGAACTCCTCCCAGGACTCGGTCTCCACGGTGGTGGCGTAGGGCAGCTCCTGGTGCAGCTGCAGGAACAGCTTCTCGCGCGTCACCTCGGCCGCCAGCAGGCGCTCCGGCATGTCGGAGAGCTGGTCGCCCGGATAGAGCCACGGCCCCTCCGGCACCCGGGCGGCGAAGGCGTCCAGCAGGTCCTTCACCCCGTCGCCGGTGAGCGCCGAGACCATGAAGATGTCGGTGAAGGCGCCCTCGGCGTTCAGCCGCTCGGCCAGCAGCAGCAGGTTCTCGCGCGGGATCAGGTCGATCTTGTTCAGGATCAGCACCGCCTGGCGCTTGGCGTCCTTCAGGCGGGCGACGATGTCCAGCGTGTCGGGATCGACGTCCCGGCGCGAGGCGTCGACCAGCAGCGCCACCAGGTCGGCGTCGTCGGCGCCGCCCCAGGCGGCGGCCACCATGGCGCGCTCCAGCCGCTTCTTCGGGCGGAAGATGCCGGGCGTGTCGACGAACAGCAGCTGAGCGTCGCCATGCATGCCGATGCCCAGTACCTTCGTCCGGGTCGTCTGCACCTTCGGGCTGACGATGGAGACCTTGGCGCCGACCAGCGCGTTCAGCAGCGTCGACTTGCCGGCGTTCGGCGCCCCCACCAGCGCCACGAAGCCGCAGCGCGGATTGTCGGGCGCGGGCTCGGCGGCGTCGGCGCTCTTCTCCAGGAATTCGGAGACGATGTCGCGGGCGGGCTTCTGGTCGTCTTGGTCGGTCATGGGTACGTCCATTCGTCGTTCCCCAACCCGTCACCCCGGCGGAAGCCGGGGCCCAGGGGTTGCGGAGGCGTGCGCTCGATGAAGCGGGTCAATCGGAACCGCCTTGCGGCCGGTTGGGAGATGAACCAGAAAGCCGCGCTCTGCAACCCCTGGCTCCCGGCTTTCGCCGGGATGACGGTGAAAAAGCTACCCCAGCCGCTTCAGCAGGATGGCGGCGGCGGCCTTCTCGGCGGTGCGCTTGGAGGTGCCGCTGGCGGCGGCGGGTTCCTGCCCGCGCACCGTGACGCGGACGTGGAAGACCGGCGAGTGGTCGGGGCCCTCGCGCGACAGGGTCTCGTAGGTGGGCAGCGGCAGGCCGCGGGCCAGGGCCCATTCCTGCAGGCCGGTCTTGGGGTCCTGCGGCGGCGCGGTGGCGGCGTCGATGCGGCCGGTCCAGCGGCGGCGGATGAAGGCGCGCGCCGCGTCCAGCCCGCCATCCAGGAACAGCGCCCCGATCGCGGCCTCGCAGGCGTCGGCCAGGATGGCGGGCTTGGTGCGGCCGCCGCCGCCCTGCTCGCCCGGCGACAGGCGCAGCCAGTGCCCCAGCCCGATCTCCTCGGCCACCCCGGCCAGCGCGTCGGCCTGGACCAGCGCCGTGTGCCGCTTGGCGAGGCTGCCCTCCGGCTCGTCGGGGAAGCGCTCCAGCAACCACTCGGCCACGACCAGCCCCAGCACCCGGTCGCCCAGGAACTCCAGCCGCTCATAGCCGTGGCCGGCGGCGCCGCGCTCGGTCAGGCTGGGATGCGTCATCGCCTCGGCCAGCAGTTCGGGCTTGGCGAAGCGATGCCCCAGGGCCTCGGCGAGGCCCGCCAGATCGTGCTCGGACCCGTCCACGGCTCAGTTCACCCCGTCCAGCAGGCGGGAGAAGCGGATGGCGAAGGGCCACTCCCAGATCTCCCAGAAGCGCGTGCCCTCCTCCAGGGAGAAGAACAGGAACTGCGCCTTGCCGACCAGATTCTCTACCGGCACGAAGCCGACCAGGGTCAGCACCCGGCTGTCCTGGGAATTGTCGCGGTTGTCCCCCATGCCGAAGACATGGCCCTCGGGCACGACATAGACGGGCGTGTCGTCCAGCCCGCCCTGGTCGCCCGACATCTCGATGATGCGGTAGGAGCGGCCGCCCGGCAGCGTCTCGAGATACTGGGGCACGGCGCGGGCGCCGCCGAAGCCGTCGGTGAGGATGAAATCCTCCACCCGTTCGCGTTTCACCGCCTCCCCGTTCAGGTGCAGCACGCCGCCGATCACCTGGATGCGGTCGCCGGGCAGGCCGATGATGCGCTTGATATAGTCGGTGCGGTTGTCGGTCGGCAGCTTGAACACCGCCACGTCGCCGCGCTCCGGCAGGCTGCCGGCGATGCGGCCGTCGAAGACCGGCAGGCCCAGCGCCACCGTGTGCCGGCTGTAGCCGTAGGTGAACTTCGAGACGAAGACGAAATCGCCGACCAGCAGGGTCGGAATCATGGAGCCCGAGGGGATGTTGAAGGGCTCGAAGGCGAAGGTGCGGATGCCCAGCGCGATCAGGACGGCGTAGACCACCGTGCGGATCGTCTCGCCCAGGCTGGAATCCTGCTTTGCCATGTCGGTCATGTCTCTGTCCGTCAAGGAGCGGCGTCCGGCGGCGCCGGCTCCGCGGAGATGATGACGAAGGCCTGCGCCAGCGGCGGCTCGTCCGTCAGGGAAAGGTGGATGCGCGGCACCATGCCGGGCGGGGTGATGGCCCGCAGCCGCTCCAGCGCGCCGCCGGTCAGCTTCATGGTCGGCGCCCCCGAGGGCAGATTCACCACCCCCATGTCGCGCCAGAAGACGCCGTCGCGCAGGCCGGTGCCCAGTGCCTTGGCGCAGGCCTCCTTGGCGGCGAAGCGCTTGGCGAAGCTGGCGGCGCGCTGGCCGGGGACCTTGGCGCGGCGGTCGGACTTGGCGCGCTCCAGCGGGGTGAAGCAGCGCTCGAGGAAGCGGTCGCCGAAGCGCTCCAGGCTCCGCTCGATGCGCCTGATGTCCACCAGATCGTTGCCGATGCCCAGGATCATGGGGTCGCGCCCGACCGCGCCAGGTCCATCAGCTGGCGCATGCGGCGGATGGTGGCCTCCAGCCCGACGAACATGGCCTCGCCCATCAGGAAATGGCCGATGTTCAGCTCCATCAGCGTCGGGATGGCGGCCACCGGGACGACATTGTCGTAGGTCAGGCCATGGCCGGCATGGCACTCCAGCCCGAGATCGTCGGCATGGGCCGCCGCCTGGACCAGGCGCTCCAGTTCGGCGTGGCCGCCCCGCTCATGGTCCTGGTGGTAGGGGCCGGTGTGCAGCTCCACCACCGGCGCGCCCAGGCGCCGGGCCGCGTCCAGCTGGTGGCGGTCGGGGGCGATGAAGAGCGAGACGCGGCAGCCGGCCTCGGCCAGCCGCGCGATCATCGGCGCCAGGTGCGCCTCGCCGCCGACCACGTCCAGCCCGCCCTCGGTGGTGCGCTCCTGCCGGCGCTCCGGCACCAGGCAGACGGCGTGCGGCCTGTGGCGCAGCGCGATGGCCAGCATCTCCTCGGTCGCCGCCATCTCCAGGTTCAGCGGCAGGGTCAGCTCGGACATCAGCCGGTCGATGTCGCCGTCGGTGATGTGGCGCCTGTCCTCGCGCAGATGGGCGGTGATGCCGTCGGCCCCCGCCTTCGCCGCCAGATGCGCCGCCCGCACCGGATCGGGGTGCGCGCCGCCGCGCGCGTTCCGTACGGTGGCGACATGGTCGATGTTGACGCCCAGCCTCAGACTCACTCGACGCTCCCTTGCCCCATCGGCTCCTCGGCGGCGGCCCGCTGCCGGCCGATGCGGCCCCGGCGCCGCGCCTGGTAGGCGGCGACGACCGAACGCACCAGCACGAAGACGCCCAGCCACACCGGCAGCCCGACCAGCAATCCTCCCGCCGTCATCGGCAGCAGCAGCTCCATCGGCTTGTCGGCAAGGTGCGACAGGGTCGGCCCGCCCTCCAGCCCGGCGCCGGGCGCCTCGCCCATCAGCACCAGACCGAGCCGGTAGGTTAAGTACCAGATGGCCGGGAATGTCCAGGGGTTCCCCACCACCGTGCCGATCGCCGAGGCGATGAGGCTGCCGCGCAACGCCCAGGCCAGCCCGGCCGCCACTACGAAGTGGAAGCCGACGAAGGGCGTCATCGAGGCGGCGGCGCCCGAGGCGAAGCCGGCGGCGATGCTGTACGGCGTGCCCGGCAGCCGCCCGATCCGGTGCCCCAGATACCGCCCCGCCCGCATCCAGCCGCTGCGCGGCCAGAGCGCGTCGCGCACCCGGTCGCGGATGGTCAGCTTGAAGCGGCGGCGGAACATGGCGGGCGGCGGGTCCGGCAGGGGGCGGGCAGCGCCTTATAGACGATGCCGCGGCCCCCGTCGCGTGCGCCGGCGTCGCGTTCTGTTCCATGGCATCGCCGGCCGCAAGGACAGGGATCGTGACGCGGGTCCCCGCCGTACCGCGCCAGATGGCGGAGCCGCCCATCGACCGGCGGCTCCGCCCTGGGCGGTTAGAACGCCTTGCCGTCGTTGATGATGATCGACGCCTCGGAATAGCCGTTGCTCGTCGTCCAGGAACGGACACCATAGGCGAGAAGCGGGTGCCGCGCCGGATTGCCGCTCCACTGGATGGTGGCGTAGCCATAGTCCCAGGTGGAACAGGTGATTCGTGCATAGCCGGTCTTGCCCGCCTGAAGCGTCGAGCCTGTGAAGTTCGCGTAGGAAATCCCGGAGGTCACCGCCGCGCCCGACCGGCCGTAGAAGCTGACGGACACGGTCAGATCGACGGCGGACGTATTGGTGACGTAGATGTCCGTCGAAACCGCACCGGGCCCGCAGACCCAGTGCGAGACGTCCGCATTTCCCGAGGACGCCTGAGCGAAGACCGGTGCAGTCGAGCCAAGTAACAACGCAATTGCTAAGGCTGCGGTACGCATGCTCACCCTCCAGTTGTGCATCAGAATGATTACGCTGCTATGATTGCACAACCAGCCATGAACGACAATTTTCCTTAGCTTCAGAGGCTCCGCCAGTGGATGGCCAACGAGGGCGGCCGGTGGCTGGCGGAGGTGCCGCTTCCACTCCGTCACGCGGATCGCACTACGAGGTGCGCAACCCCGTCACGGGCGCCATCCTGACCATTCCGGCCGCAAGGCCGATCGATCCTTTGTACAATCGGGCCCTGGTCGCGTTGATTGATCAGGCGCGCGTACAGGAGGGACAGCCATGACCCACCCCTACCCCCTGAAGCTCCGCCTGCTGATGGCCGACGAGGGCGGCGGGTGGCTGGCCGAGGTGCCGGACCTGCCCGGCTGCATGTCGGACGGCGAGACGCCGGAGGAAGCCGTCCGCAACGTCCAGGACGCCATCGACAGCTGGATCGAGGCGGCCCGGGAGGATGGGCGCCCGGTCCCGGCCCCCTCCCGCAGCGCTGCCTGAGGTCCCTCTACCTTCCCCGCGCCCGGTCGACCGAGTTGATCACTGGCGTGGCGCGCAGGGCCGCCACGATGTTGGTCAGGTGCCGGACGTCGTGGACGATGATGTCGATCAGCATCTCGAAGAAGTCGGTCGTCCGGTTTGTGATCTTCAGGTTGGTGATGTTGCCGCCGTTCTTGCCGATGACGGTGGAGAGCGTGCCGAGGCTGCCGGGCTCGTTGGCGACCACGACGCTGATGCGGCCGATCGTCTCCTCCTGGTCGCCGGCCTCGGCGTCCCAGGCCACGTCGATCCAGCGCTCGGGGCTCTCGTGGAAGCTCTCCAGCGTCTCGCAGTCGATGGTGTGGATGGTCACACCCTTGCCGGTGGTCACGATGCCGACGATGCGGTCGCCCGGCAGCGGGTGGCAGCAGCGGGCATAGTGCACGGCCATGCCGGGGATCAGGCCGCGGATGGGCAGCGGGCTGTCCTTGTCCTTGCCCTTGTTGACCTTGCCGCGGGCCAGCGGGACGACCTTGTCCTCGGGTGAGGGCGGCGGCGCGGCGGGCTTGTGCGCGGGGAAGACGGCGTTGAAGACGTCGCGGGCACCCTGCAGCCCGGCGCCGATGCCGGCCAGCAGGTCCTCGCCCGACTGGTACTGGAAGATCTTCAGGACGCCGTCGAGCGCCTTGTCCGAGTAGTCGTAGCCCTCCTGCCGGAAGACCTTCTGGATCATCGCCCGGCCCAGCTCGATGTGCTGGGCGCGCTGCTGGGTCCGGATGAAGCGGCGGATGCGGGCCCGCGCCTTGCCGGTGACGACGAAGTTCTCCCAGTCCGGCGAGGGCGTCTGCGCCTTGCTGGTGACGATCTCCACCTGGTCGCCGTTCTGCAGCTGGCTGCGCAGCGGCTGGATGCGGCCGTTGATCTTGGCGCCGACGCAGGTGTCGCCGATCTGGCTGTGCACCGCATAGGCGAAATCGACAGGCGTGGCGCCGCGCGGCAGCGCGATCAAATCGCCCTTGGGGCTGAAGCAGAAGACCTGGTCCTGGAACAGCTCGAGCTTGGTGTGCTCCAGGAACTCCTCGGGCCGGGAGGCGTGCTCGAGGATGTCGAGCAGCTCGCGCAGCCAGCGGTACTGGCGCCCCTCGGTCTTGGGCTGGCCGCCCTGCTGCTTGTAGGCCCAGTGCGCGGCGACGCCCAGCTCCGACACCTCGTGCATCTCGCCGGTGCGGATCTGGATCTCGATGCGGTTGCGCTCCGGCCCGATGACCGTGGTGTGCAGCGAGCGGTAGCCGTTGGGCTTGGGCGTCGAGATGTAGTCCTTGAAGCGCCCGGGCACGACCGGGTAGCGGGCATGGATGATGCCCAGCGCCTGGTAGCACTGCTCGATGCTCTCGACGGAGACGCGGAAGGCCATGACGTCCGACAGCTGCTCGAACGTCACGTTCTTGCGCTGCATCTTGCGCCAGATCGAGTAGGGCGACTTGCGCCGGCCCGACACGGCGACCGCCGGCAGCCCCTCCTCCTCCAGCTTCGCCTTCAGCTCCGCCAGGATGCGGTCCACCCGGCCGGCGCCCTGGGCCTCCAAATCTTCCAGCCGCTTGGTGATGCTCTCATAGGCGTCGGGGTTCATCTCCTTGAAGGAGAGTTCCTCGAGCTGGTCCTTCCAGCGCTGGATGCCGATGCGCTCGGCCAGCGGCGCGTAGATCTCCAGCGTCTCGCGGGCGATGCGGCGGCGCTTCTCCGGCTTGTTCAGGTGATGCAGCGTCTGCATGTTGTGCAGCCGGTCGGCCAGCTTCACCAGCAGGACGCGGATGTCCTCGGACATGGCCAGCACCAGCTTGCGGAAGTTCTCCGCCTGCTTGGACTGGTCGTTCTCCAGGTTCTGCAGCTCGATGCGCGACAGCTTGGTCACGCCATCCACCAGCCGTGCGATCTCCTTGCCGAAGAGACGCTCGATCTCCTCGACGGTCGTCAGCGTGTCCTCCACCGTGTCGTGGAGGAGCGCCGTGATGATGGAGGCGCTGTCGAGCTTCAGGCCGGTCAGCAGGCCGGCCACCTCGAGCGGGTGGGAGAAGTAGGGATCGCCGGAGGCGCGCTTCTGCGTGCCGTGCGCCTTCATCGAGAAGACGTAGGCGCGGTTCAGCGCGTCCTCGTCGGCGTTGGGGTCGTAGGCGCGGACGCGCTCGACCAGCTCATACTGGCGGATCATCGGCGCCCCCCGCGGCGGAGGGCGCCGTCTCTACAGGTGCCGTCGGCCCGTGGGCCGTCGGAAGTGTCCGGCATTCAGATGCGCCCCGCCGCTCCGGTCAGATGCCCTCGTCGTCGGCCATGTCGGCGACCGGCGTGTCCTCGTCGCCGCCCTCCTCCATGTCGAGACCGTCCTCGACGGCCTCGGCCATCGCGTCGTCGGCGCCCATGTCGTCCTCGCCGCGGTCCTGGACGGCCCAGCCGCCCTCGCCCGCCATGAGCTCGACGATCTCCTCCTCGGGCTCGTCCTGCTCGGCGACGCGCTGGTGGCCCTTGATCAGGCTGTCGCGCAGATGCTCCAGGCCGACCGTCTCGTCCGCGATCTCGCGCAGGGCCACGACCGGGTTCTTGTCGTTGTCGCGGTCGAGCGACAGCGGCGCGCCCGAGGCGATGTCACGGGCCCGCTGGGCGGCCATCATGACCAGCTCGAACCGGTTCGGGACCTTGAGAACGCAATCTTCGACGGTAACGCGTGCCATGGGAGGACGACTCCAAAACTCGGGGTGAGCCTGTCTTTATAGGGACAGTCGCCCTTTGACGCAAGGCGCCGGGCGCCGGGCGGGCATGCGCCGGCCGCTAAGCCCCCCTTCAGGCCACCGGCCGGATCGCCTGTCCCGGCGGCAATGCCGCGACCAGTTCGGCGATGCCGGTGCCCAGCCTGGGATGCGTCCAATCCGGCGCCACGTCCTGCAGCGGCAGCAGCACGAAGGCCCGCTGGTGCAGGCGGGGATGCGGCAGGACGGGCGGCGGATCGTCGCGCAGCAGGGAGCCGTAGGCCAGCAGGTCCAGGTCGATCACCCGGGCTTCGTTGCGCTCGCGCCTGATGCGGCCGAAGCGGGCCTCGACCCGGTGCAGCAGGGCCAGGACATCGTCCGGCGGCAACGCGGTCGCGACGCTCAGCACGCCGTTCACGTACCAGGGCTGGTCGGAGACGGGGACCGGCGCGCTCTCGAACCAGCGGGAGCGGGCGGTGACGCGCAGCCCCTCCTCCTCCAGCGCCCGCGCGGCGGCCTCGCAGGCGGCGCGCGGGGTGGCGAAGCGCTCGCCGGGCAGGTTCGAGCCGACGCCGACCAGGATGGGGCCGACCGGGATGGGGCCTGCCAGATGTGCGTCCGGGCTGTTCACTGGAATGGGCCGCCTATGCTTTGTGGGACGAAGGATCTGTGCCATGATCCGCCCCGGCGGGCCGGATTCATTGACCGGTTGCGCCTTCCATAACACCAAACCAGGGATTGCTTCATGAAAACAGTGCTGAAGGTCTATCCGGAAGAGCGCGTCGGCATGTTCATCGACGGCGCCAACCTCTACTCCGCCGCAAAGTCGCTTGGCTTCGACATCGATTACAAGCGCCTGCTGGAACTGGTCCAGCAAAAGGGCCGGCTCATCAGGGCCTTCTACTACACCGCGCTGATCGAGGACCAGGAATACTCGCCGATCCGGCCGCTGGTCGACTGGCTGGACTATAACGGCTACACGATGGTGACCAAGCCCACCAAGGAATACACCGACGCCATGGGGCGCCGGAAGATCAAGGGCAACATGGACATCGAGCTGGCCATCGACGTGCTGGAGATGGCCGAGCATCTGGACCACGTCCTGCTCTTCTCCGGCGACGGCGACTTCCGCCGGCTGGTGGAGGCGGTGCAGCGCAAGGGCGTGCGCGTTTCCGTCGTCAGCACCGTGCGCTCGGTCCCGCCGATGGTGGCGGACGAGCTGCGCCGCCAGGCCGACGTCTTCGTCGAGCTGCAGGAGCTGGCGCCCCAGATCGCCCGCACCCACGCGCCCCGGCCGCAGAATTACGACCAGGGTCCCGCGGGCGGCCAGCAGGGCGGCTACCGCGACCAGGGCAACTACCAGGGCGGCGGCTACCAGGGCGGCCAGGGCGGCACCTACCAGCAGGGTCCGGCCGTGTACGACCCCGATGGCGGCCCGGACGACGAATTCCAGGACTGAGCCATGGCCGCACCGTCCGAGATCCCGGTCGGCACCCCGCCCCAGCCCGGGCGGGACTGCCCGTTCTGCCCGCGCCTGGCCGAGTTCCGGCGGGAAAACCGGGCGCTCTATCCCGACTTCCACAACGCGCCGGTGCCATCCTTTGGCGATCTCTCGGCGCGGCTGCTGGTGGTCGGCATGGCGCCGGGGCTGAAGGGGGCGAACCGCACCGGCCGCCCCTTCACCGGCGACTATGCCGGCGACCTGCTCTACGCCACGCTGCTGAAGTTCGGCTTCGCCACGGGCTTTTATGGGCGCGAGCCGGACGACGGGCTGAGGCTGGTCGATGCCCGCATCACCAACGCCGCCCGCTGTGTGCCGCCGAAGAACAAGCTGCTGCCGGAGGAGATCAAGACCTGCCGGCAGTTCCTGGTTCCGGAACTGGCCGCCATGCCGAACCTCAAGGCGCTGGTGGCGCTGGGCGGCGACAGCCACCGCAGCGTCGTCGCCGCCTTCGGCGCCCGGCAGGCCGCCCTGCCCTTCGGCCATGGCGCCCGGCACGAGTTGCGTCCCGGCCTGACCCTTTTCGACAGCTACCATTGCTCCCGCTACAACACGAACACCGGCGTGCTGACGACCGAAATGTTCGAGGCCGTCTTCGCCGACGTGCGCCGCCATGTGGATGAGGGTTAGCGGGCGGAGGTGACGTCCCCTATTCCCACAGCGGCTATTCTCACCCTGTCATCCCGGCGAAGGCCGGGACCCAGGGGTTGCAGCGGGATACGGCGGATGCAGCACCGGATGTCGCATGAAGTGGAGCGCTTGGACTCCTGCAGGCCGGCTTCATCAATGGCTCATTGCTGCAACCCCTGGGCCCCGGCCTTCGCCGGGGTGACGGTTTAGGGAGGAACGCGCGGTGGGAGATACGACGGTCCTTCCCAAGTGGATCAAGCGGCTGCTTCCAGCCGTCCTGCTCCTGGCCGCCCCCACTGTGGGCGCCGAAACGCCGGCGCAGGCCGGCTGCCGGGCGATGGCGCAGCGGGTGGCGGCCTATTCCGGAAGCGGTCCGGTCTTCCTGCGCAGCTTCGAGAAGCCGGAGGTCCTGGCGCCGCTGGACGAGCCGGCGCTGGCGACCACCGCCTTCACCTACGATAACGCGCTGGCCGCCATCGCCCTTGTCTCCTGCGGCAAGGTTGCGGAGGCGGAACGGATCGGCGAGGCGCTGCGGCTGGCCGCCACCTCCGACCGTCACTGGCGTGACGGGCGGCTGCGCAACGCCTACCGCGCCGGCCCGGTGGAGAGCATGCCCCTGCCCCCGGGCTGGTACGACAAGGCCGCAGGCCGCTGGGCGGAGGACCCGCACCAGGTGGGAACATCCACCGGCAACGTCGCCTGGGCGGCGCTGGCGCTGCTGACCCTGCACGAGGCGACGGGCAAGGCGCCTTACCGCGACGCTGCCGCCGGCGCCATGCTCTGGGTCGTGAACGCCACCCGCGATCCAAGCGGCCCCGGCGGGTTCGCCGGCGGCTTCCACGGCTTCGAGCCCGCGCCCGACCGTCTCGGCTGGAAATCGACCGAGCACAATCTGGACGCCGCCGCCGCCCTGGATTGGCTGGCCCGCAGCACCGGCGAGGCGCGGTGGCGGGAGCCCGCCCGCGAGGCGCGCGCCTTCCTCGACGCGATGTGGGACGCCAAGGGTGAGTCGGGCCGCTTCCTGATCGGCACGCTGCCGGACGGGCGCACCAAGGCCACCGAGCGCAGCGGGCTCGACGCCCAGCTCTGGCCGATCCTGGGGATCGCGGACGCGCCGGCCGGCTGGCGCCGCGCGCTGGAGCATGCCGAGCGCGCCCACGGCGTATCGGGCGGCTACGACTTCAACGACGACCGTGACGGCCTCTGGGTCGAGGGCACGGCCCAGGCCGCCCTCTCCTGGCGCGCCGCCGGCGATGGCAAGCGTGCCGGCGCGCTGCTGGCCGAACTCGCCCGTCACGTCTCGCCGCACGGGCTGCTCTTCGCCACCCGCGAGCCGCGCATCACCACCGGCCTGGCATTGGGTCCGGCCTCGACGAATGCCGATTTCTTCTACTACCGCCACCCGCACCTGGGCGCGACCGCCTGGGCCGTGCTGGCGGCCCAGGGCTGGAACCCGTTCACCGGCAAGCGGCTGTGAGGAATTACGTGCCAGCGCCTTGTGGGAGAGGCTGAGATGTGGTGCGTCCTTCGACAGGCTCAGGAAGAGGTAAGGAGGATGCCAGGCACTCCTGTCGCTTCTCCAGCTTGGCTTGGCCGGGAGCAACTGAATCCTCCTCCTCCTGAGCCTGTCGAAGGACGCACAGCCTCAACGCTGCCCATGGCTCACCCTTGACGGAGAGCGGCGACGGAACCGGACGGAGGATCACCATGCGGCGCGCACTCTTCGCCTTCGTGATGCTGTCGGCGCTCGCCACGGCCAGGTCGGCTTCCGCCTGCTCCTGCGGCTATTCCGGCCCGGCGGACGCGTCGGTCTGGGCGAATTTCGGCGATGCGATCTTCCTGGCCCTGCCCTTGAGCGCCGACATACCGCCGGACCGCTGGACGCCCGTCCGCAACCGGCTGCAGATCGTGGACAGCTACAAGGGCGGCGTCACCGGCGAGATCGTGGTCGAGACCGAGAACCCCAAGGGCCATTCCTGCGGCTTCAGCTTCACGCCCGGCCGCGGGCTGCGCATCGTCTTCGCCGATCGCCACACCGACGGCCGGCTGACGACTCACATGTGCGCCGGCGTGGTGCTGCGCGGCGTCACGCTGGAGGAGGCCAAGGCCAAGCTGGCGGCGTGGCGGGATGCGGGCGGCAAGCCGTACGACCTCTGCGCCCCGCCCGCGAAACCAGGCGAGGACTACGCGGCCCTCAGGATGTACTGCAAGACCCCGTAGATCGCATGGAGCCGCAGGCGCAATGCGACATGCCGCGGCAGGGAAGCGTCGCATTGCGGCTCCGCCTCCATGCGACCTACGGGCGCCCCACCTCAGTCCGTCAGATTGTGCGTCACGGATGTCGCGCCGTCGGTCTGGATGGCGAAGAAGCCGGCGGTCTTCTTGGCCCGCCGCTCGCACATCTCGTCGCCCTTGTCCTGGAAGTCGGCCTCGGCGATGCAGAAGGGGAACTCGCCTCCCCAGCCCTGCCCGGGCTTCAGCGGCTCGGCGCGCAGGTAGTACTCGGGCATGGAGAGCCTGGTCTCGATCACCTGCCGGCACTGGCCGGGCTCGATCCGCCACCAGCCGCGCGAGGCCCAGGCGTCGCCCTCCTGCTGTCCCAGCGCCACCCGCACCGGTTCCGACGCCTTGTTGCAGACGGTGAGGCGGGCCTCCGCCGGCGTGGCGGCGAGCAGGACCGCAAGGGCAAGTCCGGGCCAGGCCGCCCGGCCGATCGCACGATGCATGTCCCCCGCTCCTTCAATCCTGGCGGGCGGGATCATAGACGCGATAGCACGAAAGTGGTAGCGCTCCGGGCTCAGCCCTTGGCGCGCATCAACCGCGCCTTGTCGCGCTGCCAGTCGCGCTCCTTCTCCGTCTCGCGCTTGTCGCCCTTCTTCTTGCCCTTGGCGATGCCGAGCTCGACCTTGGCGAACCCGCGGTCGTTGAAATAGATCGACAGCGGAACGATCGTGACGCCCTCACGCTTGATCGCCATCAGCATCTTGGCGAGTTCACGCTTCTTGACCAGCAGCTTGCGCAGCCGCTTCGGCTCGTGCTGGAAGAAGCGGCCGGCCTGCTGGTACTCGGGGATGTGGGCGTTGAACAGGTACAGCTCCCCGTCCCGCTCGCCCGCATAGGCCTCGTTGATGCTGGCGCGGCCGCCGCGCAGCGACTTCACCTCGGTGCCCAGCAGCATGATGCCGGCTTCCAGCGTGCTCTCGATGAAATAGTCGAAGCGCGCCCGGCGGTTCTGCGCCGCCATCTTCTCGCGCTCGGAATTCTTCGCCATAGGGGCAGGAACCTTATCTTAACCGTTCAGCCCAATAGTCCGGCGTTGCGCATGGCGTCCCGGACCCGGGCCTGGGCGTTCTCCGAGGCCGGAACCAGCGGCAGGCGCACGTCGGGCGTGGCGAAGCCCAGCAGGCTGGCGGCGTACTTCACCGGCGCCGGGCTGGTCTCCACGAACAGCGCCTCGTGCAGCGGCATCAGCAGGTCGCGGATGCGGTCGACCTCCTTGAGGTCGCCGCGGGTCCAGGCGTTCTGCAGCTCGGCGCACAGCCGGGGGGCGATGTTGGCGGTGACGGAGATGCAGCCGACGCCGCCCTGGGCGAGGAAGGCGGCTGTGGTCAAATCGTCGCCGGAGAGCTGGCAGAAGTCGGGGCCGATCTCCAGGCGGGTCTTGGCCGGGCGCGCCAAATCCGAGGTAGCGTCCTTTACCCCGACGATGTTAGGCAGCTTCGCCAGCCGCGCCATGGTGGCTACCGACATGTCCACGATGCTGCGGCCGGGAATGTTGTAGATGATGATCGGAATGTCGGCCGCGTCGTGGATCGCCTTGAAATGCTGGTAGAGACCCTCCTGCGTCGGCTTGTTGTAGTAGGGCGTGACCACCAGCGCCGCGTCCGCGCCGATGCGCTTGGCGTGGCGGGTCAGCTCGATCGCCTCCTCGGTGGAGTTGGAGCCGGTGCCGGCGATGACCGGAACGCGGCGGTGCGCCACCTCGACGCAGACGGCGATGACGCGGCGGTGCTCCTCATGGCTCAGCGTCGGGCTCTCGCCCGTCGTGCCGCAGGGGACCAGCCCGTGGGTGCCCTCCTTGATCTGCCACTCCACGAACGCCTCGAAGGCGCGCTCGTCGACCTTGTTGTCGGCGAAGGGAGTGATCAAGGCGACGATGGAACCCGTATACATGCCGACCTCCGGGACACGAGACCAGGCCGCGCGTACCGCGGCGGCCGAAAGACGCGAACCTTAGCGACCCCCATGACCGTAAACAAGCCATCCGGCGGGGCACTCCGCCGGCATCTCGCCGCCCGAACCACCCTGGGCTCGGCAGCCCTGGCCCTCGCGCTCTGCCTGTGGGCCGGGCCGGCGGCGGCGCAGCTCTCCTCGGCCGACATCCAGACCTACCGCAGCGCCTTCGCCCAGGCCGACAAGGGCCGGCTGTCCGACGCGCTCCGCATCGCGCGCCGGGCGCAGGAGAATCTGCCGGAGAAGGTGCTGCTGTGGATGGACTACGCCCAGCCCGGCACCGCGGCCGACTTCCAGACCCTGACCGCCTTCCTGGCGGCCAATCCGGACTGGCCGAACCAGGCGGCCATCCGCCGCAATGCCGAGAACCGGATGCCGTCGCTCCCGGCGCCGGAGGTGCTGGCCTGGTTCGAGAAGTACCCGCCGCTGACCACGGGCGGCCTGTTCCGCCATGTCGACGCGCTGCTGGCCGCCGGCCAGAGCGAGAAGGCGCTGGCCATGGTCCGCGACCGCTACGTCAACGGCGCGCTCGGGCCGCAGGAGGAGCGCGATTTCCGCGCCCAGTATGTCAGCCTGCTGCGTCCGCAGGACCATTGGGCGCGGCTGGACCGGCTGGTCTGGGACGGCGACGAGGCTGGCGCCCGGCGGCTGATGCCGCTGGTCGATCCCGGCCGGCAGGCGCTCGCCCAGGCGCGGCTGGCGCTGGCGAACGAGGCCGGCGGCGCCGAGGGGCTGCTGAACCGCGTGCCGGCCGAGCTGCAGACCGACCCCGGCCTGCTGTACGAGCGCACCCGCTGGCGCCGCAAGCGCGACATGGACGCCGCCGCGCTCGACATCCTGCTGAAGCCGCCGGCGACGCTCGGCCGGGCGGAGGCCTGGTGGACCGAGCAGCACATCATGGCCCGCCGCCTGATCGAGCGCGGCGACCATGAGCGCGCCTACCGCGTCGCCGCCGCGCACGCGGTGAAGGAGGGCCTCGGCTTCGCCCAGGCGGAGTTCCTGGCCGGCTGGCTCTCCCTCCGCTTCCTGAAGAAGCCGCAGCAGGCGCTGGAGCATTTCACCAAGCTGTACGAGGGCTCCGGCTCGCCGATCAGCAAGTCGCGCGGCGCCTACTGGGCCGGACGCGCGGCGGAGTCGCTGGGCAATCCCGAGCAGGCCAAGCAGTGGTACAAGCTGGCCGGCGACCATGGCAGCACCTTCTACGGCATGCTGGCGGCCGACAAGCTGGCCGTGCCCGTGGCCCAGGTGATCCCCAAGCCCGCCCCGCCCACTCCCGAGGCCAAGAAGGCCTTCGACCGGCGCGAACTGGTGCGGGCCACCCGCATGCTGGAGCGCATCGTCGGCGCCAATGACGAGCGGGTGCAGCTGTTCCTGCGCAAGATGTCGAACGACGCCAAGAATGCCGAGCAGTACCAGCTGGTCGGCGACTTGGCCCGCGACCTGGGCCTGCGCAAGCTGTCGGTCGACATCGCCCGCCAGGCGCTGCAGGACGGGGTGGTGCTGGTCGACGCCGGCTACCCGCTGCTGTCGACCAAGCCGCCGCCCGGCCCGGAGGCGGCGCTGGTCCATGCGCTGATCCGGCAGGAAAGCTCCTTCGACCCCAAGGCCGTCAGCACCGCCAAGGCGATGGGGCTGATGCAGCTGATGTCGCCGACGGCCAAGCAGATCGCCGGCCGAATCGGCCTGAAGCACAGCGACGCCAAGCTGACCGCGGACCCCGATTACAACGTTCGAGTCGGGTCGGTCTACCTGCAGTCCCTGCTGGAGCGCTACGGCGGCAGCTACGTGCTGGCGATCGCGGCCTACAACGCAGGCATGGGCAGGGTTTCCGGCTGGCTGAAGGAGTTCGGCGACCCACGCGCGCCGGGCGTCGACGTGATCGACTGGATCGAGACCATGCCGATCTACGAGACCCGGAACTATGTCCAGCGGGTGCTGGAGAACGTGCAGATCTACCGCATTAAGCTCGGCCAGCCCCCGATTTCGGTGCAGCGCGACCTGCAGCGGGGCGGGCCGACACAGGGCTGATATTACAAGGCCTTAACCAAGCCTCCTATACTTTCGAGCTAACGCGGAAGGCATGTTGTCGCCATCCGGGTTAGAGTAAAGAGGCTTGGTTTTCCTTGGGCTTAGGACAAATCTGAAGCGGACAAGGCGTAAGTCGAAAGAAACCGGAGGGGAGCGATTCGCCTTTACCGCTCCTTAACTGGCCGAACCCCTAGATAGGGGCGTGTTGTTCACCATGTCCAGCCAGAGGACAGTCCCAATGCGCGGCTATGCGATCACCTCCGACCTCCGTCACTCCTGCCGTGTCCACGCCCGCCTGCTGGATGCGTTCATCGAGCTGACCACCGCGGAGCTCGAGCGGCACGGCCCCGGTTTCGTCGAGGAGAGCCTGAACGAGCTGCTGGAGTCGCTGCGGGCCGACCGCCGCAACTACGGCATGCTGGCCGGCGTCGTCGAGGTCGAGGCGGAGATGATCGAGAACGCGGCCTGAGGCATCCGCCCAGGTCCGCGTCCCGATCGCCATTCCTACTTCCAGTACGCTCAGGCGGGGGACCCGCGGCGGCTGCGCCCCTTGCGCGTAGTCCCGCCGGTCCCGCCGGCGCTCCCGCCCTCGTCGCCGGCGCTCCCGCTTCCGGCCGTACCGCCACCGCCGGCGGCGGCCGCACCGAAGCTGGCGCCCGACCGCGCCTCGGCGCCGCCCGCGCCGGCCGACCGGCGCCTTCCAGTCCCCGTCGAACCAGTCCCCGTCGAAGCACTCACGGCCTGAACCGCCGGCGCCGCCCGTCCACCGCCGGCGCTCCGGCCCTTGCCTTTCGCGGCGGGAGCGGTGGTCCCCGCGGCGCCGGCGCTCTCGACCTGCACGGTCACGCTCTTCACCGCCTTGCCGCCGCCCGACTTGGCCGACCGGCCACCGCGCGCGGCGCCGCGGCCCGCCTTGCCGGCCAGCTCGGCGACGCCGCCGGCCGTCTCGTCAAGCTCCGGCCCGCCGGCCGCCTGGGCATCCTCGGCGTCGCATTCGGCGCAGGCCTGCCGCCAATGCTCCTCGCCCCGGCCCTCGGGACGCCCTTCGCGGTCCCAGATCTCGTATGCCCGTTGCCGGATCTTCGCCTCACGGTCGCTCATCGATTGTTTTCTCCCCCGATGCGAGCTTGGGCGGTAACGCGCCTGCCTCCAAGGGGTTCCCGGGCATGGTCCGATCGGGGGAGCGCATTGTAGGATGCGCCGCCGCGTCCATCCCCGAGCGTCATGCCGAGCCTCCTCCCGATCATCGCCCTAGCTCTGGCCGCGGGCGCCGCCGCCGCCGGCGCCATGCTGCGGCCCCGCCTGCTGGCCGGGTCCGCCAGGGGCTCCGCCTGGGCCGCCGCCGCCCGGCACAGATGGGCGGCGCCGCTGCTGCTGGGCGGCGTGCCGCTGGCCGTCCTGATCGCCGCGGCCGACCTGCCCGCCTTCGCCGCGGGATGCCTGCTCGGCTGGGCGCTGGCGCTGCTGGCCCTGATCGACCTGGACCGCTACCGCCTGCCCGATCTCCTGACCCTGCCGCTGCTGCTGGCCGGTCTGGCCGACGCGGCCCTGCGGCAGCCCTGGGTGCTGCAGGAGCGGGCGCTGGGCGCCGCCGCCGGCTGGGCGGCGCTCTTCCTCCTGTCCGCCGCCTACCGCCGCCTGCGGGGACGCGACGGGCTGGGGCTCGGCGACGCCAAGCTGCTGGGCGCGCTGGGTGCCTGGCTCGGCTGGCCGCTGCTGCCGTCCCTGGTGGCGCTCGCCGCCGGGAGCGCGCTGGCCGTGCTGGTGATCCACCGGCCGCTGCGGAACGAACATAAGGTGCCGTTCGGCGCGTTCCTGGCCGCCGCCGGCTTCGCGCTACACCTTTCAATCAGCATTTAGGCGACATATCGCGCTGTACGGGTGAGCGCCGTCACAGTCGCCCCTATTCGGAAGCCTATGCCGCGCAGGAGGAGTAGCGAGCACTTTTCGATTACGTTAACTTGCGGTTTACAGTGAAAGCTCGCACAGGGGCCTGAGCCGCAATCAAAGCGGGCAAAGGCGGGTGATCGCCATTGCTCAATGGTGACTTAATCCATACTCTTGTGTGTGTTCTCGTCCCTCAGATGGGCCCGGAGGTCCGGGCGGGGACAGCGGGTTGTGGAGACAATTGATGCCGAGACGAACGAAGAACGCGGCGGTGGCGTCCATCGAGACCGCCATCGAGACCCATGTCGCAGCCCGCATCCGGCTGCGCCGCGGTCTCCTGGGCATGAGCCAGTCCGACCTGGCGCGCGCCCTGGGGATCACCTTCCAGCAGGTGCAGAAGTATGAACGCGGGTCGAACCGCGTCTCGGTGGGCAAGCTGTTCCGCCTGGCCGACATCCTCGACGTGCCGCTCTCCTTCTTCTTCGACGGGCTGGAGATGACGGGGGTGGAGAACGCGCCCAAGCCGCCGACCGGCTTCGCGGAAGACCAGTCGCCGCTGCTGTCGCGCCGCGACCTCGACCTGCTGCGCGCCTGGCGCCAGTCGCCGCCGGCGGTCGCCGACGCCATCGCCATCCTGCTGCGCGCCGTCTCGCAGGAGGAGGAGGAGGCGGAGGGGGTGGCCGACGGCGCCGAGGCGCGGGGAGACTCCAAGCCCCCGGCCAGCCGCCGCCGCCGCCGCGCCGTCTGGGATCCCTCGGACATCGCCCCCGGGTCGCGCAAGGCCTGACCTCCCTTCCCCCGCACGCCGGTCACGGCGCCGGCCGGGCCCGCCGCGCGCGGAGCCTGACCGGCGCCCTCGGTTCCCGTGGCTCGCAGGGCGGCGACGGCGGCGGCCCCGGCGGCTGGTGGCAGCGGGCATGGTGCCGGCCGCAGTAGCTCGACCCGGGAGCGGAGGGTCGGCCGCAGAAATCCCGCGCCGAAGGCTCCCCCCGCATGTACTGGCAGGTCGCGGCCGGCCCGGGCGCCGCCACGACTCGCCGCAGGCGGGCGATGACCTCGTCCCGCTCCGGACGCGGCGGATCCACGAACAGGCTGTGCGGCAGGTGACGCGCCGGCGGCACCAGATGCGCCAGCGGCCGGGGTCCGGCTGCCCCCTCCGCGGCATCCGCATGGTCGGGGTGACGGAGGGCGGGCATCGCCCTCCCCCGTTCAACGAAACGGCGCAGCACCGCCGGCTGGCCGGGCACATGGGCCCGCTCGGCCGTCTCCAGCACCTCGACGACGCGCTCCCTTACCGCTTGGCTGACCCCGGGGCGCTGAAGCTCCACCGCGGTCAGCGCGCTGTCGCTGATGCCGGCAAGGTCCGCCAGTGCCGCGCGCGACAGTCCGATGGCCCGGCGCCGAGACCGCAGCCCCAGCGGGTCGGTGCCGCGGCCACGCCAGCACGGCTCATCGGCCGGCGACGGCAGGCTACCCGGCGCTGGCAGGAATACCTGCCGGCCGCGGCGGGTACGCACCACCACCAGCCGGCCCTGCTGCTCCAGCTCGCGCAGGATGACGGACGGGACCGACAGCGACCCGGCGCCGATCCGCGCCGCCAGATCGGCATTGGTGGGGCAGGCCTGACCGGCGGCCAGCGCCTGCGCGACCGCGTCATAGATGGCGTCGTAGCGCCAATCCCTCTTCGCCGTCGGCATGATCAAGCCCCCATCATTCGGGATGCGCGTACCGGCACGCGGCCGGCAGATCGGTACAAAACATGAACAGTCAGCATATGCGTCGCCTCCTACCGTGGTCGCCTGCGGTGAGCGCCCGCCCTCGCCACCTCATGGGTGTCTTGGGTTGTGGGTCACCCACCATCTCGCCTTCAGGTAAAGCTATGTAGGATGATGCGGGGCCGTCAAGAGGATTTCTCCTATGGCTTTATCGGCCTTTCCCTATGGCCGGACCCGGTGTAGGATGCCGCCCATGATGGACTCAGCCCGACAGCTCATCGCCGCCCGCATCGACGCCCTCGGCCTCTCCATGGCCGAGGTCTCGCGCCGGATCGGCCGCAACCACGCCTATGTCCAGCAGTATCTGGAACGGGGCGTGCCCAAGCGCCTGCCGGAGGACATGCGGCACGCGATCGCCCGCTTCCTGGACATCCCGGAGGAGGCGCTGCGGCCGCCGCTGCTGGTGCTGGAGCCCGCTCCGCCCCTCTCGCTGCCGGCACCCGGGGGCGGCCACGGCACCCTGGATTCAGGCTTCGCCGAGGGTGCCGCGCCCCGGCCGACCGAGATCGCGGGCCGGCCGCTGGACATACCGGCGATCAGCCAGATGGCACGGGACGTCCCGGTGCGCGGGACCGCGGTGGGCGGGCTCGATGCCGACTTCTTCTTCAACGGCGGGACGGTCGACTGGGTGCGGCGGCCACCCGGGCTGCAGGCCACCCGCGACGCCTTCGCGATCTATGTCGCCGGTTCGTCGATGAGCCCCCGCTATGAGGAGGGCGACCTTGTGTATGTCCATCCGGCGCGGCCGCCGCGCAGCGGGGACGACGTGCTGATCGAGCTGCACGGCCGCGACGGCGAGCCGGGCCCCTGCTACATCAAGCGCCTGCTGCGCCGGACGCCGACGCTGATCGTCGCCGCCCAGTTCAACCCCGCCCGCGACGATCTGGAGTACGAGCTCGCCTCGGTGCGCGGCGTCTTCAAGATCATGACGGCGGCGGAACTGCTGGGCGTGTAGGAAGAAATATAGGATTTTCCCTATTGCATGAGAATCGGCAGCGCGCGTAGGCTTCCTCCGTCGGCCGGCTCCCGGGCCGACGGCGCCCTCCTTCCCGGGCGTCCTCCCGCCTTCCCGGCGGCCCGGCCACGCGCCCGGGTCGCCGGGCCTTTCCAGGAGGTCCCATGCGCAAGTCCGATTCCCGTCAGATCATCGTGGCCACCGAGTCGCCGACGACGCCGCTGTCGCCCGAGGCGGAGGTCGAGGCGCGGTATGACGGCCGCATCCCCCGGGGCGCCCTGGCGGCCGCCCGGCGAACCGCAACGGCGGGAGACGTCACCAAGGTGACCCGCCTGCCTCCGGCCGCGAAGAAGGCTTGGCGGTCCGGCGGCTGCGTCGGGCGCATGGCCGAGCGGATCGCGGCCTGCGTCAGTGCGCGCGGAGTCGCGACGCGCGAGGATCTGCGGCGCGCCGGCTTCACCGCCGAGGAGATCGAGCGGCACGGCGACGATGCGGTCGCCCTGGCCGCCGCCCGCCTGCTGCCGGAAAAAGGCGGTGCGGCACTGGATGGGGGATGCTGATCCCCCGGCTACCAGCTATGGTGTGCCCCGAGGATGGCGCAGCCCACATCGCGCTTGAATATTGCCGTTTCATGAAGGATTAATGACAGCGTTGATGACAGCCGATCCCGTCCACCCCTCCAGGGCCGCCGATGCATCCGCCCGCGCTCCCGCCGGCCCTGCCCATCTTGGGGGAGGCCCCCAGCCTCATGCTGGTTAGCGGCAATCCGCCCCTTTTCCCGTCCGGCGCGTGGCGCCATCCTGCCGTGGCGCCGGCATTTCCGCCGTGCGCCAGGGACAGCGCCGCCGCGCGGGGCGAAGCCGGAAACGAATGAACAAGAAGCGGTCGCGCGCCCAATATGCCGCGCTCCCCTACACGATCCGCGACGGCGTGCTGAAGGTGATGCTGATCACCTCGCGCGAAACGCGGCGCTGGATCATCCCCAAGGGATGGCCGGAGAAGAAGCTGACCCCGCCCGAGGTCGCCGCGCGCGAAGCCTTCGAGGAGGCGGGCCTGCGCGGGCGGATCGGCGAATCGCCCATCGGGGCCTTCGTCTACGACAAGCGCCTGCGCAACGGCAAGACCACGCCCTGCCATGTCGACATCTACCTGTTCGAGGTCGAGCAGGAACTGGAGGCCTGGCCGGAGAAGGGCCAGCGCGAACGCCGCTGGATGAGCCCGTCCGAGGCGGCGCTGCTGGTCGGCGAGAGCGGCCTCGTCACCGTGCTGCTGAACATGGCCGCGCCCCAGGACTGATACCAGGACAACAAGGTTCCACGACGATGATCATGCGCCTGTTCCGCTCCCTCATGCCCAAGGAGGAACGGTTCCTCGACCATTTCGAGGCCCATGCCGGCCGCATGGTCGCGGCGGCCGACGCGCTGGCCGCCCTGATGGAGGCGCCGGCCGAGCGCCGCGCCGCCATGGTGGAGGAGCTTGGCGCCATCGAGAGCCAGGCGGACGAGCATGCCCGGGCCGTCGTGGTCGGGCTGCACCGGGCCTTCATCACCCCCTTCGACCGCGGCGACATCCACACGCTGATCAACGCCATGGACGACGCGGTCGATTTGATGGAGGAGGTGCCGGAGCAGGCGGCGCTCTACCGGGTCGAGTTCTTCACCCCGCGCATGCGCGAGCTGGCGGCCGAGATCCAGAAGGCCGCCCGGCTGCTGGCCGAGGCCATCCCGCTGCTGCGCGACATCAGCCGCAACGCCGCCCGCATCAACGACCTCTGCCATCAGGTGGGCCAGATCGAGCGCGCCGCCGACCGGATCGAGCGCACCGCGCTGTCCGAGCTGATCGCCGAGCAGCCCGACACCATCTCCTTCATCGGGCGGCGCGAGCTGTACCAGTTGCTGGAGACCTGCACCGACCGCTGCGACGACGTGGCCGAGGTGATCGAGGGCATCGTCCTGGACCACGTGTAGGACAGGGGCCATGGACGTCCTCCAGATCGGCATGCCCGCGCTCGTCGCCATCATCGGCGTGGCGCTGTTCTTCGACCTCATCAACGGCATGCACGACGCCGCGAACTCCATCGCGACCATCGTGTCGACCCGGGTGCTGCCGCCGTCGCTGGCGGTGCTGTGGGCGGCCTTCTTCAACTTCATCGCCTTCGCCTTCTTCGGGCTGCATGTCGCGGCCACCATCGGCAAGGGCATCGTCGATCCCGCCATCATCGACCCGATCCTGATCCTGGCGGCGCTGATCGGCGCCATCGGCTGGAACCTCTTCACCTGGTGGATCGGCTTCCCCTCCTCCAGCTCGCATGCGCTGATCGGCGGGCTGGCGGGCGCCGGCATCGCCAAGGGCGGCATCGGCGCGCTGGTCTCCAGCGGCTTCACCAAGGCCGCCATCGGCATCGTCGCGGCGCCGCTGGTGGGCTTCACGCTCGCGCTGCTGCTGATGCTGGCGACGAGCTGGATGCTGAAGGGCGCCTCGCCCTTCCGCACCGACCGGCATTTCCGGCGGCTGCAGCTGGTCTCGGCGGCGGCCTATTCGCTGGGCCACGGCGCCAACGACGCGCAGAAGACCATGGGCATCATCGCCGTGCTGCTCTTCTCGCAGGGGCTGCTGGGGCCGGAATTCTACGTGCCCTTCTGGGTGGTGCTGGCGGCGCAGACGGCCATGGGGCTGGGCACGCTGATGGGCGGCTGGCGCATCGTGAAGACCATGGGCTCCAAGCTGACCGACCTGAAGCCCTACCAGGGCTTCTGCGCCGAGACGGCGGGCGCCATCACGCTCTACAGCGCCACGGCGCTGGGCGCCCCGGTCTCCACCACCCACACCATCACCGGCTCGATCGTCGGCGTCGGTTCGGCCCGCAAGACCTCGGCCGTGCGCTGGGGCCTGGCCGGCACCATCGTCTGGGCC
>DASPNP010000067.1:0-46554 GCA_035626475.1 Azospirillaceae bacterium
GCACGGCTGGTTCGGGCCCTGGCTGCTGCAGCACGACGTCAAGATCATCTTCGCCGTGCCCGGAATCATTCTCGCCACGACGTTCATCACTGCGCCCTTCGTGGCACGCGAGCTCATCCCGCTCATGCAGGAGCAGGGCACGGCGGAGGAGGAGGCCGCAGTGGTGCTCGGCGCCAGCGGCTGGCAGACCTTCTGGCGGGTGACGCTGCCCAACATCAAGTGGGGCCTGCTGTACGGCGTCCTGCTGTGCAACGCCCGGGCGATGGGCGAGTTCGGGGCGGTGTCGGTGGTGTCGGGCCATATCCGCGGCCAGACCAACACCACGCCGCTGCATGTCGAGATCCTCTACAACGAGTACAATTTCGTGGCGGCCTTCGCCGTCGCCTCGGTGCTGGCGCTGCTGGCGCTGGTGACGCTGGCCGCCAAGGCGGCGCTGGAATGGCGCTTCGCCGACCAGATCGCCGCCTCCCGCCGCTAAGGAGCTGAAACCATGGCCATCGAAGTCCGCAACGTGGTCAAGCGGTTCGGCGCCTTCACGGCGCTGGACGGGGTCGACCTGGACATCCGTTCGGGCGAGCTGCTGGCGCTCCTCGGCCCCAGCGGCTCGGGCAAGACCACCCTGCTGCGCATCATCGCCGGGCTCGAGTTCCCCGACGCCGGCGCCATCCGCTTCGATGGCGAGGACGCGGTGGACCGGGCGGCGAAGGACCGCAAGGTCGGCTTCGTCTTCCAGCACTACGCCCTGTTCCGCCACATGACCGTGTCCGAGAACGTGGCCTTCGGCCTGCGGGTCAAGCCCAAGGCGGAGCGGCCGCCCGAGTCCGAGATCCGCGACCGCGTGCGGCAGCTGCTGGAGATGGTGCAGCTGGCGCCGTTGGGCGACCGTTATCCCAGCCAGCTCTCGGGCGGGCAGCGGCAGCGCGTGGCCCTGGCCCGGGCGCTGGCCATCGAGCCGCGCGTGCTGCTGCTGGACGAGCCCTTCGGCGCGCTGGACGCCAAGGTACGCAAGGAGCTGCGCCGCTGGCTGCGCCACCTGCACGACGACATGGGCATCACCTCAATCTTCGTCACCCACGACCAGGAGGAGGCGCTGGAGCTGTCCGACCGGGTGGTGGTGATGAGCCAGGGCCGCATCGTCCAGATCGGCTCGCCGGCGGAGGTTTACGACCACCCGGCCGACAGCTTCGTCTTCGACTTCCTGGGCGGTGTGAACCGGCTGGAAGGCAGCATCCGGGCCGGCGTGGTCCAGATCGCCGGCACCGATGTCGCCATCGACGGCGAGGCCGGGCATGACGGCCCCGCCATCGTCTATGTCCGCCCGCACCAGGTGGAGGTGAACCCGGCGCCGGGCCCCGGCCGCTGGAGCGCCCGGCTGCGCACGCTGCACACGGCCGGCCCGCTGGCCCGGCTGGAGCTGGACTTCGCCGGCCGGCTGCTGGAGGCGGAGATGCCGCGCGACCGGCTGGTCGATCTGGGCCTGGCGCCCGGCGCGGAGTGCACGGTCGACTTCCGCCATGCCCGCGTCTTCCGCCGGGAGGAGCTGCGGTGAGTATGGCGGACGGCGCGGTCGAGGCCACGGATCTGCCCGCCCTGATGCGGGACATCGGCCGGCGCGCCCGCGCCGCCGCCGCCGCCCTCGCCCAGGCCTCCCCCGCCGACAAGGAGCGGGCGCTGCGCGCCGCCGCTGACGCCATCCGCGCGGGTGCCGCCGGGATCATCGAGGCCAACGCGCGCGACATGGCGGCCGCCACCGCGCGCGGTCTCGCCCCCGCCCTGCTGGACCGGCTGCTGCTGGACGGCAAGCGCGTGGAGGCCATCGCCCGCGGGCTGGAGGAGGTGGCCGCCCTGCCCGACCCGATCGGCACGGTCCTGGCCGAGTGGGAGCGGCCCAACGGCCTGCGCATCAGCCGGGTGCGGGTGCCGCTGGGCGTCGTCGGCATCATCTATGAGAGCCGGCCGAACGTGACGGCGGACGCCGGGGGCCTGTGCCTGAAGTCGGGCAACGCCGCCATCCTGCGCGGCGGCTCGGAGAGCTTCCACAGCTCCCGCGCCATCACCGCCTGCCTGCACCGGGGGCTGGAGGCGGCCGGGCTGCCGGCCGACGCCGTGCAGCTGGTGCCCACCACCGACCGCGCCGCCGTCGGGCTGCTGCTGACCATGGTGGAGCATGTCGACGTCATCATCCCGCGCGGCGGCAAGTCGCTGACCGCCCGGGTGGCGGAGGAGAGCCGCATCCCGGTCATCAAGCACCTGGACGGCATCTGCCACGTCTACATCGACCGCTCCGCCGACCCGGCCAAGGCGCGCCAGGTCGCCTTCAACGCCAAGATGCGCCGCACCGGCATCTGCGGCGCCATGGAGACGCTGCTGGTCGACCGCCCCGTGCTGGAGAGCCATCTGCGCCCCTTGCTGCACGATCTGCTGGCCGCCGGCTGCGAGGTGCGCGGCGACGCGGATGTCCAGGCGCTGGACGCCCGCGTGCGCCCCGCGACCGACGAGGATTGGGACACCGAGTACCTCGACGCCATCCTGTCGGTCCGCGCCGTGGATGGGGTGGACGAGGCCATCGCGCATATCGAGCGGCACGGCAGCCACCACACCGACAGCATCGTCACCGAGGACGCCGCCACGGCCGAGCGCTTCCTGGCGCGGGTGGACAGCGGCATCGTGTTGTGGAACGCCTCCACCCAGTTCGCCGACGGCGGCGAGTTCGGCATGGGCGCCGAGATCGGCATCTCCACCGGCAAGCTGCATGCGCGCGGGCCGGTCGGGGCGGAGCAGCTGACCAGCTACAAGTACCTGGTCCGCGGCGACGGGCAGGTAAGGCCGTGAGGAGCCACCGGATACGTCGTCGGAGGTGATGTCTCACCGTCGGCGCCCCCACCACCCGTCATCCCGGCGAAAGCCGGGACCCAGGGGTTGCAGCAGGAGATGGAATAGGTTCCTCTGCCTTGCTGCCTCCTGCTGTGCCGCACGGACAAGGAGGCGCTGCATCGACGTCACATGGCTGCAACCCCTGGGCCCCGGCCTTCGCCGGGGTGACGGTGAAAAGTGAATGGCACGGGGAAAGACGAAGAGCGGCGGCCGCCTGCCATGACCCCCACCCGTATCCCGCCCCGCCTGCGCGCCGGCCATGCCTGGGCGGGGCTGACCGTCGGGCTGCTCGGCGGGTCCTTCAACCCGGCGCATGAAGGGCACCGTCACGCGAGCCTGGAGGCGATGCGGCGGCTGGGGCTGGACCAGGTCTGGTGGCTGGTCAGCCCGCAGAACCCGCTGAAGCCCGCCTTGGGCATGGCGCCCCAGGCGGAGCGGCTGGCCTCGGCCCGCGCCATGGCCCGGCATCCGCGCATCCGCGTCACCGACATCGAGGCCGATCTCGGCACCCGCTATACCGTGGAAACGCTGGCCGAGCTGCAGCGCCGCTTCCCCCGGACGCGCTTCGTCTGGCTGATGGGCGCCGACAACCTCGCCCAGATTCCCCGCTGGCGCGGGTGGATTAAGATATTTGGTATGGTCCCGGTTGCAGTGATGCCCCGACGGCCCTATTCTATCAAGTCGCTCCTCGGCAAAGCCGCGGAGCGTTTTGCCGTTTGCCGCGTTCCAAGCAGTGAGGCCCGCGGGCTGGCGCATAGGGCGCCCCCCGCATGGACCTTCCTGGATGGGCCCGTGCACCCGGCATCGGCGACCGAGATACGCCGCGGCGGGGGCCGTGGCCGGTCCGGGACGCCCGCCAACCAGAGGTGAGGACCATCGTTACGCTCTCCAACGCCGCCCAGGCTGGTCGCCCCGAGATGGCTCCGCCGGGCCCCGACTTTCCGGCACGCGTCCGGGACCTGATCATCCAGTCGCTCGAGGACGACAAGGCGGAGAACACCGTCGTGATCGACCTGCAGGGCAAGACCAGCCTCGCGGACTACATGGTCGTCAGCTCCGGCCGTTCGGTCCGGCAGGTGGGCTCCATGGCCCAGCACCTGCTGGAGAAGCTGAAGGCGCTCGGCGTCACCGGCGCCGAGGCCGAGGGCCTGCCGCAGTGCGACTGGGTGCTGATCGATGCCGGCGACGTCATCGTCCACCTGTTCCGGCCCGAGGTCCGCAGCTTCTACAACATCGAGAAGATGTGGGGCGTCGAGACGCCGGCCGCGCCGCCGACGCCGGACGGGCTCGGCTGGGCCTCGGCCTGACCGGTCGGGAGTAGGCGGCGATGCGGCTCTGGCTCGCCGCCGTGGGGCGGGCCAAGCCCGGTCCCGCGCGCGACCTGTTCGAGGAGTACAGGGCCAGGCTCTCCTGGCCCCTGACCCTGCGCGAGGTCGAACCGAAGAAGAAGGTCGAGGGGCCTGAGCTGAAGCGCCTGGAGGCGCAGCTCCTGCTTGAGGCCGTGCCGGCCGGCGCCAGGCTCATGGCGCTGGACGAGCGCGGCCGTACCCTGTCCAGCCCCGACTTCGCCGCCCGCATCGGCGCCTGGCGCGACCAGGGGGCGGCCGACATCGCCTTCGTCATCGGCGGCGCCGATGGGCTGGCGGAGGAGGTCCGCGCCCGGGCCGACCTTTTGCTCGCCTTCGGCGCCATGACCTGGCCGCACATGCTGGTCCGCGGCATGTTGGCCGAGCAGATCTACCGCGCCCAGCAGATCCTGGCCGGCCACCCCTACCACCGTGTCTGAGCCGCCTGCCCAAGGCCAGCGCCAGACATTGCACGGCCTTCCCGGCTACCCGACGCCATTGATCCCCGCCTCCCGCAGAGATGGCGGCGCCCGCTATTTCGGGCTGATCATCCGATCCGACTAATACCGGCAGCGAATACTTTCAGCGGAACATTCATTGCAAGGATGGTCGCTTTATTGCGCTGCGAAGCCTCTAAACAACTGCTTTGTTTCGTGATACGCTTCCAACCATCCGGCGATCAGGACCGGAACTGGGAGGTGCATCATGGCCATGAAGACCAAGTCCGCCTTGCTCGCCGCACTCCTGCTCGCCACGACCGCGGGCGCGGCGTCCGCCGATTCGCGCACGCGCGACTCCATGGGCCCGATCAAGGTGATCGGCATGTCGGACGTGGAGCTCTGCGTCCGCGAGACCGACCGCGACCAGCGCGACGACGCGATGTACTGGTGCTCGCGCACCATCCGCCGGGGCGAGTCGGCCATCAACGAGCGCGCCGTCGCCTATCTGCACCGCGGCGTCGTCCATCTGAAGAACGGCGACCGCCAGGCGGCGCTGGAGGACATCGAGAGCTCGATCACCCTGGCGCCGGCCTATGGCGACGCGCATTTCAACCTGGGCAACGTCGCCTTCTCGCAGGGGCGGTTCCAGGACGCGGTCGCCGCCTACAGCAAGGCGATCGAGACCGGCTTGACCGTGCCGGAGCTGGCGCACCACAACCGGGGCAAGGCCCACGCCCGGCTCGGGGACAAGGCCCGGGCCGACGCCGACTTCGCCCAGGCCAAGACCATCGCCGCGCTGTACAAGGACTCGCCGCTGCGGCAGGCCGACGCCCGCTGACGGGCCGGAACGGCTCCGCCGCCGTCTGCGAGAGATCGGCGGCGGGACCGTGCCCGTAGGTCGCATGGAGCCATCGGCGCAATGCGACATCGCTCCAGCCGTGAACCGTCGCATTGCGGCTCCGCCTCCATGCGACCTACGGCTGAGACGTTGTGCGTCCTTCGACAAGCTCAGGATGAGGCGGGGTACGCGAGGCACTCTCGGCTTGGTCCGGCGCAAGCGTCGCAGGGAGCAGCTACATCCCCCTCATGCTGAGCCTGTCGAAGCACGCACAGCTTCAACGCTGCCCCCGCATTGCGGCCTACCGGCCGACGGGCGCCCTCAATCCCGCTCCACCGGCCCGAAGAGAGGGTAGGCGCCGAAGTCGCGGATGGGGCGCAGCACGACGTTGCTGACGACGCGGCTGACGCCCAGCTCCGGATCGTCGATCCAGGTGGCGGTCAGATCCTGGTAGGCGTCCAGGTCGCGGCAGACGATCTTGGCGCAATAGTCGAACTGGCCGGACACCTCGAAGCACTCGATGACCTCGGGCGTGTCGCGCAGTCGCTTCTCGAACGCGCCCTGGACGACGCGGCCGTGCTTCTCCATGGCGATCTGGGCCATGACGAAGACGCAGGACTGCAGCCGCCGCACGTCGATCAGCGCCTGATAGCGCACCACCACGCCCTCGCGCTCCAGCCGGCGCACGCGCTCCAGGCAGGGGCGCGCCGACAGGCCGACCCGCTCCGACAGGGCCTGGTTGGTGATCCGCCCGTCCCGCTGCAGTTCGGACAGGATCTTCAAGTCGATCTGGTCGAGCTTCTTCAGCTTCATGCCCTGCCGGCGCCTCCTGCCGGCGGCCCTCCGGGGAGGAGGGCCGATGTCCGGTATGCCCCTGGTCTTTACCTCGAAAGATGCGGGGGCGCCAAGGGCCCCCGCCCTGCTTCCTCAGGCGACCTGGGCCGGTACGGCCTCGACCCCGGCCGCGGCGACGGCGAAGCGCTCCAGCAGTCGCAGGGCCGAGGCGAGAGTCGCCCCGCCCTGGTCGCGGCAGGGGGCGAACTCCACCAGGTCGAAGGAGCCGACCAGGCCGGAGCGGCCCAGCAGGTCCATGGCGGCCAGCACCTCGTCGAGGTCCATGCCGTCCGCTACCGGCGTGCCGACGCCCGGGGCATGGATGGGGTCCAGCCCGTCCATATCGAAGCTGACATGGACGTGGGCGTCCTCGGCCCTGGCGCGGTCCAGCACCCGGCCGACCAGCGCCACCAGACCCTCGCGGCGGAGGTCGTCCATGTCGTGGAAGGTGACGCCGTGGCGCAGCAGGTTGTCCCGCTCGCCCGGATCGACCGAGCGGATGCCGAACTGGAACAGCCGCGTCGGGTCCAGCGCCGCCACGGGGCCGCAGATTCCGGTCAGGTCGGGCGAGCCCAGGCCGCAGGCGGCGGCAGCCGGAAGCCCATGGGTATTGCCCGAGGGCGAGGTCTCCGGCGTGTTGAAGTCCGGATGGGCGTCGAACCACAGCACGTAGAGCGGCACGCCCCGGGCGCGCGCATGGACGCCGGCCGCCGCGACCGAGCCCAGCCCCAGCGAATGGTCGCCGCCCAGCATGACCGGCACACCGCCCTCGGCCAGCACATGGGCGCAGGCGTCGCGCACCTCTGCGCACCAGGCGGCCGTGGCCTCCAGGCTGCGGCAGGCGTCGGAATCGACCGAACCGTCATAGGACGGGCCGGTCACGTCGCCCATGTCGCGGACCGCCACGCCCTGGGCGCGCAGCCGCGTCTCCAGCCCGGCGGCGCGCAGGACCTTCGGCCCCTCGGCGGCGCCGCAGCCGACATTGCCCACTTCCGTCGGTCCGCCCACCAGGCCGAACCACGGTCCCTTGTTGCCCATGAGGCCCATCTTCTTGCTTCCCGGACGGTTCAGGCGGCGCCGCGCGCCTTGGGCTCGAGCGCCCGCAGGGTCTCCTCGAACCGGTCGATCGCCCAGTCCAGCTCCTCGCGCGTGATGACCAGCGGCGGCGCCAGGCGGATGACCGTCTCGTGCGTCTCCTTGCTCAGCACGCCGCGCGCCATCAGATCCTCGCAGACCGCGCGGGCGGAGGCCAAGGCCGGGTCGATCTCGACGCCGACCCAGAGGCCGAGGCCACGCACGCCCTTGACCAGCGGCGACTTGATGGCGCGAATGCGGGCCATCAGATGCTCGCCCAGCTCGGCCGAGCGCTCCACCAGACCCTCGTCCTCCAGCACCCGCAGCGCCTCCAGCCCGACGGCCGAGGCCAGCGGGTTGCCGCCGAAGGTGGAGCCGTGGTTGCCCGGCTTGAAGCAGTCGATGACGTCCTGGCGGGCGACGAAGGCGGAGACCGGCAGCACGCCGCCGCCCAGCGCCTTGCCCAGGCACAGCCCGTCGGGGCGGATGCCCTCGTGCTGGTGCGCGAACCACTTGCCGGTGCGGCCCAGGCCCGACTGGATCTCGTCCAGGATCATCAGGACATTGTGCTTGTCGCAGAGGGCGCGCACGGCCTTCAGGTAGCCCGGCGGCGGCACGACGATGCCGGCCTCGCCCTGGATCGGCTCCAGCAGCACGGCGGCGGTGTTCGGGCCGATGGCGGCCTCCAGCGACGCGGCGTCGCCGTAGGGGACGATCCGGAAGCCCGGGGTGAAGGGGCCGAAGCCGTCGCGGTAGTCGGGCTCGCTGGAGAAGCTGACGATGGTGGTGGTGCGGCCGTGGAAGTTGCCCTCGGCCACCAGGATCTCGGCCTGCCCCTGCGGCACGCCCTTCCGGGTGTAGGCCCAGCGGCGCGCCGCCTTGATGGCGGTCTCGACCGCCTCGGCGCCGCTGTTCATCGGGCAGACGCCGTCCAGGCCGGTCAGCTCGCACACCTTGGCCAGGAACGGGCCCAGCTTGTCGGTGTGGAAGGCGCGGCTGACGACGGCGACCTTCTCGGCCTGCTCGGTCAGCGCCTTCAGTATGCGCGGATGGCCGTGGCCGACATTGACGGCCGAATAGGCGCTCATCATGTCGAGATAGCGGCCGCCGTCCTCCGCGTCGATCCAGACGCCCTTGGCGCGGGTGACCACGACCGGCAGCGGCTTGTAGTTGCGGGCGCAGTAGCGCTCCTCGAACGCGATGGTCGCGCTCTTCGCGCCGTGCCCGGTCAGGCCCGCCTTGTCCATGATCCCGTCCATCGCCATGCCCTCATGCCAAGTCTCGATATTGCGAGCATGGCATGGCTGACGCAGCCGAAGTTGCCGAAGACCCCCCTGGCCGCGACAGAAGCAGCCGGCCCGCCCCGTCCGCCCGGCCGTTCCTGCCGCCCCACCCCGCCAGGACGCGGCGCATGCGGGAAAGGGGCACCTCCCCCTCTCCTGCGCGTGACACCCCTCAAGGAATCGTTAACCCTGTCACCCGGAGAGTCTGCCAGTCCTGATGGTCTGTCGACGCGGGCGGTCCCCCGGCCTATAAGGCGGGTGGACCCATGGCGGCGCTTGCATCACCGGCGGCGCCGCCCGACCTTACCGTTGTGGACCAGAGGAAACCGACGCCATGACCGACAGCGCCGCCCCCAAGAACGCCCCCCGCCCCGTCGTGCTGTGCGTGCTGGACGGCTGGGGCTGGCGCGAGGAGCGCGAGGACAACGCCGTGGCCCAGGGGCACACGCCCAATTTCGACCGGCTGTGGGAGAGCTGCCCCAAGGGCTTCCTGCAGGCGTCGGAGGAGGATGTCGGCCTGCCCGCCGGCCAGATCGGCAACTCCGAGGTCGGCCACATGAACCTCGGCGCCGGCCGCGTCGTCTTCCAGGACCTGCCCATGATCGACCGAGCCATCGCGGCGGGCGAGCTGGAGACGAACGAGCACCTGAACGCCTTCAAGGCCGCGCTCAAGAAGAGCGGCGGCACCGCCCACCTGATGGGCTTGGCCTCCCCCGGCGGCGTCCACAGCCACCAGGACCACATGGTGGCGCTGGCGAAGTCGCTGGCCGCCTCGGGCATCAAGGTCGCGCTGCACTGCTTCACCGACGGCCGCGACGTGCCCCCGCAGAGCGCGGCGGAGCAGCTGACCCGCTTCGTGGGCGACCTCCAGGGCGTGACGCTGGCCACATTCGGCAGCGTCACGGGCCGTTACTACGCCATGGATCGCGACAAGCGCTGGGAGCGGGTCGAGAAGGCCTACCGCGCCATGGTCTCGGCCGAGGGCGCCAGCGCCGACGGCCCGGTCGAGGCGGTGAGGGCCTCCTACGCCGCGGATGTCCATGACGAGTTCGTGCTGCCCGCCATCATGCCCGGCTATACCGGCATGAAGGACGGCGACGGCGTACTGATGGCGAATTTCCGCGCCGACCGCGCCCGCGAGATCCTGACCGCGCTGCTGGCCCCCGCCTTCGACGGCTTCGACCGCGGCACGCCCGTGACGTTCGCCGCCGCGCTGGGCATGGTGGAGTATTCCACCGAGCTGAACCGCTTCATGCCGGCGATCTTCCCGCCGAAGGAGCTGGCGAACACGCTGGGCCAGGTGGTGGCCGACAAGGGGCTGAAGCAGCTGCGCATCGCTGAGACCGAGAAGTACCCGCACGTCACCTTCTTCTTCAACGGCGGCGAGGAGCGGGTCTATCCGGGCGAGGAGCGGATCATGGTCCCCTCGCCCAAGGTCGCCACCTACGACCTGCAGCCCGAGATGTCGGCGGACGAGGTGACGAACCGCGTCGTGGCCGCCATCGACAGCGGCGCCTTCGACCTGGTGGTCATAAACTACGCCAACCCCGACATGGTCGGCCACACCGGCAGCCTGCCCGCCGCCATCAAGGCGGTGGAGGCGGTCGACCGCTGCCTGGGCCGGCTGGTCGAGGCGGTGGAGCGCCAGGGCGGCTCGGCCCTGGTCACCGCCGACCACGGCAATTGCGAGATGATGCGCGACCCGGAGACGGGCGGCCCGCACACCGCGCACACGCTGAACAAGGTTCCGGCCTTCTTGGTCGGCGCGCCCAGGGACGTGACGGCGCTGGGCACCGGCCGCCTGGCCGACGTCGCCCCCACCCTTCTGGAGCTGATGCGGATCGAGCAGCCCGCCGAGATGACCGGCCGCTCCCTGCTGATCCGCGACGCGGCGAGGCGCGCGGCGGAGTGAGACGTCCCCTCGCCCTGTTCCTGGCCGTCTCCACCCTCGTCCCGATGGGCGAGGGCATGGCCGCCCCCGACCCGCAGCGCCAGTTGCAGGAGGTCGAGCGCGACCTGAAACAGGGAGAGCAGCGCAAGGGCGAGCTGGACGCCAAGGCCCAGGCGCTCGAGGCGGAGCTGGCGGACCTGCGCGCCCGCTCGGTCGCCGCCGCCGAGGAGGCCCGCGCCCAGGACGAGGCGCTCGCCCGCATCGAGGAGGCGGAGAAGGCTCTCATCACCGACGAGGGCGAGCGCGTCAGGCGGATCGAGGCGGACCGCGCCGCGCTGGCCGAGCTGCTGGGCGCGCTGCAGCGCCTGTCGCGCCTGCCGCCCGAGGCCTTGATCGCCAAGCCGGAACCGCCATCTGACACGCTGAAGAGCGCGCTGCTGCTGCGCTCGGCGATTCCGGAGCTGAAGGCCCGGGCGGATTCGCTGTCGCAGCAGCTGGCCGGCCTCGCCGACGTGCGCCGCGACCTGGCCGCGCGCCGGCAGGAGGCGACGGCGGCGCGCACCGAGCTGGAGCGCCGGCAGGCGGAGCTGAAGGAGTTGGCGGGCAAGCGCGAGGCGCTGTTCCGCAGCACCGACGCCGAGCGCCGGCAGGTCGAGGCTTCGCTGGCCCAGCTGGCCGGCAAGGCCGAGGACCTGAAGGAGCTGATGGAGCGGGTGGAGGCCGAGCGCAAGGCCACCGCCGAGCGCGAGAAGGCGGCTGACGCCGCCCGCCGGGCCAAGGCCGAGGAGGCGCGGCAGGCGCAGGCGCGCGAGAAGGTCGCGGCGCTGGGCAGGTCGGCCGGCAAGGCGCCGAAGGGCAAGGCGCCCGGCGGGCTGGTCATGCCGGTGCTGGGCGAGGTGAAGGTGCGCTACGGCGAGCCTGACCGCGTGGGGACCACCAGCCGCGGCGTGACACTCGCGGCGCGGGCCGGTTCCAGCGTCGTGGCGCCGATGGACGGCTCCATCATGTTCGCCGGCCCCTTCAAGGGCTATGGGCTCATCTTGATCGTGGAACACGCCAACGGATATCATAGCCTCATCGCGGGACTGGGTCGGATCGACACCCAGGTGGGCCGGCAGGTGCTGGCCGGCGAGCCCGTGGGCGCGATGGCTTCCGACGGCGACCTCTCTTTGTATTTCGAGCTGCGGCGCGGCGGACAGCCGATCAATCCGCTCCGCGGCGTGAACGCCACCGACGGCAAGGGACAAGGTTGATATGAAGAAGCTGCTCGTGACATCCTCCGCCGCCGTCGCCCTGCTGGGTTCCGCCGCGATCCTGGTGGCCCCCGCCGAGAGCAAGCAGCCCGTCAAGTCGGACACCTACCGGCAGATGGATCTGTTCGTCGAGGTGTTCGAGCGGGTGCGCTCGGAATATGTCGAGGACGTCACCGACGAGCAGCTGGTCGAGGCCGCGATCGACGGCATGCTGACCTCGCTGGACCCGCACTCCAGCTTCCTGAACCGCAAGAACTTCCAGGACATGCAGGTCCAGACCCGCGGCGAGTTCGGGGGCCTGGGCATCGAGGTCACGCAGGAGAACGGCGTGGTCAAGGTCGTGTCCCCGATCGACGACACCCCCGCCTTCCGCGCCGGCGTGCAGCCGGGCGACTACATCACCCACCTGAACGACGAGCCGATCGTCGGCCTCGGCCTGAACGAGGCGGTGGAGAAGATGCGCGGGCCCGTCGGCACCGACATCAAGGTCACCATCCGCCGGGGCGAGGGCACCGAGCCGATCCAGCTGAGCCTGACCCGCGCCGTGGTGAGGGTGCAGTCGGTGCGCTACCGGGTGGAGGGCGACATCGGCTACATCCGCGTCTCGAGCTTCAACGAGCAGACCCAGGTCGGGCTGGACAAGGCCATCGCCGCCATCAAGCAGCAGCTGGGGCCGAAGCTGATCGGCTACGTGCTGGACCTGCGCAACAATCCGGGCGGCCTGCTGGACCAGGCGATCTCCGTCAGCGACACCTTCCTGGACCGCGGCGAGATCGTCTCCACCCGCGGCCGCGGCGCCGAGGTGGGCGACCGCTTCAACGCCAAGCAGGGCGACGCCACCGGCGGCGCGCCCGTGGTGGTGCTGGTCAATGGCGGCTCGGCCTCGGCGTCGGAGATCGTCGCCGGCGCGCTGCAGGACCACAAGCGCGCCATCGTCCTGGGCACCCAGAGCTTCGGCAAGGGCTCGGTCCAGACCATCATCCCGCTGCAGGGCCACGGCGCCATGCGCCTGACCACGGCCCGCTACTTCACGCCCTCGGGCAAGTCGATCCAGCAGCTGGGCATCACCCCGGACATCGAGGTGCAGCCGGCCCGCGTGGAGGAGATCACCCAGGGCCAGCGCCGCCGCGAGGCCGACCTGCCGCACGCGCTCTCCAACCCGACCAACCGCCCCGGCGCCCAGGGGACGCCGCAGCCGAACGCGGCGCCGGGCACCCCGACCACCACCCCCGCCCCGGCCGCGCCCGGCGCCGGCCCGCAGGTGCAGGCGCCCCAGGCCCCGGGCGCTCCCGGCCAGCCGACGACGGCCGCGGCACCCGCCGGCGCTCCCGGCGCCACCCCGGCCACGGCCCAGGCCGGCCAGCCCGGAACCGTTCCGGCCACCGGTCCCGACGGACAGCCCTTCGACTACCAGCTGGCCCGGGCGCTCGACCTGCTGCGCGGCGTGTCGCTGTTCGCGCAGGGCAAGACGATCAACTAAGCAAGAAAAGCCTTGGCGCGCCTCTCACTCAAACGCAAGACCGGCACGGACGATTTGGACGGCCCGGCTCCCGACAAGGGGGCCGGGTCGGCCGGCATTCTGGCCACGCGGTTCGGCCTCGGCCGTGCCAAGGCCTATCCGGCCGCGGACCCGTTCGACGATCCGCCCCGGGAGCGCAAGCCCCGTCGCGCGGCCAAGGATCTGGCCTTCCCTCTGGCGCTGGGCCTCTCGGCGCTGGCCCTGGCCGGGGTCGGCGCCTGGCTGGCGCTGACCGCCGAGGCGACCCTGCGCGAGCGCTCGGCCCAGGTGCCGAAGCTCCGCGTGCCGGTGCTGATGGCCGACGGCACGCCGCGCTTCGAGGATAAGGCGGTCGAGCTGGAGCCGGAGAAGGAGCTGGACCCGGTCGACATCCCGGTCACCCTCGGGCCCAGCCGGGTCGACGCGCTGGTGGAGAAGAGCCGGCTGGGCGTCCTGCCCCGCATCGGCCCGGACGGGCAGGCGCCCTGGCAGGCCTATGCCCGCCCCTTCCCGCACGAGGACAAGCGCCCGCGCATCGCCATCGTGGTGACCGATCTGGGCCTGTCCGCCCCGGTGCTGGACGCCGCCATGGGCCGGCTGCCCGGCGCCGTCACCTTCGCCTTCCAGCCGGGATCGCCCGAGCTGCAGCGGCAGATCGACCAGTCGCGCCAGAACGGGCACGAGGTGCTGCTGACGGTGCCGATGGAGCCGTTGGGCTATCCGCGCAACGATCCCGGCCCCGGGACGCTGCTGACGGCCCTGCCGGACGAGCGCAATGTCGAGCGGCTGGAGCAGGTCATGGCCCAGGCCACCGGCTATGTCGGGCTGACCAGCACCACCGGCGCCAAGTTCCTGACCAGCCGGCCGAACCTGCAGGCGGTGCTGGCCCAGGTGCAGCGGCGCGGCCTGTCCTATGTCGACAGCTGGATCGTGCCGAACAGCCTGGCGACCAAGCTCTCCACCACGCTGGGCATCCCGCGCGCGGTCTCGGACGTGCAGGTTGACCGGGTGGCCTCGCCCAACGGCGTCGACGCGCAGCTGGCCGAACTGGAGCGCCTCGCCAAGGCCAACGGCGCCGCCGTCGGCTTCGCCCAGCCCTATCCCGTGACCATCGAGCGCATCGCCCTGTGGGCGGCCAGCTTGCGTGACCGCGGCATCGTGCTCGCGCCGATCACGGCCGTGCTGAACCGGCAGGCGGACCGGTAGCCATAAACATCCCTCGCCCCTTGCGGGAGAGGGATGGGCCCCGCCGCGTAAGCGGTGGGAGGGTGAGGGGTCGGCGGGCGAAGCCCGACGTTCTTATCCGCTGTCCCAAGATCAGCCGTAGAGAAGGCCCAGCCTGCGGCTGGTCCACCCCTCATCCCCCCGTTGCTGCGCAACGGGTCCCTCCTTCTCCCGCAAGGGGAGAAGGATGAAGATGCCCTCACCCGCCCCGGGCGATGCCCCAGCCCACCTCTGCCGTGGCCTTGGCGACCTCGCCATAGGCATGGGCGCGGCGGTCGGACGCGTTGCCCTGGAGCGCGCGGGCGTAGACGCCCTGGCAGATCGAGGCGATGCGGAAGAAGGCGAAGGCCAGGAAGAAGTTCCAGTCGGGGATGCCCTGCCGGCCGGTGCGGCGGCAATAGGCGGCGACGTACTCCTCCTCGGTCGGGATGCCCAGGGCCTTCAGGTCCAGCCCGGCCAGGCCGCCGAAATCCTTCATCTGGTGCGGGATACGGTAGGACATGCAGTTGTAGGCGAGATCGCCCAGCGGGTGGCCCAGCGTCGCCAGCTCCCAGTCCAGGATGGCGATGACCTTCGGCTCCGCCGGGTGGAGCATCAGATTGCCCAGCCGGTAGTCGCCATGGGCGATGGTGGTCTCGTCGCCGGCCGGGATGTGCCTGGGCAACCAGTCGAGCAGCGCGTCCATGGCCGGGATGTCGCCGGTCTTGGCCGCGACGTACTGCTTGCCCCAGCGCTCCACCTGCCGGGCCACGTACTGCTCCGGCTTGCCGAAGCCCTCCAGCCCCACCGCCTTCCAGTCGACCCGGTGCAGGTCGGCCAGCGTGGCGTTCATGGTGTCGTAGATGGCGGCGCGCTGGGCGGGCTCCATATCAGGCAGGCTGGTGTCGGTGAGGACCCGGCCCTCCAGATAGTCCATGACGTAGAAGGGCGTGCCGATGACGGCGGCGTCCTCGCACAGCAGCCGCGCGGTCGGCACCGGCGCCCTGCCGCCGGCCAGCGCCCGCATCGCCTGGTACTCGCGCTCCACCATGTGGGCCGAGGGCAGCAGCTTGCCCGGCGGCTTCTTGCGCAGCACGTATTTGCGGTCGCCCGCCTCCACGAGGAAGGTCGGGTTGCTCTGCCCGCCCTGGAACTGCCGGATCGTGGCGGGACCCTGGAAGCCCTCGAGATGGGCCTCCAGGTAGGACCACAGGGCCGCCTCATCGAAGCGGTGCTGCGGCAGGACCTCGATGAGGGCGACCATGGCCGGCCTCAGGTGCTCAAGGGATCGGAGATGGTGGCGCCGCCGTCGGCCACCAGCACCTGACCCGTGACGAAGCGGCCGCCGGCACCGGCCAGGAACAGCGCCACGCCGGCGATGTCGACGGGATCGCCGATGCGCTTCAGCGGGGTGCGGTTCTCCAGCGCCTGGATCAGCTTCGGCTGCTCCCAGAGCGCCTTGGCGAAGTCGGTCTTGATCAGGCCGGGGGCGATGGCGTTGACGCGGATGTTGCTGGGGCCCCACTCCACCGCCAGGTTGCGGGTCAGCTGCGCCTCGGCGGCCTTGGAGATGCCGTAGGCGCCGATGACGCCGTTGCCGCGGATGGCGGTGATGGAGGAGAGCAGGACGACCGCGCCGTCCTTCCGCTCCGCCATCTGCGGCAGCACCATGTTGCACAGCCACCAGGTGCTGCGCAGGTTGGTGCCCATGATCTTGTCCCAGGCGTCGTCGCTGACGGACGCCATGGGGCCGTAGACCGGGTTGATGGCGGCGTTGGCCACCAGCACGTCGATGCGGCCCCACTTCGCCATGGTGGCGTCGACGAGCGCCTGCAGCTCCTCCTTGCGGCCGACATTGCAGGCCACCGCGATGGCCTCGCCGCCGGCGGCCTCGATCTCCGCCTTCACGGCGTCGCAGGCGTCCTGCTTGCGCGAGGAGATGACGACCTTGGCGCCGGCGCGGGCGTACTCCTCGGCGATGGACTTGCCGATGCCCCGGGAGGAGCCGGTGATGAGCGCGACCTTGCCGGTGAGGTCGACGAGCGGATGGACGGCCATGATGCGGTTCTCCCCTTCTCTGTTCTGGTTCAGCGCGCGGTCGTGCCGCCGTCGACGACGACTTCCGACCCGGTCATGAAGCCGCTCTCGTCCGACAGCAGGAAGAGGATGGCGTTGGCCGCGTCCTCCGCCTTGCCCATGCGGCCGAGCGCCGCCGTGCGTTCCAGCTGGCGGCGGGTCTTGTCGGGGTCCTTCGAGCCGCCGATGAGCGCGCCCACCATCGCCGTCTCCAGGAAGGAGGGGTGGACCGAGTTCACCCGGATGCCCAGGCCGCGCTCGGCGCATTCCACGGCGATGGACTTGGACATGATGCGCACCGCGCCCTTGCTGGCGCAGTAGGCGGCCATGTTGCTGCCGCCGATCAGGCCGGCGACCGAGGAGAGGTTGACGATGGAGCCGCCGCCGGTCTGCTTCATGGCGCCGATGGCGTGCTTGCAGCCGAGGAACACGCCCTCGACATTCACCCGCTGCACGAACTGGAACTCCTCGAGCGTGGTGTGCTCCACCGGCTTGTGGACGCCGACGCCGGCATTGTTCACCAGCCCGTCGAGGCGGCCGAACTTCGACACCGTCTCGGCGATCACCTCGGCCCAGCGGTCCTCCAGCGTCACGTCCTGGCCTAGGGCGAGCGCGCCCGGGATCGACGCGGCGGCGTCCCGCAGGCCGGCCTCGTTGCGGTCGGTCATGACCACCTTGGCGCCCTGCTCGGCGCAGAGCTTGGCGGTGGCGAGGCCGATGCCCGACGCCGCCCCCGTGATGAGGATCACCTTGTCCTGAACGCGCCCGGCCATCGCTCTCTCCCCGTTTGTTCGTTGAATTGCATCATGCCGCTTATGCGGCGGTCAGTCGGCGACCTTCACCAGCAGCTTGCCGAAATTCCTGCCTTCGAGCAGGCCGAAGAAGGCCTCCGGCGCGCTCTCCAGCCCCTCCGACACGTCCTCGCGGTACTTCAGCTTGCCCGACCGGATCAGCGGGATCGCCTCCTCGTGGAAGGCGCCCATGCGGTGCCAGCGCTCGGACACGATGAAGCCCTGCAGGCGCAGGCGCTTGGCCAGCACCTGGGTCAGCAGCAGGCCCATGCGGTCGGGGCCCGGCGGCAGCTCGGTGTCGTTGTAGTTGGCGATGCGGCCGCAGACCGGCACGCGGCCGAAGGCGTTCAGCAGCGCGATGCAGGCGTCGCCGACCTTGCCGCCCACATTCTCGAAGTACACGTCTATGCCCTGCGGGCAGGCGGCCTTCAGCTGCTCCTGGAAGTCCGGCGCCTTATGGTCGACGCAGACATCGAAGCCCAGCTCGTTCACCACATAGTCGCACTTGTCCTTGCCGCCGGCGATGCCGACCGCGCGGCAGCCGCGCGCCTTCGCCAGCTGGCCGACGACCGAGCCGACGGCGCCGCTGGCGGCCGAGACCACCACCGTCTCGCCCGCCTTGGGCTCGCCGATGTCCATCAGCCCGACGAAGGCGGTCAGGCCGGGCATGCCCAGCGTGCCCAGCGCCAGGGTCGGCGGGAAGGCGTTCGGGTCCAGCTTCACCACGGCCTTCGGGTGGGCGACGGCGTAGTCCTGCCAGCCATTCATGCACTGCACGATGTCGCCGGGCTGGAAGCCCGGGGCGTTGGACGCCTCCACCCGCGCCACCGTGCCGCCGACCATGGTGCCGCCGATCTCCACCGGCTGGGCGTAGGACTTGGCGGCGCTCATGCGGCCGCGCATGTAGGGATCGAGCGACAGCCAGAGGGTGCGCAGCAGCAGCTCCCCCTCGCCAGGCACCGGCACGGGCGCCTCCTCCAACCGGAAATTCTCCAGCGTCGGCATCCCCACCGGCCGCGAGGCCAGCACCCACTTGCGATTGACGGCCATGGCGCCCTCCCATTCCTTTGTTCGTGGGGAGCACCATAGCGCATTCAAACGGACGTTTGAACCGGGGAATCGATAGCTCCCCATAAAGACCTTCGTTGCCGATTAACCCTCGCCAAGACGAGCAGTATCAACACATCTAATTTACTGAAGAGCGGCAGAACCTGAGATATGCTAAGCACCTTTGTGGCACCAAAGTATAAAACCGGGGTCTTCTTCAGCAATCATCAATAGAATAGCTGCGTTCTCACGAATTTCTTCATCATTCTTTCCATCATCTCGAATCTTTGCAAAGATATCACGGCAGCTCTCTCTCGCGGCAAGCACAGGAAGTAAGCTGTAGCCAGAACTCGGCCTTCCGAAACCGCTCTCACCAACGTACGATAGCACCTTCGCTATTTCAATCGGCCCAAAGCTAAGCACCTCATTGGTAACCAAGTTTTTTACTTCCGATGGCGCATCCATCATTGAACAATCGTCTGGATGACCTAGTACACGAGAAAAACCGATAGCCAAATTAGGCGTAACATTTGCGGGAGGACGATTATGAAATAGTGAGACCATAGTCTCCCAAGCTTCCAGGACACGCCAGTATCTAGCAGTCATCACTCGGATGCCGATACAATGCGTATCATAATCATCAGAGTTTGACCACTCAACAGCCGTCTTTAGGCTCAGGTCTGGAGCCTTTCCCTGGATAGTCTGCAATAAGACTCGCCGGAACATTTCTTCATTCAACATGTTCCAGGGCGATTTTGGGAATTCTATAACAAAGTTCGATTGCGCCCGATGCTGCCGAATAAGATACCTTGCCTCTTCTTTCAAATCTATCCAATACGCCGTATTTTCTGCTGGGTCGTAAACGACACCTAACGTGATCAGATCATGCGATCGCCAGAATTCCAAATGTTGCCGTGTTGCAGGTATCCTGCACGTGTACTTTCGACAGTATGACTTTCCAGATTTTATCTGAAGAGCCACTTCCTTTGAGGTGACGTTCTCACCATTCACAAAGAGCACAAATGCGTCATGACCATAATCATGGCGGACATCTATTTCCTTGAAAACTGAGTTATTCGCCTCAATTGCGCATCTAACGAAATTCACGCCCTGGCGCTCAGTGGCAGAATTCCATTTACGCTTTGCCATGCTACCTCCACGAAGAACGGCGTCGAATATCAATTCATAATCAACTCTCTAGCACAATAAAACACCACGTTTACACCTATTACGAAGATGAGGTTGCGTACAGCCGCCCGATGGTCCGCACCGCCTCCTCGGCCTCGGCGCGGTCGGGGGCGGTGGAGTCGTCGCCAAAGCCGTAATAGTCGTTGGCGCCGGTCTTCTGGAACACCAGCCCGTCGCGGCGCGGCACGAAGCTCACCTGGTCGTAGTAGAGGCCGTGGCCCGGCCCCCGCTCGGTCGCCACATGGGCGATCTGGCCGCGCACCGGGGTCAGCGAGACGTCGCCGAACAGCGCCTTGGCGCCGTAGCCGGTGCAGTTCACCAGCAGCGGCTGGGGCAGCGCCGCCAGCTCGGCCGGGCTGTGGAACTCGCGCCGTTCGGTGCGGCCGCCGGCGGCCAGGAAGTCGGCCATCAGCATGCGGCCATAGGCGGCGAGGTTGTACATCATGAAGCTGACGCGGCGGACGGTGCGGTCGCCGAAGGGATGGTCGCCGGGCTCGTAGTCGCGGGCGCCGACGGACAGGTCGGGCACCAGCTCGCGGCGCAACTCGGCGAAGCGGGGACGGTCCTCGGCGACGGGCGGCGACAGGGCGCGGTCCCGCACCACATAGCTGTCGATCCATTCAACCGGCGCGTCGGCGAGGCCGAGCAGCCCCTGGAAGGCGGCAAAGGACCGCCGGGTCATCGCTTCCCAATCGGCCTTGAAGGAAGGCGTGGCGTGCTGCTCCAGCGCGATGCGCGAATCGGGCGACCAGACGCCGCTGGCATAGGCCGAGGCGACGTGCGGCGGGAACTCCCTGGCGTAGATCGTCACCCGGGCGCCGGCGCGCTGCAGCAGCAGGGCGGTGGTGAGCCCCATGGCGCCGCAGCCGATGACGCCGATCTCGCGGGCGCCGGTGCCGAGCGCCAGCGCCGCCGCCTTCTCGCCGGCGCCCCAGGAGAGCGACCAGCCGCTGCCGCCATGGCCGTAATGGTGCAGGACGGTCTTGGCGCCGACCCGCTCCAGCTCCAGCCGCGGCCCCTGGGCGCGGAAGGGCCGGGTACAGACGGTGATGTGGCTGATCCGGTCGGGCGTGACGCGCATCGGCGGCAGCTGCAGCGCCGGGGTCTTCGCAGGGGCGGACCGCCCCGCGCAGCCGCCCAGCATGCCCATGCCCGCCAGGGCGCCGGCCCCCGCCAGCACCCGCCGCCGCGCCATCATGCCCGTCATTTCCAGCCTCGAATCCGTCGCCGATCGGCGGCCAGGATTACCACAAGCGGTGTGCGGGCAAGGCGGAAATGCTTCCCCGGCGCCGGTCCGGCGCTATGCTCCGCAGCACCGGAATGATGGGAGGATGGAATGAAGCGGTTCGGAGCGACCCTGGCCCTGATGCTGATGGTGGCGGCGCCCGCCCTGGCGCAATCCGGCGATGCGGGCGGCATCAAGCGCACCGACACGCCGAACTTCCCGATCTCCCAGGCGGTGCTGGTGCCGGGCGGCTCGGACCTCTACTTCTTCAGCGGCGTGGTGCCGTCGGTCACCGACCCGGCCGCGCCCAGGGGCAGCATCCAGTCCTTCGGCGACACCGAGGCGCAGACCGAGAACGTGCTGGGCAAGATCAAGAAGACGCTGGAGGCGCAGGGGCTGGGCCTGAAGGATGTCGTGCTGATGCATGTCTATCTGGTCGGCGACCCGGCCAAGGGCGGCACCATGGATTTCGGCGGCATGATGAATGCCTACCGCCGCCATTTCGGCACGGCGGAGCAGCCGAACAAGCCCGCCCGCTCCACGGTGCAGGTCGCGGGCCTGGCCTCGCCGGGCATGCTGGTGGAGATCGAGGTGGTGGCCGCCCGCGCCAAGCCCTGAGCGGTCAGAGGCGGGAGATGTCGATCAGCGTGTCGGGCGGCTCCGGGATCTCCGCCGCCTTGCCGTAGGCGGCGCAGGCGCGGGCGAAGGAGGCGCGGTCGGGCGGCGGGCGGAGATAGGCGACGCCCGGATGCGCCGTCAGCTCCGCCCAGGCGGCCCGCACCCAATCTTCGGCCGCCGGGGGCGTTTCCCGAGATTCGGCTTGGCGCACCGGCGGCTTGCCGGCGGGCACGGGAAGGGGAAGGCGTGTCGCGTCCATGCCGGATGAACGCGGCATGCGCGGCTTGGTTGCGCGATTACACCGATCGAATGTCGCGGGACGGGCGGGGATGCCTCTCTAACCCGCGAAAAAGGGGTGGCGCAAAGGCCGAGGCCCGGCCACCCCTGCGGCGGCTCACTTCTTGGTGAGGCCCTGGAGCTGCTGCTGCAGCTCGTCCAGCTTCTTCTGCAGATCGCCCAGCCGGTCCTCCTCGGTCCGCGGCTTGGCGGCGGTGGAGGGTGCGGCCGGCGGCGTGCCGAAGTCGCCATGCTCGCCGAAGGGCGAGAACATGCGCATGGCCCGCTCGAACATGGCGAGGTTCTGCTTGCTCATCTCCTCCAGCGTGCCGAACGGGAAGATGCCGCCCAACGTGTTCTGGAAATAGTCCCGCATCTTCTCCTGATTGCGGGTGAAGGACTGCATGCTGTGCTCGAGGTACTTGGGCACCATCCACTGCATGTTGTCGCCGTAGAAGGAGATCAGCTGGCGCAGGAACCCGATGGGCAGGAGGTTCTGGCCCTTGGACTCCTCCTCCACGATGATCTGGGTCAGGACCGAGCGGGTGATGTCGTCGCCGGTCTTCGCGTCGAACACGGCGAAGTCCTTGCCGTCCTTCACCATCTGGCAGAGATGGTCGAGGGTGACGTAAGAGCTCGTGGCGGTGTTGTAGAGGCGCCGGTTCGCGTACTTCTTGATGGTGATCGGCGCGGGCTTGGACTCTTCCTTGTCGACCATCTGGCTCTTCCCGGCGTTCTCGGGCTCGACCGTGGGAACTGCCTTGTTCATCGCGGTGCACCCTGGGGTTTTTTGCACCCGCTAAAAGTACGCGATGCGGCGCGGCATGCGCAAGCGCGGAGCCGTGGCAGCAAACGGCGCGCCGGAGGAACGGATGCCTCTCCCGCGGTTTACCGCGAACCGGCAGGCTGTATACTCGACCCATGAGCCGCGACGACGCAAAGACCCCGCCCCCGGGAAACGCCGGTGGGAGCGAGCCCGAACCGCCCTCCGCCGAGGAGCTGGCGAAGCGGTTCCTCGACCTCTGGCAGGACCAGCTGGCGGCCGTCGCCGCCGATCCGGATCTGGCCGACGGTATGGCGCGCCTGCTGCAGGGCGCCGCCGCCTGGAACCCGTTCCTGGCGCCCTTGGCCGGCGCGCCGCCCGCCTGGCCCGGCTTTCCCGGCGCGGCCGGCTTCCCCTTCCCCGGCTTCCCCCAGCCCCCGCGAGGTCGCCATGACCGACCGTCCCCCACCCCGCCCGCCGAGACCGCCCCGCCAGGGGCCGAGGCCGCTGGCGCTGCATCTGGGGGCGGGGATGTCCGTCTTGACGAGCTGGCCGGCCGGCTTGACGCTCTCGAGAAGCAGCTCGCCGCCCTGGCGCCCGGAGCTGCGGGAACGGGCGGCGAGCCTCCGCCGCGACCTCGCCGGCGTCGATCCTGAGGCGTTCGAGCGGGCGGTGGAGCCCGAGGCGCGCCGCCGCGCCGACCGGCTGCTGACCGGGCTTGAGCGTTACCGCCGCCATCCCTACCGCCGCGACCTGGACGACCCGCCGCCGGTCTGGACCGAGGGGCGCGCCCGCATCACCGCCTTCGGACCCGAGGATGGGCCGCCGGTGCTGTTCGTGCCGTCGCTGGTTAACCGCGGCTACATACTGGACCTGTCCTCGCGCAAGAGCCTGGTGCGCTGGCTGGCGGCGCGGGGGCTGCGCTGCTTCCTGATCGACTGGGGCGCACCCGGGCCGGAGGAGCGCCGCTTCACCCTGAGCGACTATGTCGCCGGCCGGCTGCGCCGCGCCATCCAGGCCGCCCGCGCCCTGTCCGGCGGGCGGCGGGTGGGGCTGGTCGGCTACTGCATGGGCGGCCTTCTGACCGCCGCGGCCGCGCAGCGTCAGCCGGAGGACGTGGCGGCGCTGGGGCTGATGGCGACGCCCTGGGACTTCCATGCCGAGGACCGCGCCGGCGCGCTGCGGGTCGCGGCCTGCCTGCCGGCGCTGGAACCGGCGCTGCGCACCCTGGGCGAGCTGCCCATCGACATGATCCAGGCGCTGTTCGCCGGGCTGGACCCGCTGCTGGCGATGAAGAAGTTCAGCAGCTTCGCCCGCAAGGACCCCGAATCGGACGATGCCCGCGACTTCGTGGCGCTGGAGGACTGGCTGAACGATGGGGTGACGCTGGCCGAGGCGGTGGCGCGGGAATGCATCGCCGGCTGGTACGGCCGCAACGACACCGGCCGGGGCGACTGGCGCGTCGCCGGGGAACCGGTCATCCCCGCCCGCATCCGGGTGCCCGCCCTGGCGCTGGTCCCCGCCATGGACCGCATCGTCCCGCCGGCCTCCGCCCGCGCGCTCGGCCAGGCCATTCCCGGCTGCACGATCCTGGAGCCGCCGCTGGGCCATATCGGCATGATCGTCAGCGGCGGCGCCCAGCCGAAGGTCTGGGAACCGCTGGCGCAATGGCTGCTGCGGACCGTCCGCTGAGGACATCCCGAATCTTAAGTATTAGAGCACTCCTTGATTTCAGGCCGATGGGCCCGTGGGCGGTTCCGTTTGGATTGTACTTCATAAGCCCCAATCCCTACCCTACTGGCTTAACGGTCGGGATCAGGGGCGGTAATGGCCAGCACAGCGGATGTCTTCGTCAGCTTGGCTCAGAACCTGACGCTTCTGCTCGCCCTCGCCTTCCTCTACGCCTTCATCAGCCGCAGCCTGGAACGCCACGGCCTGTCGCGCAGCATCGCGGTGGGCGTGCTGTTCGGGGCCATCAGCATCGCCAGCATGTTCCGGCCGGTCATGCTGGAGCCCGGCGTGATCCTTGACGCCCGCACGATCATGCTGAGCCTGGCGGCCAGCTTCGGCGGCGGCGTGGCGGCACTGATCGCCGCGGTCATGGTCGGCGCCTGGCGGCTGTGGCTGGGCCTGCAGGCCATGGACCAGGGCATGCGCTGGGCCTTCGAGGGGCTTCAGGCCGGCCTGTTCGGCATCACCGCCTCCGTCGTCATCGGCTACGCCGCCCACCGCATCCAGCAGCGCCGCGGCCGTCCCTTCGGCCCGGCGGAGTTCCTGGGGCTGGGAATCGCCGGGACGCTGCCACCGATCCTCGCGGCCTTCTTCATCCCGGAGATGTCCTGGTCGCTGCTGGAGCGGGCCGCCCTGCCGCTGGTCCTCACCATTCCCGCCGGCACCTGCTTCCTGGCCCTGCTGCTGCGCGCGCAGAACCGGCTGTTCGAGGACCAGGAGGCGTTGCGGCGGAGCGAGGCGCAGTACCGGCTGCTGGCGGAGACCGCGACGGACGTCATTTCGCGCCATGCGCCGGACGGGCGCTGGCTCTACGCCTCCCCCGCCATCGCCGCGGTGATCGGTCACGCGCCCGAGGAGGTGGTGGGCCGCCATCCCCGGGAGTTCCTGCACCCGGAGGAAGCCGAGGCCTGGCGCCCGGGCCCGGAGACGCACGGGGCGACGGTCACGGTCGTGCGGCGTTGGCGCCACCGTGACGGGCGGTACGTCTGGTGCGAGACGGTGGCGCGCCGCGCGCCGGGCTCCGACGAGGTCACCGCCCTGACCCGCGACATCAGCGAGCGCAAGGCCCGCGAACTGGACCTGGAGGCCGGCCGCGCCCGCCTCGCCGCCCAGGCGGAGGAGCTGCGCCGGTCGCGGGACGAGGCGGAAGCCGCGAACCGCGCCAAGTCGCGCTTCCTGGCCGCCGCCAGCCACGATCTGCGCCAGCCCTTCCAGGCCATGCGCCTGTTCCACGCCCTGCTGGAGGGCGACCTGACGCCGGACCGGCGCGCCGAGGCGGTGGCGCGGCTGGGCGAGGCGCTGGCCGCCGGCGAGGATCTGCTGCGCGCGCTGCTCGACGTCTCCACGCTGGAGGCCGGCCAGGTGAAGCCGGAACTGGCCACCGTGTCGATCCGCGCCGTGCTGGAGGCGGAACTGGCCCATGCCCGGCCGCTCGCCGCCGCCAAGGGACTGCGGCTGCGGCTCGGGCCCTGCGGCGGCGCGGTGCTGACCGATCCGGTGCTGCTGAAGCGCATGCTGCGCAACCTGCTGGTCAACGCCATCCGCTATACCGAGCGGGGCGGCATCCTGGTCGGCTGCCGGCGCCGCGGCGACCGCTGCCGGATCGAGGTGTGGGACACCGGCATCGGCATCGCCGCCGCCGACCAGGGCAGGGTCTTCGATGAGTTCTACCAGGTGGGCAACCAGCAGCGGGACCGCCGGCTGGGGCTGGGCCTCGGGCTGTCGGTGGTGCGGCGCACGGCGGAGCTGCTGGGACATGGGCTGGAGCTGCGGTCGGTGCCCGGCCGGGGCTCGGTCTTCGCCTTGTCGGCACCGCTCGCGCCGCCGGTGGAGGCGGCGCCCCCGCCCTCGGAACCGCCATGCCCGCCGGCCGTCGGGCGGACGCAGCCGCCGCGGGTCCTGCTGGTCGAGGACGACGCCGTTCAGCTCCTCGGCCTGCGCCTGACCTTCGAGAGCTGGGGCTACCGCGTCGATGCCGCCGAGACGGCCGAGGCGGCGCTGGCGCTGCTGGAGCGGGCCGGCGCGCCCGACCTCCTGGTCAGCGACTACCGGCTGCCCGGCGAGATGAACGGGCTCCGGCTGGTCGCCGCGGTCCGGTGCCTGCTGGGCGGCGCCCTGCCCGCGGTCATCGTGACCGGCGACACCGATCCCGCCCGGCTGGTCGAGTTCGCCGAGGCCGGCTGCCGTCTCGTGCACAAACCCTACGACGCTGCGGTACTGCGCCGGGTCGCGGCCGAGCTGCTGGGCATCGAGGCGCCGCCCGTCCGCAAGGGCGCGCGCCCGGTGCCGGCGGCCACGGCCGTCGCTGCGGCCCGGACCGCCGACCGGCTGGCGTTCCGCTCCTCGCTTGGGTAGCGTGGCGGCCGACCGGGGCCACCCCATCGACCGAGGCCCCGCCGCCACTCCTGGAGCACCACCATGCGTATCAGCAGCGACTTCGATTCCGGCAACATCCAGGTGATCGAGGCGACGGACCCGGCCAATGTCCGGCTGGCGATCCGCAAGGACAAGGACTCCGACTTCTACCAGTGGTTCCACTTCCGCCTGTCGGGCGCCAAGGGCACGCCCTGCACCCTGCGCATCGAGAATGCCGGCGGCGCCGCTTATCCGGACGGCTGGCCCGGCTACAAGGCGCGCGCCTCCTACGACCGCGAGACCTGGTTCCAGGTGCCGACCGAGTACCGGGACGGGGTGCTGACCCTGAGCCTGACGCCGGCGCATGACAGCGTCCATTTCGCCTACTTCGCCCCCTACTCCATGGAGCGGCACCATGATCTGATCGCGCGCTGCCAGCTGTCGCCGCTGGTGCGGCTGGAGGTGGCGGGCACGACGCTGGACGGGCAGGACATCGACCTGCTGCGCGTCGGCGATGTCGGCCAGGGGAAGAAGCGCTGCTGGATCATCGCCCGCCAGCATCCGGGCGAGAGCATGGCCGAATGGTTCATGGAGGGGCTGCTGGAGCGGCTGCTGGACCCGGCCGACCCGGTCGCCCGCGCCGTCCTCGCCAAGGCCGAGCTGCACATCGTGCCGAACATGAACCCCGACGGCAGCCGCCGCGGCCACCTGCGCACCAACGCCGCCGGCGCCAATTTGAACCGCGAATGGCTGGAGCCAACCCTGGAGCGCAGCCCCGAGGTGCTGCATGTCCGCGCCGCCATGGCCGCCACGGGGGTCGATTTCTGCCTGGACGTCCATGGCGACGAGGCGATCCCGGCCAACTTCCTGGCCAACTGCTTCGGCATCCCCTCGCTGACGCCAAAGCAGCAGGATCTCCACCGCGCCTATTCCACCGCCCTGGTCGCGGCCAGCCCCGACTTCCAGGAGAAGCTGGGCTATCCGACGAACCCGCCGGGCAAGGCCAACCTGACCATGTGCACCAACTATCTGGCCGAGACCCACGGCTGCCTCGCCATCACGCTGGAGATGCCCTTCAAGGACAATGACGGCCTGCCCGACCCGGCGCACGGCTGGTCGCCGGAGCGCAGCAAGCTGTTCGGCCGCGCCAACCTGGACGCGCTGCTGCAGGTGGTGGAGCGGCTGTAGCGTTTTTCCCGTCATCCCCGCGGAGGCGGGGACCCAGGTAATGAGCGTGCTATCCGGATATCGGGAAGGCGCAAAGGGGCGCGTTGCCGCCCTCCTTCCAGGCGCCGGTGCTAAGGGAATGCCTGGGTCCCCGCCTCCGCGGGGATAACGGGTTTGGAGGTTCAGACCCCCAGCAACCCCGCCAGCCGATCCGCCAGCATCTCCGCCTCCCCCGCCCCGTAGTCGCGGTGGTGCCCCGAGCCCCACACCGGCCCGGGCCAGGCGGGGTCAGCCCTGGTCCGGGCGATGATATGGACGTGTAGCTGCGGCACCATGTTGCCGAGCGCGCCGACATTCAGCTTGTCCGGGCGGAACTCGCGCTCCAGCACCCCGGACGCCACCGCGATCTCCTCCATGAGGAGCGCCTGGTCGGTAGCATTCAGCCGGTGGATCTCGACCGCGCCCGGGCGCCTCGGCACCAGGATCAGCCAGGGCCAGAGCGCGTTGCGCATCAGCAGTACGCGGCAGAGCGCCAGGTCGGCCACGGGGACGGTGTCGGCCGCCAGCCGCTCGTGCAGGTGGAACGTGTCGTCGCCCAAGACCCCTCTCCCGTGCCCCAGGGAACAAAACGGCCCGATCCCTGTCTCCGCGACGGGCCTTCTGGCCCGAAACATCACAAGAAGTACCGCTGGACGGCAAGCCCGCTTCCGGATGTACTAGGCGCCCGAGGCCCTGCCTCCCGGTGATGGTCAGCCATGCGCCGGGTGGGAGGGTCGACGGGGGCCAATCCACAAAAATGCCGCAGTGGCGTCCCATATGTCGCTCAGTCCGCCGAGGCCTCAACGGCCCGCGCGGCCCTGGGCCATGGGGCGCCCGGGGACTTAGGGGCAAGACGGGGTATCCATGCGCAAGATCCTGAGCATGCGCAAATCCGCCTGGGCGGTTCTGCTGCTGCTGATCCTGGGCAACATCGGGGCGTGGGCCCTGTCCAACCGGCCCGCCAGCGAGCGGGCCTGGTCGGGCACGATCGCCGGCGTCGCCTTCTCCCCCTACCAGGCGGACCAGGACCCGCAGGCCGGGCGCCACCCGTCCGAGGCCGACATCAAGCGCGACCTGGAGGTCGTGGCCGACCACGTCCAGGCGATCCGCACCTACACCGCGCTGAACGGCATCGACCGGGTGCCGGCGCTGGCGGCCGAGCACGGGCTGAAGGTCACGACCGGCGCCTGGATCAGCGGCGACCTCTCGGCCAACGAGGCGGAGATCAACAGCCTGGTGCGCCTCGCCCGCACCCACAAGAACATCGACCGGCTGATGGTCGGCAACGAGGTCATCCTCCGCGACGACATCGAGGTGCCGGCCCTCATCGACTATATCCAGCGCGTCAAGCGCCAGGTCGAGCAGCCCGTCTCCACGGCCGAGCCCTGGCACGTCTGGCTGAAGCATCCCGAGCTGGCCGAGGCGGTGGACTTCATCACCATCCACCTGCTGCCCTACTGGGAGAAGCTGCCCATCGACGAGGCCGTGCCCTACGCGATGGAGCGCTACAACGAGGTCAAGGCGCGCTTCCCGAACAAGCACATCCTGATCGGCGAGGCCGGCTGGCCGTCGGACGGCGCCTATCGTGGCGGCTCCGAGGCGAGCCTGGTGAACCAGGCCAAGTTCATCCGCACCTTCCTGAACGTGGCCGGCCAGCAGCGCCTCGACTACTTCATCATGGAAGGCTTCGACCAGCCCTGGAAGAAGGCGATCGGCGGCATCGCCGAGGCGAACTGGGGCATCTGGGACGCCTACCGGAACCCGAAATTCCCCATGGAGGGCGGCATCCTGGAGGTGCCGAGCTGGCCGGTGCTGTGCGCCGCCGCCACCGCCTTCGCCTTCCTGCCGATGTTCTGGTTCGTGCTGCGGCGCGACGATCTCAAGCCGGGCGGCCAGCTCTTCTACGGCTTCCTGATCCAGACCGTCGCCTCGGTGCTGGTCTGGACCGTGGCCGAGGCGCTGACGGTCGGCATGGGCGCTTTGTCGCTGGTGGCCTTCGGCATCCTCATGGCGGCGCAGGTGATCCTGCTGGCGGTCATGCTGATCGACGGGCTGGAGCTGACCGAGGTGGTCTGGACCAACCGCTGGAAGCGCCGCTTCGTGCCGGTGCGCGGCGATTTGTCGGGTTATACGCCCAAGGTCTCGATCCACGTGCCCTGCTACAACGAGCCGCCGCACATGGTCATCGAGACGCTGAACGCGCTCGCCGCCATGGGCTACCCGAACTTCGAAGTGCTGGTGATCGACAACAACACCAAGGACGAGGCGGTGTGGAAGCCGCTGGAGGAGCACTGCCGCAAGCTGGGCCCCCGCTTCCGCTTCTTCCACCTCGCCAAATGGCCGGGCTACAAGGCCGGCGCGCTGAACTTCGCGCTGTCGGTCACGGCCGAGGACGCGGAGGTGGTGGGCGTCATCGACAGCGACTACCAGGTCACGCCGGACTGGCTGTGCGCCACCATCCCCTACTTCCGCAAGCCGGAGGTCGGCTTCGTCCAGTCGCCGCAGGATTATCGCGACTGGCAGGGCGACGCCTTCAAGGCCATGACCAACTGGGAATACCAGGGCTTCTTCCACATCGGCATGATCCAGCGGAACGAGCGCAACGCCATCATCCAGCACGGCACCATGACGCTGATCCGCAAGAAGGCGCTCGTGGATACCGGCCGCTGGGCCGAGTGGTGCATCTGCGAGGACGCCGAGCTGGGCCTGCGCCTGTTCGAGGAGCATTACGAGGCCGTCTACATGCCGGACAGCTTCGGCCAGGGTCTCGTCCCCGACAGCTTCGCCGGCTACAAGACCCAGCGCTTCCGCTGGGCTTACGGCGCCGTGCAGATCATCAAGCGCCACTGGCGCGAGATGCTGCCGGAGGGCCAGAAGCTGACCTTCGGCCAGAAGTACCATTTCGTCACGGGCTGGCTGCCCTGGTTCGCCGACGCCGCGCACATGGCCTTCGTCATCGGCGGCATCATCTGGTCGGCCGGCCTGCTGCTGCTGCCGAAATACATCGAGTTCCCGCCGACCGTCTTCGTGCTGCCGACCCTCAGCGTCTTCTTCTTCAAGGTGCTGGTGGGGCTGTGGCTGTACGAGGCGCGGGTGAAGTGCAGCTTCGCCAACAAGGTCGGCGCCGCCATCGCCGGCATGGCGCTGACCCACACGGTCGGACGCGCGGTCTGGACCGGGCTGTTCACCAACGGCCGCCCCTTCGTGCGCACGCCCAAGTGCGAGGACCAGCCGGCCCTGATCCAGGGCCTGCTGCACGCGCGGGAGGAGGCGGCGCTGATGGCCGGCCTGTGGATCTCCGCCGCGGTCATCGCCGTGCTGAAGGGCGGCGACAACCGCGACGCCTACATCTGGTCGATCATGCTGGTGGTGCAGTCCCTGCCCTACATCGCCGCGCTGTTCGTCAGCATGCTGAACGCCATGCCCAAGAAGCAGGCCGCGCAGCCGGCCGACGGCCTGGTCGAGGACAGCAAAGCCGCGGCCTGATCCCCTCCGCTCCCTCCTCTCCGACATGGGAAGCCCCGCCGCCGACAGGCCGCGGGGCTTTTCTTTCGGCTGCCGCAAGATAGCTGCGGAACTACCTCTTGAGGCGCGGGTTGCCAGACCGAAGCGCGATGGCGGCTGGGGCGGCCGCTGCCGTTGAATAGGGGCTTGGCGCCGCCCGCACCCCAAGAACGAGGTGCCGGAGAGCGGCCCAGGGGCAGGAGGGGCAAGCATGTTGGAGCGCGGGCGCGACGTCTCGGGCAATTCCATTTCCCATGGGGATTCGCCGGCGGCAGCCCCGCCGCAACCGCGCGGCGATGCGAGGGCCCTGCTGATCGGGCGTTTTCGCCGCATCCGCAGCGTCACCGGCGCCCTGGCCGCCCGGCTCTCGCCCGAGGACCAGCAGGTGCAGAGCCTGCCGACGGCCAGCCCGGTGAAATGGCATCTCGGCCATACCTCCTGGTTCCTGGAGCGGCATGTGCTGGAGCGGCTGGTGCCGGGCTACACCGCCTTCGACGACCGCTACGCCTATCTCTTCAACGACCAGCCCAGCCAGGGCGCCAACTGCCTGCCGGCGCACCAGCGCGGCATGCTGAGCCGGCCGTCCTGCGACGAGATCTCGCGCTACCGCGACCATGTGAACGCCTGCACGCTCCGCCTGATCGGCGACACGCCGTCCGAGACCTTCCCCCAGGTCGCTCGGCTGATCGAGCTGGCGCTGCACCATGAGCAGCGCCACCAGGAGCAGATCCTGGCCGACATCAAGCACGTCTTCTGGTCCAACCCGCTCGGCCCCGTTTACCAGGCGCCGGTGCCGACGCCGCAGCAGCCGGCCGCCGGGCAGAGCTGGTTCGAGCATGCCGGCGGCGCCGTGGAGGTGGGCTATGACGGCACCGGCTTCGCCTTCGATCTGGAGCGGCCGCGCCACGTCGTCTTCGTCAGCCCCTTCCGCTTCTCCGCCCGCCTGGTCACCTGCGGCGAGTACCAGGAGTTCATCGAGGAGGGCGGCTACGACGATCCCGCCCACTGGCACCCGGACGGCTGGGCCGTGGCCCAGGCCGAGGGCTGGCGCGCCCCGCTCTACTGGCAGAAGCATGGCGGCCTCTGGCACCAGTTCACCATGGCCGGGCTGAAGCTGGTCGACGAGGAGGAGCCGGTCGCCCATGTCAGCTGGTACGAGGCCGCGGCCTTCGCCCGCTGGGCCGGCAAGCGCCTACCGTCCGAGGCCGAGTGGGAGCTGATGGCCGAGGGCCGCCGCCGCACCGGCAATCTGCTGGAGTACGGCCGCCTGCACCCGGCCGTCGCGTCCTGCGCCGGCGAGGGGCCGTGGCAGCTCTACGGCGACTGCTGGGAGTGGACCTCGGACGTGATCGCCCCCTATCCGCGCCACCAGGCGTCCGATCTGGCGGTGGGCGAGTACGCCGATCCGCCGCCGGCCGGCAACCGGGTGCTGAAGGGCGGCAGCTGCGCCACCCCCGGCGACATGATCCGCTCCTCCTACCGCCATCACCTGTCGCCCGCCGCGCGCTGGCACGTGTCGGGCATCCGCCTGGCGCAGGATCTCTAACGCCGCGTGATTCCTAGGCCGGATCGCTGTTGAACGGGGTGCCACCAAGAGGGGACCCCGTTCATGAGCGGTTTCGGCCTGTTCACGCGTTCCGTCCAGGATGCCAACGTGTGGCTTGACGATCTCGGCCGTGTGCTGGGCAGCGACGACGAGCGGGCGATCTACGCCGCGCTCCGCGCCGTGCTGCACGCCCTCAGGGACGGGTTGCCGGTGGACGAGGCGGCCAAGCTGGCGCGGCACATGCCGGTGCTGATGCGCGGCATCTACTTCGACGGTTGGGACCCGGCCCGGCAGCCGCTGGACATCCGCGACCGCATCGACCTGATCCAGCTGGTCCGCGCCCATCTGCAGCCCTTCCCGCTGATCGAGGCGGAGGATGCGGCGACGGCCGTGGTGCAGCTGCTGTTCCGCCACTTGGACCCGGACGACATGGCCGAGGTGATGGCGGCCCTGCCCGACGGCGTCGGCGAGTTGGCGCTGCGCCACGGGCCGCTGGCACCGGCGTGAGGCGTGGCTGTTCGTAGGTCGCATGGAGGCGGAGCCGCAATGCGACGTTCCACGGCTGAGCAGCGTCGCATTACGCCTGCGGCTCCATGCGACCTACGGACCCGCACCCGCGCGGGTCACTCCCGCCGCAGGACCTTCTCGTTCAGCACATTGGCCCACCATTGCGACATGAAGCGGGTCTTCAGCGCCGGCGGGTCGTAGACCTGGTCGACCCAGGTGTAGAAATCGACCGGGTCCTGGCGGATGTGGTCGCGGTAGGCGTCGAAGAAATAGTCGAGGATGCCGGTCTTGGCCTGGCGGAAATGGCCGTAGCGCCAGTCCAGCTGGCGTACCGCGTCCTCCAGGGGGCGGCGCTCATGCACCAGCAGGTAGAGCGCGCTCATGAAGCCCACCCGGTCGGCGCCGGCCTTGCAGTGCATCAGGGCCGGGTACTCGATGCTGGCGAACATCTCCCGCGCCTTGTGCAGCGTCTCCTTCTTGGGGACGTCGCGGGAGTTCACGGGGAAGTCGACCAGGCGCACGCCGTGGCGGCGGCAGGCCTCCTCCTCCAGCACCCAGGAGCCGCAATTCTCGCGGCGGCCGCGCAGATTGACGATGGTTCGGATGCCCTGGCGGGCGGCGTCGCGGATCTGCGCCGGCGTCGGCTGGCCCGAGCGGCGCATGTTCGGCGAAACGTCGAAGGCGTTCATGTAGATCATGCGGATGAAGGCATGATCCTTGAAGATCGAGTTCAGGAAATGGCGCGCGACGGCCCGCGCGGTCCTGGCGGGGCACCCGTCCCCGTCGGCCGGGGTCTTCAATTCCTGCCCTCGCAGACCGTCCTCGAACATTCCCGGACCCACGGCGTCGCCCGGCTTGGGTCCTAACCCGAAGGCCGCGCGCCTGTCCATCAAATAGGTATGGGCGCGCGGCCGATCCAGCAACGAAGAAGGTTAAGAGCTCCTAACGATACCCCGCGTCGCCGCGACGGCCGGAGTGCCGGTTCGTGGCAAGGAAGGCGGCGCGGCGCGATGCGGCGCATCGGGCAAGCCGCGTGACGCAGACCACGGGCCGGCAATCCGGCCGCCCCTCCGGGGTGGTGAGGTTTGCGCGTCATCCGGTGCGTCGGACCGCCTCACCGGGGCGCCGCCCCGCCTTCGGCGCCCCTCCTGCCGGACTGACGGCAAACCTCACCATCGCGGTCGATGCGGGGTATCGTTAGGAGCTCTAAGCCCCGGACGGCTGGGTGAAGCCCGCCCGGGTGAACAGCGCGCGTCCCTTCGGGCCGCCGAGCCAGGCGTGGAAGGCCCGCACCTCGGGCCGGTCGCGGCCGGCGACCACCGCCAGCGGATAGGTGATGGGCGGGTGGCTGTCGGCCGGGAACTCCGCGACCACCGTCACCTTGCCGGCGGCCGCGGCGGCGTCGGTCTTGTAGACGATGCCGGCCAGCGCCTCGCCGCGCTCGACGAAGCTCAGCGCGGCGCGGACATTGTCCAGCCGCGCCAGCAGCGGCTCCGCCTGCGCCCACAGCCCCAGCGCGGTCAGCGCCTGCCGGGCGTACTTGCCGACCGGGACATGCGCCGGGTCGCCGGTGGCGATGCGGCTGCCGCCGACCAGCGCCTTCAGGTCGAGCGACCCGTCAAGCGTCACCGGCCGCGCGGTTCCCTTGGGCATGACCAGCACCAGCCGGTTGCCGATCGGGCTGAGGCGCGTGCCCGGCACGATCAGGCCGCGTTCCGCCAGATAATCCATCCAGGGCTCGTCGGCGGAGAAGAACAGGTCGGCCGGGGCGCCGTTCTCGATCTGCTTGGCCAGCGCCGAACTGGCGGCGAAGGACAGGCGGACCCTGGTCCCCGTCTCCTTCTCGAAGGCGGCCGCCGCCTCGGTCAGGACGTCGGTAAGGCTGGCCGCCGCCATCACCGTCACCGTCACCGGCTCCTGCGCCCGGGCGGGCGAGACGGCCAGCATCAGGCCAAGGGCCACTCCCAGAATCCAGCGCATCATCCCCTCCCATCAAGGCTGGGGATGATGTGTCCGGTTCCCTTACGGTCGCAAGCGCCAATCAGGCGGCATGACCCCGTCCAATTAGCGCCCGGCGGCGAACCGGGGTTGCAGCCATGGACGGCCGATGGCGGTGCGCGAGGCACTCCCGGTGTCGGCACGCGCCAGCTTGGCCGGGAGCGGCAGCAACGTCCTGATGCTGGAGAGCTTTTGACGGTTGTCGCGCCCCGAGTTGCCGTCCCCTCTCCCAGGGGGAGAGGGACAGGGAGAGGGGGTACCGGATCGCGGAGCGGGGGCGAACGTCGATGAAGCGCCCTTCCCCTACCCTCTTACCCCCTCTCCCGACCGCGTCGCGGCCACCCTCTCCCCCTGGGAGAGGGGACGTTCAGCCGGGCGAAGCGCTTCCTCCCGAGTTCAGTCGGAGAGCCCCACAGCAGCGACGCCGCCGATCAGGTCAGCGGACCGAAGCCGATGCATCCCGCGCCCAGCCAATCGCCGGCAGCCGATCAGGCGCGGCGCGCCCCCGCCACCGCCTTCGCGCGGCGCGGCGGGGCCGAGCGGACCGGCATCGCCTCCAGCAGCGCCGCCTCCAGCTCCGCCGCCCGATGCGCGGCGGTGTGGGCGGCCAGCACGCGGGTCCGGGCGCGGGCGCCGACGGCAGCCGCCTCCTCGGGCCCCAGGCGCGACAGCGCGTCCACCGCCTCCGCCGTCGTGCGGGCGATGATGATCTCGCGCTCCGGCTGGAACAGCTCGTCCAAGCCCTCCCAGGCGTCGGAGATGATGGGCGTGCCGCAGGCCGCCGCCTCGAACAGGCGCACGCTGGGCGACCAGCCCGCCTTGATCATGTCGGCGCGGGTCACGTTCAGGGTGAAGCGCTGGCCGTTGTAGAAGGCGCGGTGCTCGTGCGGTGGCAGATGCTCGATCCGGTCGACGTTGGCGCCCCAGCGGATGGCGGCCGGGTACTGCGGCCCGGCGACGACGAAGCGGCTGTCGGGCAGCGCCTCGGCCGCCCGCACCAGCAGCCGGTCCAGCGTCGGCTGGCGGTCGGGGCTGTAGGTGCCGAGATAGCCCAGATCCCAACGCTTTTCGGTCTCCTCCGGCCGGTAGATGTCCGGGTCGGCGGAGCAGTACAGCGCCCGGGCCATGGGCGAGCCGTACTCCCGCTCCAGACGGCGCAGCGTCGGCCCGCCGGTGAAGGAGAGATACAGGCCGTAGCGCGCGATCTGCCGCGCGGCGAGGTAGGTGTTGGGCCCGCCCTCGATCCCCTGCGCGGCGCCTGCCACCTCGCGCCCCAGCCCCGCCAGCGTCACCGGCGTGTCGATGTCGTAGAAGGCGACCAGACCGCGGGCCGTGTCCATCACCCAGTCGCCGACCTCGATTCCGTCGGGCACGTAGGAGCCGACGATGACAGCGTCGGCCTGGGCGACAGCCTTGGCCCAACGGTCCTTCAGCTCCTCGACCGACGCATAGAGCGCCAGGGTGCAGCCCGGCGGCTGCGGGCAGTCGCGGTTGCCGGCATACCAGGGGACGTCGCGCTCCAGGAACAGGATGCGGTGGCCGCGCGCCGCCATTTCCCGTACCAAGCCCCGGTAGGTGGTCGCGTGGCCGTTGCCCCAGGAGGAGGTGATGGACAGGCCGAGAATGACGATATCGAGCCCCGTCGAGGACTTCAGGCCGCTCATGCCGCCGTCCCCCGCAGGCGGACGCCGTCCAGCAGCCCGGACTTGCCCAGCAGCAACTCCTCCACCTGGGCGGCGCGATGCGCATAGGTGTGCTCGGCCAGCACGCGGCGCATCGCCGCCTGACCGATGGCGCGGCCGCGCTCCGGCGTCAGCGCCTCGACATGGGCGGCCACCTCGGCGCCGTCCCGGGCGACCAGCACTTCCGTGTCCGGTTCCAGGAACTGCTCGATGCCGACCCAGGCGTCGGTGATCAGGCAGGCGGCGGCGCCGGCCGCCTCGAACACCCGGGTCGGCGGGGAGAAGCCGTTGGCCGCCATGCTGTCGCGGGTGATGTTCAGCACCGCCAGCGGCGTGCAGTTGAAGGCGTTGTGGTCGGCCGTGTAGACGTGGCCGAGATAGGAGACGTTGCCCGGCATCGGCTTGTCCTGCCAGCCCGAACCGCCCAGCAGGCAGGTCTTGCCCGGCCCCAGCAGCTCCGCCGCCTTCAGGAAGAAGCTCTCGACCCGCGCCTCGCGGTCCGGCAGCCGGTTGCCCAGGAATCCCAGATGGCCCCGGAAGCGGTCCTGCGGCGGGACCGGGTGGTGCGTGGTGGGGTCGACGGCGTTGTAGACCGGCACGCAGCTCCGCGCGCCGAAGCTCTCATAGGCGTCCACGACCGGCTGCCCGCCGCCATAGGTGAAGACGGCGTCATAGGCCGGCACCATGGGCCGGAAGGCGTCCGACGGGTCCTTGCGCATCCGGTCCAGCGTCGCCGGCGCGTCCACGTCCCAGAAGATGGCGACCGAACCGGCGCCACGGGCCGACGGGATCGCCGCCTCCAGCCACTCGTCGAAGACGCCGACGCCGCTGGCCTTCACCAGCACGTCCGCCCCCTTGCCCTGCTCCACCGCCCGGGCGACGCCGGCCTCGGTGGCCTCGTAGACCACCACCCTGGCCCAGTCGGGGTCGGGGATGTCGCGGTGCTTCTGCCGGTCGTAGGCGTCGGGCTCGTAGAAGGTGACGCGGTGGCCGCGCGCCGCCAGCTCGCGGATGACGCCGCGATAATAGGTGGCGGCGCCGTTCCAATAGGCGGAGACTAGGCTCGACCCGTAGAAGGCGATGTCCAGCCCGGCCATCACGACACCTCCGCCAGTTCCAGGAAGGAACCGGGGGTGCCCAGCTCCGCCGCGACCGCCATCAGCTCGTCCACGCGGTGGGCGCAGGTGTGGCGGACCTTGATCGTCTCGAGCCCGTTGGCGGCCTGCTCGGCGGCGGCCTCGGGATCGGCAAGCAGTTCCTTGATCGCCTGGGTCATTTCGTCTCCGGAATGGACCATCCGGAAATCCCGCCCGACACGGAACAGCCCCTCCGCGTCGCTCCAGGGCGCCGAGACCAGCGGGATGCCGCAGGCCAGCGCCTCGAAGACCCGGATGGTCGGGATCCCCGGCAGCGCCTGCACATAGGGCCGGCGCGGGACGTGCAAGGTAACGCGGTGCCGGGCGAAGACCTCCGGCGCCTTGTGGTTGGGCAGCCACCCCTTGTAGGTAGCCCCCGCTTCCGCAACCGCGCGCTGTCCCGCCTCGGGATAGCGGACGCCGTGGATCAGGGCCTTGAGCCCCAGTTCCTTCACCGGGCGGAGCAGATATTCCTTCAGCTCCTCGGTGCGCTCGTCGTCGCCCCAGTTGCCGACCCAGACCAGATCGCCCTGGGCATCGGCCTCCAGCGGCTTGAAGATTGTGGTGTCGGCGGCCTCATGCCAGGTCCAGGCGCGGCGGCCCCAGCCGCGCTGCAGGTACATCTCGCGGATGACCTCGCCGAAGGCCAGCACCCCGTCGAAGGCGGAGAGGTCGAACCGCGCCATCTCCTCGGGCTGGGTGACGATGCGGTGGTGGGTGTCGTGGAACAGCACCCGGAAGCGTCCGCCCTGGGCGCGCTTCCGGTTGATGCGGGCGACCAGCTCCGGGTCGCTCCATTCATGGACGATCACCAGGTCGGCGCCGTCCAGCGCCTTGTCCAGATCCAGCGTGCGCGGGTCGTAGAAGGTGCTGGTCAGGTCCGGGAAGGCGGCCGCGATGCCGGCCAGCGCCGCCCCGCCCTGCTCCGCCAGCAGGTTGGACCGGCTCCAGCCGTCGGCCGGTTCGAACACCCTCACGTCATGGCCGCGCGACTGCAGCTCGCGCACGACGCCCCGCAGGAAATGGGCGTTGCCGTGGTTCCAGTCGGACAGCAGGGAATGGCAGAAGAGAACGATGCGCACGGGTGACTTCCCCCCAGAGACGTCAGGAATGCCGCGTCACGCGGCGAGGATCTGGCGGCGCGGTTCGGCCAGCAGCTCGGCATAGGCGGCGAGGTAGCCCTCGGCCATGGCCGCCGCGCTGTAGCGCTTGGCGCGGATACGGGCCTGGGCGCCCATGTCGGCGCGGCGGGCGGGATCGGCGATGAGCGCGTTCAGCGAGCGCTTCAGCCCGTCGCGGTCGTCGGGCCGGACAAAGCAGGCCGCGCCCTTCCACAACTCGCGCAAGCTGGGGATGTCGCCCAGCACCAGGGCGCAGCCGGACAGGGCCGCCTCCAGGATCGCCAGGCCGAACGGCTCGTAGCGGGCGGGCAGGCAGAAAATCCCGGCCTTGGCGTACCAGCCCCACATCTCCGAGGCCGGCACGCGGCCGAGGCAGGCGACGTTGCCCGGCCGCCGCTCGGCGCCGCCCGGATGGCGCCATTCGCCGGCGACCGCCACCGGCCAGCAGAGACTGGGCGCGACGGCGTCCAGCGTCAGGATGTTCTTGGCCTCGTCCCAGGCGCGGCCGGCGGAGAGGACCAGATCCTCCTTGGCACCGGGGGTGAAGGCGTCGGGATCGCGGCCGTTCGGCACCACCCGGCCGCGCCGCACCGGCCCGTAATGCCGCTCCAGCGCCGCCATCATGGCGAAAGTGGGCGTCACCACCATGTCGGCGGAGGCGAGCCCACGCGCCGCCGCCTCGCCGTACGTGTCGTACTCCTCCGGCGCGTCCCCGCCCTTCACGTCGGCGAACCAGGAGCGCACGCAGGAATGGCCGACCGCCAGCACCGGCACGCGGAAGGGCAGCGCGGCGTGGGCGTAGCCGTTCACATGGACCAGGTCGGGCTTCAGCTCATGCTCCAGCTCCATCAGCCACTGGCCCGAGAGGAAGACGTCGGCGGCGGCCTCCGGCATCCATTCCAGGCGGTAGTCGCGGGCGTGCAGCGTCAGGCCGGGGATGGTCGAGGCGTGGGCGATCTGGTCGCCGGCCGGCTTGCCGATGACCGCCAGCTCCACCTCCATGCCGCGGCGGCCCAGTTCGCCGGCCAGGGTCAGCGCATAGTCCCAGATGCCGCCGACACAGTCGGTCGTCATCAGGATGCGGGAGGGAAGCGGGCCGGCCCGCTCCTCCTCGCCGCCGATCCCCGGCCGGGGCTCCATCAGAGACCCCCGAGGCGGGCGCCGGCCGTGCGCAGCGGCGCGGGTTCCGCCGTCCCGCGGACGCGGCCGTCGAACCAGTCGTTCAGCCGGCCGATGCCCTCCTCGAAGCCGACCTTCGGCGACCAGCCGGTGGCGGCACGGAAGCGGCCGGTGTCGGAGACGTACCAGGGCTGGTCGCCGGTGCGCCAGGGGCCGTACTCGGCCTGGACCGGACGGCCGGTCAGCTGCTCGATGATGCGCAGCACCTGGCGCAGGCTGACCGCATTCCCCGCCCCGCCGCCGATGTTGTAGGCCTCGGCGCTGAGCCGGTCGATGTGGCGCAGGCCCAGCACGAAGGCCTCCACCAGATCCTCGACGAACAGGATGTCGCGGACCTGCTTGCCGGTGCCGTAGAGGGTGATCGGCCGGCCGGCGCGGGCCGCCAGCAGGAAGTGCGCGACCCAGCCCTGGTCCTCGGTGCCGCACTGGTGCGGGCCGTAGATGCAGCTCATGCGGAAGACGGCGGTGCGCAGCCCGTAGCTGCGGCCGTAATCCAGCACATACTGGTCGGCGGCGCCCTTGGAGCAGCCGTAGGGGCTGTGGAAGTCGAGAGGCCGGCTCTCGCGCACGCCGCGGGCGTTGCAGGCCTCGCTCGGCTCGTAGCGGTCGTCCAGCTCGTCCAGCGACAGGTCGGACAGGCTGCCATAGACCTTGTTGGTGGAGCTGAACAGCAGCGGCGGCGGCTCGCTCTGGGCGCGGACGGCCTCCAGCAGGTTGAAGGTGCCGAGCGCATTGACCTCGAAGTCGTGGCGCGGGCCGGTCAGGCTGGTGGTCACCGCCACCTGGGCGGCAAGGTGGAAGACCGCCGAGGCGCGGCCGACCACGCGGTTGACCGTGTCGCGGTCGCGTACGTCGCCGATCTCGACCGTGACGGCGTCGCCATGGGTGGCCTTGAGCCATTCCAGGTTGCGGTCGACGCCGGCGCGCGACAGGTCGTCCAGGACCACCACCCGGCGCCCGGAGCGGACCAGCCGGTCGGCGAGGTTGGTGCCGACGAAGCCGGCGCCGCCGGTCACCAGGACGGGGCGGTCGGCGCTGCCCGGCAGGGATGCCATGCCCGAGCCTCCCCTCATGCCGTCAGCCCCCGGCGGGCCAGCTCGGCGGCGGCCTGGTCGACGCGGTCCACGGCCACCTGGCCCGACAGCCACTCGGCCAGCTCGCCCAACCCGTCCTCCAGCTCCACACGCGGCTCGTAGCCCAGCAGGGCGCGGGCCTTGGCGATGTCGGCGAAGCAGTGGCGGATGTCGCCGACGCGGAACTTGTTGGTAATCTCGGCCTGGATGTGGCTCTTGCCGATGGTCTCGGCCAGCGCCTCGCCGATCTGGCGCACCGTGTAGCTGCGGCCCGAGCCGACATTGAAGGTGTGCCCGGCCGCGCCCGGCTTCTCCAGCGCCAGCGCGCAGGCCCGCGCCACGTCCTTGACCGAGACGAAGTCGCGCATCTGCCTTCCGTCCTCGAACACCAGCGGACGGTTCCCGTTCAGCAGCCGCGAGGCGAAGATCGCCAGCACGCCCGTGTAGGGGTTGGAGAGCGCCTGGCGGGTGCCGTAGACGTTGAAGAAGCGCATCGCCGCGGTCGGGATGCCGTAGGCGTTCCCGATCAGCAGGCACTGGCGCTCCTGCACATACTTGCCCAGCGCATAGATCGAGGCCAGCGCCGGGCGCTTCTCCTCGGGGGTCGGCAGCGGGGTCAGCACCTCGCCGCTGGCGCTGCGCACCTCCCACTCGCCGCGCTTCATCTGCTCGGCCGGCCGCTCCTCGCCCTCGACGATCTGGCCCGACGGGGTGCGGTACAGGCCCTCGCCGTAGATGCTCATCGAGGAGGCGACCAGCAGCTTGGCCACCGGCTTCTCGATCAGCGCCTCCAGCAGGACGGCGGTGCCCAGATCGTTGATGCCGGTGTACTCGGCGACCTGGTACATGCTCTGGCCTACGCCGACGGCGGCGGCGAAATGGACGACCTCGTCCACGCCCTCGAGCGAGCGGCGTACGGCATCGGGGTCGCGGACGTCGCCGACGATCAGCTCGACCTCGGGATCGAGGTAGTCGGGCCGGCGGCGGTCGGGATGGACCTGCGCCACCAGGCAATCCAGGGCGCGGACCCGGTGGCCCTGCGCCAGCAGCAGGTCGGCCAGATGGGACCCGATGAAGCCGGCACCGCCCGTGATCAGGATGGTCTTCGCCATTTATACCTCGGTCGCTGGAGTCGAGCGCGGCGGACCCGGGCGGGCCCCCGCGACGTTTCGGGAAGGGACGGCCGAACGGCGGCGCCCGGGGTCGTTGCCCAAGGCTCTCCGCCGACGCACGCTCGAAAGGCGCATGTCAGCCTGTTCGATCAGGGAATACGGTCGTCGGGTTCAACGAGGCCCCCTTCATCTAAGTTCCAGCTTCTTCTTCATCTTCATTGATGCTGAGTCCAATGGCCCTCCGGCACATAGCCATAGGGGGAGGATGGCTAATCCGGATGCGGGCCCGCTGGCGCGGTAGCCGCCAGGGCTGGTAAAGCTGTCGGCCCGATCCAGGAGGCGCCGCGATGGCCGAGCAGAACAGCAAGCCCGACACGATCCTCGCCCAGGCCACCGGGGTGGACCCGCACAGCCGCGCCGTCGTGCCGCCGATCCACATGGCCAGCACCTACGAGCGGCCGGCCGAGGGCGGCTACCAGGGCGCGCGCTGCTACGCCCGGGCGGAGAACCCGACCTTCGAGACGGCGGAGACGGTGCTGACCGCGCTGGAGGGGGGTGCCGCGTCTATGCTGTTCTCCTCCGGCATGGCGGCGGCGACGGCGGTGTTCCAGGCGTTGCGGCCCGGCGACCACGTCATCGCGCCGAAGGTCATGTATTGGGGCCTGCGCAAGTGGCTGCTGACCTGGGCCGCCGAGTGGGGCATCGAGACCAGCCTGGTCGACATGTCCGACCTCCAGGCCGTGTCCGCGGCGGTCCAGCCGGGTCGCACAAAGCTGATCTGGGCGGAGACCCCGGCCAACCCGACCTGGGAGATCACCGACCTCGCCGGCGTGGCGGAGATCGCGCGCCGGGCGGGAGCGCGGCTGGCGGTGGACAACACGGTGCCGACGCCGCTGCTGACCCGGCCGCTGGATCTCGGCGCCGACATCGTCATGCATTCGGCGACCAAGTACCTGAACGGCCACAGCGACCTCATCGCCGGCACGCTGACCACGAAGGCGGCGGACGAATTCTGGGAGCGCTGCGCCTATGTCCGCGCCTCGGGCGGCGCCATCCTCGGCACGCTGGAGGCCTGGCTGCTGCAGCGGGGCATGCGGACCCTGTCGGTGCGCCTCGACCGCTGCCAGCAGAACGCGATGGCGGTGGCGCGGCACTTCGAGGGCCATCCCATGGTGGCCCAGATCCTCTATCCAGGCCTGCCCAGCCATCCGCAGCACGAACTCGCGGCGCGGCAGATGCGGGGCGGCTTCAGCGGGATGCTGTCGCTGCGGGTGAAGGCGGGCCGGGAGGCGGCGCTGGCCGTGCCCACCCTGACCCGCACCTGGAAGCACGCGACCTCGCTGGGCGGCGTGGAGAGCCTGATGGAGCACCGCGCCTCGGTGGAGGGGCCCGACACGCCCGCGGCTCCCGACCTGCTGCGCCTGTCCTGCGGCATCGAGGCGGCGTCCGACCTGATCGCCGACCTGGAGCAGGCGCTGGAGCGCGCGTCGCGGGGCTGAGGCTTCGCCGGAGATGGGTGAGCCACGAAGCGGAGAGGCTGCCGCGTGGTGCGTCCTTCGACAGGCTCAGGATGAGGGAAGGGGTGCGCTAGGCACTCCTGGTACTCGCGTCATGAGGGAAAGCGTATCCATGCCAAGGGGAGCAGCAATAAGGTCCTCATCCTGAGCCTGTCGAAGGACGCACACCATCCGCGCTGCCAACCCGTGCCGGATCGGCGCATCCCGCTGCACCCTTCGGTTCGCGGCGAACCGTGCGGCCGGCTTCCCGGATCACCCCCCCGGAAATGACGACGGGGGTGCCGGCGTCCGTCTTGCCCCATCGGCCGCCCGCACCCCCGTCCTGAGGCCCCTCCCCCCCGAGAGAGGCCGTCGGAGCCGGCCTAGGTGGCCGCTCCGAACCCCTGAATTCCGTCCCGCCTTAGAGGCGGGTGCGCGCCGCCAGCGCGTCCAGCCGGCCCATCTGCTCCGCCTCGATGACCGCGCGGTCCTGCTCCGTCTCCTTGGCGCGCTGCGCCCGGTCGCGCTCGGCCATGCGCAGCACGGTCTGCAGGTCGCCCATCTCGTTGCCCGCCGCATCGGGCATGGAGGCGAGCTTGCGGGTCACGCCGCCCCCCTTGCCCTCCGGCAGGTCGCTCAGCCGCGCGGCGCGATGGGCCGCCAGCACCCGCTGGCCGACCCGGCGCCACTCCCCGGCCGAGAAGCCGTGGCGCATCGCGATTGCAAGAGCCTCCTCGCGGTGGAGCAGCTCGTCCGCCAGCGCGTCCTCGCCGCTGGGCGGCGTGACGGCGACCACCTCCTCCGCCGCGGCGACGAACCGGCCCACCTGGTCGGCGGTCAGCGGCGCGCGCTCCAGCCACGGAGTCGAGAGGACGAAGAGTAGGGAGACAACCGCGAGACGCATCGGCTTATCACTCCGATCGATAGTGGTACTTATACTGCGACGAGCTTCATCACGCCAGCAAAAAAGCAAGGCCACGTTTGATCTTAGCTAAACCGGATGGGTAAAATTCTACTTAATCGCCGTACTTTCCCTTGGGGCTTTTCTTGGACATTCGAAGAGGATTGAGAAAAGATTTATATAAAAATGTCCTCATTCACCCGGGACTGGTGCCGCCATTGGTGCGCCGACCGCCGCCAGCGCGGCCCGGGCGCGGGCGTCGGGGTCGCCGCCCGGCGGCCGGGCAAGCCCCTTCCAGTCGCCGCGCAGCGCCTTCAGCGCCTGCCGCTCCGCCTCGATCTCCGCCGCCGTGCGGATGCCCAGGCGGCGGAGCAGCGACACCGGCGGGCACCAGCCCTGGATGGCGTGCTGCAGCAGGAACACCCCCATCCCCGCCCCCAGCCAGCGCCAGTGCGGCGACCAGACCTCGCCGGCGCCCATCCCGGCGAGCAGCAGCAGGGCGGCGTTGGCCTCCAGCGTCCGCTCGATGTCCCACTCGCGGTCCAGCTCCTCCAGCCGCTCGCCGATCAGGTGCGGGTGGCGGGCGTAGTAGTGGACGCTGTCGCCGATCCGCCGCCAGATCCGCCGGTTGGCGGAGGCCGGGCTGTGCTCGGCGACGCGGCTGCCGGTGCGCGGCAGGCGGCGGTTGATGCGGCGGGCGGTCTCGAGGGTCATGGGAGGGTCCCGGCCGGCCATCGCCCCGAAATCCGATTCGGGGAAAGAGCGATCCAGCGGTGCCCGAACAACGGGAGCGGCCCCGCTGTTCCGCATGGCGGTGGCACCACCATCGCACTTGCACCTAGCCCTTGCGTAGCCTAGGTTCGCGCGGCCCTCTCCCTAGCAGGTTGGCGTCCCTTGTCCAGCACCATGCTCCGCAGCCTCCTCGCCGCCGGTACCGCCCTCGCGCTCGCCGGCGCGGCCCACGCGCAGTCGAGCGGCCCCGCCGCCGGCACCGTCCCGCCCTCGCAGCAGACGCAAGCCCCGGCCGGCGGTCTGATCCTGCCGGGCACCGTGGCCCCCACCCAGGGCGTCGCCGCCCCCACGCCGGCGCCCCAGGCGCCCGCCGCGCAGCAGCGCCCGGCCGCGCAGGCGCTGGCGCGTGAACGGGTGGCCGCGGCGCAGCAGCACGATGTAGCGGTCCTTGAGCAGCTGCAGCTTCTGCGTGTCCTTGACCATGGGCAGGAAACCGAAGGCGACGTCGATCCGCCCGGCGTCGAGCGCCGCGCCGATCTCGTTGCGCGGCACCGGCAGCGTCTCGATGCGCAGGCCCGGCGCCCGCGCGCGCAGCTCGCCCATCAGCGGGGGCAGGAAGCGGCCCTCGCCGATGTCGCTCATGTGGATGCGGAAGGTGCGGCGCGAGTCGCGCGGCTCGAAGCCCGCCGATTCGCCCAGCGCCTGCTCGAGCGTGACGAGCGCATGCCGCACCGGGCCCGCAAGCCGCTCCGCCTTG
>DASPNP010000068.1:0-52106 GCA_035626475.1 Azospirillaceae bacterium
GTCGTCTTCGGCGGCTTCGCGCCCAACGAGCTGGCGACCCGCATCGACGACGCCAAGCCCAGGGTCATTGTCACCGCCTCCTGCGGCATCGAGGGCGCCAAGGTCATCAAGTACAAGCCGCTGCTGGACGCCGCCATCGAGCAGTCCGCCCACAAGCCGGAGCGCTGCGTCGTGCTGCAGCGGCCGCAGGAGACGGCATCGCTCATTCCCGGCCGCGACGTCGACTGGGCCGAGGCCGCCGCCGCGGCCGAGCCGGCGCCGTGCGTGCCGGTGGCCGCGACCGATCCGCTCTACGTCCTCTACACCTCGGGCACGACCGGCCAGCCCAAGGGCGTGGTCCGCGACAATGGCGGCCATGCCGTGGCGCTGAAATGGAGCATGGAGCATTTCTACGGCGTCAAGCCGGGCGAGGTGTTCTGGGCCGCCTCCGACGTGGGCTGGGTGGTCGGGCACAGCTACATCGTCTACGGCCCGCTGATGCATGGCTGCACGACGGTGCTGTACGAGGGCAAGCCGGTGGGCACGCCCGACGCCGCCGCCTATTGGCGGGTGATCGCCCAGCACAAGGTCAGCGTCTTCTTCACCGCCCCCACCGCCTTCCGCGCCATCAAGCGCGAGGATCCGGAGGCCCGGCTGCTGGCCGGCCACGACATCTCCAGTTTGCGCGCCCTGTTCCTGGCCGGCGAGCGCTCCGACCCCGACACGCTGCGCTGGGCCGAGACGCACCTGAAGGTGCCGGTGATCGACCATTGGTGGCAGACCGAGACCGGCTGGCCGATCGCCGGCAACCCGCTGGGCCTCGGGCTGATGCCGGTCAAGCACGGCTCCACCTGCCGGCCGCTGCCGGGCTGGGACGTGCGGGTGGTCGACCCGGAATGCCGGGAGGTGCCGCGCGGCGACATCGGCGCCATCGTGGTGAAGCTGCCCCTGCCCCCGGGCACGCTGCCCACCCTGTGGCAGGCGGACGAGCGGTTCCGCAGGAGCTATCTCAGCGACTTCCCCGGCTACTACCAGACGGCGGACGCCGGCTTCATCGACGATGAGGGCTACATCTACGTCATGGCCCGCACCGACGACATCATCAACGTCGCCGGCCACCGCCTCTCCACCGGCGGCATGGAGGAGGTGCTGTCCGGCCACCAGGACGTGGCGGAATGCGCCGTCATCGGCGTGGCCGACGCGCTGAAGGGCCAAGTGCCCCTGGGCTTCGTCGTGCTGAAGGCGGGCGTGCGGCGCGACCATGCCGAGATCGTCGCCGAGCTGGTGCGCAAGGTCCGCGACGAGATCGGGCCGGTCGCCGCCTTCAAGCAGGCCATCGTCGTCGACCGGCTGCCCAAGACCCGCTCGGGCAAGATCCTGCGCGGCACCATGCAGAAGATCGCCGATGCCGAGCCCTGGAAGATGCCCGCCACCATCGACGATCCGGCCATCCTGGACGAAATCGCGGGTGCGCTCCGCGGCGTCGGCTACGCGAAGGGGTGATCAGGTCGTTCCGTCTACGGAATAAGGCAGGCGTCCGCCGTGTTTGTTGGGAAGATGTCGGCGCCGTGATCTTGTGGTGGCGGTGGTGACATCCGCGCTTGCCGGCCGTTGTACGGTCGCGCGGTCCCCGCACGGGGGCCGCGCCGATCGTCACGACGATGGGTGGAGCGCGTGGATTTCGGTATGGAGATCGGACGGCATCTGGGCCCGCTGCGGCGCTATGCGCGGGCCTTGATGAAGGACCGGAACGAAGCGGACGACCTGGTGCAGGACAGCGTGGCGCGCGCCCTGTCGCGGGCCCATTGCTTCCAGCCCGGCACGAACCTGAGGGCTTGGCTCTTCACCATCATGCACAATGTCCACGTCAATACCGTCAGGCAGCGCGTGATCCGCCCCGAGGGCGCCTCGGACGAGGCGCTGGGCCGGCTGGTCTCGCCCGCCAACCAGGACGACCGGGTCGAGCTGCGCGACATGGCGCGGGCGCTCGACACGCTCCCGCCCGAGCAGCGCCAGGTGCTGCTGCTGGTGGCGCTGGAGGGGCTGAAGTACGACGAGGTCGCGAGCGTGCTGGGGGTGCCGGTCGGCACCGTCATGTCGCGCTTGTCCCGGGCGCGCGAGGCGCTGCGCCGCCATCTCTCCGGCCAGGCGCCGACGCCGCTGCTGCGGCGGGTGAAGTAGGCGGCCGGGATGGCGCCGCCCTCCCCCTTTCCAGGCCCGGAAGATCCGCGCATGGACGCGGCTCTGCGGGCGCTGTTCCGCGATCCGATCCGGCACGGCGCCGATCCGGCCTGGGCGGCGGAGGCCAGGATGCTGGCCGGCCGGGCGCGGCGACGCCGGGTCGCTCCCTTCGCCCGCCGTGCCGCCGCGGCCCTCATCCTGGTGGCGGTCGGGGCCGGCGCTGGCGCGTGGCTGACCGCCCCCGTCGCACGGCATGACGTCTACGGGGTCGGCGGAAGCGCGGTGCAGGCGCATGAGGCCAGCCTGCAGGCGGGGCTGGTGCCGGTCATGGCCGGCGGCATGGCGGCGCCCGACCTGGGGCGCCTGGGATACCGGCCGGTGGGACTCGGCTCCAAGGCGGCGGAATGGCCGGGCGCCGTCCACTTCGTCTATGCCGACCCGCGCGGCCACCGGCGCCTCAGCCTGTTCGTCGGTGCGCCGAACACGGCGCGGGGCGGAGACGGCGACTTCAGCTTCGCCCGCGAGGGCCGCCGCGCCACCTTCACCTGGTCCGATGGCGGCCTGTCCTTCGCCCTGGTCGGCGAGGTCGGCCGGGCGGAGATGCTGCGCCTCGCCAAGGCCGTGCATGAGAGCCTCAGCCGCGGCCCCCGTCAGGGCGCCCCCGCCATCCGGCCGGCGGCCCAGCGGATGTGACGGAATTGCGAATGAACAGGTTCATATCGCTTGACTGCCCCGCGCCGCCTGCATAGGTTGCACGCACATCCGCACGGGTTGGACGGGTGGGGCAAAAAAGGCAGCCTCAAGGCGCCAAGGGTCAGTCTGGGAATCGGAAAGGGCCGTGGATCGCTCCACGGCCCTTTTCTTATGCGGCCCGTTCCGCAGGGAATGAGCCGTATGGGGGGCGGGACGGCGCCCCGAGGGGGGCTTGGGGCGCCGTCCGCCGGACGCGGGATCCGGATAGGGGGGTCGGATCCCGGTCCATCTCTCAGCAGGCTCAGGCGGCCTGCTTCTGCTCCAGCGCGGCCGGCTTGGACACGGCCTGGATGGCGATCGTGCGGGGCTTCAGCACCTCGGGCACCTCGCGCACCAGCTCGATGTGCAGCAGGCCGTTCTCCAGCGCCGCGCTGGTCACGCGGATATGGTCGGCGAGCTGGAAGCGGCGCTCGAAGGCGCGGCCGGCGATGCCACGGTACAGATACTGGCCCTCATCACCCTCCTTCTTCGCCTTGCCCGCGACCACCAGCGAGTTCTGCTGCGCGGTGATCTCGAGATCGCCCTCACCGAAACCGGCGACCGCCATGGTGATGCGGTACTGGTCCTCGCCGAGCTTCTCGATGTTGTAGGGCGGGTAGGCGCCGTTCGCCTCGTCGGCCTTCAGCGCGGCCTCGAGCAGGCGCGTCATCCGGTCGAAACCGACGGTGGAACGGAACAGGGGGGACAAATCGTAGGTACGCATGTGTGTATCCTCCATATCGAAGCGATACCTCGCGCCATGGGCCCCCGATCATCGGCCGGCCCCCGCGAGGGGTTCCGCCGGCGGACCCCACCAGGGGGCGTCCACCGACGAATGATCATTTGGGAAGGCCGTTCCGGGCCGTCAAGGGGCCGCCCGATGGAGCGCCGTCGCTTCGGTGGTGGAGGAGTCAACCTGCGCGGGGGAATTGCCACTATCGGATTGGGCAACGGTTGCGCGCCATGCCCGTTCACCCCTAGACTTCCATTTCGCGGTCCGGGTGCGACCCGGGGAAAGGCAGCCAGGTGAACGGGCCGAACGCCTTCTTCGACAGGACGTACGACGAGACGATGTCGCTGCTGCTGGAGACGCGCAACTACATCGCCTACCACGAGGCCGCCGACCAGCGGGGCCTCGCCCCGGCGCTGCGGCTTCAGCTGTCCTACGAATCGATGCGCGTCACCAGCCGCCTGACCCAGGTCATGGCCTGGCTGCTGGCGCAGAAGGCCGTGCATGCCGGCGAGATGACGGCGGCGCAGGCGCTGGGCGAGGAGTTCTCCCTGTCCGGCGGCACCGTCTGCACCGACCCGAGCGGGCCCGACAACCCGGAGCTGCCGTCCGGCCTCCGCTCGCTGCTGGAACGCAGCCACAGCCTCTATATGCGCGTCCAGCGCCTGGAGGAGATGTACCGCCGCAGCGCCGCGGTGGCGTGAGGCTGTTCCCGTCGCGGATAGGCCCGTAGGTCGCATGGAGGCGAAGCCGCAATGCGACAGGCCACGGCCGGAGATCGTCGCATTCCGCCTGCGGCTCCATGCGACCTATGACCCTGAGAACCACCCCGGCACCCGGACAGCAAAAAAGAGCGCCCCGCCTGCGGGGCGCCCTCTTTCACGATAGCGAAGAAACCGCTTGAGGCGGCTTACTTCAGGCCGAAGCCCTGGAAGCGCTTGTTGAACTTGGCGATCTGGCCGCCGGTGTCCAGCAGCTTCTGCACGCCGGTCCACGCCGGATGGGTCTTCGGATCGATGTCCAGGCGCAGCGTGTCGCCCGCCTTGCCGTAGGTGCTACGGGTCTTGAACGACGAGCCGTCGGTCATGACGACGGTGATCTCGTGATAGTCCGGGTGGATGTCGGTCTTCATGGTCGGCGGTCCTGACTGAATGAAGCGCGGCGTATATCAAATGCGCGGGCGGGTTTCAACCTCCGGAATCGCCGGGGGCCGTACGCGCGGTTGCAACCTTGGCCGCTCAAGGCTACGTAGGCCCGTAACCAAGCTGCACGAGTGCCCGCCCCGTGGCCATCCAAGACGCCGTCCGAGACACCGGCCCCGAGAAGAAGCGGGACCTGAAGCCGCTGCGCGCGCTGGTTCCCTTCCTGCGCCCCTACCTGCCCCAGATCCTCGGCGCCTCGCTGGCGCTGGTGGTGGCGGCCGGCACGGTGCTGGGGCTCGGCCAGGGGCTGCGCACGCTGGTCGACCGCGGATTCGCCGCCGGCGATGCCTCGCTGCTGGACCAAGCGCTGCTGGTGATGCTGGGCGTCATCGTGCTGCTGGCGCTCAGCACCTTCGCCCGCTTCTACCTGGTCTCCTGGGTCGGCGAGCGGGTGGTGGCCGACATCCGCAAGGCGGTGTTCGACCACATCGTCACCCTCTCCCCCGGCTTCTTCGAGACCACCCGCACCGGCGAGATCCTGTCGCGGCTGACCACCGACACGACCCTGCTGCAGACGGTGGTGGGCTCAAGCGTGTCGATCGCGCTGCGCAACATGCTGATGCTGATCGGCGGCAGCGTGATGCTGCTGGTGACCAGTCCGAAGCTGACGGGCCTGGTGTTCCTGGTGGTGCCGCTGGTGGTGGCGCCGATCATCATCTTCGGCCGCAAGGTGCGCCGCCTGTCGCGCGACAGCCAGGACCGGGTCGCCGACGTGGGCGCCCATGTCGACGAGACGCTGACCGGCATCCGCACGGTCCAGGCCTTCGGCCACGAGCCCTTCGAGCGTGGCCGATTCGGCCAGCGCGCCGACGAGGCGTTCCGGGTGGCGGTGCGGCGGGTGCGGGCCCGCGCCTGGATGACCATGGCGGTGATCTCCCTGGTCTTCGGCGCCATCGGGGTCATCCTGTGGATCGGCGGGCACGACGTGCTGGCCGGCCGGATCAGCGGCGGCGAGCTCAGCGCCTTCGTCTTCTACGCGGTCATCGTGGCCGGCGCCGTGGGCGCCGTGTCCGAGGTGCTGGGCGAGCTGCAGCGGGCCTCGGGCGCCACCGAGCGGCTGGTCGATTTGCTGGCCACCCGCAGCGACATCCAGGCGCCGGCCGACCCGCTGCCCCTGCCCTCCCCGCCGCGCGGCGCCGTGACGTTCGAGGACGTGGTCTTCCACTACCCCTCGCGGCCCAAGGAGGCGGCGCTGGAAGGGCTGAGCTTCAAGGTCGAGCCCGGGGAGACCGTCGCGCTGGTCGGCCCCAGCGGCGCCGGCAAGACGACGGTCTTCCAGCTGCTGCTGCGCTTCTACGACCCGCAGTCCGGCACGGTGCGGCTGGACGGGGTGGATGTCCGCCGCGCCGACCCGGCCGAGGTGCGCGCCCGGATCGGGCTGGTGCCGCAGGACCCGGTGATCTTCTCCACCGACGCGCGGGAGAACATCCGCTACGGCCGCCCCGACGCGTCGGACGAGGAGGTGCGCGCCGCCGCCCGCGCCGCCCATGCGCTGGACTTCCTGGAGGCGCTGCCGGACGGGCTGTCGACCTATCTCGGCGAGAAGGGCGTGCGCCTGTCGGGCGGCCAGCGCCAGCGCATCGCCATCGCCCGCGCCATCCTGCGCAACCCGCCGCTGCTGCTGCTGGACGAGGCCACCTCGGCCCTGGACGCGGAGAGCGAGCGGGCGGTGCAGCAGGCGCTGGAGTCGCTGATGCGCGACCGCACGACCCTCATCATCGCCCACCGGCTCGCCACCGTGGTCAATGCCGACCGCATCCTGGTGCTGGACCGCGGCCGCATCGCCGCCATGGGCACCCATGGCGAGCTGATCCGGCAGGAGGGGCTCTACGCCCGGCTGGCGCAGCTGCAGTTCGACAGCCAGTTGCGCGCCTGATCCGTAGGTCGCATGGAGGCGCAGCCGCAATGCGACATGCCGAGGCCGGGTAACGTCGCATTGCGCTACGCTTCATGCGACCTACGGGCGAGCTGTGCCCACCGTGTCACTCAACCCGTCATCCCCGCGGAGGCGGGGACCCAGGTAATGAGCGTGCTATCCGCTGGTCAGCATGGTGCGAAGGGTCACGCCGCGCCCGCGCTTCACCGCTCCGGCGCGAACGGAATTCCTGGGTCCCCGCCTTCGCGGGGATGACGGGAGTGGAAAAAAGCGCCCGCACCGCCTGACGCTCAGGCCCCGGCCGTCTCCTGCACCTGCGCCAAGGGCCGGTCGGCGTCACGCGGGATGGTGACGACGATGCGAGTGCCGCCCTCGGCCCGGTCCTCCAGCGCCACACGCCCCCCAAGGCGCCCGGTCACCAGATTATAGACGACGTGCAGCCCGAGGCCGGTGGCGCCGCGGCTGCGGGCGGTGGTGACGAAGGGCTCGAACAGCCGGTCGCGCACCGCCCCGGCGACGCCCTCGCCGTCATCCTCCACCGTCAGCACGACCTCGCCCGGAGCGCCGGCGCGGGCCCGCACCCAGAGCTGGCCGTGCGTGCCGGGGGCGAAGGCGTGGTGGACGGCGTTGCCCACCAGCTCCCCCACCACGCGGCCGAGCGCGCCGGGGTAGGTCCGCGCCGTCAGGCCCGGCTCGACCTCGATGGTCAGGCGGTGGCCGGCGGCGTGCGCCTCGGCCTCCAGCCCCGCCGCCAGCTCCGGCAGCGCCTCGTCCAGCCGCACCGGCGCGCGCGCGTCGCCCTCGGGGTCGGCGGCGACCTGCTTGAAGCTCTGCACCAGCCGGGCCGTGCGGCCGATGCTGGCGGTCAGCATGGCGCTGGCCTCGCGCGCATCCTCCACGAACTCCTGGAAGGCGCTCTTGGTCACCCGCCCGGCGTCGAAGGCGCGGGACAGCTCGCCGACGCGGTGCGACAGGTGGGTGGCGGTGGTCAGCGCCACGCCCATGGGAGTGTTGATCTCGTGCGCGACGCCGGCCACCAGCCGGTTCAGCCCGGCCAGCTTCTCCGAACGCACCAGCTGCGCCTGGGCGTCGCGCAGCTCGGCCATCGCCAGGGAGAGGTGCCGGGTGCGCTCCTCGACCTGGGCCTCCAGCCGGCGGTTCAGGCCGTTGGCGGCGGTCAGCGCCACCCGGAAGCGGCTGGTCAGCACGAAGGCCTGCAGCAGCAGCATGACGCAGTAGCCCGCCTCCAGCACGCCGGGGAAACCGACCCCGGCCGCCAGCGCCAGGTTGGACGCGGCCAGCACGATCCAGGACAGGGCGAAGGGCACGGCCAGCGGCAGCTTGCGGGAGATGGCGCGGCCGGAGATCACCCCCATGCTCAGCACCATGACGGCGAGGCCGAGATAGGTGACGCCCAGCTGCGCCCCGCGCGGCAGGCCCAGCGGGCCGAAGGTGATGGCCGGCACCAGCAGCGCCATCATCGCCGGCGGCACGCACCAGCGCAGCGGCAGCATGCCGGGGAACAGCCAGCGCCCGCACAGCAGGCAGGCGATCCACACGGCCGGGAAGGCGACGTTGCTCAGCGCCGACAGCAGCTGCGCCGGCACCGCCCCCGCCATCACCACGGACAGCGGGTTGTTGTAGGTCAGCTCGGCCGCGGCGATCGCCAGCGACATCAGCCCGAAGGCGAGCGCCGCGCGGTCGGAGCGGTTGGCGACGTGGACGGCGAGGTACAGCAGCGCCAGGCCGACGCAGAGGCTGACGAACCCGGCACGCAGCGCGAGCTCGGTCTGCCACGCCTCGAACATGCCGCCGGTCGGCCCCAGCTCCAGCGGCTGGGCCATGCCGCCATAGCCGCCGAAGGCCGCGGTGCGGGCGACGATCAGCAGCTCGCCGCCGGTGGAGTGGATCGCCGCCAGCTGCTGGTGGCCGGCGGTGGACATGGCGGCCTCATCGGCGGCGACCGTGCCCGACCACAGCACGCGCCGGCCGTCCACCGTCACGTCCCAGGCCATGAAGCGCAGATAGTTGCGCAGGGCCAGCGGCGGCGTGCCGGCGGGCAGCAGGACCCGCAGCCGGTAGGTGCCGACGCCCTCCGCCGGCAGCGGCCGCCCGTCCACCTGGATCTGCGGCCACAGGGCCGGGACCCGGGTCGGGCGCGGCGCCGGCAGCTGGCCGCCGGCCATCGCGGCCTCGTCGGCCAGCACGCCCCACCAGAAATCCCATTCGCCCGAAAGGCGCACCGGCCCGTCGCGCGCGAAGTCCCAGTCCCGCAGGTCGAGGACCCCGCCCTGCGCCCGCGGCGCCTCCCGGGCGAAGGCCGGGGCGGCGGGGACGATCAGGAGGAGCAATGCCAGAAGCCGAAGAACCCTGCTCATGTGCCCTTGCCGATAGATGCGGCGCGTCCCGCCATGCCCGACGACTGTGGCGCGGGACGCGCGGCAGGACAATGGCCTTATCCTAGCCCAAAGGGTAGATCGCAATGCCGCCGCGCGCCGCCGCCGGCCGTGACAAATCGGCGAAAGCGCGCCCTTCGGCCGCCTTGCGCGGCGCCCCCGGGTCGCCATCTATAGGATGATGACGACGCTTCGAACCGTTCCCCTCGCCCTCCTCCTGGCAATTGCCTTTCCCACCATGGACGCGCTGGCGGCTTGCACCGACCCGGCGGCGCCGGGTGTCGGCTGGCGGCGCTGCTATCATGACGGGCGGGACTATGCCGGCGCCGACCTGACCGGGGCGGAGCTTCGGGAGGCCACCTTCACCCGGGCGCGGCTGGCCGGCACCAGGCTGGAGGGTGTCGACGCCTATCGCGGCAAGTTCCTGAGCGCCGATCTCGCCGGAGCGTCCCTGGCCCGCGCCCGCCTGATCGAGGCGGACCTCACCCGCGCCATCCTCGCCAAGGCCGACCTGTCGGGCGCCGACCTCCGCAACGCCAAGCTGGTGGGCGCCGACCTCAAGGGAGCGGTGCTGACCGGCGCTCGGCTGGAGGGGACGGACCTGCGCAACGCGGAGCTGACCGGCGCGACCTGGATCGACGGCAAGCGCGTCTGCTCGGAAGGCTCGGTCGGCCAGTGCCACTGAGGGCCGCGCGCGCCCCGTTTTGCAGGGTCCGCCGTCGCACGGCGTGACATGACCCTCTGGCCTCTGGCACATCCATCACCTTTGGCCTATGCTGTACCCGAAAATGGCTGGCCCGAAGGGGGACGGCCGAGCAGGGTCACGGCGGGCGTCCGGTGCTTTACCAGGAGCGGATGGAAGAGGCGTCGAGATTCGCCGAAGCCGCCATGGCGCGCCTGCGGGCGGACGGGGTTCCGCCCAATCCGAACAATTTCATGGTCTGGTACGGCTACCACACCGGCCGCATCCCCGACCTGAACCGCTCCATCGACATCCTGGTCAGCAACAACCAGCCGATCACCGAAGAGCGCTGCGCCGACCTCTACCGGCAGTTCTTCGCCCCCGACAGCGACGGCGCCGCCATCCGCGAGGCGGGGGAGCGGCTGAACGCGGCGCTGGAGCAGGCGCTGACGGCCATCACCCAGGGCGGGGCGGATGTCGGCCAGTACGGCCAGGCGCTGGACGCCTTCGGCGGCACCATCGGGCTGGCCGACACGATCGAGCAGCTGAAGCAGGTGGTCCGCTCCGTCGCCGAGGAGACGCAGACCATGGCGGTGAAGAACCGCCACCTGCAGTCGCAGCTGACCGACAGCTCCAGCCAGCTGGAGGCGATGCGCAAGGACCTGGACAGCGTCAAGCGCGAGGCCATGACCGACGCGCTGACCGGCATCGCCAACCGCAAGCTGTTCGACCAGGCGCTGCGCGACGCCGCCATGGAGTCGATGGAGGCGGACCAGCCGCTCTGCCTGATGCTGGTCGACATCGACCATTTCAAGAAGTTCAACGACACCCACGGGCACGTCGTGGGCGACCAGGTGCTGAAGCTGGTGGCGCGCACGCTGACCGAGTGCGTGAAGGGCCGCGACACCGCCGCCCGCTACGGCGGCGAGGAGTTCGCCATCATCATGCCCGACACGCGGCTGGACAACGCCGTGAAGGTGGCGGAGCAGATCCGCAAGGCCGTGGCCGGCCGGCGCATCGTGAAGCGCACCACCTCGGAGCCGCTGGGCATCATCACCCTGTCGGCGGGCGTGGCGCAGTACCGGATGGGCGAGCCGATGGCGAAGCTGATCCACCGGGCGGACGAGGCGCTCTACGCCGCCAAGGGCGCGGGGCGCAACCGCGTGGTCGCCGACGAGGCCGACCTGATGGGCGCCGCGGACTGACCGTCCCGGTGCCCGGCTCCGGCGCGGCGGTGCCGCGCCGGGATGCCTCAACTCACCACTTGCGCTCGGTCTTCATGCCGCCGGCATTGATGGCATCCAGCACCGGGCTGACCGGGCCCTTGGCCTTGCCCTTCGGCGCGGGGGCGCCCCTGCGGTTGGCCTCGATGACCTTGATGGCGGTGTCGGTGGCGTCGGTCTGGATCTGGCGGCGGACGCCGGGGTCGAGCGACTCGAAGGCCTGGCGGGCGAAGGCCAGCGCCGTCTCCGACTTGGTCTCCAGCACCTGGCGCAGCGCGTTCGCCGCCATCAGGCATTCCAGCCGCTCCGGCCCTGACAGCTCGTCCAGCACGTCGGCGAGGATGCCGATCGCCTGGAGCGTCTTGGGGTCGTTCAACCGTACGGCCATCTCGTATCTCCCCGCGGGGGCCATTGAGTCGACGCATCATCCCATTAACGGACGCGGAGCCGCAACGGCCTTCGGTCAAGCCGCGCGCCGGGCGTAATCCGTCAGGCGATGATGTCGGGCAGCAGCTCGCTCTCGATCCGGGCGATGAGATCCTTCAGCAGCAGCTTGCGCTTCTTCAGCCGCTGGATCTGCAACTGGTCCACGGGAGGCTGCTCCTGCAGGCGCGCGATGACGTCGTCGAGATCGCGGTGCTCGACGCGCAGGGCCGCGAGTTTTTCCCTGAGGACTTGTTGTTCGGTCATCGTGCTACGTCGCCGGTGATGCGCCAGCCGCGTTCTATAACAGAAACCGGGCGCGATGGTGAGGCTCCGTTTTGTGGCGTTGCGACACCCTGTCGAAAGGGTGAAACTGACCGGACGGGCATAACCCCACCCCATCGATCGGAACGGGCTCTGACATGGCAGGCGAGAAGCGTATCGGCATCCTCACCAGCGGCGGCGACTGCGCCGGGCTGAACGCGGTCATCCGGGCCGTGGTCCACCGCGCGTCGGGCTATGGCTGGCAGGTGATCGGCATCGAGGAGGGCACGCAGGGCCTGCTCTCCCGCCCGGTCCGCTACCGCGTGCTGGACCTGCCCCAGGTGGACGGCACCATGATGCGCCAGGGCGGCACGGTGCTGGGCACCACGAACAAGGGCGACCCCTTCGCCTATCCCATGGCCGACGGCACCCGCAAGGACCGCTCGACCGAGATCATCGGCGGCTGCCGCGAGCTGGGGCTGGACGCGCTGATCGGCATCGGCGGCGACGGCAGCTTCGCCATCCTGCACAAGCTGGCCAAGCTGGGCGGGCTGAACTTCGTCGGCATCCCCAAGACCATCGACAACGATCTGGGCTCCACCGAGATGTCGGTCGGGTTCGACACGGCGGTCGCCGTCGCCACCGAGGCGCTGGACCGGCTGCAGCCGACCGCCGCCAGCCACGCCCGCGTCATGGTGCTGGAGGTGATGGGCCGCGATGCCGGCCACATCGCGCTGTCGGCCGGCATCGCCGGCGGCGCCGACGTCATTCTGATCCCGGAGATCCCTTGGACCGTCCAGGGCATCGCCGACAAGATCCGCACCGTCCGCCAGACCGGCCGCAACTTCGCCCTGGTGGTGGTGTCGGAGGCGGTGAAGACCATGTCGGGTGCTTCGGCGCAGCAGGAGTTCACCGACGGGCAGAAGCGCTATGGCGGCATCGGCAACCATGTCGGCCACCTGATCGCCGAGGCCACCGGCGCCGAGACCCGGGTCACCGTGCTGGGCCATGTCCAGCGCGGCAGCCCGCCGACCCCGCACGACCGGCTGATCGCCAGCGCCTTCGGCGTGGCGGCGGTGGACCTGATCAAGGCCGGAAAGTTCGACCGCATGGTCGCCTGGCAGAACCGCCGTGTCGTCGACGTGCCGATCGAGGACGCCATCCGCGCCTATGCCAGCGTCGAGACTGGCGGTACGCTGGTGGAGACGGCCCGCGGCCTCGGTATCTATCTGGGCGAGGTGGGGTGAGCGGCACCCTGTCCCTCTGGGACTTCTCCCTCGCTACCTATGCCAAGCCGGGCGTGCCGGAAGCCTGCCTGGACCTGCAGGACCGGCATGGGGCTGACGTGAACCTGCTGCTCTGGGCGGCGTGGCTGGGGAGCCTTGGGCATGTACTCACCGAGTCGGAGCTCGATGCGGGGCGCGAAGCCGTCTCGGCCTGGCATGGCGAGGTCGTGATGCCGCTGCGCGCCGTCCGCCGCCGCCTCAAGGAAGGCCCCCCGCCGGCCCCCTCCCCCGCGACGGAGGCTCTGCGCAACCGCGTCAAGGCGGCGGAGCTGGAGGCGGAGCGGCTGGAGCAGTCGATCCTGGCCGATGTGGTCCGCGATGTCCGCCGCGACGCCTCTTCGGATGCCGCCATCCTCGCGAACCTGCAACTGGCAGTGCCCGAAGCACCCGCGGTTACACGGCAGTTACACAAGGCGATTTCCGCAGGGGCTTGAGCCCATGCTAGCCTCCCGCCCCTATGGCCGCCTAAACCCGTGGGAGGGGGCGGCCCTAACGAAGAACAGGGGTGGATACATGTCGGGGGCTTTTCGTCTTTCCTGCCTGACCGCGGTCGCGGTCGTCCTCGCGGCCGGCGCCGCGTCCGCCGAGACGCGCCAGGTCGCCCAGGCCGCAACGGCCGCCAAGCCGATCCCGACGGCCCCGGCCGCGCCGGGCCTGCCGATCACCGATCCGAACGTCAGCCCGTGCGACAACTTCTTCATGCATGCCTGCGGTCCCTGGATCGCCGCGAATCCGATCCCGGCCGACCAGTCCCGCTGGGGCAGCTTCAACGTGCTGGCCGAGCGCAACCAGGCGATCCTGCGCGAGGTGCTGGAGAAGGCCGCCGCCAACCCGACCGGCGAGACGAAGAAGATCGGCGAGTTCTACGCCGCCTGCATGGATGAGAAGGCGATCGAGGCGAAGGGCACCGCCCCGCTGAAGCCCTGGATGGACCGCATCAATGCGCTGAAGGACAAGAAGGCCCTGGCGCCTCTGCTGGCCGAGCTGCACACGGCCGGCGTCAACGCCTTCCACCGCTTCGGCCAGCAGCAGGACTTCAAGGACGCCACCCTGTCCATCGGCGCCTTCGACCAGGGCGGTCTGGGCCTGCCTGACCGCGACTTCTACTTCAAGGACGACGAGAAGTCGGTCAGCCAGCGCAACGCCTATGTCGCGCACGTCCAGAAGATGTTCGAGCTGGCCGGCGACAAGCCGGACGCCGCCAAGGCCAAGGCCGCCGCGGTCATGAAGATCGAGACGGCGCTGGCCGAAGGCGCCATGGACCGCGTCAAGCGCCGCGCCCCCGAGAACCGCTACCACCCGCAGACCAAGCTGGCCGACTTCGCGGCGCTGGCCCCGAGCTTCGATTGGGCCGGCTACACCAAGGCCGTGAACGTCAACCTCGGCGACAAGTTCAACGTTGGCAACCCCGACTACTTCAAGAAGCTGGAGCAGGTCATCGCCGGCAACTCGCTGGACGACATCAAGACCTACCTGTCCTGGCAGACGCTGCGCGCCGCCGCCCCCTGGCTGCCCGACGCGTTCGTGCAGGAGAACTTCAACTTCTACGGCAAGACGCTGGCCGGCACGCCGCAGATCCGCGACCGCTGGAAGCGCTGCGTCGACGCCACCGACGGCGCGCTGGGCGAGGATCTCGGCAAGTACTATATCGAGAAGGCCTTCGGTCCCGAGCATAAGAGCCGGATGATGACCATGGTCGGCGACGTGGTGCAGTCGTTCAACCAGATGATCCCGACGCTGGAGTGGATGGGTCCGGAGACCCAGGCCAAGGCGAAGGAGAAGCTGAACGCCATCGCCACCAAGGTCGGCTATCCCGACAAGTGGCGCGACTACGGCACGCTGGAGGTCAAGCGCGACGACGCCCTGGGCAACGCCGTGCGCGGCTTCGCCTTCGAGTACCGCCGCGACATCACCAAGATCGGCAAGCCGATCGACCGGGCCGAGTGGTTCATGACCCCGCCGACGGTGAACGCCTATTATTCCTGGGCGTACAACGACATCAACTTCCCGGCCGGCATCCTGCAGCCGCCCTTCTTCGACATGACGGCCGACGACGCCTACAATTACGGCGCCATCGGCGGCGTGATCGGCCATGAGATCACGCACGGCTTCGACGACCAGGGCCGCAAGTTCGACGCGCGCGGCAACCTCGAGAGCTGGTGGACCCCGGCCGATGAGGCGAAGTTCAAGGAGCGCGCCCAGTGCCTGGTCGACCAGTACAGCGGCTACCAGGCGGCCGAGGGCGTCAATCTGAACGGCCAGGCGACGCTGGGTGAGAACACCGCCGACAGCGGTGGCACCCGCATCGCGCTGAAGGCGCTGATGAACCGCCTGGGCAACAAGAAGGACGAGAAGATCGGCGGGCTGACCGCCGACCAGCGCTTCTTCTACGGCTGGGCCCATGTCTGGTGCGCCAATGCCCGTCCGGAGGCACGCCGCCTGCAGGCGCTGACCGGCGTGCACTCGCTGCCGGAGTACCGGGTGAACGGCACGCTGTCGAACATGCCGGAGTTCGCCAAGGCCTTCAGCTGCAAGCCGGCCGACAAGATGGTCCGCGGCGAGAAGTCCTGCCGCGTCTGGTAAGCCTTACTGCCTGACATAAGGAAGGGCGGGCCGCCGCGAGGCGACCCGCCCTTTTCTTTGCCCGGACGGACGATCAGTCCTTCTTGGCGTTGTTGGCGGCGTCCTCGAGGCGCTCGCCGGCGCGCTCGATCTTCTCGCCGGCCCGCTCGGCCGTGTTGGCGGCGCGCTCCTCGGCGCGGGTCGCCTCGGCCCGGTCCTCGGCGTTGGCGGCCGTGTCCTCGGCCTTGTCCTCGGCCCGCTCCGCCGCGTCCTCAGCCTTGTCGGCAGCGTCCTTGGCGGCGTCGGCGGTGCTCTCGGCGGCCTTGTCGATCTCCGCGCCGGCGCGCTCGGCCGGGCCCTTCTCCTCGCAGGCGGCGAGGCCCAGCGGCAGGCCGGCGATCAGGGCGACGGCGGCCAAGCGGCGCAGGTTCAGACTCTTCATGGCTCCACTCCTTTTGCTTCGTTGCGGCCCGTTCGGGCATCGGCAGGGCAACGACGGAGGGATGGCCATGTTCCGGCCGGTCTCCCGAACGGCTAGGTACGACTTACTGCTTCGCCCGTTCGGCGGTATCGGTGATGGCCTCGCCTGTACGCTCCATCACCTTGCCTACCTCGTGCGCCGCGCCCTTGGCGCCTTCCTGGACGCGCTGGACGGTTCCGTCCTCCTTGGCCTTCTCCCAGGTGCGCTCCACCGTGTCGGCGGTCTTCTCGGCGGCGCGGTCGATGGCGGCGCCGGCCTTCTCGGCCGAGGGCTTGCCCTGCTCGTCGCAAGCGGCGAGGCCGCAGACGGCCAGCAGCAGCGCGGCGGTTCGAATGGTTGGGGTCATGGCGGCTCTCCTGTTCCCGGTGTCTCCCGGGAACAGCGGGCCGTAGCGGGTGTTCCTCAGCCTTCGGCCGCGTCGCCCGGTTCCTCGCGCCAGCGCTTGACCCGCCCGCTGTCGATATCGAACAGGTCGAGCATGCGGCCGACCGTATGGTCGATCAGATCGTCGACGCTCTCGGGCCGGGCATAGAGGGCCGGCACCGGCGGAGCGATGATCGCCCCCATCTCGGCCAGCGCCGTCATGGTGCGCAGGTGGCCCAGATGCAGCGGCGTCTCGCGCACCATCAGCACCAGCCGGCGGCGCTCCTTCAGCACTACGTCGGCGGCGCGGGTCAGCAGCGTGCTGGTCACGCCCGTGGCGATCTCCGACATGGTGCGGATGGAACAGGGCGCCACGATCATGCCCCGCGTGCGGAAGCTGCCGCTGGAGATGGCCGCGCCGATGTCCTGCACCGGATGCACCACGTCGGCCAGCGCCCTGACGTCGGCGACTTTCATCCCGGTCTCGCAGGCCAGCGTCACCTCCGCCGACCGGCTCATGACCAGGTGCGTCTCGACGGGGAGCGGCCGCAGCGTCTCCAGCAGCCGGATGCCGTAGGCGACGCCCGAGGCGCCGCTGATGCCGATGATGAGGCGCGAGGGCTTGTCCATGCCCCGTGATGTAGCGCCGGGCGGGGGGCGCGTCCAGGGGCGTCGGGCTTTGTTGATCTAAGGTCGGTCTGACATTCGGAGGAATGCGAGCCGATCTGCCGTCCCCTCTCCCAGGGGGAGAGGGACAGGGATAGGGGGTACGGGAATGCGGAGCTGTCCTCAGACGTCGAGGACAGGCGCTCTTCCCCTACCCTCTTACCCCCTCACCCTAACCCTCTCCCCCTGGGAGAGGGGACCAGCATCGGGCCGCCCGCAGAAGACCGGTTCTGCCATAAATGAAAACGGCGCGCCCCCGGGGAGCGCGCCGTCCTCAACTCACGCCGCCGGGAGAACCTCAGTCCTCGTCGCGCCCGTACGTATCCTCGTCGCGGTCGATGACCTCGCCCTCGGTCTCCTCGGGCGTGCCCGACTCGATGTAGCTGCGGTCGGTCAGCTCCTCGTCCGGCAGGCCCTTGCGGGCCTTGGTCACGGCGGCGTCCAGCTCGCGCTGGGTGCACAGGCCCAGCAGCACCGGGTTGCGCGGCTTGATGTTGCTGGCGTTCCAGTGGGACTTGTCGCGCACCGCGGCGATCGTCGGCTTGGTGGTGCCGATCAGGCGGCCGATCTGGGCGTCGGACAGCTCGGGATGCTGCTTGACGATCCAGGCGATGCCGTCGGGCTTGTCGCCGCGCTTGGTCACCGGCGTGTAGCGCGGGCCCTTGGAGCGGGCGGCCGGCTGCGGCAGATCCTGCTGGCGCATCACCAGCTTGGCGTTGGGATCGCGCTCGCAGCGGGCGATCTCCTCAGCCGTCAGCTCGCCGCCCGCCACCGGATCGCGCCCGATCATGCCGACCGCCACCTCGCCGTCGGCGATGGCCTGGATCTCCAGCGAGTGCATACCGCAGAACTCGGCGATCTGCTCGAAGCTGAGCGCGGTGTTCTCGGTCAGCCAGACGGCGGTGGCCTTCGGCATCAGGGGCTGCGCCATGGATCCTCCTCGGACATGCAAAAAAGCAAAAACCGGCCGTCGCGCGGGCTGAAGGCCCCGCGCAGCCGACCGACGAAACTAGAGACGGAATGACCTATACAGCCAGTTGCACACGCGCACCATGCCTTTTTGCGAGCCATCCGGGCAGCCGCGAGAAGGGTTCTGGAGAGGCTGGAGCGGTCTGCGTGCTTCGACGGGCTCAGCATGAGGGATGTTGGTTCCAGGCACTCCGAGGACCAACTGGAGCAGCAACACCCCCTCAGCCTGAGCCTGTCGAAGGCCGCACCCCTGCGACGCTGCCGTGGCGCCTCCCGACCTACAGGGTGAGGATGATCTTCCCGACATGCGCGCTGCTCTCCATCAGCGCGTGCGCCTCGGCGGCCCGGTCCAGCGGGAAGGTGGCGTGGATCAGGGGCTTCACCGTGCCCGACTCCAGCAGCGGCCAGACCTTCGCGCGCAGCGCCTCGGCGATGCGGCCCTTCTCGGCGACGGGACGGGCGCGGAGCGTCGAGCCGGTCATGGTCAGGCGCTTGGTCATGATCGGGTAGAGGTTCAGCGTCGCCGTGGGCCCGCGCAGGAAGGCGATGGAGACGTGGCGGCCGTCGGGCGCCAGCACCTCCAGGTTGCGCGGGATATAGTCGCCACCGACCATGTCCAGCACCACGTCCACGCCGCGCCCGCCGGTGGCCTCCTTGACGACGGCGACGAAATCCTCGGCCCGGTAGTCGATGCCCCGATCGGCGCCCAGGGCCTCGCAGGCCCGGGCCTTCTCTGGGCTGCCGGCGGTGGCGTAGATGGTGGCGCCGAAGGCTTTGGCCAGTTGGATCGCCGTGGTGCCGATGCCGCTGGTGCCGCCATGGACCAGGAAGCTCTCGCCGAGGCGCAAGCCCCCCCGCTCGAACACGTTGGTCCAGACGGTGAAGAAGGTCTCAGGCAAGCCGGCCGCCTCCTCCCGGGTGATGCCCGCCGGGATCGGCAGGCATTGCGGCGCGGGGGCGACGCAGTACTCGGCATAGCCGCCGCCCGCCACCAGGGCGCAGGCGCGGTCGCCGACCGACCAGCCCTGGACCCCCTCGCCCAGCGCGGCGACGGTGCCGGCGACCTCCAGGCCCGGCAGGTCGGACGCGCGCGGCGGCGGCGGGTACTTGCCCTGGCGCTGCAGGACATCAGGCCGGTTCACGCCGGCGGCATGCACCCGGATCAGAATCTCGCCCGGACCGGCCACCGGCACCGGCCGCTCGCAGGGCACCAGCGCCTCCGGCCCGCCGGGCACCCTGATCTCCACCGCGCGCATCATGCCCGTCATCGCCCAGCCTCCCGATGTCACCGGCCCGATATCACCGGGTTGAAGCTGTAGTCCGGCTGTTCCAGACTGGCAAGACGACCCGACGGAGCATGCCCCATGGACCTCGACGATCTCGTCCCCGCCAAGCAGCCCAAGAAGCCGCTCGACCTCTCCCGCCTCTCCATCGACGAGCTGAAGGACTACATCGCCGCCATGGAAGCCGAGATCGCCCGCGTGCGTGAGCACATCAAGTCCAAGCAGGCCAGCCTGGACGCCGCGGCGGCCTTCTTCAAGAAGTGACCGGCGCGGCTGAGGCGTGATGCGTGCTTCGACAAGCTCAGCATGAGGGATGTAAGTTCCAGGCACTCCCGGAAACCGCGGGAGCAGCAAAAACTTCCTCAGCCTGAGCCTGTCGAAGGCCGCACACCGGCGGCGCTGCCTGGCCTTTCCTTGAACCACCCCAGCGCGTAGACGCGGATGGCGCTGGACAGGTTGCCCTCGCGCGTCCGGTCGATCTCCTCGACCAGCGCGTTCAGGGACAGGCCCTTGGCCGCCGCGATCTCCTTCAGCGCGTCCCAGAAGGGCTCCTCCAGCGTGACGCTGGTGGAGTGGCCGGAGATCTGGACCGAGCGCTTGCGCAGGGTCATGTCACACCGCCCGTAGGTCGCATGGAGCCGCAGGCGCAATGCGACAGCCGACGCGGGAAATGTCGCATTGCGGCTTCGCCTCCATGCGACCTACGGGGAATCATCCCCGTCCCCGCGACCAGTCCGCCACCACCCGGCACACGGCCCCGGTCAGCGTCGCCAGGTCGGCCTCGCCGATGGTCAGCGCCGGGGTCAGATAGACGATGTCGCGGAAGGGGCGCACCCAGACGCCCTGCTCCACGAACCTGGCCTTGAGCGAGTTCAGATCGCCGATGCCGCCCAGCTGCACCACGCCGATGGCGCCGAGCACGCGGACGTCGCGCACGCCCGGCAGGCCGCGGCAGGGCTCCAGGCCGGCCGCCAGCGTCTGGGATATCGCGGCGGCCTGCGCCAGGCGCGGCTCGCTCTCAAAGAGGTCCAGGCTGGCATTGGCGGCGGCGCAGGCCAGCGGGTTCGCCATGTAGGTCGGCCCGTGCATCAGCGCGTGCATGGGATCGTCCGACAGGAACGCCTCGAACACATGGCGCCGCGCCACGGTGGCGGCCAGCGCCATGGTGCCGCCGGTCAGCGCCTTCGACAGGGTGACGATGTCGGGCACGATCCCGGCCGCCTCGCAGGCGAACATGGTGCCGGTGCGGCCGAAGCCGGTGAAGATCTCGTCCAGGATCAGCAGCAGCCCGTAGCGGTCGGCCAGCCGCCGCAGCGTGCGCAGCACCTCCGGGTCATGGAACAGCATGCCGCCGGCGCCCTGCACCAGCGGCTCCACCAGGATGGCGGTGATCTCGTGGGCCTCGGCGTCCAGCGTCGCCTCCAGCGCGGCCGTGGACGCCTCGTCGACGGGCAAATCCATGATGGTGTGCTGCGGCAGCAGCCCCTGGAAGAGGGCGTGCATCCCCTCCTCCGGATCGCAGACCGCCATGGTGCCCAGCGTGTCGCCGTGATAGCCGCCCTTGAAGGCCAACAGGCGGGTGCGGCCGCACTCGCCCCGGTTCAGCCGGTACTGCACCGCCATCTTCATGGCGACCTCGACCGAGACCGAGCCGCTGTCGGTGAAGAAGACCCGCTCCAGGTCGCCCGGCAGCATGCCCGCCAGCCGGCGCGCCAGGGTGAAGGCCGGCTCGTTGGCGAGGCCGCCGAACATGACGTGCGGCATGGCCTGCAGCTGCCGCGTCACCGCCTCGCGTATGTGCGGGTGGTTGTAGCCGTGGCAGGCGGTCCACCAGCTGGCGATGCCGTCCACCAGCTCGCGCCCATCAGCCAGTGTGATCCGCGTGCCGGAGGTCGCGACCGCCGGCAGCGGCACCGGCGCCCGCTTCATCTGCGCGTAGGGCAGCCAGACATGCGGCCAGCCCCTGTCGAGCCAGTCTCCGCCCCTGCCCGCCATGGGCGTTCAGCCCTCCATGCGCGACATGCCCAGCCGCTTCAGCAGCGCCATGTCGCGGTCGGCCTCGGGGTTGGGCGTGGTCAGCAGCTTTTCGCCGTAGAAGATGGAGTTGGCGCCGGCGGCGAAGCACAGCGCCTGCATCTCGTCGCTCATCCCCTCGCGGCCGGCGGACAGGCGGACCATGGAGGCCGGCATGGTGATGCGGGCGACGGCGATGGTGCGCACGAACTCGATGGCGTCGATGCCCCGGTCATCGGCGAAGGGTGTGCCCTCGACCTTGACCAGCAGGTTGATCGGCACGCTCTCCGGGTGCTGCGGCATGGTCGCCAGCGTGTGGATCATGCCGACCCGGTCGTCGTCCCCCTCGCCCATGCCGACGATGCCGCCGCAGCAGACATTGATGCCGGCCTCGCGGACGTTGGACAACGTGTCCAGCCGGTCCTGGAAGGTGCGGGTGGTGATGACCTTGTCGTAGTACTCGGGCGAGGTGTCGATGTTGTGGTTGTAGTAGTCGAGGCCGGCATCCTTCAGCCGCTTCGCCTGGTGCGCGTCCAGCATGCCCAGCGTGACGCAGGTCTCCATGCCCAGGCCCTTCACCCCCTCGACCATGGCGACGACATGATCCAGGTCGCGGTCCTTGGGCGAGCGCCAGGCGGCGCCCATGCAGAAACGCGAGGCGCCGGCGGCCTTGGCCGCGCGCGCCTCCTCCAGCACCTTCTCCACCGCCATCAGCTTGGACGCCTTGAGGCCGGTATCGTACTGGGCGGCCTGCGGGCAGTAGCCGCAATCCTCCGGGCAGCCGCCGGTCTTGATCGACAGCAGGGTCGAGACCTGGACCTGGGTCGGGTCGAAATGGCGGCGGTGGGTTGTCTGCGCCTGGAACAGCAGCTCGGGGAAAGGCAGCGCGAACAGCGCCTTGATCTCGTCCCGGGTCCAGTCGCTGCGCACCTCGCCGGGCTGGCGGCCGGGCTGGTGGGCGGTGCGGACGGGCGCGGTGTCGATGGCGGCGGTGGACATGGGCAAGCCCCCCCTGCGGTCTAAGCAGAGCTAATTGGTTTGAAGGAATGCCGGACGTACCGCTACATCGCAGGCACGGTCAAGCTTTTGCGGGTGGAGCATGCGGTCCCTGGACCAGTTCGCGGCGTCCAAGCTGGCCCGCCTGGAGCGTGAATCGCTCCGGCGGCGGCTGGTGGACAGCGCGCGCCTGGACGGTCTCTGGGTCGAGCGCGACGGCCGCCGGCTGCTCTCCTTCTGCTGCAACGACTATCTGAACCTGACCCATCACCCCCGGCTGAAGGCGGCTGCGACCGCCGCGCTGGAGAAATGGGGCACGGGCTCCGGCGCCTCGCGCCTGGTGACCGGCAACAACCCGCTCTTCGCCGAACTCGAGGCGCGGCTGGCGCGGCTCAAGGGCGCGGAGGCCGCCTGCGTCTTCGGCTCCGGCTATCTCGCCAATACCGGCATCATCCCGACGCTGGTGGGGACCGACGACCTGATCCTGGTGGACGAGCTGGCGCACGCCTGCATCTGGGCCGGCGCCAAGCTCTCGGGCGCCACGGTCCTGACCTTCCGCCACAACGATACGGATCAGCTGGCGGAGCTGCTGGCCTGCCGGCGCGGCGCCTACCGGCACGCCCTGGTGGCGACCGACGGCGTCTTCTCCATGGACGGCGACCTCGCCCCCCTGCCCGCCCTGTCGGCCCTGTGCGAGACCCACGATGCGTGGCTGCTGACCGATGACGCTCATGGCATCGGCGTGATCGGCGGCGGGCGCGGCAGCAGCTTCGCTCATTGTGACAAGGTCGCGGTGCCGCTGCAGATGGGCACGCTGAGCAAGGCCGTGGGCGGCTATGGCGGCTATCTCTGCGCCAGCGCGCCGGTCATCGACCTGATCAAGACCCGCGCCCGCACGCTGGTCTATTCGACCGGCCTGCCGCCCGCGACAGTGGCCGCCGCCATCGCCGCGCTGGAATTGATCGAGGGCGATCCTGATTACGCGGCCCTGCCCGTCGCCAAGGCCCGGCTCTTCACCCGGCTCGCGGGGCTGCCCGGGGCCCAGAGCCCGATCGTGCCCGTCATCGTCGGCGGCGCCGAGGAGACGCTGGCGGCGTCCCGTCTCCTGGAGCGCGAGGGGTTCCTCGTCACCGCCATCCGCCCGCCGACCGTGCCCACGGGCACGTCCCGGCTCCGCATCACCTTCACCGCCATGCACCCGGACGAGGAGGTGGCACGCCTCGCCCATCTCGTCGCCACCCGCGTGCTGCCCCAGTCAGTAGAGGCTTGATTACAATGACCGCCTGCTTCGTCACCGCCACCGGCACCGACATCGGCAAGACCTTCGTCACCTCGGGGCTCGCCCGGCACCTGCGCCGCCAGGGGCGTTGCGTCTCGGCGCTGAAGCCGGTCGTCACCGGCGTCGATCCCGCCCATTCGGTGGATGGCGACCCGGCCATGCTGCTGGAGGCGCTGGGCTGCCCGGTGACGGAGAAGGAGATCGCCGCCATCTCCCCCTGGCGCTTCAAGGCCCCGCTGGCCCCCGACATGGCCGCCCGGCGCGAGGGCAAGTCGATCGACTTCGGCGGCCTGCTGCGCTGGTGCCATGAGCAGGTGGACCGCCACCAAGGCCACCTCTTCATCGAGGGTGTCGGCGGCGCCATGGTGCCGCTGGACGAGACCCACACGGTGCTGGACTGGATGCAGGATTTGCACCTGCCGGCGCTGGTGGTGGCGGGCTCCTATCTCGGCACGCTGAGCCATACGCTCTGCACGCTGGAGGTCCTGTGCAGCCGCGGCCTGAACGTCGCCGCCGTGGCGGTCAGCGAGACGCCGGGCTCCAGCGTGCCGCTGGACGAGACGGTGGAGGAGCTGGCCCGCTTCTCCCGCCGCGTCCCCGTCATCGCCGTGCCGCGCCTGCCCGACCCGACCGAGGACCACCCGGCCTTCGCGCGGATTTTGGAGCGGATCGGCTGAGGCTGGCCATTCCGGGCAGCGTCGGGGGGAGTGCGTGCTTCGACAGGCTCAGCATGAGGGGGTTTTTGCTGCTCCCCATGCTTGCAGGAGTGCCTGGCTTCCTCCGTTCCTCATCCTGAGCCTGTCGAAGGACGCACCAGGCCGCAGCCTCCCTCACGTCGTCGTCCGCGCCTCGATGATCTTGGGCCGGCGGAGGATCACCGCCGCCACGCCGGCCAGCGTCAGCGCGCCGCCGGCGAAGAGATGCCAGGTCAGCGGCTCGCCCAGCACCAGCACGCCCGACCCCACCCCGAAGACCGGCACCAGCAGCAGGAAGGGCATGGTCTGGTTCACCGGATAGCGCGCCACCAGCGGCGTCCAGAACCAGTAGGCCAGGATGGTCGAGACCAGCCCCATGTAGCCGATGCAGGCCCAGCCCAGCCAGTCGGCCGCCATGATCTGCTCGACCTGCCCCGTCTCCAGCAGCAGCGACAGCACCACCAGCTGCGGCACCGCGAACAGCGCCATGTAGGCGTTCAGCGTGAAGGGGTCGATCCCGCCCATCCATTTCAGCTGGATGTTGGAGAAGGAGAAGCAGAAGGCCGCCGCCACGACCAGCCCCAGCGAGAAGAGGTTGGCGCTGGCCCTGGGCTCGCCGGCGATGACGACCACGCCGAGGAAGGCCACGGCCATGCCCGCCGCCCGCCGCCAGCCCAGCGCGTCCTTCAGGAACACCGCCGCCAGCAGCGAGGCGAAGGGCACCTGCATCTGGATGGCGATGGAGGCGATGGAGGCGTCCACCCCCTGCACGCCGGTGAAGACCAGCGGGAAGTGCAGCCCGCCCATCACGACCGAATAGCCCAGCAGCTGGCGCAGCTTGCCGCGCGGCACCGCCACGAAGGGCAGCAGCACCACCGCCACCAGGGTGAAGCGCAGCACCATGGCGGTCAGCGGCTGGAACTGCTCCAGCGTCACCTTGGACACGGCGAAGTTGAAGCCCCAGATCGCCATGACGGCGAGCGCCCGCAGCAGGTCGACCGGCCTCATGCGGGCCTCCCGGCGGGGCGGCAGGCAGGGCGATGGCGGTGCGAAGGGGCGGCGGGGAACGGCATGGGGCGGGTCCGATGCATCGGTCCCCGCACCATGCCACGCCCGCCGCCGCCCGAGCACCGCAGGCGGCGCAGGGGCGGAATGCGCAGCCCTTGACTGAGAATCGACAGTCGTAGGAACATCTATAGGATTTTCCCTATGACGAGGTCCTACGCCATGTTCCAGCCCCACCGCCCCGACCCGTCCGGCGCCCCGCTCCGCGTAGCGGCATTCTGCGACGACCCGATCGGCCACGCGCTGGTCCGGACCCTGTGCCAGGCCGACGGGCTGGACCGGCGCCTCGACGCCATCATGCGCGCCTGGACCCGGGGTGAGCCGGTGGTGCAGCCGGTGCTCTATGCCGGCGACGGCCGGGTGCATGTGCCGGAGCCCCTCCCGTTGCGCGAGATCCTGGTCACCGGGGTCTCGCCCGAGGATGTCGGCGTGGTGGCGGCCGACGGCACCCGCTACCGGCTGCACGAGACGGAGGCGGAGAAGCGCGACTGGTTCAACGGCCTCACCGGCACGCCCCGCCGCCACGTGCCGGCCGACGCGGTGGACGGGCTGCCGCTGGCGCTGCGCCTGGTGAAGCCCTACCCGATCCACGGCCGCCGCAGCTTCATGGAGGAGGCCGACGCCGACGCGATGCTGCTGCAGCTCTGGCAGGTGCGGCTGCTGCACGCCATGGCCGCCGTCTGGCACGAGGGCTTCGGCCGAGGCGAGCCGCTGGCCGCAGGCTACGCCTTCGCCGCCCGCCTCGGCATCGGCCTGCGCCGGGTGACGGAGGGCTATCCGGAGTACAACCCGAACCAGCCGCGGAACGATGCCGGGCGGTGGACGGATGGCGGTGGAGGCGGGTCATCGCCGACCAGCTTCGAACGGCCGGGACGGGAGGATTTGCGGTACCTTGTGAGCCCGGAGGATGCGCAGGCGGGAGGGAGCAGGAAACCCGTCGATCTCGGGGGCGTGCCTTACGCCAACCCTGACTTCCGCAAGCAGACCGCTCCGGTAGACACCGGTCAATGCGTTGCCCTGGTTCAGAAAGCGGCCAAGATGCCGCTGACGAAGCACTGGAAGGCTGGAGTCAGCCTCCAGGAGCGGCCAGAGATTCCGCCCGGGACCGTCATTGCAACCATGGTGGATGGAAAGTACCCTAACGAGCGAACCGGAAACCACGCGGCGTATTTTGTGCGGTATGAGACGCAGGGAGATAGAGAAGGCATCATCATCTATGACCAGTACATTGATCGAGACACGGGTAAAGTTGTGGGGCCAAGAGAGAGATTTATTGCCTTCCAACCTTACGATCCTGAGAAGAAGCAGAATAGATCAAACAACGCCAGCGCCTATTCTGTAGTTATCAAATAAGACGGGGATATGGATGCGCCTCCTGATGCTTCTGGTTCTCGGCTATTCGATGTCCGCCGGCTCAGCGGCGGGCGCTAGTGCCGCTGTGCCAACGAAGGAGGCGGCTGGAGTCATCACCGGAATATGCCCCGACAAGCCGGACTTCATTTCCGACCCGGGACCTCGACCACTCGGAGACATCACCATCGCCAAGGTATGGGGGGACGGCACCAGACCGGAGCAGTTCCCCGAGCCGCAGTCCCGCCGGGACGGGAACCGGGAAGTCCGCACTTGGGTGCTCGACTGGTCGGAGAGCGGCGAGTTTCGGGCCATTTGCGAGTATGAGGGGCTGATTGGCGTGGAGATCGGCGTGATTCCGCCCGAGGCGCGCACCTGCGTCTGGGAAGCGGTCGAGAAGGGCAGGAAACGGAACGTGAGCTTCTACTGCAAACGCTGATGTACCGGCGCTGGCAATTATCGCAAATCGGGTAACGTCGTGTGGCCTAGAGAGCGGTTTATTCGGTTCCAACAATACGATCGCAAACAGAAGCAGAACAAATCCAACAATGCCAGCGCCTAATCTGTGGTCATCAAGTAAGATGGGGAGATTGATGCGCCTCCTGATGCCTCTGGTTCTCGGCTATTCGATGCACGCCGGCCCCGTAGCGGCCGCTGAGAGCCCACTGTCAACGAAGGAGCAGTCTGGCATCATCACCGGCATTTGCCCCGACAAGCCGGACTTCATTAGCGACCCGGGACCTCGGCCACTCGGAGACATCATCATCGCCAAGGTGTGGCGCGACGGCATTAGACCGGCGCAGTTCCCCGAGCCGCAGACCCGTCGGGACGGGAACCGTGAAGTTCGCACCTGGGTACTCGACTGGTCGGAGGGCGGCGAGTTCCGCGCGGACTGCCAGTATGAATGGTTGATCGGCGTGGAGATCGGCGTGATTCCGCCCGAGGCGCGCATCTGCGTCTGGGAGGCGGTCGAGAAGGGTGAGGAGCGGGACGTGAGTTTCTACTGCAAACGCTGAAGCACTGACGCTGACGATGATGTGGATAGCCCGGATCGCGGTCGCCCTGGCCGCCCTGCTCGCCGCCCCCCCGGTCATCGCGGCGGAACCCGTCATCGGCTGGATCGATGGCCCGGAGAACCGGCAATCGACTTTTCGTCGTGGAGAAGTCGCGCTCGGCTGCGAGCATCCGGTCGTGCTGCGCTGGACCCAGACATTCGAGCGGGGTGTGGGCGCAAAGGGGAAGCGTCAGCGTGTCGCTCAATGGTCAGCCCGAGATCGATCTGTCTCGCGCCGGGGGCCTCGGCAGCATCGACAGTTTCCCCATCGTCGGTGGCGAGGTGGACTGCTTCGACACCGACGATAGGGGGACAGGCCTGCTGGTGCGGCATGACGCCTATCTAGCCCCGAGGAGTGTCATCGTTTCGATCCTGGAGGGCCGCATCAATTTCACCGGACCGTCAGGCCGATACGACCGGCAGACGCGCCGAAACTCCTTCGTCCCCGTGGAAATGCAGGCCACGCCTCTGGTGACTGGACGGCATCATTTCCTCTGCCCGGTGGGTCCTATCGCCGATCCCCACCGTTGGGTGCCGCCGGTCGACGTGACCTGGCGGCAGCAGGCCGGGCAATCGCCCAGCTTCACCGTCACCATCGACGGCGTTCCGCTGGAGGAGGGGTCGCTGCGGCGCCTCGTCTCCTTCTTCACACCCGAGGACCGGATCGTGGGCATCGACATGGAGTGCGTGGTCGGCGGCGGATACCATCACACCCACGAGGTGCACTACCGGCACCAGGAAAACCGGCCGGAGTTCAATCCCGACTGGCGCGGCGACGGCGACCCGGTGGACGAGGCCGCCGTCTCCACGCCCTACTACACCAACCGGGTCTACAGCTTCTCCATCAAGTCGGGCCGCCTTGTCCGTGCCCTCGCCACGCGGCAGCTGGTGGAGCCTTACCAATGAGGCTCCACTTGAGCAAAGCTCTTGTTGGATCGGCGCGTTTCCTGCGCAATGCGGCAGGTTGGATTGTCGCTCTCTTGCTGATCGCTGCTGTCGCTGCCGCAGTCGTTGCCCTGCCCTGGTTCGTGGCCTTCAGGACTTTCGTAGCAGTGGAGTACCGCGTGCTCGAAACCGCCATATCTCCTGACGGTAAGGTGATTGCCGTTGTTTATGAGAGACACGGCAATGCCACGGAACCCCTATTCAGGTTCATGGCGCTGCATCCGGCAGGGGATGAATTCGACCCGTCCTCCGCGTCCCCGGTCTTCCAAGCCCACGGTACATTCAAGATGCGCCCCGTCTGGAAAGACGCGGCCACACTCGTCGCTCACTACCCCGCCAACGCAGGCCAAGTCCTCGCCGAACAGCCGGAGAACCGGATCAGGATAGAATACGTCGTTGAATGACCGAATCCACCCCAAACGAAGAAGGGGCGCCCCCTCGCGGCGGCGCCCCTTCCCTTCTCGCAGTGCCGGCCCGGCGGTCAGGCCGGCTTGTCGTCCGAGGTGGTGACCTTGGGCTTGGGCAGGTCGAGCTTCAGGTGCAGCTCCTTCAGCCGCTCCGGGCCTACCTGGCTGGGGGCCTGCATCAGCAGGTCCTCGGCGCGCTGGTTCAGCGGGAAGACGATGACCTCGCGGATGTTCGGCTCGTCGGCCAGCAGCATGACGATGCGGTCCACGCCCGGGGCCGAGCCGCCGTGCGGCGGGGCGCCCAGCTTGAAGGCGCTGAGCATGCCGCCGAAGCGGGCCTCGAGCACGTCGGGCGTGTAGCCGGCGATCTCGAACGCCTTGTACATGATCTCCGGCTTGTGGTTCCGGATGGCGCCGGACGACAGCTCCACGCCGTTGCAGACGATGTCGTACTGGAACGCCTTGATGTCCAGCGGGTCCATCGTCTCCAGCGCCTCCAGGCCGCCCTGCGGCATGGAGAAGGGGTTGTGGCTGAAGTCGATCTTGCCGGTCTCCTCGTCCCGCTCATACATCGGGAAGTCGACGATCCAGCAGAAGCGGAACTCGTCCTTGGCGATGAGGTCCAGCTCCTCGCCGACCTTGGTGCGGGCGAGGCCGGCCAGCTTGGCGGCGGCGTTGGGCTGGTCGCAGACGAAGAAGACGGCGTCGCCGTCCGACAGGCCCACCAGCTCGCGGAGCTTGGCCTGCGCCGCCTCGGGCACGAACTTGGCGATCGGGCCCTTGCCGGCGCCGCCCTCGAACAGGATGTAGCCGAGGCCGGGGGCGCCCAGGCCGCGGGCCCAGTCGTTCAGCTTGTCGAAGAAGCTGCGCGGCTTGTCGCCGACCGACGGCGCCTTGATGGCGCGGACCACGCCGCCCTTGTCGATGACGCCTCGGAAGGCCTTGAACTCCACGTCGTCGCGGCGGAACACCTCGGTCACGTCGGTGATGACCAGCGGGTTGCGCAGGTCCGGCTTGTCGTTGCCGTATTTCAGCATCGATTCGGCGAAGGGGATGCGCGGGAACGGCATCGGGGAGACCTTCTTCTCCACGCCGGTGAAGCCGCGGAACTCCTCGAAGATGCCGTGGATGACCGGCTCGATCGCGGCGAACACGTCCTCCTGGGTGACGTAGCTCATCTCGAAGTCGAGCTGGTAGAACTCGCCCGGGCTGCGGTCGGCGCGGCTGTCCTCGTCGCGGAAGCAGGGGGCGATCTGGAAGTAGCGGTCGAAGCCCGCCACCATCAGCAGCTGCTTGAACTGCTGCGGCGCCTGCGGCAGCGCGTAGAACTTGCCCGGGTGGTTGCGCGAGGGGACCAGGAAGTCGCGGGCGCCCTCGGGCGAGGACGAGGTCAGGATCGGCGTCTGGAACTCGGTGAAGCCCTGGTCGATCATGCGCCGGCGGATGCTGGCGATGACCTTGGAGCGCAGCACGATGTTGCGCTGCATCTTCTCGCGGCGCAGGTCGAGGAAGCGGTAGCGCAGGCGGATCTCCTCGCCGGCGTCCTGGTCCGAGTTGACCTGCAGCGGCAGCGGGTCGGCGACGCTCTGCACCACCAACTCCTGGATCTGCAGCTCGATGGCGCCGGTCGGCAGCTTCTCGTTCACCGTCTCGGCCGAGCGGGCCACGACCTTGCCGGTCACGGTGATCACGCTCTCCAGCCGCAGCCCCTCCAGCGTCTGGAAGGCCGGGTTGCTGGTGCTGATCACGCACTGCGTCAGGCCGTAATGGTCGCGCAGGTCGACGAACAGCAGCTGCCCATGGTCGCGCTTGCGGTTGATCCAGCCGGAGAGGCGGACGGTCTTGCCGGCATCCTCGGCGCGGAGCTGGCCGCAGGTGTGGGTACGGTACTGGTGCATGGGCTTGGCCTTGGGCTGGAGCTGAGTTCCCCGGGTCGCCGGGCGATACGGAATCAGGCGCGCAAGACGGCATGGAAGGCGCCGGCTTGTCAAGGCGGACGGCTTGCATTTACCGGGGGCAAGTTTGCGGCGAAGCTTCTATTGCAGCCTCGGGTCGTGTATGACGGAGCGCCATGACGCCGATCACCACCACCTCCGACCTCGCCGCCTTCTGTGACCGCCTCCGGGGTGCCGACTACATCACGGTCGACACCGAATTCATGCGGGAGAAGACATACTGGCCCCAGCTCTGCCTGATCCAGGTGGCGGGGGCCGACGAAGCCAGGATCATCGACCCGCTGGCCGAGGGCATCGACCTCGCGCCGCTGTTCGAGATCATGCGCGACGAGAGCATCCTGAAGGTGTTCCACGCGGCGCGGCAGGACGTGGAGATCTTCTTCCACCTGATGGGCGCCGTGCCGAAGCCGATCTTCGACACGCAGGTGGCCGCCATGGTCTGCGGCTTCGGCGACAGCGTCGGCTACGAGACGCTGATCACCAAGCTGACCAACGGGCGCATCGACAAGTCCTCGCGCTTCACCGACTGGTCGCAGCGGCCGCTGACCGACAGGCAGCTGACCTACGCGCTCTCCGACGTCACCCATCTCCGTCCGGCCTACGAGAAGCTGCGCAAGCGCCTCGCCAAGACCGGGCGCGAGCATTGGCTGGACGAGGAAATGGGCATCCTCACCAATCCCGACACCTACCGGCTGGAGCCGGACGAGGCGTGGCGGCGGCTGAAGGTGCGGACCGACAAGCCGCGCTTCATCGCCATCCTCAAGGAGATCTGCGCCTGGCGCGAGCGCGAGGCGCAACGCAAGGACATTCCGCGCAACCGCATCCTGCGCGACGAGGCGCTGATGGAGATCGCGGCGCACGCGCCCAACTCCATCGACGAGCTGGCGCGGACCCGCGGCCTCGGCGCCAACATGGCCTCGGGCCGCTACGGCCAGGAGCTGATGGCGGCGGTCGAGCGCGCCCGCGCCCTGCCCGATTCCGAGCTGCCCCGGACCGAGCCGCGCACCGAGCCGCCCCCGGGCATCGCGCCGATCATCGAGCTGCTGCGCGTGCTGCTGAAGATGGTCTGCGACGACAACGACGTGGCCAGCCGCCTCGTCGCCAACGCGTCCGACCTGGAGGCCATCGCGGCCGACGACGACGCCGACGTGCAGGCCATGCGCGGCTGGCGCCGTGAGGTGTTCGGCGAGCAGGCGCTGGCGCTGAAGCACGGCAAGCTGGCGCTCGCCATCTCGGGCAAGAAGGTGAAGCTCGTCCCGCTGGGCTGAGGCCATCCCGCCCTCCCCCAACGGAAATATGCACCCGCACCTCTCGCCTCGGGTCCCGCGAGCGCCTAGTCTATTGGGGCGCATGCCGGCGGCTAACCCGCCATTCCGGGCGGGGACCGGCGCGCGGGGAGAGCGTTAAGTGGATCTGGACCGCGACCAGCACCTGAACGGGCCGGTGCCCGGCTGCACCTGCCCGGCCTGCCTGGGCCCCTCCGATGACGGCAAGGGCGTCCCGGCGACCGACGGCCCGCTGGCCGCCGCCTCCGACACCAAGCCGCCCTTCACGCTGGACCAGGCCGTCGCCATCCTGACGCGCGACGCCACCATCTGGGGCTCGCCCACCGTCACCTTCGGCTTCCGCGCCGTGGCCCCGCCGTCGGACTACGGCCCGGAATCCGGCGCCTTCACCCCCTTCAGCGAGGAGCAGAAGGCCGCCGCCCGCGCCGCGCTGGCGCTGTGGGACGACGTCATCGACATCACCTTCGCCGAGGCCGGGCCGGACCAGGCGCAGATCGTGTTCGGCAACGCCACGCATGACGACTTCCAGGCCTATGCCCTGTTCCCCGGGCCCGGCAAGGGCGGCGACGTCTGGGTCAATCCCAACCAGGCGAGCAACCTGCAGTTCAACCAGGGCCAGTACGGGCTGTTCACCCTGATCCACGAGGTCGGCCACACGCTGGGCCTGAACCACCCCGGCGACTACGACGCCTCGGACGACCAGGACAGCACCTATGCCGGCAGCGCCCAGTACCGGCAGGACAGCGTCCAGTTCACCGCCATGTCCTATTTCGGCGCACGCAACACCGGCGGCGACCATGGCGACCCGCGCAGCAACCCCACCACGCCGCTGCTGCACGACATCGCCGCCGCGCAGCGCCTCTACGGCGCCGACCTGGCGACCCGCGCCGGCAACACCGTCTACGGCTACAACAGCAATGCCGGCCGCGCCGCCTTCGACTTCACCCAGAACACCAGGCCCAGCATCGCGATCTGGGACGCCGGCGGCGTCGACACGCTGGACCTTTCGGGCAGCGGCCAGCTGGCGCGCATCGATCTGCGCCAGGGGGCGCATTCCGACGTCAACGGCCTGCGCGCCAACGTCGCCATCGCCTTCAACGCCCATGTCGAGAACGCGGTCGGCACCGCCTTCGGCGACCAGATCACCGGCAACGAGCTGCCGAACGAACTGCGCGGCGGCGGTGGCAACGACATCATCGACGGCGGCGCCGGGGTTGACACGGCGGTCTATGCCGGCGCCCGCTCGGCCTACCAAGTGACCCAGGGCGCCGGCGGCGTGACCGTGCGCGCGCTCTCGGGCGACGAGGGGACGGACACGCTGACGGGGATCGAGCGCCTGCGCTTCGCCGACCAGACGCAGGATCTGGAGGCCATCCCGGCCCAGCCCACGCTTTCCGCCACCTCGCTGCGGCTGGTGGAGTCCAGCGAGCACGAGACGGTCGTGCTGTTCCAGGTCACCCTCTCGCAGCCGAGCGCCGGCACCGTCAGCGTCGCCTACGCCACCCGGGCCGGCACGGCGGTGGCGCTGGACGATTTCGCCGCCAGCAGCGGTACCCTCACCTTCGCGCCGGGCGAGGTGGCGAAGCTGGTGCCGGTGCGGGTCCGCTACGACACGGTGGCCGAGGCCGAGGAGAGCTTCAGCCTGGTGCTGACCAACCTGTCGGGCGCGGTGTTCACCGGCGGCGACCAGCTGCGCGCCACCGCCACCATCATCGACGACGATGTCGGCACGCAGGACGCGCTGCCGGCCGCCGCCCAGGGCGCGGCGCCGCTGGCGGTGGATACGGCCGTGACCGGCACGCTGGAGCGCGCCACCCAGTTCTCCACCGACCGCGACTGGTACGCGGTGACGCTCAACGCCGGGCAGAGCTACGTCATCTCGCTCAGCGGCCGGGCGACATATGCCGGCTCGCTGGAGGATCCGCTGGTGCGGCTGCTGGACGCGTCCGGCACCGAACTCGCCATGGACGATGACGGCGGCCCCGGGCGGAACGCCCAGATCGTCTACACGCCGACCGCGACCGGCACCTACTATGTCGAGGCCGCCTCCTACGACGATCCGGCGGAGCAGGAGTTCGACAATCTGACCGGCACCTACACGCTGCTGGTCGCCAAGGGCTCCGCGCCGGTGGTGGGCCCCACCTTGTCGGTGGCGAGCGCCCCGGCGCTGGAGGGCGGCGGCACCAGCCGGGCCGTGACCTTCACCCTCACCCTCTCCGCCCCCGCGGCCGATACGGTGCGCGTCCGCGTCGCGACAGAGGGCGGGACCGCCGGCCAGGGCCGCGACTTCCGCGGCGTGGCGCAGGAGGTCGTCTTCGCCCCGGGCACCACCACCGCGACCGTGGCCGTGCCGATCCTGGGCGACGCGGTGGCCGAGGGCGACGAGGCCTTCACCCTGCGCATCTTCGCCCCCGGCAACGCGGTGCTGGAGAATGGCGGCTCCAGCCTGGCCGTCACCGGCATCATCCTGAACGACGACGCGGCCGGCGCCGCCAGCCAGCCCGGCCTGGTGCTGCGGCAGGCGGACGGCAATGTGCTGAGCTGGCAGCCCGCGCAGGGCGGCAACGGCTTCCGCCCGGGCGGCACCTTCGATCCCGGGAGCATCCGGGTGGCTGGCAGCGGCGATTTCGACGGCAACGGCCGGCCCGACCTGCTGCTGCTCGCCAATGACGGCCGCACCGTCACCTTCGACCCCAGCCGCGGCGCCGAGGGTTTCGCCGTGCTGTCGGGCCTGGGCGGCGCGTCCGTCCTGGCGGTGGGGAACTTCACCGGCGGGCCGACCGACGATCTGCTGGTGCGCGACGCCGACGGCACGCTGCGCTTCCTGGACGCGGCCGCCGACCGCTTCCAGAACTTCATCAAGCCGGCGGCGGGGTTCCAGGTGGTGGGCTCCGGCAATCTGGACGGCGCCGGTACCGACGACGTGATCTTCCGCAACGATTCCACCGGCGGCGTCCTCTACTGGAACGGCAGCGGATTTCGCGACCTGCTGACGCTGAACGGCGGCTGGCGGGTGGAGCGGGCGGGCGACTTCCTGGGCGACGCGGCCGACGACCTGCTGCTGTTCAACACCGACAGCCGCACCCTGATCTTCTGGAACGTGGCCGACGGCGGCGCCGGCTTCCGCGACTTCATCACCCTGCCCGCCGACTGGCGCGTGCTGGGCGCCGGCGACGTCAACGGCGACGGCCGCGACGACGTGGTCCTGCGCCAGGAGGGCAGCGGCCTGGCGATCTACTGGAACGGCAGCCAGTTCGTCGATCTGGGCAACACCCTGGCCGGGGTGGAGCTGGTGGGGATCGGCGCGGCGGGGTTCTGAGAGTTCGAAGAGGCATCCGTAGGTCGCATGAAGCCGGAGGCGTAATGCGACACCCCCGGCCGGAGCGTCGCATTGCGCTCCGCTCCATGCGACCTACGAACCGCGCCCGCGCCGCGTCGGGTCAGCTCCCCTTGATCCCCGGGTCGTACTTCGCCCCGTCCGCCAGCGTCTCGGAGAGGCCGATGACGCCGTTCAGGCCCATCAGGTCGTACATCCGCTCCTTGAGCGGGGCAGTGGCGCCCTCGCGGCGGATGGTCTCGTACAGCTCCTTGGCGGCGAAGGCCACGACGCGGGCCAGCGCGCCGGGGAAGATCACCAGCCGGTAGCCCTGCGCCTCCAGGTCGGCCGCGCGCTTCAGCGGCGTGTCGCCGCCCTCCACCATGTTCGCCAGCAGCGGCACCTTGGGGCCGAGCTCGGCCGTGATGCGGCGCATCTGGTCCAGCGACTGCGGCGCCTCGACGAACAGCACGTCGGCGCCGGCCTCGGCATAGCGGTGGGCGCGCTCCATCGCCGCCTCGAAGCCCTCCACCGCGATGGCGTCGGTGCGGGCGACGACCAGCGTGCCCTGGCCGCGCGCGTCGACGGCCGCCTTGACCTTGCCCACCATCTCGTCGGCGGAGATGACGCCCTTGCCCTTCAGGTGGCCGCAGCGCTTGGGCATCACCTGGTCCTCGAGCTGGATGGCGGTGGCGCCCGCCCGCTCGAAGACGCGCATGGTGCGCTGGACGTTCAGCGCGTTGCCGTAGCCGGTGTCGGCGTCCACCACCAGCGGCAGCCCGACGCGGTCGCGGATCAGCGCGATGACGTCCGCCACCTCGGTCATGCCGACCAGCCCGATATCGGGCCGGCCCAGGTGGGTGTAGGCGATGCTGGCGCCCGAGAGATACAGCGCCTCGTGGCCGGCCTGCTCGGCGATGAGCGACGAGAAGGCGTCGTAGACGCCAGGCGCCATGACGATGCGCGGCTCCGCGAGGCGCGCCTTGAACTGGGCCGCGAGGCTCATCCGTCCCTCCGGTATCTGGGGGTCACTCGGTCGTGGCGATGGCGGGCGCCCAGTGGCCCTGCCCCTGGTCGGTCCGCGTCAGCTCGATCTGGTACTGGAACATGTCGGGACGGTAGAGCACCGTCAGGTGATCGAAAGCCTCGTCGTTCTCGTCGACCATCAGGCGGGTGAGAACCAGCAGCGGCGCGCCGACATCCACCTTAAGCAGCCCGGCGACGCGGCTGTCGGCCAGGGTGGCGGACAGGGTCTGGCGGGCGCCCTTGATCTTGACCCCCGCCCCCTCGAACACGGCGAGGCGCAGCGTGCCCTCGAAGTCGGCGCGGGTGAAGCGGTCGCCGACGCGCGACACGGTGTAGCTGGTCAGGTGCGAGAAGGGCACGCCGTCCATGCTGCGCACCCGCACCACCCGCAGCACCGGCGAGCGCACGCCCAGATTCAGCGCGTGGGCGATGTGCGGCGGCGGCGTCTCGCGGCCGAACTCCAGCAGGGTCGCGGCGGTCTTGCGGCCATAGGCGGTCAGGCTGTCGATCAGCCCGCCCAGCGGGGCCTTCACCGCCTGCGGCTGGTACTGGTGGGTGACGTGCGTGCCTCGGCCGCGCTGGCGGACCACCAGGCGGGCGGCGGCGAGATCGTCCAGCGCGCGCTTCACCGTGATGCGCGACACGTTGAACTCGCGGGACAGCTCATGCTCGCTCGGCAGCTGGTCGCCATAGGCGAAGGTCCCGTTCAGGATCTTCTCCCGCAGGATGACGTAGAGCTGGTGGTACAGCGGCGTCGGCGACCGTTCGTCGATCGCGTCGCGGTCGCTGTTCGCCATCCAGTCCGGTTGCGCGTCCATGCTCATCTTCGCCTGGCAGTCATGGGGAGACGGCGCGATCGGGGATCGCCTCACGCGTCGTCTCCCCCTTCAAGGATTTAGTGGAAAGGGTCGGCAAATGCTATAACAATATGCCAACCGCTCATTAGGGAGGGCGGTTACGGCAACATAATTGCCCGGCGCCCCGAGGGCCAGGAGGAAACCGCGTCATGCCGCGCTGCCTGATGATCATCTATGCCCGGCTGACCGACCGGGAGGCTTTCGGCGCCTATGCCCGGGCGGTGCCGCCCCTGGTGGCGAAGTTCGGGGGCGCCTACCGGGTGCTGGGCGGCAATCCCGAGGTGCTGGAGGGCGAGTGGCCGTTCCAGACCGCCGCCGTTTCGGAATGGCCCAGCCGCGAGGCGGCGCTCTCCTTCTGGCGCAGCCCCGAATATATAGCCGCCAAGGAGCTGCGGGCCGGTACCGGCGACTTTCAGGTCGTGCTGCTCGACGGCAAGGACGGGGACTGAAGCATGGCGGAGACGCTCCACTACCGCGCGCTGGCGCTGCAGGTCGCCTGCGACGCGGTCAACGCCGATGCCGAGCCGGGCGCCGCCCGCGCCCGCATGGCCGCCAGCCTGGAGCGGCTGGCCGGCCAGGTGCGCTCCAGCAAGATGTTCATCGGACAGGACGTGAAGCTGGTCGTGCTGCCGGAATATTTCCTGTCCGGCTACCCGATGGGCGAGAGCATCGACGCCTGGGCGGCCAAGGCGGCGCTGGAACCGGGCGGGCCGGAATATGAGCGGCTGTCGCGCATGGCGCAGGACAATGGCGTGTTCCTGGCCGGCAACGTCTATGAGCTGGATACCCACTTCCCCGGCCTCTACTTCCAGACCTGCTTCGTGCTGGCGCCCAACGGCGACCAGGTGCTGCGCTACCGGCGGCTGAACTCGATGTTCGCGCCGACGCCGCACGACGTCTGGGAGAAGTTCCTGGACATATACGGGCTGGACGGCGTCTTCCCCGTCGCCCGCACCGAGATCGGCAACCTCGCCGCCATCGCGTCCGAGGAGATCCTCTATCCCGAGATCGCGCGCTGCCACGCGCTGCGCGGCGCCGAGGTGTTCGTCCACCCGACCAGCGAGGTCGGCAGCCCCGGCCAGACGCCGAAGGACGTCGCCAAGCGCGCCCGCGCGCTGGAGAACATGGCCTACGTCGTCTCCGCCAACAGCGCCGAGGTGCGCGGCACGCCCCTCCCCTCGGCCTCGACCGACGGCATGTCCAAGCTGGTGGACTATCTCGGCAACGTCATGGTCGAGGCCGGCTATGGCGAGACCATGGTGGCGAACGCCGAGATCGACCTGGCGGCCCTGCGCCGCCACCGCCGCCGGCCGGGCATGGCGAACTATCTGTCGCGCCAGCGGCTGGAGCTGTTCGCTCAGACCTATGCCGGGACCAGCGTCTACCCGGCCGACAGCCTGGCGGACAAGGTCCCCACCCGCGCCCACTTCGTCGAGACCCAGCGCGCGGTCATCGAGAAGCTCTCCGAGAGCGGAGTGATCTGAGCCATGAGCCCCGTCACCATGCCGGTGCGCAACCCCCGGACCGGCGCCTTCGACCATGTGATCCGCCCGCTCTGCCCCGAGGATCTCGACGCCGAGGCCATCAGGCTGCGCGGCGCCCAGCCCGCCTGGGCGGCCCTGGGCGTGGAAGGCCGTGCGGCGGTGCTGGGCGCGTGGCAGGAGGAGCTGGCGAAGGCGCGCGACGCGCTGGTGCGGGCGGTGCTGACCGACACCGGCCGCATGCGCGAGAGCGTGCTGGAGGTCGACGCCACCATCCGCATGGTGGAGCGCTGGCGGGCGCAGGCGCCCGGCCTGCTCACCCAGCCGGCGGAGCGGCCCAGCGCCGTCATCCCCGCCGTGGCGGTGGCGACGGAGGGCGTGCCCTACCCGCTGGTCGGCGTCATCAGCCCCTGGAACTTCCCGCTGCTTCTGTCGCTGATCGACAGCGTCCCGGCGCTGCTGGCCGGCTGCGCCGTGCTGGTGAAGCCCAGCGAGGTTACGCCGCGCTTCATCGGCCCGCTGATGGAGACGGTGCGCGCCGTGCCGGAACTGGCTTCCGTGCTGTCGGTCGTGGAGGGCGCCGGCGCCACCGGCGCCGCCCTGGTGGAGCGGGTGGACGCGGTCTGCTTCACCGGCTCCGTCGCCACCGGGCGCAAGGTGGCGGAGGGCGCCGCCCGCGCCTTCATCCCCGCCTTCCTGGAGCTGGGCGGCAAGGACCCGGGCATCGTCACCGCCACGGCCGACCTGCCCCGCGCGGCGGCCGCGCTGCTGTCGGGATCGGTCACCAATGCCGGCCAAGCCTGCCAGTCCATCGAGCGCATCTATGTCGACCGGCGCGTGGCCGAGCCCTTCCTGGCGGAGCTCACCCGCAGAGCGGAGGCCATGCGCCTCTCCTGGCCCGACCCGGCTGAGGGCGAGATCGGCCCCATCATCTTCGACCGGCAGGCGGAGATCATCGCCGACCACATCGCGGACGCCGTCGCCAAGGGCGCCCGCATCCTCACCGGCGGCGAGATCGAGCGGCATGGCGGTGGCTGCTGGGTGCGGCCCACGGTGCTGAGCGGCGTCGACCATTCGATGAGGATCATGACCGAGGAGAGCTTCGGCCCGCTGCTGCCGGTCATGGAGTTCGACACGGAGGAGGAGGCGGTCGGCCTCGCCAACGACACGGCCTATGGCCTGAGCGCCTGCGTCTTCGCCGCCGACGAGGCCGACGCGCGCCGGATCGCCGCGCGGCTGGAGGTGGGGGCCGTCAGCATCAACGACGCCTCGCTGACCTCCTTCATCCACGACGCCGAGAAGAACAGCTTCCGCCTGTCGGGCATGGGCGGCTCCCGCATGGGGGCGGCCGGCCTGACGCGGTTCCTGCGCAAGCGCGCCCTGCTGATCAACCGCCTGCCCGGCCCCGCCCCCTGGTGGCTCGCCGGCCCGGCCACCTGAACCAACAAGAACTTCCGCAGAGGAGAGAGGAAACAATGTCCGACATCCGCACCGGCATGCCGCTGCTGGCCCGCCACGAGGGCGAGTGGGAGGGCGTCTACATCTACATCGACGCCGACGGCAAGGAGGTGGACCGCCACAACTCGCACCTGACCTGCAAGTTCCCCGACGGCGGCGAGTTCGACTACTACCAGATCAACCGCTACAGCTGGTCGGACGGTCGGTCGGAGGAGCACCATTTCCCGGCCAAGTACCGCGACGGCCGTATCTGGTGGGACACGGAGCGGATCACCGGCTGGGCGGCCGATGTCGGCCTGGACAATGACAAGCGGACCACCATGCTGACCTGGACCCGCAAGGACATGCCGAACCACTATCTCTACGAGATGATCCAGCTCAGCCCCTGCGGCACCAAGCGCGCCCGCACCTGGCACTGGTTCAAGGACGACGAGCTGTACCAGCGCACCATCATCAAGGAGCGCCGGGTGAAGTGACCCGCGCGGACGTGGACGGGGCGGCCTGCGGGCCGCCCCTTCTCTTTTCGGGTACCCCGTACGCGGCACCACACCTCGACTGGGCTGTTGCCCGCCGGAACGGGATTCCCTGCCATTGGAATAGCCCGTGAATCGCGGCCGGCGGGGTTCTTTCGGCCAGTGCAGAGTTGACCGGTTGACATAACGATATATCAACCTAAGCTCTCTCGAAATAAACAAACCCCGGCGCCCGCCCACGGATCGCCGAAGGACTGAGGAGGCAGAAGATGAAGCGAGCCCACCTGTTCGGTTCCGCCGCGCCCGTCGTGCTGCTCGCGGCGCTGGCCCTTCCCGCCCACGCCCAGAGCACCGGCGCCAGCCAGTCCGGCACCGGCCAGACGACCGGCGGTGCCGCCGGCGTCTCCTCCGGCCAAGCCTCAGCCCCGCGCGTGCTGCAGGGCGTCGAGGAGGTGGTCGTGACCGCCCAGCGGCGCGAGGAGCAGCTGCAGAACGTTCCGATCGCCGTCACCACGGTTTCCGAGGCAACCCTGGAGCGCCAGCAGATCGGCAACATCCAGGCGCTGGACCGGATCGTCCCGAACATCGTGATGAACCCGAACACGGGCACATCAAGCGCGTCCAAGATCTTCCTGCGCGGCGTCGGCGAGGATGAGAGCTTCTTCACCGCCGACACGCCCGTCGGCATCTATGTCGACGACGTCTACATCGCCCGCCAGACCGGCTCCATGTTCGACCTGTTCGACGTGGAGCGGATGGAGGTGCTGCGCGGCCCGCAGGGCACGCTCTATGGCCGCAACACCTCGGCCGGCGCGGTCAAGCTGGTCAGCCGCAAGCCGAGCCTGTCGGAGCAGACCTTCCAGGCCGACCTGACCGTCGGCAGCTACAACATGGTCGGCGCCCGCGCCTCGGGCAACGTGCCGCTGGGCGACCGCGCGGCGGTCCAGGTCGCGGCCATGCTGCGGGAGCGCGACGGCTACACCCGCAACCTCGTGACCGGCAAGCGCGTCAACGACCAGGACGTGCGCGGCGGCCGCATCTCCTTCCTGGGCCAGCTCTCCGACAATCTGAGCGTGCTGGTGGTCGGCGACGTGGTGCAGGAGCGCTCCACCCCCGGCTATCCGGTGCCGCTGGTCATCAACCGCGTCGGCACGGTCGCGGTGCCCACCACCGATCCGGCGACCGGCGGCTATTTCCGGACCTTCTCCGACATCCCCGACCCCGAGAACGACCTGGACCAGCAGGGCCTGTCCGCGACCCTGGAATACGAGGTCAGCCCCGAGCTGACCCTGAAATCCATCTCGGCGCTGCGCGGCATGCAGAACAATCTCGGCCTGGACGCCGACGGCACGACCGAGAGCGCGACGGTCACCCCGCCGCTCTACCGCGGCAAGTTCCATCTGTACCAGGAGCAGGACCAGTGGCAGTTCAGCCAGGAGCTGCAGGGCACCGGCAACGCGCTGGACGGCAAGCTGAACTACATCGCCGGCGTCTTCTACTTCCGTGAGTACAACGACCAGAAGACCCAGTCGGTCCTCGGCATCCCGGCGATCAACCTGTTCTTCAACCGCGCCAACACCGCCATCGCCGACGAGACGCTGGGCACCTCCTCCTGGGCCGGCTTCGGCAGCGCCACCTACAGCGTCACCGACCAGCTGCGCCTGACCGCCGGCCTGCGCTGGACGGAGGAGACCAAGCGCTTCACCAACTACACGCTGCTGCCGGCCACCGGGCAGCAGCAGACCGTCTGCCTCAACCCGCTGCGCACCGGCAACCTCGCGGCCGCCCCCTGCAGCGAGGCGCAGCTCGCGGCCGGCGGGCTGACCTTCGCCAACGGCAGCAACTTCGAGGCCTCCTGGTCCGAGTGGACGCCGCGCTTCGTCGCCGACTTCCAGGCGACCGAGGACATCCTGCTCTACGCCTCGGCGGCCAAGGGCTTCAAGGGCGGCACGACCTCGGGCCGCGACACGTCCGGCCCGCGCAACTTCAACCGCATCATCGGCGATCCCGAGACGAACTGGAGCTACGAGGCCGGCGTCAAGGCGGACTGGGCCGACAACCGGCTGCGGACCAACGTCGCGGTGTTCCAGAACGAGTATGAGGGGCTGCAGGTCGGCGTCACCTCGCCCGCCGGCGGCTTCGACCGCATCAACGCCGGCGACGCGCGCATCCGCGGCCTGGAGGTCGAGGCGACCGCCGTTCCGGTCGAGGGGCTGGAGCTGTTCGGCTCGCTGGGCCTGCTGGACGGCAAGTACAAGAGCTTCACCGCCCCGCTGGCGACCTGCGCCGGCTTCACCTCCAACCAGCAGTTCCTGGACCTGGACCTGAAGCAGACGCCGGACTGGAGCTACCGCGTCGGCTTCACCTACGCGGCCGACCTGGGCACGGGCGGCGTCGTCACGGTGGGCGGCGACTATGCCGCCAAGGACAAGCACTACAACAACCTGTGCAACAGCGAGGCGATCGCCGTCCGCGACTACGAGTTCGTGAACGCGCAGGTCAGCTGGGAGAGCGCCGGCGGCAACTGGCTCGTGACCGGCGCCGTCAAGAACCTGACCAACGAGAAGGTGTTCAACGGCGGCTTCGACTTCGCGGGCTCGCTGGGCTTCGTCTCGGCCTACCTGTACCCGCCGCGCATGTACACGGTCAGCCTGCGCTACCGGATGTGACGCCCTTCCCCCGCGCCCCCGCCCGCTGATCGGGGGCGCACATCGCCGGCCGTCCCTCCCCCGGGGCGGCCGGCTTTTTCTTCGCGCGGCCCCGGACGGTCGCGGCACATTAGGGCATCCTGCGGTGTTCTCTCCCCGAAGGCCGGCACCATGCCGACCAAATCATGGAGGGACCGATGACCCTGAAGCGCACTCCCGAGGGGGACAAGGCCGTGGGCTCCGGCAAGGAGCTGGGCGGCCGTCTCAAGGAGGCCGCCGGCGCCCTGACCGGCAACCGCCGCCTCAAGGGCGAAGGCCAGGCCGACCAAGCCGAAGGCCGGGCCCAGCAGGTGCTGGGCGACGTCAAGCGGACCATCAAGGACATCACCCGCTGAGAGGGCTCCGCATGGACGGTGTGCTTCGTCAGCGCGACGAGGCGAGCGCGGCCGGTTCCCTGGCGGGACCGGCCGCTTCCCTGCTGCGCCCCGGCGACACCTGCTGGCGGGTCGAGCGCGCGGACCGCATGGCCGTCATCGTCGACGCCGCCGACTATTTCTCGGTGCTGAAGCACGCCATGCTGCGGGCGCGGCACCAGATCCTGCTGATCGGCTGGGACTTCGACACGCGCATCCGGCTGGAGCCCGACCGCCGCCGCGACGAGTGCCCCGACCGGCTGGGCGCCTTCCTCATGCACTGCGTCGCCAGCCGGCCGGGCGTCCACATCCATGTGCTGAAGTGGCGGCTGTCGATGCTGCAGGCGACCTCGCGCGGCATGACGCCGATGTTCATCCTGGACTGGATGACCAACAAGCGGCTGCAGTACCGGCTGGCCGGCGACCATCCGGTCGGCGCCTGCCATCACCAGAAAATCGTCGTGATCGACGATTCGCTGGCCTTCTGCGGCGGCATCGACATGACCGCCGACCGGTGGGACACCCGCGCCCACCACGACCACGACCACCACCGGCGCCGGCCCAACGGCTTCCGCTACGATCCCTTCCACGACGTGACGACGGCCGTCGACGGCGCCGCCGCCCGGGCGCTGGGCGAGCTGGGGCGGGAGCGCTGGCTGTCGGCGACCGGCGAGAAGCTGCCCGCGCCGCCGCCCGGCGGCGACGCCTGGCCCGACCTGCTGCGCCCCGATTTCCGCGACGTCGATGTCGGCATCGCCCGCACCCACCCCGACTATGAGGGGCCGGAAGTGCGCGAGATCGAGCGGTTGTGGCTGGCCGCCATCGCCTCGGCCCGCCGCAGCATCTACATCGAGGCGCAGTACCTGGCCTCGCGCCGCATCGGCCTGGCGCTGTACCGCCGGCTGGAGGAGCCCGACGGGCCCGAGATCGTCGTCGTCAATCCGCTGACCACCAAGGGCTGGCTGGAGGAGCAGGCGATGGGCACGGCCCGTGCCCATATCGTGAAGGAGCTGTGCGCCGCCGACGCCGGGCGCGGCCGCTTCCGCATCTACACGCCCCGGGCGGCGCGCGGCACCCCGATCTACGTCCATGCCAAGGTGCTGGTGGTGGACGACCGGTTCCTGCGCATCGGCAGCTCCAACATCAACAACCGCTCCATGGGATTCGACACGGAGTGCGACGTGGCCATCGAGGCGTCGCCCGACCGGCCGGAGATGTCGGCCCGCATCCTCGCCCTGCGTGACGGGCTGGTGGCCGAGCATCTGGACCGCACGATCGAGGAGGTGCGGAGCGCGCTCGCCGCCCATGGCGGGTCGCTGTGCCGGGCCATCGAGGATCTGCGCCGCCGGCCTGGCCGCACCCTGGCCCCCCTGGAATGCCCCGACCCGGGCGATGTCGGCCTCCTGCTGGAGACGGAGATTCTGGACCCGGAGCGGCCGCGCCGGCCTTGGCAGGCGCTGCTGAACCGGGTGGACTGGAACTTCCGCCGGCTGCGGCGCCGTCAGCGGAAGGAGTAGCGCGGACGGGGCGGGCGGATCGGCCGTATGTCGGAGCGCTGCACCCTTCCATCGCCCTGCGGATCGCGCTAAATTTGTCCGGACAAGTTCCGGAACCGCCGCGCCTGCCCCGATGGTCACTGGCGGAACGGCCGCGGCGGACGCATATGGAGTCGGTCGGGGACACGACGACACGCTGGAGGAGAGCACCATGACCGGCAGCAAGGAGATGGTCGGGCCGCCGCCCTGGACCGACGTGGGCACGCACGGCGTGTTCCCCGAGGGCCGGCACGACGAGGTGGCGCGGTTCAACTTCCTGGCGTCCCTCAACGTCCATATCCAGACCAGGATCTTCCCGGGCAACCGGCTGGCCTACGAGAAGCGGGTGCGCCCCCGCTTCCACGCCGAGAAGAAGCGCGAGCCGCAGACCCGGCAGGAGCTGCGCCCCTTCATGGAGGCCGATCCCTATTGGCAGACCTGGAGCGCGTTGCGCCGCACCTACATGGAGATGCGGCAGGAGAACGGCCGCTCCATGGTGCTGCGCCAGGCCGACAAGCTGATCGAGAAGGCGAAGGCGCTCAATGAAGGCGACCCGAACCTGGAACTGAACCCCGAGCTGGAGGTGCCGCGCTACCTGACGGGCGTGGACATCCACTGCATGCCCGGCAGCTACCACACCGAGGCGCTGCCCGACGATGTGACGGCGGCGGCCAACTACGACTGCGGCATCTTCGCGACCACGGGCGGCCTGCTGGGCCGCTACAATGACGGCGGCGGGCGGGCGATGCTGGCCTGGATCCGCAAGAACATGCCGGACTTCAAGCCCCGCCGCATCCTCGACATGGGCTGCGGCCTGGGCCACAACACGGTGCCGCTGGCGAAGGCGTTCCCCGACGCGGAGGTCTACGCCCTGGACGTGGCGGCGCCGATGCTGCGCTACGGCCATGCCCGGGCCAAGTCGATGGGCGTGACCAACATCCGCTTCATCCAGGAGAACTGCGAGAAGACCCGGTTTGAGGACGGCTTCTTCGACCTGGTCGTCACCGCCCAGTTCTGGCACGAGACCTCGCGCAAGGCGATGCCGCTGCTCATGAAGGAAATCCACCGGGTGCTGGCGCCGGGCGGGGTTCATCTTTCGCTGGAGCAGCCGCCCTACCGCGACATGCCGGTCTACGACCAGCTGATCCGCGACTGGGACGCGCACTACAACAACGAGCCCTTCTGGACCACGCTGCACGACATGAACATGGTCGACGAGCTGGTGAAGGCCGGCTTCCGCCGCGAGGACTGCTTCGAGACCACCTTCGTCGGGCAGATGGAGGAGGATTTCGCGCGGGATGCCGGCATGGACGGCGGCAAGGATTTCGGCCGCGGCGGCTCCTGGTACGGCGTCGGCTCCCGCAAGCCGGCCGCGTGAGGGGACGCCGATGACCGAGAAGCTGCCCAAGGAGCGCCTGCTGGACCCGGCCCTGAAGGCCAAGGGCCGCCGCCCCTACTTCTTCCAGGACCCGGCCGCCGACCGGCTGATGGCGATCACCATGGCGCTGGCCGGCGAGCTGTCGGTCACGCGCGAGCGGCTGGACACGCTGGAACGGGTGCTGGCCGGCAAGGGCATCCTGGCGCAGGAGGAGATCGAGGCTTTCCGCCCCGACGACGACGCCAAGAACGCCCGCGCCACGCTGCGCAACGACTATGTCCGCCGCGTGCTGCGCATCATCCAGGCCGAGTTCGACGAGCTCGACCAGATGAAGGCCGAGGACGAGTACCAGCGCTACCAGGAGGAACTGGCGCGGGACTAAGGCCGACCGGGACCGAAGCGTTCGTAGGTCGCATGGAGGCGAAGCCGTAATGCGACATCCCGGCCGGAGCATGTCGCATTGCGCTCCGCTCCATGCGACCTACGGAATTGCCTGCCGGCTCAGCCCGTGAAGGCGAGCCGGAACTCGGTCGCGGCGCCGCTGGAGAGCGAGACCTGCCCACCGACTTGGCGGGCGATGGCCTTCACCAGCGACAGGCCGGACCCGGGCTGCCGCCCGTCGCCGTCGATGCCGCGGCCGTCGTCGCGGACCAGCAGCTCCCCCTCCCGTCCCGCGCGCGGCGGCCGGAAGGAGATCTCGATGCGGCCGTCGCGCTCGCCGGGGAAGGCGTGCTTGAAGGCGTTGGCGATGGCCTCGGCGGCCACCAGCCCCACCGGCACGGCGGTGTTCAGGTCCAGGCGCCCCTCGGCCTGCGCCACCTCGACCGTGATGCGGCCGGACGCGCCGAAGCTCTCGGCCATGGCATCGCCCAGGGTGCGCAGGTACTGGGCGAAGTCGATGCCGCTGGTGTCGTCGTGCTGGTACAGCGCCTCGTGCACCAGGCTCATCGCCGTGACCCGGCGCAGCGTGTCCTCGAAGGCCTCGCGCAGGGCTGGGTCGTTGCTGCGCATCGCCTTCAGCGACAGCAGGCTGTTCACGACCTGCAGGTTGTTCTTCACCCGGTGGTGGACCTCCTGCAGCAGCACGTCCTTGTCGGCGGCGGCCCGGCGGGTCTCTTCCAGCGCGGCGCTGAGGGCGCGGGTGCGCTCCTCGACGCGCGCCTCCAGCGCCTCGTTGGCCCGGCGCAGCTCCTCCTTCGCCTGCTTCAGCGCGCTGCTTTCCAGCAGCGCCCACTGGCCGCGGCGGCGCGCGAGGGCGAACTGGTGCGTCTCCACCACGTCCAGCACGCCGCCGGCGTTGCAACGCTCGGTGCAGTAGCTGCACAGCGCGATGATCTGGTGGTCGCAGAAGCAGCCATTCACCTTCTCCTCGTACTCGTTGAAGGAGTCCCAGTCCTTCGCCTCGAGGAAATAGGTGTTTCCGGTGACCCGCAGGCCCTTGTAGCCGCCGGCCAGGGCCTCGTCCTTCTTGGCGAGCCAGCCTTGGATCAGGTCGTCCGCGCCCTTCTTGTCCTGGCTCAGGTACCATTCCCCGGCATCGACGATCTCGATCTGCCCGCGGGCCATCAGCCTGTCGAGGTCAGGCACGGCGGCACGTAGCGCGTCGGTCGCGCCTTGGGCGCGCAGCGGCGGCGCCGCCACCCACAGGCAGCGCTCGTTGCCGTCCAATCCCGCCTTGAAGTAGGGCACCAGCGTGTCGACGAGATCCTGCGCGGTTTCGTAGAACTGGCAGAAATGCGCTCCCCAGGGGAGTGGGCCGACCGCGGGAATGCCGCTGTCAACATATGCCGTCATGATTGCCTCCTTGGGGGTAGCGGAGGGCGATCCGCTTGCCGGGCTGGGCGCCGCGGCACTATACGTGCGGTGCGGGCCGGGGGCTCACCACACAAAGGTATTATGACCTTGTCCGATCGGCCGCGTATCCTGATCGTCGAAGACGAGGCACTCGTCGCCATGGCCAGCGCCGAGGCGCTGGAAACGGGCGGCTGTGACGTCACCGGCATCGCCGCGAGCCATGAGGAGGCGCTGGCCGCCGCCGCCGCCGTCCCGCCGCACCTCGTCGTCATGGACATCCGTCTCAAGGGCGCGGTGGACGGGATCGAGACCGCGCGGGAGCTAAAGCGGCGTCACGACTGCCGCATCGTCTTCTGTACCGGCCAGGGCGACCGCACCACCCGCGAACGCGCGGAGGGGATCGGTGCGGCGGCCTATCTGAAGAAGCCGTTCACGCCGGCGCAGCTGGTCCAGGCGGTCACGGCGGCGCTCGCCTGAGTCCGCGGCCGCCCGATCTCCGCTCAGTTCATCCCGCGCAGGCTGTCGATGGTGCGCAGGATGGCCGGGCCGATGAGGACGATGAAGAGCGGCGGCAGGATGAAGACGACCATGGGGACGGTCATCACCGCCGGCAGCCGCGCCGCCTTCTCCTCCGCCTTCATCATGCGCTCGTCGCGCAGCTCCGCCGACAGGACCCGCAGCGCCTGCGCCAGCGGCGTGCCGTAGCGTTCGGTCTGGGCGAAGGTGTTGACCAGGGCGCGGATGCCCGGCAGCGGCACCCGCTCGGCCAAGCCCGACAGGGCCTTGGAGCGGTCGGGCAGGAAGCTCAGCTCCAGCGCCGTCAGCGCGACCTCGTCCGACAGCTCCGGCGCGCTCTGCCCCGTCTCGCGGGCGACGCGATCCAGCGCGGCGTCCAGGCTGAGCCCGGCCTCGGCGCAGATGACCAGCAGGTCGAAGCCGTCGGGCAGCGCCTTGCGGATCGCCGCCTGCCGCTTCTGCGCCTGGTTCACCAGGAACACGCGCGGCAGCAGCAGGCCGGCCAGGGTGGCGGCGATGACCGCCAGCGGCTTGAACGCGCCGAGGTGCCAGGCGTCGAAGCCGTAGGCGAACAGCGCCACGTAGCCGGCCATGCCGACCGGCAGCACCGTGCGCGCCATGCGGAACTTGGCGAGCGCCTCGCGCGACCGGTAGCCGGCCCGGGCCAGCTGCAGCTGCAGGGCGGCGTCGCCGGTGCCGCGCGCCCGCTCGAACCGCCGCGACAAGGTGCCGAGCAGGCTGGTGTCGGCGACCGCCCGCCGCTCGCGCCGCCGGCTCTGCGCCGCCAGGGCGGAGCGCAAGGACCGGCGCCGCTCATCCAGCGCCTTCAGCCGGGCCGGCAGCGGGTCGTAGTCGACCAGCCCGCGCCAGACCAGGCCCATAACCACCAGCGCGCCGATGAGCGCGACCAGCGTCGCCGCCTGGGCGGGGCTCCCGGGGAGAAGGTCCAGCGGGCTCATATCTCGAACCTCACCATCTTAGCCATGACCAGGATGCCGCCCAGGATCATCAGCAGCCCCGCGCCGGTCATCATGACACCGCGCGGGTCGGTCAGCAGGGCCATGGCGTAGTCGCGGTTCATGATCATGATCGCGGCGAACATCAGGAAGGGCAGCGAGCCGATGATCCAGGCGCTGGCCTTCGCCTCCGACGACAGGGCGGAGATCTTCAGCTTCAGCTGGCGGCGGCGGCGCAGCAGGTTCGACAGGTTGCCCAGCGTCTCCGCCAGATTGCCGCCGGTCTCGCGCTGGATGGACATGGCGATGATCAGGAACTTGAACTCCGCCGTGTCCAGCCGCCCCGCCACCTCCCACATGGCGTCGTCCAGCGAGCGCCCCAGGCGAACGGCATCGCCGATGCGGCGGAACTCCAGCCCGATCGGGTCGGGCAGCTCGCGTCCCACGGTCATGATCGACTCCACCACCGGCAGGCCCGACCGCAGGCCCCGGCAGATCAGGTCGATGGCGTCGGGAAAGGCGTCCAGGAACTTCGCCACCCGCCGGTCGCCCATGAAGCCGACCCATAGATGCGGCAACCCCAGGCCGACGATGATGCCGGCCGGCACCGCCAGCAGCGCCGGGAAGCCGAACAGCTGGCCCAGCACCAGGGCCGACCCGGCGGTGCAGAGCAGCACGGCCAGCACGAAGGCGCCGATCGTGATGGGCCGGCCGGTGCGCGCCAGCCGGCGGCGCAGCTTGTCCGGGTTGGGCATGACGCGCTTCAGCAGCGCGTCGAAGCCGGGAATGGCGCTGTCGTGGGTGGCGCGGCGGACGGAGACGGCGGCCGTGCGGGCGCGCTCCTGCCGGGCGCGGGCCAGGCGCTTCTCGAAGCGGGTGTCGTCGCCGTCCCCGCCCCAGGCGAGCAGCAGCAGGATCACGGCCAGACCGCCGCCCGCCGCCATGATCATCAGGGACTCCGGCGCCATGCCCCGCCCTCCCCGCCTCAGACCGCTTCCAGCAGCGCGCGATCCAGCCCGTAATAGGCGGCGCGCTGCGTGAAGTGCGGGCGGATGCCCGCGCATTTGAAGTCGCCGATCAGCTTCCCACCCGGCGCCTCGCCCACATACTCGTAGTGGAAGAGGTCCTGCATGGTGACGACGTCGCCCTCCATGCCCACCACCTCGGTGACGTAGGTGATGCGGCGGACGCCGTCGCGCATGCGGCTGATCTGCACGATCAGGTCCACGGCCGAGGCGATCTGGGTACGCACCGCCTTGGCCGGCAGGTTGATGCCGGACATGCCGACCATGTTCTCCAGCCGGGTCAGCGCCTCGCGCGGGCGGTTGGCGTGGATGGTGCAGAGCGAGCCGTCATGGCCGGTGTTCATGGCCTGCAGCATGTCCAGCGCTTCCGAGCCGCGGATCTCGCCCAGGATGATGCGGTCGGGCCGCATGCGCAGCGCGTTCTTCACCAGGTCGCGCATGGTGATCTCGCCCTGCCCCTCCAGGTTGGCGGGGCGGGTTTCCAGGCGCACCACGTGCGGCTGCTGCAGCTGCAGCTCGGCGGCGTCCTCGCAGGTGATGACCCGTTCGGTGGGGTCGATGAAGGCGGTCAGGGTGTTGAGCAGGGTGGTCTTGCCCGAGCCCGTGCCGCCGCTGATCAGGGTGTTGCATCGAGAGGCGCCGATGACGCCGAGGACGCGGGCGCCCTCGGGGCTGATGGAGTTGTACTCCACCAGGTTCTTCATCGTCAGCTTGTCCTTCTTGAACTTCCGGATGGTCAGGGTGGGACCGTCCAGAGCCAGGGGCGGGGCGATGACGTTGACGCGGGAGCCGTCGGGCAGGCGCGCGTCGCAGATCGGCGAGCTTTCGTCGACGCGGCGGCCGACCTGGTTCACGATCCGCTGGCAGATGTTCATCAGCTGGCCGTT
>DASPNP010000069.1:0-40299 GCA_035626475.1 Azospirillaceae bacterium
GCCCGATCCCCTCCCCTCCCCCGACGATCCAGAGGCGGCCCTGGCGGCCGTCGTCGCCCTGCGCCGCCTGGCCGACACGCTGGAGCGGGAAGCGGTACGGGCCGCGCTGGCGCAGGGCTGGTCATGGGCGATGATCGCGCAGGCCCTCGGCGTGTCGAAGCAGGCCGCCCACAAGCGCCTCTCCGACGTCGCCGGCACGAATGCCAACGGATAGGAGACACCTCATGCTCAACGGCGTCAGACGGCGGATCGCCGACATGCGCACCATCGCGGCGCTCTGCCGGGCGGCGGAACGCCATGCTTTGCTGGACCAGCAGCGGGAGCCCGGGGCCGAGCATTTCCTGCTGGCGGCCCTGGATCTTCCCGACGGGACGGCGCGCCTGGCGTTCGAGCGGGCCGGTGCCGATCCGGCCGGGCTGGCGCCCGCGATCCGGTCGCAGTACCAGGACGCGCTCCGCGCCGTCGGCGTGGGGCTGGCGATGCCGCCGGCGGAAGCGGTCTCCCCGGCGCCGGGCGCGTACCGGGCTTCCGCCTCCGGCCAGGAGCTGATGCGGGAACTGACCGCGGGCCGCTCGGATCACGCCCCGCTGCTGGGCGCCCATGTCGTGGCCGTCGCCGCCGGCTTCCGGCTCGGCGTCGTGGCCCGGGCGCTGCGGGCGATGGGCGCCGACCCGGCGGCGCTGCGGACGGCCGCAGAGGCGGTGACGCTGGCCGGCGCCAGGGCGGCGTCATGATCCTCGTCCACGGATCGGCGGGCGCGCGCCTTCCGCTCAGCCCTTGAAGGCGTAGGGGCCGCCCCGCTCCAGCGCCGCCTGGTAGGCCGGCCGCGCCTGCAGCGCCGCGATCCAGCGCCCGACGGCGGGATAGGGCGCCCTCTTGCCGAACGCGCCGGCGATCTCCGCCACGAAGCTCATCAGGATGTCGGCGCCGGTCAGGGCGTCACCCAGCAGGTAGGGCCGGTCGCGGAGCGACGCCTCGAGATAGGACAGGTGCCGGCCGATCTCCCCCTCGATGCGGGGCTGGAGCGGCTTGCCCGCCTCGCCCAGCCGCGAGACGTAGAGATGCAGGATGAAAGGCTGGACGGCGGAGCCTTCCGCATAGTGCAGCCACTGCAGATAATCCTCATGGGCCGGATTCTCCGGACCGGGCCGCAGGCCGCTTTCCTGGCCGTAATGCCGGATCAGGTAATCGACGATCGCCGCCGACTCGATGATCAGGCGCCCCTTGTCCTCGAGCATGGGCGCCTTGCCGAGCGGGTGCATGGCGTTCAGCTCCGGCGGGGCCAGCTGGCTCCCCGGGAGGCGCTGGTAGCTCTTCAGCTCGTAAGGGGCGCCCAGCTCCTCCAGCAGCCAGAGGATTCTGTGGGACCGTGAATTGTTCAGGTGATGCAGGATGATCATCGGCACGGTTCCCTTCGGATCGGATGCCCGGGCTCCGGGCGACGGCAAGACTACACCTTTCGCCGCCGAGCGGCAGGCATCCGACTCTTCGCCGGCACCCCCCTCTCAATTGCCGACGCCCTCCGGCAGCCATGGCCGATTAGCGCTTGCATTGTCCGGACCGGGCTCTCATCCTGCCAAGCATCGATCTTGCTTCTGGGTGACTCTTCCGGCACCGCCGGCCCTGTTCCCGTCGTGACATTGAGGCCTCGCCGCATTTTCGCGGACGGGCAACAGCGAACCGGGAATCATCCCAGGAGACTTCCATGAGCATCGGCACCGTAAAGTGGTTCAACAGCACCAAAGGCTTCGGCTTCATCCAGCCGTCGGACGGCTCGGCTGACGTCTTCGTCCACATCTCCGCCGTCGAGCAGGCCGGCATGAGCAGCCTCAACGAGGGCCAGAAGCTCAGCTACGACCTGCAGCACGATCCGCGCAAGGGCAAGGCCGCCGCCGCCAACCTGCGCGCCGCCTGATCCGCGACGATGGGGAGGCGGCCGACCAGGGCCGTCTCCCCTCCCGCGCATTGCCCGCGCGGGCCTGCCGCCTATGGCGGCCCTCTCTGACCGGCTTTTTCCGACGCGCCCCCATGATCTGGCGCCCGCCCTGGCGGTGCGGCCGGAGATGACGCGAGGTCAAATCCTGCGCCGAATACGTATTTCGCCCTGAAGGCCCGCGACGGCCAAGGTCGCAGTCTCATCCAGGATGATAAAATTGTCCCATCGGATGGGCGGACGCCGTTCATGTTCTTCTAAGAAACAAGGGCGTACGGTCGGCTGCATGAAAAAAATTCTGCCACCACAGGTCTCGCGGGCTCATCTGACAGCGGAGCTGCCGCCGCTGCTGCTGCCCCACGCCCTTGAACTCTACCAGGATATGCGGGCCTGCCTCGATCTCCGCGACCTGTCGGATGAGGAGCTGGACGTCTATATCTGCAGCGAGAATTTCCGTCCCATCCTCGGCCACTATGCCGCCGGCCGCACCAGCCGGCCCGAACGGTACTGAGCCGGGCGGCCGCATCCTTCCGGCCGGCATTCAATATTCCGTAGAGAAGCCGTAGTATATTCTCAAAATCCCTTTGAAAATTCAGCATTATGCTGCACCGCACTATTTCAGATAGCGCGGAGCGATTGTGGTCTGATTATCGGAATTCATTAATAATACATCGCTATCGGCAGCTGGGAGGGCCATGTTTGCACTGCAACATGAAAGGCTCCCACGATGAACATCCAGCAAGCCATGCGGGTCGGTCCGGCCCGGGTCAACGAACTCTTCGCCAAGCTCGCCGAGACCGGTGACGGCGCGGTGAAGACCCGCGAGACCCTGTTCGCCGACCTCAAGGGCGAGCTCGCCCAGATCGCCGAACTGGAGGAGCGGCATCTGCTGCCGCTGCTGGCCCGGCACAAGGAGACCAAGGATTTGGTCCAGGGCGCCCGGGACGGCAACAAGGCGCTGGCCGCGCAGCTGAAGGCGTTGGAGGCCGCTCCCAAGAACGACGGCGCTTTCCTGCAGGGCATCGCCGAACTGCGCCGCGGCTTCCAGCAGCATGTGCGCGACGGCCGCTCCGAGCTGCTTCCCGCGGTGCAGAAGGTCCTGAGCGAGGACGAGGCCCGGGAGGCGGGCGAGAAGATGGAAGCCGCGCTGCAGCAAGCCGAGCAGGCCAAGCGCGACGAGGCGGACGCGGCGCGCGGCGCGGCACGGGCGGAACGCGAGCGTGCCCGGCAGGCCGAAGCCGTGCAGACCGCGGCGACCGAGCTGCAGGAGGAGACGGCGCGCACCGCCCGCGACACCTCGCGCAAAGTGGTGGAGCTGGCCTCGGAAGGGGTCCGCCGGGGTGCCGAGACCTTCCAGGAGGGCGCCAGCCGCTACATGGCCGGTGCCCAGGACGCCGCGGGCGCGATCCAGACGGTGACCGCCTTCACCACCGCTACCGGGCGCGCCATGGCCGAGGTGCAGGCGGCCTGGGGCGACCGGGTGTCCAAGACGCTCTCGGAGGCGGCGGCGGCGTCGCGCCGCCTGGTCGGGTGCACCGATCCGGCGCAGATCGCGCAGGTGCAGCGCGATTTCCTGGAGACGACGATGCGCGGCTGGGTCGATTGCAACGAACGGGTCCTGCAGGCCTCCCGGCGCGCCGCCGACGAGCTGCTACCGGTCCTGCAGAACCGGTCCGAGAGCGGCCCGAAGGCGGCCGAGCAGTTCCGCCGCCGGTCCTCCTGACCGTCCCGCGATGAGGCGGAGGGCGCCGGCGGGCGCCCTCCTTCCCTGCTATGGGGCCGGGGCGCCCTCAGCGCCTCCGGTCCGTCGGCGCCAGCCGGTCGAACTCGTTCCGGATGGTGCCGTAGCAATCGCAGGCCACGACCTCCAGCCCCGCCGGGTTCAGGATGGTCATGCCGCCCCGGTTCGACTGGATGAAGCCCGCCCGCTCGAACGCGTTCACCACGACGGTCACCCCCGCCCGCCGCACGCCCAGCATGATCGCCAGATACTCGTGCGTCAGCGGGAACGAGTCGCCGCTGCGGTCGCGGGTCATGAGCAGCCAGCGGGCGCAGCGCTCCTCGATGGTGTGGAACGTGTTGCAGGCGACCGTCTGGGCGGTCTGCGAGAAATAGGCCTGGGTGAAGCGCAGCAGCCGGTTGCGGAGCGTGTCGTTCTCCCGCACCGCCGCCTTGAATGGGCCGGTGGCGATGCGCCAGCCCTCGCCGGGAATCTGCATGTCGCACTGCAAGGGCACGCTGTCGCTCTCCAGCAGGACCGCGGCGCCGACCATGCCCTCGTTGCCGATGGTGGCGACCTCGACCGCCCGGCCGTCCGCGACCACGTTGATCAGCGACGCGCAGCCGCTTTCCAGGAACCAGACATGGCCGATCGCCTCGTCCGGGTGGAAGAACGTCATCCTGTGGGGCAGCGGCACCCGTTCCAGATGCGGGCGGATCAGGGCCTCCTCCTCCGCCGACAGGCTGCTCAGGATGTAGTTGCGGCTTTCCAAGGGCCTTCTCCCGTCATCCGGTGATCGTGCCCTTTTCAACAGCGGTACGGGCCGTCGTTGCACCCGCTACGGCGTCGCCGGCGGGCGCCGGGAAGGTGACGGCGACGCAGGTGCCGCCGAGCCGGCCCGGTTCGACCGAGGCTGTGCCCCGGATCTGCTGGGCGAAGGTCCGGATCAGCTCCATGCCGAGCGGGCCCTGCCGGTGTTTGTCCGGCATCCCGACGCCGTCATCCTCGATCAGGAGGCGCATGGCGCCGCTGCCGGCGCCATGCAGCCGGATCGCGATCCGGCCCGCACGCCCCCCGGGGAAGGCATGCTTGATGGCGTTGGTCAGCGCCTCGCCGACGATCAGCCCCAGCGGGATCACCAGGCCGGGCGGCCAGGGAGCGTCGTCGGCATCGACCTCGATCTCGACCTGTCCGGGGACCGGCACCAGCGTCTCAACCGCCTCCTGCGCCAGGCGGCGGAGATAGGCGCCGAAATCGACGATGTCGGGCTGATCGCCCTGGTACAGCAGCGTGTGGACCTCGGCGATGCGCGACAGCCTGGACTGGGCGGAGCGCAGCGCCTCGGCGGTGGCGGGGTCGGGCGCGGCCAAGGCCTGGACCTGCAGCAGCGACGAGGCCAGCTGCAGGGCGTTTTTGGTCCGGTGGTCGACCTCGCGGGCGAGCAGGGCGCGGTAGCGTAGGTCCTCCTCCCGCTGGGCCAGCGTGTCGCGCAGCACCGCCTCCATCCGGCCGCGCCGCTCCAGCTCCTCCTGCAGCCGGGCGTTCGCCCGCTCCAGTCGGCGCGTGCGCTCGTTGACCCGGCGCTCCAGCTCGGCCTTGGCCTCCTGCAGCTCGCGTTCGGTCCGGACCCGCCGGGTGATGTCGATGAAGGAGGCGAACTGCTGGGTGACGCGGTCGCCATCCTGCACCGGGCCGACATTCATGATCGCGGCGCGCACCTCGCCGTCCCGGCGGACATAGGATATCTCCTCGCTGATGGAGTGCGCCCCCGAGAGGGCGGCGCGGACCCGGTCGCGGAGGCTGGCCTCGACGTCGGGGCCGGCGAGGAACAGCAGGGGCTGGCCCAGCACCTCGTCGAGGCCCCAGCCGGACATCTCCAGGAAGGCGCCGTTGGCGAAGATGATCGGCGAGTCCCCGGGCCGCGCGTCGCAGATCACCATCGGCATCCGCGTCACCTCGACGGCCGTCACGAACGCGCCGCCCTTGTGGCGCAGCGTCTCGATGCGCTTCTCGGCCGATTTCTGGCCCGCGCGCTCCCGCCCCTGGGACCCTTCCGGCATGCTCTCGGCTCCGATGATTGGAAGAACACGATGCGCGCCATTCATGGGAAAGACAATCGACCCGGGCGGAGTTCTCCCGGTGGATGCCGCCCCTCCTTTGCCCACAAGCTTTGCGGGTGGCATGCGCCTAGAGTGGCGTGCGGCGGCGTCGCCGCGGGACGCTAGGGGAGACGGCCATGCCGCGCCACCCGGAACTGCTGAGCCTCCAGGGTACCGGTGCCTCCGGCCTGCGCCTTCTGCTCGGGCAGTTGCGCGAGGTCCGCGGCGACGGACCCCTGCCCCGGCGGCAGCGCCAGGAGCTCTACGGCCGCATCCAGGAATGGCTGGAGGTCGAGGCCGCCATGCCCAAGCGCCAGCTTTTCTCGATCGAGGAGCTGCCGCCCGACCGCCTGCTCGTCGCCCATATTCCCCGCTCCCTGCTCGATCCGGCGCTGGGCTACTGGCGGATGGCCCGGCTCGACCGGTGGCTGGCGGACCGGGCGGGTCGGGCATGATCGACGCGGAACTCCTGCGGCGCTATGTCCGCCGCTTCGGCAACACCTTCACCGTGACCTACTGGGACCAGCGGCCCGGCGACCGGCTGAACGCCATGCTGCGCACCGCCCTCGAGAATGGCGGCCCCGTGGTCACCGACGCCATGGTGGCGGAGGAGCTGGCCTCCCGCCTACCGCCCGGCTGAACGGCCGGCGGCGCGAAATTGCCGCCCGCGGCGCGTCTGCGCATGCGGGTCTTCGGGCGGTCGTGCCCATCTGGGAAGGACGGCCTCCGAGGCCGGCATCCGCTCCCCCTTCCGGAAGACACGACAGCGATGGACCAGGACCCGACCCAACTCGACGCGCATCGCGGCATGGCGGCGCAGAAGGCGACCGACGAACGGCGGGAGCGCTCCGACGTCGCCGCCGACCAGGGCGCCCGCCGTGAGCGGCAGGAGGCGCTGGAGGCGCAGATGCTGGCCTGTCCGGCCGGAACCTGGCCGGAACTGGCGGAGAAGGTCGAGTTCCTGCTGGGGCTCTTCTCGGAAACGGGCGCGGGCCAGGACCCCCGGCACCGGCGGCTGACCGAGGCCGTCTTGGCCGACATCGCCCGCCTGCGCGCGGGACCGGCCGCGGACAGGGGCTGAGGGTCGCGCCACGGCCGGTTCCAGGGACCGGCCGGCGGACCGGGACAGGCGCTCAGCCGAACAGCAGCAGCGCCGCGAACCCGATGACCAGCACGGCCGGGATGACGATGGGCGGGACGAACCAGGTCTCGTCCCGCGCCCGGGGTGCCCGGGGAACATCATTCCCGGCGGGCCGGGTCGCGGCCTTCTCGTCCATGTCGCCCTCCTTCCAGCCCTGCCGGGCTTGTCGCATCGACGGGTGACGGGAGCCGGGCACCGGCGCGCCGCTCTCCTCGCCCAGATCCTGATCCGGTGTCGGGGTCGGTTCGGACATCATGATGATGGCCGGGTGGCGATGCGCCTCAGCCATGCCGGCCGCCGGACGCTGGCGTCAGGGCGCCGGATGCCGCCCTGGCGTCGGCCTCCAGGGCGGCGCTCAGCTCCCCCGGGTCGATGCTGGCCACCATCGTTGTCGATCCGCCGGGGGCGGGAGGAACGATGAGCAGGGTGGCGGTCCGTCGGTAGGCCGGAAAGGAGACGCCGTCGATCAGCTCCTCCTCGGTCTCCACCGTATAGGTTCCGGCCGGCAGCGTCTCGCCGACGCCGGTAAGCTCGAAGGGAAGGGCGAAGGACACCGTGCTGCTGCTGGTGCGGGTGTGCATGGATTTCCTTTCCGAGGCGGTGCCGGAAAAGGCCCGCCCCGCCGGCGGCCCCGTGAAGGACCGCCCTGATGCGCCAAGGCATCGCAAGGGAGAAGTATACCACCAGCCCCGACCGGACCACTGGACTATTCCGCTCCGGCGCATCCCCAAATCGCCCCAAAAACCTGATTTTCCTATCCGGGCAAAGAATTCGGCATTGCCTTCCGGCCTGGAGGATCCGAATCAACAAGAAATCAGCTCTTGGCTGCGTACAGCCATTCATTTCGGCCCTTTGCCGATATTGATATTTTTCCAGGCCCGGTGCGGCGCGGCAGCCATCGGCCGCGGGATACTCGATGTTCTTTTCTGGAGCTTCGTCCCTCGGAAGCCGAGTCAGGCGTGTCTCGTCGGGTGGGCCTGGGAAAGGGCGCCCTGCCCTATTCCCTCGGCCGTTCGGCCGCCGGCAGGGAGCCCAGCCGGTAGGCTTCCCGAACCGCATCGACAGCAGCGCCGAGCGCGATGAACACGCCGCCGTCCTCCCGCCGCTCGATGATGTCGCCGCCCTGGTTGAAGCGCATCAGCAGGTCCTTGGCCTCTCGCGGAGTCATGATCCGTCCTCCCTCGCCTCCGGGTCTGTTCCGCGGAGCCTCCGTCCCAGTGTCCACCAGTCACGGCCCGGGCGGAAGCGGCGGGTCACCCGGCGGGCGCCGATCCGCCAGCCATGCTTGGCGCCAGCATCGTACAGCAGCTGCGCGGCCGGCACCGCCGTCAGCGCATCCGGGGCGGTCGCGTCCGCCCCCAACTCGCGGGCCGCCGGTTCCGGCAGCTCGACGAACAGCGTGTCCATGGTGAGGCCCTGCTCGCGCAGCAGCGTGACATAGGCCGCGGCCCTGCGTCAGGCGACGAGTCCCTCGGCCCGCGCCCGATCGAGCAGGTTCTTGACACTGCTGGCGCTCCACCTGGTCTTGCCCCGGGGCGTCCGCACCCGCGCCCGCTCGAGCTGCCGCGCCAGCGCCAGCAGCGTGGGCTTCTCCAGGCTCAGCCAGATGGCGGCGACCATCGCGGGAGCCGCCTCGTCTTCGGCCCCCGTCCGGGGTGCGGGGTCGAGCAGCGCCTTCTCCGCCAAGCCGTCCCGCACCAGCCGCCGCACGGCACGGATCAGGCTGTCGCGGGTCCACTCCCCTCCCCCTGGGCGCTGCTTTCCCTGATGCCTCAGCAGGGCCACGATCTGGTCCCAGGTGATGCCCTGCGGCCGCAGCCGGCGAACCTCCGGCAGGAAGTCGGTCGCGGCCGCCGCGATCATGTCGGAGCGGTGGTCCTCCCGGGCGCGGGTGACCCTGGCGATGGCCGCGGGGTCGCGCCGGCGCAGCCCGGGATTGCCGCCCACCCGGCCCTGCGCCTTGGCTGAACGCAGCCCCGCCCTGGTGCGTTCGCGGATAAGGGCACGCTCCAGTTCGCCGACGGCACCGAGGATCTGAAGAGTGAATCTGCCCTGCGGCGTGGTGGTGTCGATCGGGTCGTTCAGGCTGCGGAAGCCGACGGAGCGCCGATCGAGATCCTCCACCACCTCCAGCAGATGCGAGAGCGACCGGGCCAGCCGATCCAGCCGCACCACCAGCAGCGTGTCGCCGGGTCTAAGGGCCGCCAGCGCCTTCCGGAGCTCCGGCCGGGCCCGGCTGGCGCCCGACATGACGTCCTGATGAATGCGGGTGCATCCGGCCCGGCGCAGCTCATCCAGCTGCGGGTCGGTCGTCTGCTCCTCCGTGGAGACGCGGGCGTAGCCGATCAGGGCCATGATGGGGATCCGTCCTCGAGAGCCGGATCATACCGGAGACCCGTCTCATTTACAAACTTGCACTGCGGTTCATTCGACCGTTTGTAGGCGCGTTCAGCTGTCCCTGTCGGCTGGAACGGCGTACGGACGGAGACCAGTGGAACGATGATTCCGACCGGAGCCGCATCCGCGCAGCCGCTTCTCTTCCGCACGCGGAACATAGGCTGGAAGCCGCTCGGGGCTACCGGGACGGTAGGCGGAGGCTGTGGAAGGTCCGGTTCCAGTGACACGATGTCGGCATCGGGAGCGCGACGACCGCAGTTTGGACGGGATCACCGCAGAGGCACGCGCCCGACCCGGTCCGGAAAGGACGCGGCGAGAGGCTCAGAAACCGCCGAAAGATTATACTTTACGCGCAACAAGGCTGAATACTGATGAATTCCGTTCCGAGTTCCAGTGACTTAGCTGAATGAACGGGGGAGCGTTCCGCCTCGGGCGGGCGTCCTGGGTCCCTTGGGACGGTGCCGACACCGGCGGGGCGTTCCCGACATCACCCGGAAGGGCCGACGGTTGGGCCCGCCCGGAGATGCCAGGCCGGTAACCGCCCCTCCCCTCCCCTGCCCTGCGCCTGCGGCGCCGGTCTCAAGAACGTCCCCGGCCCGTCCGTCCGCCCGTCAGAACCCGGTCGAGCTGGTCGCGCAGCTGCCGCAGCCGTGCCCGCTGCGCGTCGGTGAGAGCGGGGCCGGCGTCCGCCAGCGTCGCGACGGCGCGCTCCATCCGGTCCAGCCCCTGGAAGAAGGCCGCCAACTCGTCCGGGGCGGTGGCGCGGCGTCCCTGCCCCGCCGCCTTGGGCGCGCGCGCCTCGCGCAACGCCTTGACCGAACCGCCGCGCCGGAGCACATCCAGCAACGAGGCCCGCTCCTCCTCCGAGCCCGCGAGCGCCAGCTCCACCATGGCGTTGCGCGGGATGTGCAATGTTGCACATTCCTCGACGACCGCTTCGGGCAGCACCAGCAGCTTCAGCACGCGGTTGACCTGGGTGCGGCTCCAGCCCAGCGCGCCGGCGGCAGCCTCCTGGGTATAGCCGTGCCGGTCCATCAGCGCCTGGATCCCCCTCGCCTCCTCGATCGGCGACAGGTCGACGCGCTGCAGGTTCTCCACCAGCGCGATCTCCTCGGGCGCGCCGGTGGTGACGATCGCATGGATGGTCGGCTTGCCCAGCAGCTTGTGGGCGCGCCAGCGGCGCTCGCCGGCGACGATCTCGTACTCGCCCCGTGCATCGGGCAGCGCCCGCACCAGGATCGGCTGCAGCAGGCCCTGGCGGCCGATGCTGTCCGCCAGCTGGCGCAGCGCATCCTCGTCGAAATGACGGCGCGGCTGGTCCGCCCGCCGGTGGACCTTCGCCAGCTCGACATCGATCAGGCGTGGGAAATCCTTCGCCATCAGCGACGCGTCCCCCTTCACCGCGGCGTCGTCCATGGCGCGGTCGAAGGCCGTCGGCCCCTTCTTAAGCTTCACCGGCGATCTCCTTGGCGATGGCCATGTAGGTCTGGACGGGATGGTCGGGCGGCAGCGCGTCCACGGCGATGACGTTGTTGTAGGCCGCCTGGTTGATGCCCGTGGTCATGCGGATCGGTGGAAACACGCGCCCCAGGTCGGACGCACCGTCGAAGCGCGTCTTCAGGTCCGCCAGCACTTCCCTGTCCACCGTCTGGCGTTCGGTGTACATCGTGGGCAGCACGCCCAGCACGGTGAGTTCGTGGTTGGTGAAGCGCCGGACGCGGCCGATGGTCTTCAGCAGCAGCGGAATGCCCAGCAGATCCACCGGCCGGGTCGCGACCGGGATCAACACCTGGTCAGCCGCGTTCAGCGCATTGATAGTCATGCTGCCGAGATTGGGCGGGGTGTCGATCAGGATCCAGTCATAGTCGCCCAGCACGTCGGCCAGCGCCGCTTTCAGCCGGGTCTCGCGACCCACCAGCCCCGCCGCCGCGTCGAACTCGGCCAGCGCCACGCCCGACGGCAGCACGTCGAAGGTCCTCAGCGGCACGATGGTGTCGCGCAGCGGCCGGTCGTCGACCAGTACCGCATGCAGGGTGGCGCCGCGCTCCTCCAGCTCGATGATGTCGCAGCCTACCATGGCGGTGGCGCTCGCCTGCGGGTCGGCGTCGACCAGCAGCACCCGGAAGCCCAGCCGGGCGAAGCACGCCGCCAGATTGACGGCCGAGGCGGACTTGCCCACCCCGCCCTTCTGGTTGCTGCAGGCGATCACCCGCGCCTGGCCCGGCGCCGATCCGCCGATCAGGCGCAGCACCGGCGCCGGCACGGCCTCCTTGCCACTTTCCCACCGACTGATCCGCGCCTTGTCGTAGGAGCGGCCGAGCCTCTCGTTGAGATGGGCGGCGCAGGCTTCCTGCGTCAGCTCCCTGCGCTTGCGGTACGCCTTCAAAACCTCGCCGGACATGCCTTCCCCTCTGGCCAGCCTCTCCCACGAATAAGGGGTACGGGGCAGGGAGTTGTCAACGGAGTTGACGGCGCGCCGTCAACTTGTCCCAGGCAGGAACCGATGTGCAACGTTGCACATCCGGGCGGGGCAGGGCTCAGAGACCGCCGGGTGCCTTCGGCAGCAGGCCGTGGATCACCAGCTGCCCGCGCTCCCGGATCGTCTCCATCCAGGCCAGGAAGGCCTTGTCGGGGTCGCGCGGCGACTTCTTGCCGGCGAAGGCTTGGCGCCATTCCAGCACGAAGGCGTCGGCATCCAGGCCGGGATAGAGCAGGCGGAAGCGGTCGTAGGTGGCGGCGCGCAGGGCAGGGGGGCCGCGGCGCTCCTCGTCGGTGCGCCCGTCGATCAGGTCGACCGTCCGGGGATCGCGGTCGGCCCGGGCGTGCCCGACCGGGTCGGCGACGGCGCGGTGCTTCAGCTCGGCCTCGAAAGCCAGCCGATCGGGCTTCTTCTCCACCGTGAAGCGCAGGCGGCCGACGGACTTCCCCTCCTTGACCGGCTCCCACTCGACCCGCAGGTCGGAGAGCTCGTTCACCTCCTCGATCGCCGGCTCCAGCGCCCGGCGCCGGAAAGCCCGGAAATCGTCCAGCTTGTCCGACGGGATGCCCAGCAGCGAGCGGAAGTCGGCGAGGCTCACCTCCCAGACCGGGAACTGCCGGTTTGCGTAGAGCTCCATCAGCTCGTACAGGGTGGTGGTGTACTTGCCGCGGAACTGGCCCACGACCGCCAGGCGCAGGCGGGCGAAGACGGCAGGGCTGGCGAGCCAGGGCCGGGCCAGGCGCGGAAACTCGAAGCGGATGATGCCCGAACCGTCCTTGGCCGTGTCGGCATAGAGGATGCCGCCGAACTGCTCGCGCTCCTCGCCCATGGCGCCCAGATAGTTCAGCGTCACATGCACCTTGGACAGGCGCTTCAGGCTGGCCCGCACCCGGTCCGGACTCTCATGGCTGCCCAGCCATTCCGACACCTGGGCGTAGCGCACCTCGAAGATCTGCTTCTCGGAGAGATCCGGATAGGCCACCGCCAGCAGATAGTTGAAGAGCCGGCGGTCGAGGCCGGTGAGTTCCACGCCCTCGGTGGAGATGTGGACGGCCGCGGCGGATTTCGGGAAGGTGGGGTCCGTGGCCATGTCGGCCAAATCGCCGGTGGCGCGCGGTCCGCGGCCGCGCGGCGCAAGGGCGGTTCTGTCCTTCTCGTCGCTCATGGGTGAAGTGTACAACGAACGTGTCCGCGCGTACACGGATTCTGCACCATGACTCGAAGATTCGCCGCCAAGCCCCTGATTCCGCGCGTCGACAGGGCAGGGGACGCCCGATTTGTACACCTGAAGCCCGCCGAATCGGGCGAATCGGACCGGCGCCGTGCGCCCAATCTGTACACCCGAGTCGCGCCGAGTCGCGGGATCGAGTCGTCTGGCGACCCACAGCCCAGTAAACGCGGCCGCCGACGCCCATTCTGTACACCTCAAGCCCACCGCGCGGTCGGCGCCCATTTTGTACACCTGCAGGGCCGCGGCCGGCGGCGCCCATTTCGTACACATCGACGTTCCCTGGGCGGCGTCGCGGGCCCACGCCCGTTCCGTACACCTTTCCCCAGCCGCCCCTCGGGCCGCCGCCCCTGCCGTACACCTTTCCACCAGCGGCCGCGCCCGATCTGTCCACCTCTCCACAGGCAGCCACGCCCGCCTTGTACACGGCTGCCGCCCCAGACGTACACATGACGCCACCTAACTCCCTGTGAGAGCTACCGGATTCAGCTCCGAACACCAGAACAAGACTCCTAGAGAACAGGAATCCAAGAACACCCAAGGGGGTGTCGGTTTTGACAAAGGGGAGGGAAGGGAGGGGCTCCAGCGCCGGGACGCCCATCACGCCGGGGGCGCCTCGACATACCGCGGCCTTGGCGAAGATCGGCGAACCCGGAAGCATCAGAAAGCCGCCGGTAAACGCCCGCTCCACCGGCGTCAAGCCGGCCGGCAAGGAAGAGGGTAGGGAACCGCACCGGTGGCCGATCGTGCGGCGGTGAGCTGGCGCCGGGTGGCCCTTGAAATCCTTCCCCGGAAGATTGCCGTGGCTCGGCCATCGAGAACGGCGGTAGGGAAGGCCGCGCCTGGCACTCCGCTTGGTTCGGCCGCCCCACGCCGCACGGCACGACGGCGGAGCGCGCCGACGGTTCATTGCGGGCGGGCGATGCCGGGCGCCTTCGTCCACCCGCGGAGCGGCGGTCGGCCCGGGGCTGCTCCATGACGCGCATCCCGGCGGTGTAGGACCGGCGAGCGGGACCGGAGCGTGGCCGGTCGTACCACGGCCGGGTCGGTTCGGTGCCCGCCCCACCTGGCCGATGGCCGCCGGTCCCGGGGCCAATGTCGGTGCGCCGCCCGCCGCCGGGACGCCCCGGCGCCATCCATCCCGCACGCCGTCCCAAGGCGGCCGGAGTCCCTCGATCATGCCGCCGCGCCGCGCGGCGGTCCGATCATGGCGGAGATGTCGGCCATGCCGCGACCGTCTACCCGGTCCGCGAGCAGGGAGGAGGCGCCCCGTGCCGGCGGGCACAGGGCGCCGATGTCGTCCTGGCATGAGGCGTGCTCCTTCCGGTCGGTGGCCCTGCTTCTGCCCCGCTCTCGTTTGAGCGACCCGCGCCATTACCGGCAAAGCTATGGTCTACGCGTAGTCGCAAGGTTATCGAAGACCCGGCGGAAGGTGCTGAACCGTCAGGCGGAGCCCACCCCCAACAGCTGCGCTTGGCAAGGCGCATGCCCAAGGCCGTGACGGGCCGAGGCAACCGGGCCCCGGGGGCGGCTCCTGCATCCGCGACGACGGCTTCACCCGCTCCTGGTGCGCAATCTCAGCCTCACCCCGGCGCGGATGGGCCGGCTGGTGCAGCGCCTGCCGGAGATGGAGACCGACCGCATGATGGCGCTGCCGGCCGTGCCGCTGGCACGTGAGCTGTCGCCCGAAGTGGCGCATGGAGATCCGGCTGGCGGAGATCGTCGACCACACCGCCCACGCCACGACGGTCAAGGAACACGAGTTGCTGGACCGGCTGACCCTGCCGGCGACCGAGGCGCAGGCGGCGGCCTATGCGGCACTGGTGGACAAGCGGCTGTCGGGGCTGGGGGAGGACCGCATCACCGGGCTGCAGCGCATGGGCGTGTTCCCGCAGTGCCGTTTCCAGCCGGCCGTCGCCACCTGCCGCGCCATGCGCCGGCGCCTGGATCGCGCTCCGGTGCTTCCGGCGGACGTTACGTCACCGGGGCTGACTTGAAACCATCCTCCGCACCTGCCATATACCATCCAGGTGGATGGTGAACGGATGGTGCGGAGATGAAGGACACGGCGTTGAAACCGGTCGACAGCGAGAAGATCACCATCAATCTCGGTTTCGTGGATCTGGGGCAGATCGACCTGCTGGTGCAGGAGGGGTTCTACTCCAACCGCACCGACCTGATCCGCACCGCCATCCGCAACCAGTTGGACCGGCATGCCGAGGCGGTGCGGCAGGCCACGCTCCGGCGCAGCGTCGATCTCGGCCTGCGCACAATCACCCGCGCCGACCTCGAGGCCGCCCGCGAGGCGGGCCGCATGCTGGACATCAGGGTCCTGGGCCTCGCCACCATCGCGGCCGACGTCACCCCCGACCTCGCCCGCGCCACCATCGCGTCGCTCAGCGTGCTGGGCGCGCTCCATGCCAGCCCGGCCGTGAAGGCCGCGCTCGCCGACCGTATTCGTTGACGCCGGAAAGGCACCGACATGAATGACCGCTTCAATGAGGGCATGGCCGAGGCCACCCGCCTGACCCGCGCCGGCAAGCTGGCCGAGGCCACCGCCCTGATCCGGCGCCTGATGGGCGGGGACGGGGCCGCGCCCCGCCCGACCGGGGCCCGTCCACCCGCGCTGCACGACCCGCGCATCATCGACGCCGACTATGTGACGGTCGGGGTGGAGCCCGCCGCGGAACCGGAAGCGGCGGAGGCGCCGCGCCGCCGGTCAGGCCTGGGCGACACGCTGCGGGAAATGGCGGCCAAGGCCCGGGCCGCGCAGCAGGCGCACACCGCCCGCGCTCCCGCGCCGGTGGAGGTGCCGCCCGGCGCCTCCTTCGATCTCAAGAGCTTCAGCGACGCCGCCGGCTCGCGGCGCTACCGGCTCTATGTGCCGTCCATCAGGCGGGAGGAGTCCCTGCCGCTGGTCGTCATGCTGCATGGCTGCACCCAGACGCCCGAGGATTTCGCCGCCGGCACCGGCATGAACCGGCTGGCGGAGGAGCTGGGGTTCCTCGTCGCCTATCCCGAGCAGCCTCGGACAGCGAACCAGAATGGCTGCTGGAACTGGTTCGAGGCCGCCCACCAGCGCCCCGGCGCCGGCGAGCCCGGCCTGATCGCCGGCATCGCCCGCCAGATCATGCGCGACCACCGGGTGGACCCGGCGCGGGTCTTCGTGGCGGGTCTCTCGGCCGGCGGCGCCATGGCGGCGGTGCTGGGCAATGCCCATCCCGAGCTATTCCGGGCCGTGGGCGTGCATTCCGGCCTGCCGGCCGGCGCCGCGCGCGACCTGCCCGGCGCCTTCGCCGCCATGCGCCAGGGAGGGGAAGGGGCCGCGATGCGGGTGCCGGCGATCGTCTTCCATGGCGACCGGGACGGCACCGTCAGCCCACGCAACGCCGATGCCCTGCTGCGCGATGCCGGTCGCGGCCGCGCCGAGAAGGGAAATGCGGGCGGGCGGTCCTATACCCGCCATGTCCACACCGATGGCACCGGCCGGGTCAGGGCCGAGGGCTGGCGGATCCACGGCGCCGGCCACGCCTGGTCGGGCGGCAGCGCCGCCGGCAGCTATGCCGACCCGTCCGGCCCCGACGCGTCGCGCGAGATGCTGCGCTTCTTCCTGGCCGTGACGGCCGCCGGTGACGGAACGGTTTCCTAATCCGAGGCGACCGTCCTGTTGACGCCGGCCCGGCGACGGGCCAGAAGGGGCGGGATCGCCGGCGACGGCCGCCACGGGTTGGGATGGGAATGCGCTTTCGTCTAGCACTCGCCGCATGCCTGGCGGCGGCCGGCGCCCAGCCGTCGGCCGCCGCCGACACGGCAACGCTCACCATCCTGTACCAGGAGATGGCGCCCTTCATCGAGAAGGCGCCCACGGGCGAGGTGACGGGACCGGTCGCCGAACGCGTGGCGGCGGTCGCGGCGCAGGCCGGCGTCCGCCTGGACTGGGTCGGCTCGATCCCGCGCAGCCGCATCATCGCGGAGATGGAGGCCGGGCGCCCCGCCTGCCTGCCGAACGCCCGGAAGACCCCCGACCGGGAGAAGCTGTTCAAGTTCAGCCAGCCGCTTTTCGAGGCGCCGGACTACCGGGTCGTCCTGAAGAAGGAGCGCGCGCAACGCTACGAGACGCTGAACGACCTGCTGAACGACCCGGAATTGATCCTGGGCGCGCTGCTGGGCGTCAGCCTCGGGCCGGAGATCGATGCCATCATCAAGGACCGGGGCACGAACGTGCTGGTCACGCGGGGATCGATGGTCGATCTGGTGCGCCTGCTGCATGCCGGCCGCATCGACTATATCATCCTCGACGAGCTGGACTACCGCATCGCGGCCGGGCAGGAGGGCGTGCCCCGGGCCGCCACCGTCAGCCGCACCTTCCCCGACCTGCCGACGACCGAACCGGGCCGCATCATGTGCGCGCGAACGGTCCCGGACGAGGTGATGAGCCGGCTGGACCGCGCCATCGCCGGTACCAGGCCGTCCTGATTCTCAAAATTTCCCGATCTTGCCGGGCCGGCCGGTTCTGCCCGGTAGTTCATGCCGCCCCATACCCCATCAGGCGGTTCGGCCGGCGCGAAAGCCGCCCGCCCCCTGCCACGGCTGTCCTGGCACGCCCCTTGCGCTTGAGTCGATCGGCCCGACCCGCCGCCGCACCGTGCGGCGTGCGGCATCGGGCTGGACTCAAAGCTGGGGAAGAAACATGACCAAGTTCCGCAAGATCCTGCTCGCCTCCGTCGCTTTCGCCGCCTTCGGCGTGGTCGGCCTGGGCTATACCGGCGCCCCGTCGGTCGAGCACCGCGGCGGCCTGCCGACCTGCCGGTCTTGCGGCGTCCAGTGACGTCCGCGCCGGGGGCGCTCTCCGGAGCGCCCCCGTCCCCCGGACCCGCGCTCAGGCGTCCGGATGCGCCGGCGTGCCGTCGCCGCCGCCCGCCGGGGTGAAGGCCTTGCCGAACAGCGGCGATGTGATGAGGAAGTCGGCAGTCGTGCGGTTGGTGGCCAACGCCACGTTGTAGAGCGTCGAGAGCCGCACCAGCCCCTGCACGTCGGCCTCGTGCGGCTGGGCCGACAACGCGTCGATGAAGAAGACCAGCACATCGATCTCGCCCTCGGCGATGCGCGCGCCGATCTGCTGGTCGCCGCCCAGCGGGCCCGACTTCAGCGCCGTCACGTCCAGCGCCGGGCAAGCCTCCTTGATCGTCCCGCCGGTCGTGCCGGTGGACCAGAGACGGTGGCGGGCCAGTATCCGCTCATTGTGCCGGGCCCACTCGACCAGATCCTCCTTCTTGGCGTCGTGCGCCACCAGGGCGATGCGTTTCTTGGCCTCCATGGCCGGGCCTCCCATCGATCCTCGATGCAGCAGCGAACAGCCGGCGGGCCGGGGCGTCGCGGGATCAGTCGGTCGCGCCTCCGCGCGGCAGGGATTCCAGTGCCCGGCGGAGATTGCCCCCGGACGCCTCCAGCAGCGCCTCGGCCTCGGGCGCGCTCAGGCCCAGCGCCAGAAGCACGGCCGGCTTGATCCCGCCGGCCAGGTCCAGCGCCGCCGCCGCCGCCTCCGGGCTGCTGCCCGCCAGCTCCGCCACCATGCGGGCGCCGCGGGCGCGGAGCTTGGCGTTGGTGACCCGCATGTCGACCATCAACCCGCGATGGACCCGCCCCAGCCGGACCATGATGGCGGTCGACAGCACGTTCAGCGCCACCTTCTGCGCCGTGCCAGCCTTCATGCGGGTGGAGCCGGCGACCACCTCGCCGCCGGTCTCCAGGCAGATGGCGTGCTCGGCGGCCAGCAGCAGCGGCGTGCCGGGGTTGTTCGCCATGCCGATGGTCAGCGCGCCCAGGCGCCGCGCCTCGGTGATGGCGGCCACCGTATAGGGGGTGACGCCGCTGGCGGCCAGCGCGATCACCACGTCGCCGGCGCCCAGTCCCGCATCGCGCATCGCCGCCGCACCCGCCCCGGCATCGTCCTCCGCGTCCTCGGCGCTGGCGGCCAGCGCGGCCATCCCGCCGGCCAGGGCGAAGACCAGCCGCTCCCGCGCCCAGCCGAAGGTCGGGCCCAGCTCCACCCCGTCCTGCACCGCCAGCCGGCCCGACGTGCCGGCGCCGGCATAGACCAGCCGCCCCGAATCGCCCAGCCGCCCCGCGGCGGCCTCGGCCGCGGTCGCCAGCGCCGCCGATTGCGCCCGGACGGCGGCCACCGCCGCGAATTGCCCCTCCAGCATCGCGTCCACCATGTCGGCGGCGGGCCAGGTGTCCAGGTCGAGATAGCGGGCGCTGAAGGACTCGGTGCTCATCGGTCGCAAACCCCCAGGGAGCCGGATCGGGCGGCGCTCTCCAGGGTAGCATAACAGCCCGGCGGCCGGGTCGGGCCGAACGGCCGGGGGAAGGGGCCGCCGTCCGGGCGCGGCGGCGGCCCCTTGCGCCGGTTCAGCCCGGCTCGGCCAGGCCCAGGAAGTGGTCGGCGGTCAGCGACCCGACCGACACGCCCACCAGCGTGAAGCTGCCGCCGCCCTGCAGGTACACGGCGTCGGCGCCGGACTGGGTGAAGCGCGACAGCACCTGCTCCAGGGTCGGCCGGGAGCCGTCCTCCCGTTCCAACCCCCAGAAGGAGAGCCGGTCCTCGGCGATGTCGAAGTCCGACACGGTGGCGGCGTAGATCGCGGCGGTGCCGATCACGAAGATGTCGCGGCCCTCGCCGCCCTCCAGCAGGTCGACGCCCGCCCCGTTGACCAGGATGTCGTCGCCGGCGCCGCCGAAGAGATGGTCGTCGCCCTCGTCGCCGGCCAGGAAGTCGCCTCCCTCGCCGCCCAGCACCCGGTCGTCGCCGGTGCCGCCGAAGAGGTTGTCCACTCCGCCGCCGCCATCCAGCGTGTCGTTGCCGCCGCCGGCCAGCACCAGGTCGCCGCCGCCCAGCGCGGACAGGGCGTTGGCCTCGGCATTGCCGACCAGCATGTCGTTCTCCTCGGTCGCGGTGCCGGTGACCGGATCGCGCAGCGCCGGGTCGGCGCCGGGATCCTCGCCGCCCGGGTTCTCCCCGCCCGGGCCTTCGCCACCAGGACCCTCGCCCCCGGGACCTTCGCCGCCTGGACCTTCTCCCCCGGGTCCTTCCCCGCCAGGGCCCTCGGGCGGCTCCTCGGGGATGGTCAGGCCGCCGAAATTGGCGGTGCGCAGGGTGGCGATGGCGACGCCCTTCAGCGTCAGCGTGCCCGTGCCGTCGCTGTAGACGGCGTCCCCGCCGACCTGGGTGAAGCGCTCGATCACCTGCTCGAAGGTCGGGGCGGGGATGCCGGTGGCCGGGGACAGCATGAACTCCACCCGGTCCACCGCCACGTCGAAGTCGGCGATGGTGGCATTGAAGGCGGGACCGTCGGCCAGCACGAAGGCATCCGCGCCGGCACCGCCCTCCAGCGTCTCCGCCTCAAGCCCCACCAGCAGCGCGTCGTCGCCGTCGCCGCCCGAGAGGCTGTCGACGCCGGCGCCGCCCGACAGGAAGTCGTCGCCGGCCCCGCCGACCAGCCGGTCGTCGCCCGCCTCGCCGAAGAGGTTGTCGGCCCCGTCGCCGCCGTCCAGCGTGTCGCCGCCGCCGCCGCCGGTCAGCACGTCGCCGCCACCGAAGCCGAGGAACAGGTTGGCGTCGCCGTCGCCGCGCAGCTCGTCGACGCGGTCGCTGCCGTAGATGTTCTCGACACCGGCGATAACGTCGCCCTCGGCATGGCCGCGCTGGCCGATGCCGGCCTCCAGGTCGACCAGCACGCCGACGGGCGAGCGGCCGTACTGGATGCGGTCGGACCCGGCGCCGCCCTGGAAGCTGTCGGCGCCCCAGTCGCCCAGGAACAAATCGACGCCGTCGCCGCCCTCCATCGAGTCGTCGCCGTCGCCGCCGTCGAGCAGATCCTGCCCCGGCCCAGCCAGCAGCGTGTCGTTGCCGGCCCCGCCCTCCAGCGCGTCGTGACCGTCCCCGCCGTCCAGCCGGTCGCCGCCGTCGAGGCCCAGCAGGTGGTCGTGCCCGCCGAGGCCCTCGATCGTGTCGTTCTCCGTACCGCCCGCCAGCCTTTCGCCGGCGGCGGTGCCTGTCATGAGAGGCATGGTTTCCTCCCCTCAGCGCAGCTGGAATTCGGGCGCGGACCCGACGGCGGAGACGAAGCGCCAGAGACTGAGCGTCCGGCGGTGATCAACGAAGGCGGCGCTGCCGCCGATCTCGGCCGAGTTGGCGTAGGCCAGCAGGGCGTTGCGGGTCTCCGCCGTCGCCTTGTCGCCCAGCAGCCGCTCGACCCAATAGTCCAGCGCCGCCTGGGCGCTGTTCACGGAAGCCGGCGTCGGCGCCACCTGGTCACGGTTGATGCCGTAGTTGAAGGGCTCCAGCACCATGAAGGCCGCGTTCCAGCGCATCAGCAGGCTGTTGGTGTTGGTCCAGGCGGCCCCGACGTCCGGCGCGCCGGCGGGCGTGCCCCAGGCGAACTGCGGCCGGCCCATGGCCTTCAGGTTCTCCCACAGGCGACCATGCGGGTTGAAGCGCAGGCCCGTGCCGCGCAGGAAGGACGCCATGAACTGGAACGGGTCCTTGGTCTTCTGGCCGGCGCTGGCGGCGAATTCCGCCGAGGTGACGATGGTATGCACCACCGCCGCCATCTGGTTCGGCGCCGAGACATTGGAGAGGAAGGCCTGCGCCGCCCGGTCCACCAGCGCCGCCGGCGGATTGTCGGAGACGAAGTAGCGGACCAGCTTCTTGGCGATGAACCTGGCGGTCAGCGGATGGCGCGCCAGCCGGTCCAGCAGCCGCTCGCCCTCCTGCACGCCCTCGTTGCCGGGGAAGATCAGGCCCAGCGCCCGCTTCGGCCTGGTGTCGTGGCGGGCGGGGGTGAAGATGAAGGTGCCGTTGTTCAGGCTGGTGTAGCGGCCGTCGGCGATGGTCCAGCCGGTCAGCACGCGCGCCACCTCCAGCACGTCCACGTCGGAATAGCCGGTGTTGCCGCTGGGGTCGTGGTTGGCGGGATCGCGGCCCAGATAGGCGTCGATGCCCAGCGTGTGCAGCTCCATCAGCTCGCGGGCGTAGTTCTCGTCCGGGTGGCTGGCGTCGCTGGAGGCGTTGTTCAGGTAGTAGAGCATCGCCGTGCTCTTGGCCACTTGGCCCAGCAGCGCCCGGAAGTTGCCCAGCGCGTTGGCGCGCATGATGCGGTCGTAGACGGGCAGGGTGACGGCGATGCGGTTGTCGCCCTCGGCATTGACCGTGAAGTGGTTGTGCCAGAAATGGACCATGACCTCGCGCAGCTGGTAGGTGCCGTAGGCGGCGCGGATGAAGGTCGCGGACCGGACCTCCTCGCGCGGGCGCTCGGTCCGGGCCAGGATCGGGTTCTGGTTGAAGTCCTGCAGCGGCCAGAGCTGCTGGGTGCTGCGGGTCAGGTGCGACAGCGGCAGCTGCTGCACGACGAAGTCGCCGGTCGCCGGATCGGTGTAGAGGATCGGCAGGCGCGCCGTCGCCACCATGGAGGCGGTCATCGGGTCGTCGCCGGCGGGGGGCGCCAACTGCTGCTGCAGCCAGGCCTGGAAGCCCTGCTGCCGGAGCGCGGCCACGTCGCCCGGGCGCGGGCCGAAGGCGAGGCGGTTGAGGACCAGGGTCTCGAACGATTCAGGCATGTCCCTGTCTCCTCAGGCCACGATGCCGAGCCAGCGGCGGCTCGGGTCGGTCGACAGCTGCAGGTCCGGGAAGACGCCCCCGAACCCGTTGATGCGGGTGTTGCCGCAGCGCTTCTCCAGGATCTCGCCGACGATCAGCCGGTAGTCCGTGGTGATGGCGAGGTCGCCATTGTCCAGCGCCGATGCCTGCAGGCCCGGCCACTGGCCGTACATGCGCCCGCCATTCACGCCGCCGCCCAGCACCAGGATCGCCTGGCCGTGGCCATGGTCGGTGCCGGCATTGCTGTTGCCCTCGAGACGGCGGCCGAACTCGCCCATCATCACGACGGTGACGCGGCTCTGGGCGCTGCCCAGGCTCTGCCAGAACTCCATCAGCTTGGTATCGAGATGCGCCAGCAGGTTGGGGAAGCGGCCGACCTGGTCGACATGGGTGTCCCAGTCGCCATAGTCGATCGTGGCGGCGCGCAGGCCGGCGTTCAGGCGGATCACCCGGCTGACGGTCTGCAGCGCGACGCTGAGATGGTCGCCGGCGACGATGGGGTCGCCGGGAAACTCGTTGTACTGGTGCACCGCCTCCACCGTGGCGACGCCGCGGGCGCCGATGGCGGCGGTGGCGGGCCGGGCGGCGGCGGCGCGGTGCGCCTGGGTCAGGTAGGCGGCCAGGCCGGGGTTCGCCAGCGACAGGTCGCCGGTGTCGCCGATGGCGATGGCGCCGGGGAAGCCGCGCCAGGAGATCGGCATCAGCGGCCCGGTCGACAGGCCGGTGAAGGCGGCGGTGCCGCCGCGCAAATTCAGGTGGCGCGCCGTCCAGCCGGTGGCGGCGGCCAGCTGCCCCTCGTCCAGCGAGCCTGTTTCCATCAGGTCGATGGCCTGGAAGTGGCTGCGGGTGTCGGCGGTCAGGCCGGCGGCGTGCACCACGGCCAGCTGGCCCTCATGGTACAGCCGCGCCATGTTCGGCGCGCGGCCGTGGAAGCGCCACTCGTGGTTCTGGGTCAGCGGGCCCGACGTGACCGCGATGCCCCGCTGGTCGCCATTGGCCGTCACCCGCAGCGCCTCGCCGCGCGCCGCGACGTAGTCCGCGTCGTTGACGGGCGCGATCAGGTGCAGCCCGTCCCAGCCGCCGCGCATGGCGATGACGATCAGCACATCGTCCGACCCGGGAGCGCCCCAGGCCATCTTGACGCCCGCGGGCATGGTGGTGAGGGCGGCGGACAGGGCCGCCGACCGCAGGAGGGAGCGCCGGCTGAGATTCATCGGGCGGCCCCCGCTGGAAGCCTGACTGTCGCGTAGATCATCCTCGTCCCCCTGGTCCCTGTCGATCCGATGCCGCCGGCGCGCTTCGGGGCGCCCTGGCGGCTTTACGGGTCGGAAGATATTTCGGGAGGTTTTCGAGTCGAAGTGACGATAATCACAGGGGCTTGTAACTATAGGCACTGATTTCAAATGTTTCAGCGATGATGAGGCGCCGTGGTTAACTTGAACTGCTTTCAAAGCTGGCAGCAACGGCCTGAATATCAGTATTCATCCGGCACCAGCGAGCGCGGAGCCCAGCGCCGGTTATTAAGACGGCGCGGCCGATCCCGACGGGGATATGCGGAAAGAGACGGGCGGGGTGAGGGGCGCGCAGGTCGGGAGGAGCTCGGGCGTGGTGCGTCCTTCTGACCGAGCTCAGGATGAGGAAAGGGAGATGCCAGGCACTCCTGGTTTCAACCCGCTCAGAGTTGGCCGGGAGCAGCACCCAACCTCCTCATCCTGAGCTCGGTCAGAAGGACCCACAGCTCGGACGCTGCCCGGCACAACCGGCCGGCCGCCCTACGCGAAGCCGCGGCGCGGGGCGGCCTGGCCGAGATCGTTGGCGTTGGCGGGGAAGAAGGCGGCCGCGGCGCCGCGCATCGTGTCGGGGTGCAGCGGCTTGGGCAGGACCGGATGTTCCCGCGTCCGGACCGCGCCGGCATGGCCGGAGACCAGCAGGATGCGCAGGTCGGGGCGGAAGCGCCGGGCCAGTTCGGCCAGCTGGTTGCCGTCCATGCCCGGCATGGCGAGGTCGCTGACCATGCCGACCACCTCGGGGAGCCTGGCCAGGAGGTCGAGCGCCATCTCCGCCCCGTCGGCCCGGTGCACCGAGTAGCCCAGCTGCTCGAAGACCTCGGCCAGCAACTCGAGATCGAGCGGGTGGTCGTCGACGACGATGATCTGAGGAGTGTCCCGACCAGGGTTCATGATGCCGGTTCCAGCCGCCGATGCCCGCCCAGAAGGATGGCGCAGGACGCGCCGTCGACAAGCCCGGCAAGCTGTTTAGGCCGGTCGTCCGGCGATGGTCGCGGTCCTAGACGAAAGGCGGAGGGCCCCAACGGCAAGGGCCGCGCCCCCTGGGGAGCGCGGCCCCGACCGTCACGCGCGCGGCGGAGGGGTCAGGCCGCCAGCGCGCGCGGCCGCTCATCCTCCACCGTCGCCGCCTCGGCCGGCCGCTCGGTCCCGCCGCCGGCCATCCTGCGCAGCAGCACGTAGAAGACCGGGGTCAGCACCAGGCCGAACAGCGTCACGCCGATCATGCCGGAGAAGACCGCGACGCCCATCGCGTGCCGCATCTCGGCGCCGGCGCCGGTGGAGGTCACCAGCGGCACCACGCCCATGATGAAGGCGATGGAGGTCATCAGGATCGGGCGCAGGCGCAGCTTCGATGCCTCGATCGCCGCCTGCACCGCGGTGCGGCCCTGGCTCTCCAGCTCGCGGGCGAACTCCACGATCAGGATGGCGTTCTTGGCCGACAGCCCCACCAGCACCATGAAGCCGATCTGGGTGAAGATGTCGTTGTCGCCGCCGGTGATCCAGACGCCGGCCAGCGCCGACAGCAGGCCCATGGGCACGATCATGAGGATCGCCAGCGGCAGGGTCAGGCTCTCGTACTGCGCCGCCAGCACCAGGAAGACCAGCAGCACGCTGATGGGGAAGACGATCAGCGCCGCGTTGCCCGTCAGGATCTGCTGGTAGGTCAGGTCCGTCCACTCGAACCGCACGCCGCGCGGCAGGGTCTCGGCCGCGATTCGCTCCACCGCCGCCTGCGCCTCGCCCGAGGAGAAGCCGGGGGCGGGGCCGCCATTGACGTCGGCCGCGGTGTAGCCGTTGTAGCGGACCACCATCTCCGGCCCGTAGCTCTGGCGGACATTGACCAGCGAGGAGAGCGGGACCATGCGGCCCTCCTCGTTGCGGGTCTTCAGCAACCCGATGTCGTCGGCGGTGGCGCGGAACGGTGCGTCGGCCTGGACCCGGACCTGGAACACCCGGCCCAGCGCGTTGAAGTCGTTGGCGTAGAGCGAGCCCAGATAGATCTGCATGGTGTCGAACACGTCGGTCACCGGCACGCCCAGCTGCTTGGCCTTCACCCGGTCCAGCTCGACGTCCAGCTGCGGCACGTTGATCTGGTAGCTGGAGAATGCCGGCCCCAGCTCCGGCGTCTCGGCGGCCTTGGCCAGGAACTTGCCCAGCGCCTCGTTCAGCGCCTCGTAGCCCAGGGCGCCGCGGTCCTGCAGCTGCAGCTTGAAGCCGCCCAGCGTGCCCAGGCCCATGACCGGCGGGGGCGGGAAGACGGCCACGAAGGCCTCCTTGATGCCGGCGAACTGCTGCCCCAGCTCCTTGGCGATGCCGACCCCGTCCAGGCCCGGCCGCTGGTCGAAATCCTTCAGCGTGACGAACACGATGCCGGCGCTGGAGCTGTTGGTGAAGCCGTTCACCGACAGGCCGGGGAAGGCCACGGCGCTGGCCACGCCCGGATGCTTCAGGGCGATGGCGCCCATGTCGCGGATCACCTGCTCGGTCCGGTCCAGCGAGGCACCGTTGGGCAGCTGGGCGAAGGCGACCAGATAGCCCTTGTCCTGCACCGGCACGAAGCCCGTCGGCACGGCGCCGCCCAGCCACACCGTGCCGCCCAGGAGTGCCGCGTAGACCGCCATCATCGCGCCCTTGCGCCGCACCACCCCGCCGACGCCGCGCCCGTAGCTGTCCGACGCGCGGTTGAAGAAGCGGTTGAAGCCGGCGAAGAAGCGGCCGAACAGCCGGTCCATGATCCGGGTCAGGATGTCCCGGCCCTCGCCGTGCCGCTTCAGCAGCAGGGCCGAGAGCGCCGGGCTGAGGGTCAGCGAGTTGAAGGCGGAGATGACGGTGGAGATGGCGATGGTCATGGCGAACTGGCGGTAGAACTCGCCGGTCAGCCCGCTCATCGCCGCCAGCGGGACGAACACCGCCACCAGCGTCAGCGCGATGGCGATGATGGGGCCGCTGACCTCCCGCATCGCCTTGTAGGTCGCCTCCTTGGGCGAGAGGCCCTCGGCGATGTTGCGCTCCACATTCTCGACCACGACGATGGCGTCGTCGACGACGATGCCGATCGCCAGCACCATGCCGAACAGCGACAGGGCGTTGATCGAATAGCCGAAGGCCAGCATCACCGAGAAGGTGCCGACGATGGAGACCGGCACCGCCAGCAGCGGGATGATGGAGGCGCGCCAGGTCTGCAGGAACAGGATGACCACCAGCACTACCAGCGCCACCGCCTCCAGCAGCGTGGTCACCACCGCCTCGATCGAGGCGCGGACGAACTGGGTGGGGTCGTAGACGATGGCGTAGTCCACGCCCGGGGGCATGTCGGCCTTCAGCTCGGCCATCGCCGCGCGCACCTGGGAGGAGATGGCGAGCGCGTTGGCGCCGGGCTGCTGGGTGATGGCGATGGCGACCGCCGGCCTGTTGTCCAGCAGCGCGCGCAAGCCGTACTCGGCCGCCGCCATCTCCACCCGCGCCACATCCTGTAAGCTGGTGACGGCGCCGTTCTCCGTCTTCAGCACGATCTCGCCGAACTCCTCAGGATTCTTCAGCCGGCCCGACGCGTTCACCGACAGCTGCAGCGGCGTGCCCGGCACGGTGGGCGAGGCGCCGATGATGCCGGCCGCGACCTGCACGTTCTGCTCGCGGATGGCGGCGACCACCTCCGTGGCGGTGAGGTTCCGCTGTGCCACCTTCTGCGGGTCGAGCCAGACGCGCATGGCGTAGTCGCCCGAGCCCCAGAGCTGCGCCTCGCCCACGCCGGAGATCCGCTGCAGCCGGTCGCGGACGTTCAGCCGCGCGTAGTTGCGCAGGTAGGTCATGTCGTAGCGGTCGTCGGGCGAGATCAGGTGGACGACCATGGTCAGCGTCGGCGACGCCTTGACCGTGGTCACGCCCAGCCGGGTCACGTCCTCCGGCAGGCGCGGCAGGGCCTGGGCGACGCGGTTCTGCACCAGCTGCTGCGCCTTGTCCGGGTCGGTGCCCAGCTTGAAGGTGACGGTGACCGCGAGGTTGCCGTCGCTGTTCGCCTGGGACTGCATGTAGAGCATGCCCTCGACGCCGTTGATCTGCTCCTCGATGGGCGAGGCGACGGTCTCGGCGATGACCTTGGGGTTGGCGCCCGGATACTGGGCGCGCACCACCACCGACGGCGGCACGACCTCGGGGTACTCGGAGATCGGCATCCGGAACAGCGCCAGCGCGCCGGCCAGGAAGATCGCCACCGACAGCACGCCCGCGAAGATCGGGCGGTCGATGAAGAAGCGGGAGATGTTCATGGGGATCCCTCCTGGGAGCCTTGTTCGCTCAGCGCGCGGCCGAGCGGAGGAGCGCGCCGGCGGCCGACGCCTCCACGGTCACCGGGTTCGGCCGGACGGCGTCGCCGGGGCGGGCGCGCTGCAGGCCGTTGACGACGATGCGGTCGCCCTTGGACAGGCCCGACGTGATGACCCGCAGCCCCTCGTTCAGGGCGCCCAGCGTCACCGGCCGGTACTCGACGCGGTTGTCGGGCGTCAGCGCCAGGACGAACTTGCGGTTCTGGTCGGTGCCGATGGCGGCGTCCGGGACCAGCAGCGCCTCGTAGGCGCTGGTGCCGCCGACCTGGATGCGGGCATAGAGGCCGGGAACCAGCGCGCCGTCGGGATTGTCGATGCGGGCGCGCACGCGGATGGTGCCGGACTGGGGGTCCAGCCGGTTGTCCACGTCCTCCACCACGCCGGTGCGGGAATAGCCCGGCTCGTCGGCGAGGCCCAGGCGGACCGGCACGCCGGCCTTGTCCTTGGCGGCCGCGATGTGGCGCAGATAGGTCTGCTCGTCCACGTCGAAGGCGGCGTAGATGGGCGAGACGGAGACCAGCGTGGTCAGCGGCTGCGCGCCGGGGCCGGCCGACACGACGTTGCCGACCGTTACCTCGGCCCGCGAGATGCGGCCGGAGACGGGGGCGACCACCCGGGTGTGCTCCAGGTTCAGCCGCGCCATGGACAGCTCGGCCTGCGCCGCCTGCACGGCGGCGTCGGCCTCGCGGGACAGGTTGCGCTTCTCGTCCAGCGTGCGGACGGGGATGGTGCCGTTGGGCGCCAGCTTCTCCGCCCGGTCCAGATCGGCGCGGGCGAAGGTGACGCGGGACCGGGCGCGGGCCAGCTCGGCCTCCGCGCGGGCGACCGCCGCCTCATAGGGGCGCGGGTCGATGGTGAAGAGCGGCTCGCCCTTCTCCACCAGCGCGCCGTTGCGGAAATGCACCTGGACGATGCGGCCGGACACTTCCGGGCGCACCTCCACCCGGTCCACCGCCTCCAGCCGGCCGGAATAGGCCTGCCAGTCGGTGATGCTGCGGGCCAGGACCGGGGCGACGTCCACCTCGGCGGCGGGCGCCTCGATCACGGCGGGGGCCGCGGCGCCGGCAGTTCCGGACGGGGCGGTGAGGGCGGCGACGACGGCGACGGAGACGCCGGCGGCCAGCGCGAGGCTCAGGGGGATGCGGGAGAGACGCATGGCGGTATTCCTCAAGCGCGTTGTTTCGAGCCGGTCAGATGCCGGCGGAAGAAGGCGGCCAGCGCGTCGAGCGCCGGCCCGTGGGTCGGAAGGGAAGGGGCGGGGACGTCGAGGCCCAGGCGCTCGACGGTGATGCCGGCGCAGGACAGGGCGGAGGCGTAGCGCTCGGCCTCGTCCCGGGTCAGCGGGTCGATACCGGTGATGACCAGCGCCGGCGGCAGGCCGGCCAGGCGCCGGCAGTCCAGCGGCGCGGCGTAGGGATGCAGCCGCAGCGACGGGTCGGGCAGATAGGCGCGGTAGCCCTCGGCGCAGCGGGCGACGTTGCGGACCGCGGCGGCGTCCCGCGCCGCGTTGGCGCAGGTCAGGCTCGGGTCCAGCAGCGGCCCCAGCAGCGCCTGGGCGGCGATGCCGGTGCAGCCCTGGTCCCGGGCGATCATGGTGACGGAGACGGCTACATGGCCGCCGGCCTCCACCCCCGCTACGCCCAGCCGCAGGGCCTTGCCGCCCAGGCTGGACTTCAGCCAGCCGGCGGCGCCGAGCGCGTCGTGCGGGGCGGCGGGGAAGGGATGGTGCGGGGCCAGCGAATAGGCCACCGAAAGGACCGGCACGCCCGCCCCCAGCGCCAGGGCGCGGGCGCCGCCGTCGGCCTCGTCCAGCGAACCGCCGGTGAAGCCGCCGCCATGCAGGTACAGCACCGCCGCCCGCACCGGCCCGGCCGGGCGGTACAGCCGCAGCTCGACCGGCCTGGCATGGCCGTCGATGCGGTGGTCGGTGACGGTGAGCGAGCGGCTGTCCATGGTGCGAGGGCGCGCACGCCCCTCCCGGTTGATCTCGGGAGGAAAGCTGCGCCTGCAGCCCGGCTGGATAAAGACGCCCTATCCGGCAACACTATTCAGCGGAGTTGAACAATCGGGTGGGGGAACGGGCTGCGACGCCATTCCTATCCACTACCCGTCATCCCGGCGCAGGCCGGGACCCAGGGGTTGCAGCCATGGACGGTCGATGAAGCGCTCCTTTACGGGCAGCGTTGCCGCTGTGCGTCCTTCGACAAGCTCAGGATGAGGGGGATCGAGCTGCTCCCCATGGAGCTGGCGCTCGGTCTACCGCCAGTGCCTCTCGTTCCCGGTCCTCATCCTGAGCTTGTCGAAGGACGCACCCCGCCTCAGCCTCTCCGTTTTATCGGCCTCTCATGGCTGCAACCCCTGGGCCTCGGCCGGAGCTTGTCCTCGGATGGGCCTACGGCCCGATCCGGGGGCGGGGTGACGGTGGAGAGGCGGCCAAAGGGTGCGAACCCTCACGCCGCCGTGGGCGCCGCCTCCGCCGCGACCGCCTTCACCTCGCCGCAGCTCGCCACCAGCTCCGCCATGCTCAGATTCTCCCCCAGCCCCTTGCCCGCCGCCGCCTTGGCCGCGGCGATGTCGGGGCAGCCGTCGAAGTTGGGCGGGCCGCCGACGCTGGCCAGCAGCGGGCAGCGCTCGAACAGCTCCGCCACCCAGTCGACGAAGACCCGCACCTTGGGCGAGAGGTGGCGGCTGTGGGGATAGACGACATGCATGGGGCGCGGCGGCGGCGCGTACTCCGGCAGCACCTCCACCAGCCTTCCGTCGCGCAGGTGCGGCACCACCATGAAGCGCAGCGGCTGGATCAGGCCGAACCCCTCCAACGCCGCCGCCACATAACCGTCGCCGTCGTTCACCGAGAGCGAGCAGCTGGTCTGCACCTCGCGCACCTCGCCGTCGACCAGGAACTCCTTGTGGAAGATGCGGCCGGTGCGCGAGGAGAAGTACTGGACGCAGTCATGGTCCGCGACCTCCTCGGGCCTCGTCGGCACGCCCTTGCGGGCGAGGTAGGCGGGGCTGGCGCAGGTGACGTGCGGCAGCAGGCCGACACGGCGCGCGATCAGGCTGCTGTCCTGCAGCTCGCCGATGCGCAGCACGCAGTCGATGCCCTCCTGCACCAGGTCGACCGGCCGGTCGCCCAGGCCCAGCTTCAGGTCGATGTCGGGGTAGCGTGCGCGGAACTCGTGCAGCAGCGGGATGATGATGAGGCGGCCGACCGTGCTGGGCATGTCGACATGCAGCCGGCCCTTCGGGCTGGAGCGGTTGCCGAAGGCGCTCTCCGCCTCCTCCACGTCGGCCAGGATGCGCACCGCGCGCTCGTAGAAGGCGGCGCCGTCGAAGGTCAGGCTGAGGCGGCGGGTGGTGCGGTTCAGCAGCCGCACGCCCAACGACGCCTCCAGATTCTGCACGGTCGTGGTGACGGTCGCGCGCGGCATGCCCAGCATGTCGGCGGCGCGCGCGAAGCTGTTGGCCTCCACCACCCGGGTGAAGACGAGCATCGCCTGCAGCTTGTCCATCGGGGCCTCCATCGCGCCGAACGCCGATGGAAGCGTAGCCTATTCCCGCCCTTCTGGACAGGCGGGGGCGCCGCAGGTCAGGAGCCCCCCAACCGTCACCCCGGCGAAGGCCGGGGCCCAGGGGTTGCAGCGGGATGCGACCGATGCAGCGCTGGCTTGGTTCGTAGGTCGCATGGAGCCGCAGGCGTAATGCGACGTTACACGGCCGGCGAATGTCGCATTGCGCTGCGCTCCATGCGACCTACGGGTGCTTCATAGATCCTCCATGGCGGCAACCCCTGGGTCCCGGCCTGCGCCGGGATGACGGGTAGGTGTAGGACTGGCCTTCAGCCCTCGCGGCCGCGGCCGGTGCGCTCCTGCAGCTCGTCGATGCGGCGCGACGCGTCGGCCTTGGTCAGCTTGGCGTCGAAGGCCTCCCCGGCCTCCTCGCTCAGCGTCTTCAGGTAGGACGCCTGGGCGCCGGTCATGGGCTCGTCGCCCGTGGTCCAGTCGGACGGGTCCTTCTCACGGTTGCTGGCGCCGGCGATGTCGGCCGTCTTCGGGTTCTCCGCCTGCTGGGCTCGGTCGTTCCGGGACATGGCATCCTCCTATGCTTGTGCCATGCGTTCCAACGCCGGCCGGAAGGATTTGTTCCGGTTTCGTTCTAATCCTGGTGCCGTCAGGCGCTTCAGCCGGCCGGCTTGTCGGCGGGGGCGGGCCTGTCCTCCACCCGGCGCATCGCCTTGACATGGACGGCGCCCTCGAAGCGGTCGCCGATGATCTCCAGGTCGAGCGGCGAGCAGACCCAGGAGGAGCCGCGGGTGCGCACGCCGACGCCGTACCGGAAGGCGAGCTCGGGCTGCGGGCTGAACAGGGTCAGCTCGTACTGCTCGCGCACGCCCACGGTGATGCGGACGGTGTCGCGGTCGACATAGGTCCAGCCGTTGATGTTGTCGGCGCGGAAGCAGGTGCGGTCCTTCGGCGTCTCGGCCGCGGCCGGAAGGGAGAGGAGCGCGGCCAGCGCGGCCGCCAGGAGGGCGCGGTGCATGGGGATGGTCTCCGTCGGAATGCCTGTTCCGCATATGGGCATCGGCGCGCCGCCGGTCCACATCCCCGGAATCCCCGGGCGGGTCCGGGCCGGCGGCGCGTTGCCCTTGTCGGGAAGGGCTGGCATACAAGTCCGTGCAAGGGCGGCGGGCGGTGACCGGACATGGGCGGCAGAACTTCGCGGCGACAGGGGGAGCGGCGGAGCTGGCGGCCCGACATCTCGGGCGCCACCGGCCCGCTCTACCTCGCCATCGCCGACGCGCTGGGCGCCGACATCGCCGCCGGAACGCTGCGCCCCGGCGACCCGCTGCCGACCCACCGCGCCCTGGCGCCGCTGCTGGGCGTGGACCTGACCACCGTTACCCGGGCCTATGGCGAGGCGCGGCGGCGCGGGCTGATCGACGCCGCCACCGGGCGCGGCACCTTCGTCAAGGCAGCGGGCCGGCCGGCGGCCCCGGCCCTGGGCATCGACCTCTCCATGAACATGCCGCCCCGGCCGGACTGGCTGGCGGAGCGGCTGGCCGCCACGATGGCGGCGCTGCTGCGCGACGGCGGGGCGGGCCTGTTGGCCTACCAGCCCAGCGGCGGGCTGCTTCCCGACCGGGAAGCCGGCGCCCGGTGGCTGGCGCCGCTGCTGCCGGACCTCACGGCCGAGCGCGTGCTGGTGACCGGCGGGGCGCAGGCCGGGCTGATGGCGCTGCTGACCCTGCTGGCGCGGCCCGGCGACGTCGTGCTGGCCGAGGCGCTGTGTTATCCCGGCCTGCGCGCCGCCGCCGCCCAACTCGGCCTACGGCTGGAAGGCGTGGCGATGGATTCCGACGGCGTGCGGCCCGACGCGCTGGACGAGGCCTGCCGCCGCTGGTCGCCCCGGGCCTTCTACTGCGTGCCGACCCTGCACAACCCGACCGGCCTGACCTGGTCTCCGGCGCGGCGGGCGGAGATCGCCGCCGTCGCGCGGGCGCGGGCGCTGACGATCATCGAGGACGATGCCTACGGCCTGCTGCCGGCCGGGACCCCGGCGCCGCTGGCGGCCCTGGCGCCCGACCTGACCTGGTACCTGGCGACGCTGGCCAAGACCCTGACGCCGGCGCTGCGCGTCGCCTATCTGGTGGCGCCCGACGCCGAGCGCCGCGGCCGGGCCGAGGCGGCGCTGCGGGCCGTCACCCAGATGGCGCCGCCGCTGTCGGTCGCCGCCGCCACGCGCTGGATCGGCGACGGCACGGCGGCCGACCTCCTGCGCTCGGTGCGGGAGGAGAGCCGGGCGCGCCAGGCGCTTGCCCGCTCCATCCTGCCCCTGGGCGGCGACGCGGGGGAGGGTCACCATGTCTGGCTGGGCCTGCCGGACGGGCGCAACGCCGCCGACTTCGCCGCCCGGCTGCGCCGCTCCAACCTCGCGGTGGTGCCGGACGACGCCTTCGCGGTGGCGCCGCCCTCCATCCCGGCGCTGCGCCTGTCGCTGGGGGCCGCGACCGACCGCGCCCAGCTCTCGGCCGGCCTCCGCCTCCTCGCCGACGCCCTTGCCCAGGCGCCGGACCCGCTGCTGCACATCGTCTGAACCGGGAGGATTGAGCCGGCGTGCGGTGCCGCCGGGAGAAGCCTCGTCACTCCAAAAGGGAACCCCCTGCGGAGCGGATCGTTGTCCGCCGGTGCATCCACCGCCGACCGGATTAACTCATGCCCCGACTTCCCACCGCCAGCGCGGCGCCCGCCGCGGCCGCGATCCTGCTCGCCGGCCTCGTTTTGGTCTGGCCGGCCTTCTGGAGCGGCTATCCGCTGGTCTTCAGCGACAGCGCCTCCTTCCTGGGGGTGATGAATCCCTGGGGCCAGCACTGGGCGCGGCCGATCTTCTACAGCCTGGCGCTGATCCCCTTCACCCTCAACTGGACCCTCTGGCCGGCGGTGGTGCTGCAGGGAGTCGTCATGGCTCACCTGATCTGGCTGACCCTGCGCACCCTCGGCGGCGGCGTGCGGCGCCCGGTCTTCGCGGGCGTGGTGCTGCTGGTGGCGGCCGGCTCCAGCCTGCCCTGGTACCTGGGCCAGATCATGCCGGACTTCCTGGCGCCGACGGCGGTGCTGTGCGCCTTCCTGCTGGGCTTCGGCGGCGACCGGATCTCACGTCTCGAGCGCTGGTGGCTTGCGGCGCTGCTCAGCCTTTCGGTCGCCGCCCACCTGTCGCACCTGCCGCTGGCGGCCGGGCTGGCGGTCTGCGTCGCGGCGCTCCGCCCGCCGCTCTCGGGACCGGGGACGCACCGGGCGGCGCTGCTGCCGATGGTGGCGGCCATCGCCGCCGCCATGGTGGCCCACCTGGCGGTGAACACCGTCGTGCGCGGCCATCCCACCCTGTCGCCCTCCGGCTCCATCTTCATGCTGGCGCGCAGCGTCGCCGACGGCCCGGCCAAGGCCTATCTGCGCGACGCCTGCCCGGAGGCCGGCTACAGGCTCTGTCCCCATGTCGACCAGCTTCCCGACGATGCCGACATCTTCCTGTGGGAGCGCCGGAGCCCATTCTGGACGGCGGCGGGCCTGAACGAGCATCCCGAGCGGCAGACGGCCGACGGCATGAACTACCAGCCCGAGGCGCAGGCGATCCTGGACGGCACCTTCGAGCGCCATCTGGGCTGGCAGGCGGAGGCCGCCCTGCGGAACACGCTGCGGCAGCTGGCCATGAACGACACCGGCGACGGGATGAGCCCGATCCACAAGGAGATGCCGGTCAGCAAGCGGCTGGCGGAGGTCTTCCCCGACGAGCATGACGAGTATCTCGCCAGCCGCCAGCTGACCGGGGCGCTGCAGCTGGACAAGGTCAACGCCCTGCACCGGCTGGCCTGGCCGGCCGCGGCTCTGGTCATGCTGGCGGTGGCGGTGCTGCGGCGGTCGAGCCGCTACCGGGCGCTGGCGGCCCTGGTCGCCCTGGGCATCCTCGGCAACGCGATCATCATGGGGTCCATCTCCGGCCCGCACCACCGCTATGGCGGCCGCATGATCTGCCTGGTCGTGCTGGGCGCCGCCGCCGCCCTCGCCCTCCCACGCCGCCGCGCGGCGGAGACCGGGGCCGGCAGCCTGGCCGGGAGCGCGTCCGGGGCGTCCGCCGGCTACTGACGCCGGCCCCGACCCGCGGGCCGCCGCCAGGGCGGCCGCAGGCGGGATGTCCTGCGGCCCCTTGTGCCGGCGGCCGGCGATGCCGGGCGCGGATCAGCGGACCTGAAGGACCGCGACCTGGGTGAGCGGGCGTCCCGTCGCCGCGGCGACCTGAACGGCCTGGTCCAGGCGCGTCTTGGCATCGCCGACGCTGGTGCGGACGCAGACATTGCCGTAACGGATCGCCTCGCCCGGCAGCATGTCGCGGTAGAGCGTGCGGCACCCGTCCGTCGCGGCCGCCCGGATGCGCGAGGTCAGCTGCTGCATGCCGCCGTCGGTGCGGATGTCGAGATCGTCGAAGTGCACGATGCGCTGGAAGCTGTCGGCCCGGTCGAAGTCGACCGTCACCTCGGGCATCTGCTCGGCACGGGCGGCCGGGGCTCCCGCCAGCAGGGCGCCCGCCACCAGGAGGGCGCCGAGCGCCGGTGCCAGAGAGGCGGACAGGGCGCGGGACTTCATCTCGCTCATCATGATCTGGTCCTCGCGGATGGGGAGTGCGCGGCGGGGCGTCGATCCGCTTCGGACGCCGGGCCCGGGGCGCAGCCAGAACCGGCGCGCTCCGGTAAGTATTCAAGACCAGCGCCGATGAATCCTCAAGTTACGAAGTGTATCTGCACGAATTCATTGAGGCCCTCCCATCGTACAGCCCACGTCGGTATGTAACGGTAGTGTTTCCGTTCAGAAAATAATGATTGTTGTTCTGCACATTGTTCATTGTAGCAGCAGGTTTCCTGCGGCCGGCACCCTTGCGGAAGGCCGGCGCCGACCGTCGAGGGCGGGCGCGCCGGAAGCTGTCGCCGACCGGTGCGCCCGCCACGGGCGTGCCGCCGCTCAGTGCCGCTCGCTGTCAAGATGGGCCATCTGCGCCGGGGCGTAGCGCTCGCCGCTGGCGGCGCCCTTCGGCACGGCGCGCTCGATGGCCGCGAGGTCGGCCTCCCCCAGCGTGACGGCGAGGGCGCCCAGCGCCTCCGCCAGCCGGTCGCGGCGGCGGGCGCCGACCAGCGGCACGATGTCCTCACCCCGCGACAGCGCCCAGGCGATGGCCAGCTGCGCCACGGTGACGCCCTTCGCCGCCGCGATGCCGCGCAAGGCCTCGACCAGGGCGAGGTTGCGCTCGACATTGCCCTCCTGGAAGCGCGGGCTCATGCCCCGGAAGTCGCCCGGCGCGGCGGCCTCGGGGCGCCAGTGCCCACTGATCAGGCCGCGCGACAGCACGCCGTAGGCGGTGATGCCGATGCCGAGGTCGCGGCAGGTGGCGAGGATGCCGTCCTCGATCCCGCGCGAGATCAGCGAATATTCGATCTGCAGGTCGGCGATGGGGTGCACCGCCGCCGCCCGGCGGATCGTCTCGGGTCCGACCTCGCTCAGGCCGATGTGCCGCACATAGCCCGCCTTCACCATGTCGGCGATGGCGCCGATCGTGTCCTCGATCGGCACGCCGGGATCGAGGCGCGCCGGGCGGTAGATGTCGATATGGTCGAGGCCGAGGCGCTGCAGCGACTGCGCCAGGAAGTTCTTCACCGCTTGCGGCCGGGCGTCATAGCCGATCCAGGCGCCGCCGGGGTCGCGCAGCGCGCCGAACTTGACGCTGACGACGGCTTGGTCGCGCCGGCCCCGCAGCGCCTCGCCGACCAGCATCTCGTTATGGCCCATGCCGTAGAAATCGCCGGTGTCGACCAGGGTCACGCCCGCCTCCAGCGCGGCGTGCAGGGTGGAGATCGCCTCCGTCCGGTCGGCCGGGCCGTACATGCCCGAGGACATGCCCATGGTGCCGAGGCCAAGGGACGAGACGAGGGGGCCGGTGCGGCCGAGACGACGCTGTTCCATGATCCGTTTCTCCATCCGTGGGCGCAAGGCGACGGCCGCCCCGCTTCCGGTCCTGGATATGCGCCCCTTTGCGGCGTGCGATAATCCGCCCTATCCTGCATAGCCTGTGCGGATTTCCGCACAATGGACAGGGAGGGAGCGGTGTCCGATCCGGATCTGGCCGACCTGCAGGCCTTCGCCGCGGTGGCCGAGGCCAGGAGCTTCCGCGCGGCGGCGGCCCGGCGCGGCGTCTCGCCCTCGGCGTTGAGCGAGGCGGTGCGGCGTGTGGAGGCGCGCCTCGGCGTCCGCCTGCTGAACCGCACCACCCGCAGCGTCACCGCGACCGAGGCCGGCGCCCGGCTGCTGGAGCGGCTGGCGCCGGCCCTGCGCGAGGTCGCGGCGGCGCTGGACGGGCTGAACGATCTGCGCGGGGCGGGAGAGGTGCGGGGCACGCTGCGGCTGAACGTGCCGACCATCGTGGCGCGCCTGGTGCTGCCGCCGATCGCGACGCGCTTCCTGGCGCGGCATCCCGGCGTGCGGCTGGAGGTGGTGGCGGAGGACGGCTTCACCGACGTGCTGGCGGCCGGCTTCGACGCCGGAGTGCGCTATGAGGAGCGGCTGGCGCAGGACATGATCGCCGTGCCGCTGGGACCGAGGGTGCAGCGCTTCGTCACGGCGGCGGCGCCGTCCTACGTCGCCGCGCGCGGCATGCCGGCCCATCCCACCGAGCTGCTGGCCCACGCCTGCATCCGCCACCGATTCCAGAGCGGCGTCACCGGCATCTGGGAGTTCGAGCGGGGCGCCGAGACGCTGCGGCTGCAGCCGGACGGCCCCCTGGTGGCGTCGACGCTGGATTTGGAGGTCGCCGCGGCATTGGCCGGTCTTGGGATCATCCACACCTTCGACGGGGTCCTGGACCCGCTGATCGAGGAGGGACGCCTGGTGCGCCTGCTGCCGGACTGGTCGCCCGCCTTCTCCGGACCGTTCCTGTACTATGCGGGGCGCCGCCACCTGCCGGGCCCGCTCAGGGCCTTCATCGCCTTCCTGAAGGACACAACCCGGTCCGGGTGGTGACCCCGCCAGAGAGGCCGCGGCCGAGCTTAGCCGCTCCGCCCTGCCGGGGTGGCGGGCGTCCGCCACATCGAATCTTGAGAAGAGGCGGGAGATCCGGTCTTCGGACGGCCGCTGGCGCATCTCGCAAGCGGCGGGGCGGACGCTCTGGACTGATACCCGTCCCTCTTCCCGCGGCCCCGGCCCTCTCCATCGGTAAGGTCGGCGGCCGCATCGGGGTAAGCTGGATGGGGCGGGGCGCCGGCGCGGTATCGCGGATAAGCTTGGGGGTCACGCCGGTCGGATCGGCGCCACGCAACGAGGATACGGGCCCATGGCGACTCTCACCGTCAATGGCACGCAGCGCCGCTTCGACGGCGATCCGGAGATGCCGCTGCTCTGGTACCTGCGGGACGAGATCGGCCTGACCGGCACCAAGTTCGGCTGCGGCGTCGCCCAATGCGGCGCCTGCACCGTGCATGTGAACGGCCAGGCCGTCTTCGCCTGCGTCACGCCCATGGCGGCGGTCGAGGGCGGCGAGGTCAGGACCATCGAGGGGCTGTCGCCCGACGGCGCCCACCCGGTGCAGGCCGCCTGGCGCGAGCTGAACGTGGCGCAGTGCGGCTACTGCCAGACCGGCCAGATCATGCAGGCGGCGGCGCTGCTGGCGGCGAACCCGTCCCCGTCCGACGCCGACATCGACGGCGCCATGAGCGGCAATCTCTGCCGCTGCGGCACCTATCCCCGCATCCGCGCCGCCATCAAGCGCGCCGCCGGCGCCGCCAAGGGAGGGAGGAGCTGATGCCCGCCCCCGACAGCACCAGCGGCCCCGCCATCGCCAATGTCAGCCGCCGCGGCTTCCTGGCCGGCACGGCGGTCTTCGTCCTGGCGTCCGGGCTGCCGCCCTCCGCCCTGGCACAGGAGAAGGAGAAGGCGTTCGGCGCCGACGCCATGCCCAACGGCTGGCGCGACGACCCCACCCTCTTCGTCGCCATCGCCGCCGACGGCACCGTGACCGTCACCTGTCACCGGCAGGAGATGGGACAGGGCGTGCGCACCTCCATCGCCATGGTGGTGGCGGACGAGCTGGAGGCGGCGTGGGACCGGGTCCGCGTCGTCCAGGCGCCCGGCGACGAGGAGCGCTACGGCAACCAGGACACCGACGGTTCGCGCAGCCTGCGCCACCACTACATGCCCATGCGCCGCGTCGGCGCCGCCGCCCGCACCATGCTGGAGCAGGCCGCGGCAAAGCAGTGGGGCGTGCCGGTGGCCGAGGTGCGGGCGCAGGACCACCGGGTGGTCCACCAGGCCTCGGGCCGCGCGCTTGGCTACGGCGAGCTGGCGAGGGCGGCGTCCGCCCTGCCGGTGCCGGATCGCGCCGCGGTGCGGCTGAAGGACCCCAAGGACTTCCGCTACATCGGCAAGGAGACGGTCGGCCTGGTCGACAATGCCGGCATCACGACCGGCAAGGCCACCTACGGCATCGACGTCCGGCTGGACG
>DASPNP010000070.1:0-29559 GCA_035626475.1 Azospirillaceae bacterium
AACGCCATCGTCCGAGACCAGACACCCTTCCAGAACAAACCCGCCTGAACCCGTCCAACACAGTTGCTACGAACCAAGCCAGCGCTGCATCGGACGCATCCCGCTGCAACCCCTGGGTCCCGGCCTGCGCCGGGATGACGGTTGAGAGATTGAACAGCAGGCGAGAGCCAGACGATCGGTTCTCTCGTGCTTCTCAACTATCCACCTGCCGGATCGTCAAATTCTCGCGCTTGCCCTCGATGCGGACGCCAGTGCGCTTGGCGTTGCGGATCAGGTTGCCGCAGCCGGAGACGTCGCGGGCATGGTCTGAGACGAAGGCGCCGGCATCCGATGAGCCGTCCAGGATGTTGTCCGACAGCATGACGCGGTAGACGCCGTTCGATACTTTGGCACCGTCGGCCGTCGGGCGGTCGCCGTCGCCGCCGCCGATGAACAGGCCGGCATGGGAGACGCGGCGGGAGACGTCGCGCATGACGTTGCCGACGATGGTCAGGTCGCTGACCCCGTAAGTCTTGTAGTTGTCCTCCTGGTGGACATAGATGCCGGCCGCCCCGGTGCCGTGGATCATGTTGCCCGAGACGGTGACATAGCGGGCGCCGAGGCACGAGATGCCCCGCGCGTTGCCGTCGCGGCACATGTTGCCCTGGATGACGACATGCTCGACCTGGCGGCCGTCCTTCTCGTAGCCGACGAGCGCGATCAGATCGTCCTCGTTGCCCCTGGACTGGTTGCCGATGATCTGGCCGTGGCTGCTGCCGGCGGTGATGTGGATGCCGTCGGCCAGGCAGTCATGGACGGTGCAGTTGGTGATCCGGAAATGCGCCGTCTTCTGCACGAAGATGCCGGCGGCGGCGGTGCCGGTGACGCGCATCCGGTCGATCTCCACATGCTCGGCATCCAGCGGGCGGATGCCGGTGGCGTCGCCCTTGCCGGTGCGCTTGTCCGCCCGGCCCTGCAGGGTCAGCTCGCGGATCGTCACCCACTTGCCGGTGAGCCGGATGGCGCCGTCCATCGGGTCCTGCGGCAGCAGGCGGGTGCCGCCGGACCCGCGCAGCACGGTCCCGTCCCGCACCACCAGCTTGCCCCGGTAGGGATAGTCGCCCGGCGGCAGGACGACCTCGCCGCCGCCGGCCTTCGCGACGGCGTCGAGGGCGTCCTGGATCGCCTTGGCGTAGTCCTCGGACCCGCCGGGCTGGACGATGCGCAGTTCCGGCATGGCGTCAGGCGGCGGCGACGGCGCGGCGGCGCTGTTCCAGCCCGACCGTGTGCCAGCGCCAGGCGGTGCCTACGATCTCCGACAGGTCCTGGAAGCGCGGCTCCCAGCCCAGCAGCTCGCGCGCCTTCTGGTTGCCGGCGACCAGCACCGAGGGGTCGCCCTCTCGGCGCGGACCGGCGCTGTGCGGAACCGGCTTGCCGGCGACGGCGCTGACCGCGTCGATCAGCTCCTTCACCGAGGTGCCGGTGCCGGTGCCCAGGTTGATCTGGGTGCTCGCCCCGCCGCGCGCCAGATACTCCAGCGCCTTCACATGGGCCGAGGCCAGGTCCATGACATGGACATAGTCGCGGATCGCCGTGCCGTCGCGGGTCTGGTAGTCGGTGCCGAAGATCTGGAAGGGCGGGCGCTGGCCCAGCACGGCCTGGATCGCCAGGGGTATGGCGTGGGTCTCCGGGTCGTGGTCCTCGCCGATCTCGCCCTCGGGGTCGGCGCCGGCGGCGTTGAAGTAGCGCAGCGCCACCGAGCGCAGGCCATAGGCCTGGTCGGCGTCGGTCAGCATCTGCTCCACCACCAGCTTGGACCGGCCGTAGGGGTTGATGGGGAGCGTGTTGTGCTCCTCCGTCAGCGGCATGTACTGGGGCGTGCCGTAGGTGGCGGCGGTCGAGGAGAAGACGATCCGGCGGATGCCCGCCTCCACCGCGCTCTCGATCAGGGCCAGGCTGCCCGTCACGTTGTTGCGGTAGTACAGGCTAGGGTCGCCCACGCTCTCGCCGACATAGGTGTAGGCGGCGAAGTGGACGATGGCCTCGGGCTCGTACTTGTCGAAGGTGGCCCGGAGCTTGTCGCGGTCGGCGATGTCGCCCACCACCAGCGGGCCCCAGCGCACCGCGTCGCGGTGCCCGCGGGAGAGGTTGTCGTAGGTGACGGGGTTGTAGCCGGCTTCCGCCAGGGTCTTGCAGGTGTGGCTTCCGACATAGCCGGCGCCGCCGGTGACGAGAACGGTCCGCATCAGTAGGCTCCCTTCGCGGTGAGGACGACGCGTACGGTCTTCAAGAGGATCGTGATGTCGTGCCACAGGGACCAGTTCTTGACGTACCAGGCATCGAGCTTAACGCGCTGTGCGTAGCTCGCATCGTTGCGCCCGCTCACCTGCCAGAGACCGGTCAGGCCCGGACGGGTCTCGAGGTAGTACCGGAAGTCGTCGCCGTACCGGACGATCTCCGCCTCGACGATGGGGCGCGGGCCCACCAGGCTCATCTCGCCCTTCAGGACATTGATCAGCTGGGGCAGCTCGTCCAGCGAGGTGCGGCGCAGGAACCGGCCGATGGCGGTGATGCGCGGGTCGTTGCGCAGCTTGAAGTCGGCTTCCCACTCGGCGCGGGCCTGGGGATCGCTCTCCAGCACGCGGCGCAGCACCTCGTCGCTGTTGGTGACCATGGTGCGGAACTTCATGCAGCCGAACATCCGCCCGTTCATGCCGACCCGCTTGTGGGCGAAGAAGGCCGGGCCGCCGTCGCGGCGGATCATCGCCATGGCGATCAGGAAGAAGGGCGCCAGCGCCAGCAGCAGCAGGCTCGCCACGCTGACGTCGAAGGCCCGCTTGATCGCCCGGGTCATCGGGTCGGACAAATTGTTCCGCGAGGTCAGCAGGACGACGTCGTGGCTGAAGAAATAGTCGGAGCGCAGGCCGAGCACGCTCATCCCGAAGATGCTGGGGATGATGGCGAAGGGGATGCGGCGGCGCACCAGCTCGTTGACGATCGGCTCGGCCCGGCTGAGGTCGGCGGCGTCGGCGGCGACCACCACGAAGCCGGCCCCCCGGGTGCGGTAGGCGTGGCGCACCAGGCTGGCGGCCGTGGCGGCGTCGGCCGAGCCGATGTCGACATGGCCGATCACCTCGTAGCCCAGGTGCCGCTCCGAGGCGAGCGCGTCGCGCGCCGCCCCGATGGTGGCGCCGGAGCCCACCAGCAGGGTGGGGCACTGCCAGGCGCCCACCGCCATCAGCGCCGCCTTCACCGCATGGCGCATGCCGAACATCATGACCGCCAGCAGGACCCAGTTGGTGCCGAGCCAGACGCGCGAGAACTGCTGCTTGAAGGCGTACTGGCTGAAGCCGTCCAGCACGGCCACCAGCGCCAGCGCCGTCAGCAGCTGCTTGGTCTCGGTCCAGAACGGGATGCGCCTGTTGTAGTGGCCCTGCACCGTCAGCCACATCATCAGGCCGGCGACGCAGGCGCCGTAATGGATGAAGCGGCGGCCGATGGTCTCGGAGTCCATCGGCGGCACCGGGCCGGCGGCGAGCGCGTCGGACAGGGTGTGGGCCAGCATGCCTGAGAGGGCGAAGGCGCCGATGGCCGCCGCCACGTCCCCGAGCAGGAGAAGGGTGGAATTGCGGAAGAGCGATCCGCTGGAATGGGACCGCATCGCCGAAACATCGACTTCGGTAGACATGAAGCGCCTTCGATCTGTGGCTCGGCCCGGGAGACGCACCGGGGAAAGGCGGCGTGTCGCGGGTCACGGGCCATGAACAGCCCCGTCACGGGCTAAGTTCACCGGCGCAAATGAAAATCAGCGGTTGGGGTTAATCGGCAACAGACATTACGTACAGTCCGGCAAAACCGGTGCCGCGCCTGAGTCCTTCGGATGCCCCCTCAGCCAAATAAACCTGGGACATAAATGGGAACAGGACGGGCTCTAGACTTCCGGTACGTGCCGGGTGAGGGGATGGTGACTGCGCTTTGAGGGTATGTAGAACACCCGGGCATCGTCCGCCCGTGCGCCGCCCCCTATCCGGCGCCCCGCAATTTCGGAGTATCGGAGCGTCCTCCCGGCGCGATGGGGTGTCCCGGCGGTGAGCCCGTGACAAGCGTGTGACGCCAAGCGCGGAAAGGGGCCTCAGGCCCGGGGCGCGTGCTTGTTCAGGATGCGCTGCAGGGTGCGGCGGTGCATCTTCAGCCGGCGCGCCGTCTCCGACACGTTGCGCTCGCACTGCTCGAAGACGCGCTGGATGTGCTCCCAGCGGACCCGGTCGGCGGACATCGGGTTCTCCGGCGGCGGCGGCAGGGCGCCGTCGGCCAGAAGCGCACTCTCCACCGCGTCGGCGTCCGACGGCTTGGGAAGGTAATCGACCGCACCCGCCTTCACCGCCGCCACCGCCGTGGCGATGTTGCCGTAGCCGGTCAGCATGACGATGCGCGCCTCGGGACGGGCGTCGCGCAGGGCCTTCACCACGTCCAGCCCACTGCCGTCGGCCAGCCGCAGATCCACGACGGCGTAGCGCGGCGCGCTCTCATGCGCGACCTCGATGCCCAGCTGGACACTGTCCACCGCCACCACGTCGAAGCCCCGTTTCTCCATCGCGCGTGCCAGGCGCGTGCGGAAGGGCGCGTCGTCGTCGACCAGCAGCAGGCTGCGCGACGCGTCGCCGGAGAAGGTGAGCTTCACGCTTTCCGGAATGGAGGTGTCGGTATTCATGTCCGCCATCGAAGCATATCCCCGGTTCTGGCCGGATGATCTCCATCAAATTACACGGTGAATGTAGGGCTTTGCCAGCGCACGACAACCTGCGCGCCGCCAGCCCTGCCATTCGCGTAGGACACGGCGGCGCCGGTCCGTTCCAGCAGCGTCTGGGCGATGAACAGGCCGAGGCCCATGTTGCCGCCGGCTTCGCGCTGGGCGGCGCCGCGGCCGGACAGGTAGGGCTCGCCCAGCCGGTCCAGCAGGGTCGGCGGGAAGCCCGGCCCGTCGTCGGCGATGCTCAGGCACAGGCCCGGCTCGGTCCAGTCGATCTCCACCGTGACGCGCGAGCGGGCGAACTGCATGGCGTTCTGGAGCACGTTGCCCAGCCCGTGCAGCACCTCCGGGCTGTGGCGCAGACCCGGCGCGCCCTCCTCGGGCTCGCGGAGCGTGCGGATCGCCAGCGACACGCCGGCCCGGCGGTAGGGGGCGGCGGCTTCCTCGACCAGGGCCGGCAGGGGCACCGGGGCGTAGGGCTCGGTATCGGGGCGGCGCGCGAGTTCCGCCAGGATGTCGCGGCAGCGCGCCGTCTGGCTCTGCAGCAGCTGGATGTCCTCGGCCCAGGGGCTGTCGGGCGGCACCTCGCGGGCCAGCTCCTTCGCCACCACGGCGATGGTGCCGAGCGGGCTGCCCAACTCGTGCGCCGCCGCCGCCGCCAGCGCCCCCACGGCCGAGACGCGCTGCGCCCGGGCCAGCGCCATCTGGCTGGCGGCGAGCGCGCCCGACAGGTTGCGCGCCGCCTGCGCCACCTGGAACACGTAGCCGGCGATGAACAGCGCCGCCAGCACCAGGGCCGACCAGATGCCCAGCAGGTAGATGGGCGGCAGGTGGATGCCGGTGTGGCTCGGCCAGGACAGCGGCACGGCGAACAGCGCCAGCGCCGACAGCCCCAGCACGGTCCAGCCGGCCAGCGCCACCACGGCGGTCAGGGACAGGGTGCTGGCCGCCACCGTGAGCGGCGCCAGCATCAGCACGGCGAAGGGGTTCTCCAGCCCGCCGGTCAGGCAGAGCAGCACCGCCAACTGGCCGGTGTCGTAGGCGAGGTAGGCGGCGGCCTCGCGCTCGCCCAGGAAAGGCTGTCGGCGGCGGTTGTTGGCGGCGTAGAGATTGACCGCCAGCGACAGCAGGATGGCGGCCAGCGACGGCTGCAGCGGCGCCTCGACGCCGACCAGACTCTCCGCCGCCAGCAGCGTGACGGCCTGGCCCAGCACGGCGATCCAGCGGATGGCGATGAGGGTGCGGGCGCTGACCCGGCCGGCGCCGGACGCGGTCTCCTGCGCGGCCTCGTCCTCCCCGGCCGGATCCCGACCCATCCGGACGGTCTGCTCGGACATCCGCACTCTCCCCAACGTCATACGAGATTACCCAAAAAGGGCCCACCCCTGCGGGTCTACAGGGGCTGCATACTAGGCAGACCGCCCCCCGGCTTCCATATAGGTTCCATGCCCATCCCGCCCAGCATACGCGTCCAGAACCTCGTCAAGCGCTACGGCCCCGTTACGGCGGTCGACGGCATCGACTTCGAGGTCGCGCAGGGCGGCACGGTGGCGCTGCTCGGCGGCAACGGCGCCGGCAAGACCACGACCATCTCCATGCTGCTGGGCCTGCTGCTGCCGACCTCGGGCACGGTGGAGGTGCTGGGCCACGACATGCTGCGCGAGCGCTACCGCGTGCTGCCGCGCATGAACTTCTCCTCGCCCTATGTCGACCTGCCGCACCGGCTGACGGTGGAGGAGAACCTCACCGTCTACGCGCACCTCTACGGGCTGACCAACGTCAAGCGCCGCATCCAGGCGATGGCGGAGGAGCTGGACGTGGCGCGCTTCCTGAGCCGGCCCTCGGGCATGCTCTCGGCCGGCCAGAAGACCCGCGTCGCGCTCGCCAAGGCGCTGCTGAACGAGCCGCAGGTGCTGCTGCTGGACGAGCCGACGGCCAGCCTCGATCCCGACACCGCCGACTGGATCCGCTCCTATCTGGAGCGCTACCGGGCGCGCACCGGCGCCACCATCCTGCTCGCCTCGCACAACATGGCGGAGGTGGAGCGGCTGTGCGACGCGGTGCTGATGATGAAGGGCGGCCGCATCGTCGACCGCGGCGCGCCGTCCGACCTGATCGAGCGCTACGGCCGCTCGACCCTCGAGGAGGTCTTCCTCGACATCGCCCGCGGCCAGGCCCTGGACCTCGACGCGGCGGAGTAGGCACTAGCCCGTCATCCCCGCGGAGGCGGGGATCCAGGCATTCCCTTTGCATCGGATCATTGAGGAAAGGGAGCAACGTCGCTCTTTGCCCCTGCTTGGCCGCCGGATAGCACGCTCATTACCTGGGTCCCCGCCTCCGCGGGGATGACGGGTGAGATAGTGCCGGCCGGTGATCAAATGGCAGGCCGCAATCACTGGGCGAGGGATTGATCGTGCCGGGATAGGACTCTCCGCCGCCTTGCCCGGGGGCGGATTCCGGTCTACCTCACCGGGCATGCCCGACGCTCCCGCCGTGTCCGTCCCCACCGAGTACCAGCCGCCGCTGCTCGACGCCTCGCCCCGGCGGCGGGTGGGGGCCATGGTGCTGCGGCACTGGTTCCTGCTGCGCCGCTCCTGGCCGCGCCTGCTGGAACTGGCTTATTGGCCCACCGTCAACATGCTGCTCTGGGGCTTCACCTCGCAGTTCCTGGCGACCAACAGCAGTTGGGTGGCGCAGGCGGCCGGCGTGCTGATCGCCGGGGTGCTGCTGTGGGACGTCGTCGTGCGCAGCCAGATCGGCGTCTCCATCTCCTTCCTGGAGGAGCTGTGGAGCCGCAACCTCGGCAACCTCTTCGTCAGTCCGCTACGACCCCGCGAATGGGTGGCGTCGCTGGTGGCGATGGCGGGCATCCGCATGGTGATCGGCCTGGCGGCGCCGGTGCTGCTGGCGCTGCCCGTGTTCGGCTTCAACCTGGTGAGCGAGATCGGCCTGCCGCTGGTGGCGTTCATCGCCAACCTGATGCTGGTCGGCGTGTCGGTCGGGCTGATGACCAACGGCGTGTTGCTGCGCTACGGCCTGGGGGCGGAGAGCTTCTCCTGGGGGGCGATCTTCATCCTGGCGCCCCTGAGCGCCGTCTACTACCCGGTCTCGGCGCTGCCCGGCTGGCTGCAGGCGGTGTCGCTGGCGCTGCCCACCAGCCACGTCTTCGAGGGGATGCGCTCGGTGCTGTTCCAGGGCGTCATGCGCTGGGACCATCTGGCGGCGGCGGTCGCGCTGAACCTTTTCTATCTGGCCCTGGCCGGCCTATTCTTCGCCCGCACCTTCCGCAAGGCGCGCGAGACCGGCGCCCTGCTGCAGGCCAGCGAGTGAGCGCCTAATCAAGAAAACTGAAGTCAGGGAGAGTCGCGTGGCCGGCAGCCGCAAATACGCCGTGCAGAAGCCCAAGGGCAAGGCCTGGGAGACGCTGGCGCTGGTCGAGGACATCGGCTCCGGCCGGCAGGAGTTCGCGGAGGCCATCCGCCACCACGGCAAGGGCTATGTCCGGCTGATCCAGGTCGACTTCAAGAGCGAGGAGGCGCTGTCGGACTTCGACTGGCGCCTGATCGAGCTGCACGACCCCTTCAAGACCGCCGGCGGCCGGCCGAAACCCACCGTCGTCGCCGGGTCGGAGAAGCCGCGCCCGCCGAAGAGGCCCACGCCCGCCGCCAAGGGAAAGGGTCCCGCCGGCCCCGGCGAGACCGTCCCCGTCCCCTACGGCACCTACACCGCCGCCATCCTGGTCGGCGCGCTGGCCGTGGTGCTCTGGGCGTTCTTCTACGAGTTCTAGTGCATCGTCCCCTGCGGCTTGGCGTCGGCGCGGTCGCTGACGCCGGCCTCCTGGAAGGTGGCCATGCCGACATGGCAGGCGAGCGCGCCCTTGATCACCGGGATCGCCAGCGCGGCGCCCGAGCCCTCGCCCAACCGCATGCCGAACTCAAACAGCGGCTCCTTGCCCAGGGCCTGCAGCAGGCGGGTATGGCCCGGCTCGGCCGAGCGGTGGGAGACGACGCAATGGTCCAGCGCCCGGGGGTCGGCCTTGAACAGCACGGCGGCCGCGGCGGTGCAGGCGAAGCCGTCCAGCACCACCGGCACCCGGGCCAGCCGCGCCGCCATGACGGCACCGGTGATGGCGCACAGCTCGAACCCGCCCAGCCGGCGCAGCGCCTCGAACGGGTCGGCCGCGGCCTCCGGGTTGGCGGCGATGCCGGCGGCGACCACCTGCGCCTTGCGCGACACGCCGGCCGTATCGAGCCCGGTGCCCGGGCCGGTCCAGTCCTCAGCATTGCCGCCGAACAGCGCCAGGCAGAGGGCGGCGGCGGATGTCGTGTTGGCGATGCCCATCTCGCCCAGGCACAGCAAATCGATGCCGGTCTCCACCGCCATCATGCCGTAGGCGATGGCGCGGGCGCATTCCTCCTCGGTCATGGCCGGGCCCAGGGTGAAGTCCTTGGTCGGGCTGTCCAGGTCCAGCTCGTAGACGCGCAGGTCGGCGTCGGCCTCGCGGCAGAGCTGGTTCACCGCCGCCCCGCCCTCGATGAAGTTGCGCACCATCTGCGCCGTGACCTCCGGCGGGAAGGCCGAGACGCCGTGGCTGGCGACGCCGTGGTTGCCGGCGAAGACGGCGACGCGCGGATGGCGCAGCACCGGGGGCGTGCGTCCCTGCCAGGTCGCCATCCATTCCGACAGCTGCTCCAGCCGCCCCAGCGCGCCGCGCGGCTTGGTCAGCAGCTTCTCCCGCTGCACGGCCGCGGTCGCCGCCTCCAAATCGGGGCCGGGCAGCTCGCGCAGCAGGCGGCGGATCTCGTCGAGGGAGGGCGTGTCGCTCATGATGGTCCCGGGGAGTGGGGTGGACTACCCGCAACCGGGGAAGCGGTCCCTTGTCGCGGGGCGGAGGCGGCGCTGGCGGCGCCGGGCGCATTCCCGTATACCGGAACCATGACCGACGCAACCGGGCCGCGGCGTTCCTCCCCCCTGGCGGAGTTCGCGGCCGCCGTCATCTTCCTGACCCGCATCCCCATTCCCTGGAACAAGGAGTGGCCGGCGGACCTCGATTCCCGCGCGCTGGCCTGGTTCCCCATCGTCGGCTGCCTGATCGGCGCGGCCGGCGGCGCACTCTACTGGGCCCTGGCGCAGGTGGGGCTGCCGGCGCTGCCGGCGGCGCTGGTCACGGTGGGCGCGCTGATCTGGTTGACCGGCGCGCTGCACGAGGACGGCCTGGCAGACGTAGCCGACGGCTTCGGCGGCGGTCGCGACCGGGCGGCGAAGCTCGAGATCATGAAGGACAGCCGGGTCGGCACCTACGGGGCGGCGGCGCTGCTGCTGTCGGTGCTGGCGCGCGTCATGGCGCTGGCGGCCATCGGCGCCCCGCGCGAGGCGGCCCTGGCCCTGATCGGCGCGCACGCCTATTCCCGGGGCCTGCTGCCGGCGGTCAAGCTGCTGCTGCCCTCGGCCCGCCCCGGCGGCACCGCCGACCGCACCGGCAAGCCGAACAGCGCCCGCGCGCTCTCCGCCTTCATCGTCGGCCTCAGCCTGGCGGCGACCGCCATCGGCGAGATGAACCTCGGCTCCGGCATGGCCGGCGCCTCCATCCTGGCGATCTCCGGCTGCGGCGTGGCGCTGCTGGCGCACATCGCCCGGCGGCAGGTGGGCGGCGTCACCGGCGACGTGCTGGGCGCCGGGCAGCAGGTGGCCGAAGCGCTGTTCCTGCTGGCCGCCCTCGCGGCGCTGCGCAACGCCGGCATCGTTCCGACCCCGTGAGGCCGCCGGCCCGCTGGTGGTGGGTGCGGCACGCGCCCATGCCCGACCCGGCCACGCTCGCCGGCCAACTCGACCTGGACTGCCTCGACCCCGCTCCCGCCGCCATCGACCGGCTGAAGGCCCGGCTGCCCGCCGGCGCCCGCTGGATCGCCAGCCCGCTGCTGCGCGCCCGCCGCACGGCCGAGGCGCTGGGCGCCGCCGGCCTGACCACCGACTCCCGGCTGATGGAGCAGCATTTCGGCGACTGGCAGGGGCGGAGCTTCGCCGCGCTGGAGGCGGCGGGCGACCCGCATCTCGGCCCCTTCTGGAGCGATCCCGCCCATGCCGCCCCGCCCGGTGGAGAGAGCTTCGCCGAGCTCTGCGCCCGGGTGGCGGCGGCGGTGGCGGCGCTGTCGGAGGGCGGCGATATCGTGGCGGTGGCCCACGCCGGCACCATCCGGGCGGCGCTGGCCGACGCGCTGGAACTGCCGCCGGCCCGGGCGCTCGGCTTCGAGGTGGCGCCGCTGTCGCTGACCCGGCTGGACCGTTTCGCGACAGAGGAGGGGCCGGTCTGGCGGGTGGGCTGCGTGAACACGGAATCGCCCTGAATTCGCCCAGCCGCGGCACCGGTTGCCGGTGCATCCTCTGCAGGGTTGGGCTTGAGGACGGCCTATGGTATGAGCGTCCCGGCTACTCCTTTCGGTATCAAGCGGAGGCTTTGGATGGTTGCGCGGCGGAAGATCCTGGCGGCGGCGCTGCTCGGACTGGTCGGGCTCGCCGGCATGGCGGCACCGGCGCGGGCGCAGAACGTGTCGGAGCCGGAGCTGCTGGTGGAGCGGGCGCGGGTCACGGCGCTGTCGCTGCTGGGCGATCCCAACTACTCCAACCTCAAGAGCCTGATGAAGCGCGCCCGCGGCGTGCTGATCCTGCCCAATGTCATCCAGGCCGGCTTCTTCCTGGGCGGCGGCGGCGGCACCGGCGTGCTGGTGGCCCGCGGCGGCGACGGCGCCTGGAGCGGCCCGGCCTTCTACACCATGGCCGAGGCGAGCCTGGGCCTGCAGTTCGGCGGCCAGTCCTCGCAGATGATGCTGGTGATCATGACCGAGCGCGGCCTGAACGCCGTCATCGAGCGCAAGGTGAAGCTGGGCGCCGACGCCAACGTCGCCATCGGCGAGCTGGGCTCCAGCGTCGGCGCCAGCTACGGCGTGGGCCTCGACGCCGACATGTATGTCTATGCCAAGAGCGCCGGCCTGTTCGGCGGCATGGCGATCGAGGGCTCGGTCATCGCCCCGCGCGGCGAGTGGAACGACCGTTTCTACGGCCAGCGGACCAGCCCCAAGGGCATCCTGCTGGAGCGCACCTTCTACCGCCCGGAGGCCCAGGGCCTCGCCCAGGCGCTCACGGTACAGTGAGCGCCAGCACCGCCCGAGCGCTCACGGTGCAGTGAGGGCCAGCACCGACGCGGTCCCGCCGGCCAGCAGCAGCACCGTCAGAATGGAAGCGGCGGCGTAGAGCGCCCTGGCACGGCGCAGATCGCCGGTCAGGGCGCGGGCGCGGCCCTGGCCGATCCAGGGCTCCTTCACCACCCGCTCGCCCTCGCGCCTCGGGCCGCCCAGCGACAGATCGAGCGCGCCGGCCAGCGCGGCCAGCGGCCAGCCGGTATTGCGCGACGGATGCAGCGCCGCGTCCCGCACCGCGGTCCGCCAGGCCAGGGCCGGCCGGACCTTCGGCACGAACAATGCCGCCAGCGCCAACAGCAGGGCGGTGAGCCGGGCCGGCAGCCAGTTCATCAGATCGTCGGCGACCGCGGCGGCGCGGCCGAAACGGGCGTGGCGCGGGTCGGGATGGCCGACCGTGGCGTCCAGCGCGTCCACCACCGTCCAGGTCAGCAGTCCCGGCAGCCCCAGCAGCGCGTACCAGAAAAGCGGCGCCACCAGCCGCTGGTTCAGCGCCTTTGCCGTGCCCTCCAGCGCCGCCCGCACCACGCCGTGCTGGTCCAGGCTCCAGAGCTGCCGGCCGGTGAGCGGCGCCACGGCGGCGCGCCCCGCCTCCACTCCGCCCGACGCCAACGCGGCGCGCACCGTCTCCAGCCGCGCATAGGGCCAGCGCACCGACAGGCAGCGGACCACCAGCAGCAGCTCGATCAGGAAGCCCAGCTTCATCGAGCGGCCGGCCAGCGCCGCGGCGTAGCCGATGGCGAAGGCGCCGCCCGCCATGGCCAGCAGCACCAGCGTGCCGCGCGCCTGCCGCACCGCGTCGCTGCGGTCGATGCGGTTCAGCCGCCGGTCGAACCAGGCGGAGGCCCGCGCCGCAGCGCGGCCGGGGGAGAAGACGAAGCGGTCGAACAGCGGGCTGTCGCCCAGCGCCGCGTCCACGATGAGGGCCAGCAGCACCAGCAGCAGGGCGTCGGTGCCGCCGATCAGCGGGAGCAGCATGGGCGCCGCCTCCTCACCCGCCGGGCCGCGCCTGGGACAGCGTCCGCGCCGCCGGGACGGGCGCCGGAACCGTGGCCGGCAACGGGGCCGGGGCGGGCAGGGGCGGCAGGCCGGGCGTGCGCCATTCCAGCCGGTCGAAGGCGTGGCAATGGCCGCAGACGGCGCTCCAGGCGGTGGCAGGGCCGCCGCACTCGCTGCAGACCCAGGTGTCGTCGGCGGGCGCCCCGGCGATCTTGGCCAGCCACTGGCGCACGCCCGGCCCGTCGCCGTGCTCCGCCTCCTCCAGCTCGGCCAGCAGCAGGTAGAGCCGCGGCGTCGGCGCCTTGGCGCGCGCCCGTTCCAGCGCCGCCCGCGCCTGGCCCCAGAGCCGGGCATGGATGCAGGCGCGGCCCAGCGCCATCTGCGCCTCGGTGCTGTCCGGATCGATCTCGACCAGCGCCTCGAAGCGCTTCACCAGGTCGAGCGGGTGGGTGCCGGCCTCGATCTCGCCCCAGGCGTCGGCGAGGTCGGGATGGTGGTTGGCGCGCCAGGCCTGCTCCAACGCCTTGCGCGCGGCCTTGACGTTGCCGGCCTTGGCCTTGTGCCGGGCCAGCTCCACGGCGGCCGGCACGAAGCTCGGCAGCAGGTCGTGCGCCTTCTGCGCCAGCGTCACCGCCTCCTCCAGGCGCCCGGCCTCGCCGGCGGCGCGGGCGCGCTCGGTCAGCAGGGTGGCGCGGTGGCGGCGGGCAAGCTCCGGGTCCAGCGCCTTCACCGACTGGGCGCGGTCCAGCGCGTCCTCGGCGGCGGCGAAGGCGCCCTGTCGCGCCTCCAGCTCCATCAGTGTGACGATCGGCCAGCCGGCCTTGGGCTCAAGCCCCCGGGCGCGCTGTGCCAGCTCCAGCCCGCGCTTCAGGTCGCCGCGCTTCAGCGCCTGGATCAGCAGGCCGCGCAGGCCCAGGAACTCCGTCTCCGGCCGCTGCAGCATCGCCTCGAAATAGCCGGCGGCGGCGGTCTCGTCGCCGCCCAGCTGGGCCGCCTGGGCCGACAGCAGCAGGGTCAGCGGCGGCTCATCCAGCAGCTCCTCGGCCTTGCGGGCGCAGCGCTCGGCGGTGCGGGCATCGCCGGCGGCCACGGCCACCATGCCCTGGGTCAGGGCGCGGTAGCCCTTCACCCGCCGTCCCTCGCCCCGGTAGCGGCCCAGGGCGGTGGGGGCGTGCAGCAGCGCGCGCCAGAAGCGGTAGAGCCAGGCGGCGCTCACCAGCAGGGCCAGCAGCGCCAGGGCGGCCACGCCCAGCGGCGTCTCCACCACATAGCCCTGCCATTCCAGCCGCACCGTGCCCGGCCGGTTGGCGATCCAGACGGCGATGGCGACCAGGATGCCGAGCTTCAGGAAATAGAGGACCGCCCGCCTCATGGCGTGCCTCCACCCTGCGCCGGTTCCTCGGCCGGCGGCTCGGCCGGGGCATCGGCGGGCAGGTCGCGCGCCTGGGCGCCGGCCGACAGCATGGTCACGGCCCGCTGCGCCAGCGCGCCGGCGGCGGTCTCGGCGGCGACGCGAGCGCGGGCGTCGGCCAGCCAGGGCGCGGCCACGGAAGCCGCCGGCCCCTGCAGCGCCTCCACCTCGGATACCGCCAGCTTCAGATTGCCGCCGTCCAGCGCGTTCTGGGCGCGGGCCAGCACGGCGTCGGCACCATCGCCGGCGACCTCGCCGGTGCTGCGGCGCACCGTCACCAGGGCGGAGAGCCGGCCCAGCGCCTGCTCGGCCCAGCCGGCGTCGGGGCGCTCGCGCTCGGCCCGCAGCATGTCGCCGGCCAGCTTCTCGAACCGCTCCTTCAGCGCCAGTTCCGGGACCAGCCCGGCGGCCGCGCGCGGCTCCAGGTCGCGCAACGCGTCGGCGAACTCCGGGTCGTCGGTGGCGAGCGCCCGTACGGCGTCCAGCTCGCGGGCGAAGGGCCGGCCGGACAGCAGGGCGGTGTGCAGCTGGCCGGTGGCGACCACCAGCGCCAGCCCCTCGGCCCCGCCGCTCTCCGCCAGCAGGTCGCCGACCGAGGCCTGCAGCTGCTCGACCCGGGTGGAGAGGCCCTGCAGATTCTGCGCGGTGACCAGCGCGGTGGCGCGCACCTCCTGCAGCTGCTGCGCCAGCGCATCGGCCGCGCCCGTCTCCGGCGCCCGCGCGGCGATGCCCTCCACCAGCCGCTCCATGGCGGACAAGCGCTGGGTCAGGGCGGCGACATCGGGTCCGTCGGACGGCTCGCCCGTCGGTATCTCGGTGCGCGGCACCACGGTGACGGTCGGCGACGGGCCGGCGCGCAGGGCCGCCACCTCGCGCGACAGCCGCTCGATCTCGGCGGTGACGCCCGGGTCGCCGGCGGGGCGGGCCGCCAGCTCGACCACCTGCCGGCGCAGCGCGTCGATCTCGTCCATGCGCGGGTCTGAGAGGCTGCCACCCGCCAGATCGCGGAAGGCCGGGATGATGCCGCCGGAGCGCTGCAACGCCAGCGCCCCCATGCCGGCGCCGCCCAGGGCCAGCAGCAGCGCCAGCGCCGCGATGCCCCGGCCGCCCCTGGCGGGCTTGACGGGGATTGCTGCGGCCGGCTTCGCGGGGGACGGGGCGGCGGGCTGCGGCCGGGGCGGTTCGGCGCGGGGGATCTCGGTACGCGGCGGATCGCGGCGGGGCTCTGGCGCCGGTTCGGGCTGGGCGGGGGCCGTCGGCGGCAGGGCGACGGCCGGCTCGACCTCCGGGATGGCGCCGATGACCGGCGTCTCGGCGACAGGCGTTTCCTCCGCCGGCTCGACCGCCGGGCCGCCGGATGCGGCGAGGTCCAGCTCGGCCCCGGTCAGGGGAATGCCGTGGGTCAGCGAAGCCGCCAGCAGTTCGGCGCGGCGCGAGGCGGGAATGTGGCCGCGCTTCTTCCAGCCCTGCACCGTGGTGACGGGCACGCCCAGCTTCGCCGCCATCGGGCGGATGCCGCCGAAGCGCTCGACGATCGTCTCCGCCATGCGGGCGGAGTCCGTGGTCGCCCCCTTGCCGTCCTCGGGCAGATCCATGCCAACTCTCCAGGTGACCGCTCAGCGCGGCAGGAGGTCCAGCAGGCTCTCCTGGTCGGGCCGGCGCGCGACGCGTACGCCCGCCCAGCCGGCGCCCGCCGCCTCGGCCACCCGGTCGCTGAGGCACAGGGCGGTGACGGCGGAGAGGCACCCTTCGGGGCGGATTAACCCTGTCAGTCTAGCGAACGTACGCGCCGTACGGGGAGAAAAAAGCAGGACGAAGGAGAGCCCGCCCATGTCCAGCGCGCGCGCCGTCTCCGGCATCAGCGCGTCAGCCGTCACCGCCTCGTACAGCACCTCCCGGCGCAGGGCGATGCCGTGCGGGGCGAGCGCGCCGGCGAGATCGCCCGCAATCTCGGCGCCGGCCGCGTGCAGCAGCGCGCCCCTGGCCGGATCGACGCGCCCGGCCAGCAGCGCCGCCAGCGCCCCCACGTCGCCGTCCGCATCGATCACATCCCAAAAGCCCACCGCCCGCGCTTCCGATGCGGTGCGCGCGCCCACCGCGTACAGCGGCGGCGTACGCTCGGCCGTGCGGGCGGCGAGCGCGCGTACGCCGTTGACGCTGGTGCAGACCAGGGCCTGGACGCCCGACAGGTCGAGCGGCGGCCCGTCGAGCGGCCGGATCGCCAGCATCGGATCGACCAGCGGCACATGCCCCAGCGCCGCCACCCGCGCGGCGGTGGCGGAGGCCTCGGGCTCCGGCCGGGTGATCAGGACGGTGGGCATGGGGGATCGGCTCTCCCTCTCCGCTTTCTCAACCGTCATCCCCGCGGAGGCGGGGAGCGGCCGTGGCCTTCATATCCCTCTCCCCTTGAGGGAGAGGGATGGGACCCATTGCGAGAGCAATGGGAGGGTGAGGGGTCGGCGGGCGCAGCCCGACGTTCTCACCCGCTGTCCCAAGATCACGCGTCGAGTAGGCCCGGCTGCGCCGGTCCACCCCTCATCCTCCCACCGCTTCGCGGCGGGTCCCATCCTTCTCCCGCAAGGGGAGAAGGATAAGGGTGCGGCCCCCTCAGATCGCGAAGGCCCCCGGCGGCGGGCCGAAGAAATCCGCGGGCAGGCGCGCCTTCAGGCGCTCGCCCAACGCTCGGCCGAAGGTCTCGGCGTCCCCGGCGTCGAACTCGCCCTCGTCGCGGAACCACTCGCTGCCGTCGTTGCGGATGACCAGCGCCGCCATGTGCAGCCGGCCCTCGCCGGTGAAGCGGGCCAGCGCGGCGATGGGGGTGCGGCAGGAGCCGTCCAGCGCCGCCAGCACGCCGCGCTCGGCCGTCACCCGCGTGCGGGTCTCGGCGCAGTTCAGGGCGGCGAGGTAGCGGTTGGTGCGGGAATCGTCCGCCCGGCTCTCGATGCCGATGGCGCCCTGGGCCACGGCCGGCAGCATCACGTCCGTCTCGATCACGGCGGTCAGCCGGTCGGTCAGGCCCAGGCGGCGCAGGCCCGCCAGCGCCAGCAGCGTGGCGTCGACCTCGCCCGCCTCCAGCTTGCGCAGGCGGCTCTGGACGTTGCCGCGGAAGGGGATGACGGTCAGGTCCGGCCGGCGCATCAGCACCTGGGCCTGGCGCCGCAGCGAGGCGGTGCCGACGACCGACCCGGCCGGCAGCCCGTCCAGATCGGCGCCGGAGCGGCTGAAGAAGGCGTCGCGCGGATCCTCGCGCGGCAGGTAGCAGTCGATGACCAGCCCGTCGGGCAGGGTCGTCGGCACGTCCTTCATGGAATGAACAGCCAGGTCGACCTCGCCGGCGGCCAGCGCCTCCTCGATCTCCTTGGTGAACAGGCCCTTGCCGCCCGCCGCCGCCAATGTGCGGTCCAGGATCCGGTCGCCCGTGGTCTTGTAGGTGATGATCTCGACCGCGCCGTCGGCGGCCAGCTCGGGAAACGCCGCGGCCAGACGGTCGCGGGTCTCATGGGCCTGCGCCAGCGCCAGGGGGCTGCCGCGCGTGCCGATCTTCAGCGATGCGCTCATGGCTCCCTGTCTATCCGCGAATGGCGGCAAGGGGAAGCGCGCCTTGAGGTTAGGCCCGGGAAACCTTAGCTTCCCCGCCATGATCGTACTGGGCATCGAGACGAGCTGCGACGAGACCGCCGCCGCCATCGTCACCGGGGACCGCCAAATCCTCGCCAACGTCGTGCTGTCGCAGCTGGACGAGCACCGCCCCTATGGCGGCGTCGTGCCGGAGGTGGCGGCACGCGCCCATCTGCAGCATCTGGACGGGCTCGTGCGCCGGGCGCTGGACGACTCAGGCGTCGGGCTCGACCGCATCGACGCCATCGCCGCCACCGGCGGGCCGGGGCTGATCGGCGGCGTCATCGTCGGCGTCATGACGGCCAAGGCCATGGCGGCGGCGCGCGGCCTGCCCTTCCTGGCGGTGAACCATCTGGAGGGGCACGCGCTGACCGCGCGCCTGACCGACGGGGTGGAGTTCCCCTACCTGCTGCTGCTGGTCTCCGGCGGCCATTGCCAGCTGCTGGCGGTGGAGGGGGTGGGCCGGTACCGCCGCCTCGGCACCACCATCGACGACGCGGTGGGCGAGGCCTTCGACAAGGCGGCCAAGCTGCTCGGCCTGGGCTATCCCGGCGGGCCGCTGATGGAGAAGGCGGCGGAGCGGGCGACCGACCCCGGTCGCTTCGACCTGCCGGCGCCGATGAAGGGCCGGCCGGGCTGCGACTTCAGCTTCTCCGGCCTGAAAACGGCCGTGCGGCGCCATGTGGAGACGCTGGGCACGCCGTCGGAGGCCGACGTCGCCGACCTGGCGGCATCCTTCCACCGGGCGGTGGCGTCCTCGCTGGAGGACCGGGTATCCCGGGCCATCAAGCTGTTCCGCGAGAGCCATCCGGAGGGGAAGTCGCTGGTGGTGGCCGGGGGCGTGGCGGCCAACAAGTACCTGCGCGCCCGGCTCTCGACCCTGGCGGCCAAGCGCGGCCTCGCCTTCGTCGCCCCACCGCTGGGGCTGTGCACCGACAACGCCGCCATGATCGCCTGGGCCGGGCTGGAGCGGCTGCAGCTCGGCCTGACCGACGGTCTGGACTTCGCGCCGCGCCCGCGCTGGCCGCTGGACCCGACCGCCAACCCGGTGAAGTTCGCGGGGGCGAAGGCTTAGCGGAATAAGGGTGGGGGAGGGTTTTGACGCCGTCCCACCCACCACCCGTCATCCCGGCGCAGGCCGGGACCCAGGGGTTTCAGCAATGCGACCTCAATGAAGCATGCCGCTTCTCCCCGCCGGCTCTCGAGCGGAGATGTGGGGAGCGCCGCATCTGCCGTATCCCGCTGCAACCCCTGGGCCCCGGCTTGCGCCGGGGTGACGGTTAAGATTGGGGCTGATGGCGGTTTGACCCCTGGCCTCAGCTCAGACCTTCACCCCGAAGAACTCCAGCTGCCATTTCAGCTCGGCCGGGGTCATGGGGTAGTCGGTGCCGTTCTTGGCGTTCAGCACCGAGGCGGGCGGGATCTGGGCCAGCTTCAGCTGCACCTGGCGGGCGAAGCGCATGGAGACGCCGGCCTTCCAGCAGAGTGCCGTGACGCCGCGCGCGCTCTGCCCGCCGACGATCTTCTCGACCGTGGGGAAGGGGATGCCGGACAGCAGCCCCAGCCCCACCAGCACGAAGCCGCGGTCGCCGGAGCCGAGCGCCGAGGAGAGGCTCTCCTCGTCCAGCTTGCCGTCCTTGTGCAGCTTGCGGGCGCGGTCGGCCGGGCGCTCCTTGGGCTGCTCCTCCACCAGCGCGTCGCCGCCGGCCCCGCCTGAACTGCGGGGGGCGGCCAGGCGCTGGCGCACGGCGCGGGCGACGGCCTCGCGCGTCTCGTAGGGCAGGTCGGTTCGGCTCTGCAGCACCTTCACCAGATTGTCGGCGACGAAGCCGGCGATGCGCTCGGCGGCCTTGGGCGGCAGGGCGGGGCGGCGCACCAGGGGCCCGTGCCAGGGCTCGAAGCGCGGCGCCAGCTCGACGATCCGGTCCAGCGTCTCCTCGCGGATCTGGGCGCTGGCGTTGGACAGCAGGCTCGCCACCGCTGCCTCGCTCTCGGTGCGCACGATGGCGTCGGAGACGGCGTGGCCAAGCCCGGCGCGCTCGGAGATGGCGACCAGCTTGTCGTCCAGCGGGCTGCCGGCGATGATCGCCAGCAGATCCTCGTCGGTCAGGACGGGGGAGTGGCGCAGCACCGGGCCGGCGACCGACATCTCCAGGTCGCGCGCCAGCTCCTGCATCACCTCGGCGGGCGCGTTCGGAACGTCCTTCAGGCTCTCCGCCAGGACCTGGCGCACCGCCACCGTCTGGTCGCGCGCCAGCGTCTCCAGGATGTCCAGCGTCATGCGCTCGAGCTGGCCGACCTTGTCGGCCGGCATGGTCGGCACCAGCGCCGCGATCTTCGCCGCCAGCCCGCCCCGCACACCCTCGTCCGGGTCGGTGGAGAGCACCAGGTCGGCCTGGCGCGGGGTGGCCGAATTGCGCGCGATCTCGCGCCGGACCTCGACGCTGCGGTCGGATGCCAGGAAATAGAGCAGCTCCGGCCGCGTCTCGGCGCGGGCGGCGACGCGGCGGCGGTCCTCGGCGTCGGTGCTGGCGGCCAGGCGCTTGGCGGTGTCGTAGTCCAGATCCTCGGTCGCGTCGCTCATGCCGCCCCCTCATCCCGGCCAGCGGGCGGCGCCAGGAAGCGGTGGCCCTTGCCCAGGCGCTTGGCCGCGTACATCGCATGGTCGCCGCGATCAACCAGCCCCTGGCCGCGCTCCTCGGTCCCGCCGAGATGCACGGCGACGCCGATCGACACGCCCAGCGGCTTGTCGGGCGAGGCCGAGAGCGGGCGCAGGAACTCCGCCGCCTCGCGCAGCAGCCGGTCGGCCACGCCCAGCGCCTGGGTCTCGTCCACGCGCTCGATCCACAGCGAGAACTCGTCGCCGCCCAGCCGGCCCGCCAGGTCGGCGGGGCGGGCGATGCGCTGCAGCAGCTGGCCGACCGCGCGCAGCACGTCGTCGCCCGCCGTGTGGCCGCGCAGATCGTTCACGGCCTTGAAATTGTCCAGGTCGAAATAGAGCAGGGCCGAGTTGCCGCCGGTCTTGCGGCCCAGCCGCTGCTCCAGCAGATCCATGAAGGTGCGGCGGTTGTAGAGGCCGGTCAGGCCGTCGCGCTCCGACAGGGTCTTCAGCCGCTCCTGGTAGCGGGCCTGGGCCACCGCGACGCCGACATGGTCGGCGATGGCGCGGACCATGGAGACGTCGTCCTCAGACCAGTCGCCGGCCCCCTCCGCCGCCTCGCGCCAGACCAGCACGGCGCCGTTGACCTCGTGCCGGAACAGCGTGCGCCCGGCCAGCAGCATCCAGCCGTCGGCGCGCTCCGACACCGGCGTCTCGGACCCGGCGGCGCGGGCCAGCAGGTCGCCGCGAAGGGCGGCCACGGCGTCCGGTGCCTGCTCCTGACCGGCGGCGACCGCGAAGCCGTCGCCGACCTGGGCGAAGAGGGTGGAGCCCAGCGCGCCGGTGGCGTTCACCGCCACGCCGGCGGCGATCTCCAGCGTCTTGGACGGGTCGACGTCGTCGCGGGTCGAGGAGACGATGAAGCCCAGATACTTCTCGCGCAGCCGCACCTGCGCCAGCTCCATGCCGCGCAGCCGGGCGTCGGTGATGTCGCGGCAGGAGCCCCGGGCGCCCAGCCACTCGCCGGCCGGCCCCACCAGCGGCAGGGCCGAGGAAACCAGGCAGGCCGGACGGCCGTCGGCGGCGCGCAGCCAGATCTCCGCCCGTTCCACCGCGCGCACCGCCTCGAAGGGCAGCGGCTCGCCATCGTCGAACTCGGGCAGCACCAGGTCGCGGGGCGCGCGGCCCACCAGGTCGTCCGCCATGTAGCCGATGGCGCCGTGCGGCGAGACGAAGACGAAGCGCCCGTCCGGCCCCGTCTCCCAGGCGAAGTCGTTGGAGACCTCCACCAGATCCTTGTAGCGCTGGCGCGACTCGGTCAGCGCCTGGCGCAGGCGCCGCTCCAGCGTGACGTCGCGGCCCAGCAGCAGCACCTCGCCGCCGGGCAGGGTGGTGGCGGTCCATTCCACGACGGGGGCGTTGACCTCGGTCCCCAGCGGCACCGAGACGGTGGGGGAGGAGGCGGGGCCGCCGGCCGCCAGCCAGCGCGCCAGCATCCCGGTCCAGTCGCCGCCGCGCTCCAGCAGCGCCCGGGCGGCCGGGTTGGCGGCGGCCACGGCACCGTCGGCCGAGGCGCGCAGCGCCGGGCCGGGCCAGCCCGCCATCACCGCGGAGACACCGGGGGCGGCGGCTTCCGGCGGAACCGGAACGGGGGCGGAAGGCGCCGCCGGCGCGAGGGTGGGGAGGTCGCTCATGAAGTCCTAAGAAGTAGCTCAATCGGCCGTGTCCCGGCAACCGCCCTTGCCTGGACATGACCTTAGGGCCATTGTCCCGGCCATGACGACGAACGCCGCCCTGCCGGGCCCCGCCGACCGCCCCGCCCTCGATCCGCACGGCATCGACGCCTGGATCTTCGACCTGGACAACACGCTCTATCCGGCGAGCTGCAACCTGTTCGCCCAGGTGGACCGGCGCATCACCGAGTTCATCGCCGAGCAATCCGGCCTGCCCTTCGACGAGGCGCGGGCGGTGCAGAAGCGTTATTTCCGCGACTACGGCACCACGCTGCGCGGGCTGATGACCGAGCACGACATCGACCCGGTGCCGTTCCTGGACTATGTCCACGACATCGACGTGACGCCGGTGCCGCCCTCGCCGGAGCTGGGGCGGGCACTGGCGACCCTGCCGGGCCGCAAGATCGTCTACACCAACGGCTCGCGCCGGCATGCCGAGAACATCCTGGCCCGCCTGGGCGTGCTGGAGCGCATCGACGCCATCTTCGGCATCATCGAGGCCGGCTACGTTCCGAAGCCCGACCCGCGCCCCTACGCCCAGCTGGTGGCGCAGGAGAAGCTCGATCCCGCCCGCGCCGTGATGGTCGAGGACATCGCCCGCAACCTGGTACCGGCGGCGGCGCTGGGGATGCGGACGGTCTGGGTCCGCAGCGAGGCCGACTGGTCGCGCCCCGACGGCGGCGGGGTCGGGACCGGCGAGCACATCCACCACATCGTCGATGATCTGGTGGGCTGGCTGTCCGATCTCGCCCGGCAGGTCCGGTAAGGGTCCTCAGGACCGGCCGAGGCCCTCCAGCGCGGCCTCCAGCACCGCATCCCGGCCGGCGGCGCCGGCGACCGGGTCGTCCGTCACCGGCAGGTCGGGCTGGGCCGACGGCGGCAGCGGCACGCCCTCCGGCGTGGCGTGGCGGGTGACGCTCAGGAACAGCGTATGGCCGCCCGGCAGCGGGAAGGGGCGGACCGTGTTGTTGCCGACGCCGCGCGTCGTCTCGCCATAGACCCGGGCGCGGCCCGTCAGCTTCATCTCGATGGCGGCGGCCTCGGCGGCCGACGCGGTGAGGCCGTTGACCAGCACCGCCGCCGGCCCGTCCCAGCGCACCGGGTTGCCGGCCGGCACCGTCTCCACCTCGCCGTCCGCCTCCATGGACGAATGGTCGCGGCGGACGCGCAGCGTGCGGGTGGCGCCGTCCTTAGCGGTCATGACGATGTCGTAGTCGATGAAGGCGCCGGCGGCGATGGCGCAGGCGAAGCCGCCGCCCCTGTTGTCCCGGAGATCCATGACGATGGCCGCGGCGCCTTTGGCGGCGGCTTCCGCCACCGCGTCGCGGAACTGGCCGCCGGCCTCCACATTCATGCAGGAGGGCAGGTGGATGACCGCCGTCCTCCCGGCCCAGGCGAGCGTCGGGCGCGGCGCGCCCTCGCCGGGGGCCGGCGCGACGGTGGCGGCGATCCGCCGGCCGGCCCGCTCGACCTCCACCGTGACGGGGCCGTCCGCCGCGCGCAGCCGGTCGAGGGCGGCGGCGACGTCCGGGTTGCCGTCCACCGCCCGGAGGATGTCGCCGCGGGCCAGCCCGGCGCGGGCGGCGGGCCCCCCCGGATTGACCGCCGCCAGCACATGCAGCCCGGCGCCCTGGCGATGCGCCAGGGCCCAGCCGTAGCCTGGCGGAACGTTGCCCGGGGCGCCGGGATTGGCCAGCGGCCGTGCGCCCGCACGCGGCGCGTCCAGCCGGACATGCGCGTCGTTCAAATCCTTCACCGCCGCGCGCACGGCCGTGACGGCGGTCTCGACGGGGCAGTCGCCGGGGCCGGCCCGGCAGGCCTCCGCCAGCTTCTCCCGGTGGGTGCGGGCGACCGCCACCGGATCGGCGCCGTGCAGCGAGACATAGTGCCCGAGCAGCGCCTCCTCGAAGGCGGCGTAGAAGTCGGACGCGGGCGACGCCTGGACGGTACCGGACAGAAGGCCGGCGGTCAGGACGGCGGCGAGGAGGGCGGGGCGCGGCATCGGGCTCTCGGGAAACGGGGTCGAGGGTGGCGCCTACCGCCAGCAATCCCGGTGCCAGAGCTCCCGCCCGAGGCGGCACCAGGGTTCGGCGGGGAGGGCGCCACCGCCCGCTCCGGGCAGTGTCCGCAGGCGGACAGTCGAACCGTCCGGATGCGGACACTCCGGATCAGGAATGCCCGGCCGCCAGGCCCCTGGCGGCGGGCCGCTCCGCCCTTAGCCCGAACAGCGGGCGCAGGGGTCCCGACCGGCGGGCCAGCACGAAGGTCAGGGCGCAGCCGGCGGCCGTCAGCGCCACCAGGGCCAGCCATTCGACCAGCGGGTGGAAATCCCGCGACAGGAACCACCAGCCCAGCACCACGATGATGGTCTGGTGGACGATGTAGTAGGGGAAGACCGCCTCGTTCAGATAGGCCACGGCCGGGTGCGGGCGGTTCAGGTGGCGGCGGGCGAAGCCCAGGATCGCCAGGATGGCGCACCAGGCCTGCAGCTTGAAGACCACGCGGATCACCGGGCGCCACTGCTGCCGCATGTCGTCGGGCATCCAGTCCAGCCCCAGGAACGCCAGATAGACCAGGAGGAAGATTGCCGCCGTCCCCCAGCGCACGCGCTCCGCCGCCGCCCAGAAGCCCTGGTTGCGGGCGAGCAGGTAGCCCAGCAGCACCATGGAGGCGTAGCTGGCATGGTTGGTCCAGTCATCGACCAGCGCATGGGTGCTGGGAAAGTGCGACCGCAGTGCCGCGTAGGCGGCGCCGACCGCCAGGGCCGGCAGCAGCACCATCGGCAGTGGCCGCGCGAACAGGCCCGAGCGGTCCAGCGCGTGGGCCGCCCTTGTCAGCGGGGAAGCGAGCGCCGCCAGAACCAGCGAATAGACCAGCAGATAGACCACGAACCAGAGATGGTTCCAGGTGAAATGCTGCTCCAGCGTCGGGTCGAAGCCGAGATAGCGGCCCCAGAACGCCCACCAGCCCGGCTCCAGCGCGCCCTTGTACAGCCCCTCGACATAGGCCTGCGGCGCGCAGACCACGACCATGCCGAAGATCAGCGGAATGCCCAGACGCGAAAGGCGCGAGCCGGCGAAGGCGCTTCCGCCCATGCGGTCCAGCATGAAGCGGCTGGCGACCCCGGCGATGAAGAACAGCAGGCTGAGCCGCCAGGGGTAGAGCAGCGCCTGGGTGTAGTCGAGCAGCTCCGTCTGATGGCGTGCCTTGACGTGCCAGGCCTCGCCTTCCCAATGGTACATGCCGACATGGTAGAGGATCAGCAGCCCGAAGGCCCCGACCCGTACCCAGTCCAGGAACCACAAGCGCTCGCCGGTGCTGCCCTTGGCGATGGCCGTCATGATAGTCTCCGTGCCCGATGGGTTCGATGGCCGGAGGCTGGCGCCGGACGGTCGCGACCGCCAGCGGCGGGACGCGGGCGGCGGATCATCCGGGACGGGCGGCGACGCCCTCCTCGGCGGCCTGGGACGAGCGGTGGGCGTGTGGTGACGAGCGGTGCGGCGGTGACGGAAGGGGCGGCGGGGCGCTTGCGGGACTGGGCCATGACCCGACCGCGGCTGGCCTGGGGCCTGTTCTGGGTGGCCTTCTTCCTGGTGCCGACGACGGTGACCGCCTTTTCCGAACTGACCGAGGCGGAGCGGGCGGGGCGGGACCTGGCAGCCTGGAAGCCTTTCGTCTGGGAATATACCAGCGCCACCGGCAGCCTGCTGACCATCCCCGTCCTGATGGCGCTGCACCGCCGGACGATGGCGGCGGGCACGACCCTCCCGGCCTTCCTGGGCCTGCACGCGCTGGGCTGCCTGTTCTACTTCGCGGTCCATGTCGGGACCATGGTGGCGCTGCGCCACGCGATCTACGCGCTGGCCGGCGACGGTTACGATTTCGGCGATCCGGCCCGCGAGCTGCTGTACGAGTTCCGCAAGGATCTGCCCACCTATGCCGCCATCGTGCTGGTGCTGTCCGTCGCCCGGCTGCTGGCGGGGCTGGGGCACAGGGCGGCGACGGCCGATGCGGAAGCGCCGGCCGGTGTCCAGCCGCTGGACGGCGGGCCGGTGGAGCTGCGCATCGGCTCGCGCCGGCTCTATCTCGCCCCTGACGAAATCCTCTGGCTTAAGGCCGCCGGCAACTATGTCGAGGTCTCGGCGCAGGGGGCGGTGCATCTGGTGCGCCGGCCGCTGGCGGACCTGCTGGCGGAGCTGCCGGCCGGGCGCTTCGTCCGCGTCCACCGCTCCTTCGCCGTCAACCGCGGCGCCATCGCCCGCATCGACAGCAAGCCCTCGGGCGACATGGTGCTGTGCTTACGTGACGGCACCGAGGTCCCGGCCAGCCGCCGCTTCCGCGAGGCGCTGCTGTCGCCGGCGGGGGCATAGAGATCTTACCGCACCGCCGTAGGTCGCATGGAGCCGCAGGCGCAATGCGACATTGCTCCGGCCGGGGATGTCGCATTGCGCTCCGCTCCATGCGACCTACGGCTTCGATCTCTCCCCCCGTTCTGTTGACAGGGACTTGGCCCCTGCCCATTGTCCCTGCGCCCCGGGCCATGTCGGCCCGCTCGACATCCGAAGCAGCCCCATGACCACCGACCTGCAGACCATCATCGAGAGCGCCTGGGACGGGCGCGACGCCGTCAACACCGCCACGTCAGGCCCCGTCCGCGAGGCGGTGGAGCAGGCGCTGGCCGGGCTCGATTCCGGCACCTTCCGCGTGGCGGAGAAGGTGGACGGGGCTTGGCGGGTGAACCAGTGGCTGAAGAAGGCGGTGCTGCTGTCCTTCCGCCTGAACGACATGACGCCGGTGCCGGGCCCGGGCGGCTCCCACTGGTTCGACAAGGTGCCGCTGAAGACGGCGGGCTGGGACGAGGCCAAGCTGCGCCAGGCGGGATTCCGCGCGGTGCCGGGCGCCATCGTGCGCCGCAGCGCCTACATCGCGCCGGGCGTGGTGCTGATGCCCAGCTTCGTCAATCTGGGCGCCCATGTCGGCCGCAACACCATGGTGGACACCTGGGCGACGGTGGGCAGCTGCGCCCAGATCGGTGCCAACGTGCATCTCTCGGGCGGCGTCGGCATCGGCGGCGTGCTGGAGCCGCTGCAGGCCGGCCCGGTCATCATCGAGGACAATTGCTTCATCGGCGCCCGCTCCGAGGTGGTCGAGGGCGTCGTGGTGGAAGAGGGCTCGGTGCTCTCCATGGGCGTCTTCATCGGCGCCTCGACCAAGATCGTCGACCGCGCCACGGGCGAGGTCTTCATGGGCCGCGTGCCGGCCTATTCGGTGGTGGTGCCGGGCAGCCTGCCGGGCAAGCCCCTGCCGGACGGCAGCCCCGGCCCCAGCCTCTACTGCGCCGTCATCATCAAGCGCGTGGACGAGAAGACCCGCGCCAAGACCGGCATCAACGAGCTGTTGAGGGATTGATGGCCGCCATCGACCCCATCGCGCTGGCTCAAGCTCTCATCCGCTGCCCCAGCGTCACGCCGGAGGATGCCGGCGCGCTCGGCGTGCTGGAGCGGGCGCTGGGCGCGATGGGCTTCGAGTGCCACCGGCTGCGTTTCGAGGAGCCGGGGACGGCACCGGTGGAGAACCTGTACGCCCGGCTTCGCAACGACGGCCCGAACCTCTGCTTCGCCGGCCATACCGACGTCGTTCCGGTGGGCGACCGCGCAGCCTGGACGGTCGATCCTTTCGGAGGCGAAATCATCAACGGCCGGCTCTATGGCCGCGGCGCCTCGGACATGAAGGGGGCCATCGCCGCCTTCACGGCCGCCGTGTCGCGGCGGCTGGATGCCGGCGACCTCAAGGGTTCCGTCAGCCTGCTCATCACCGGTGACGAGGAGGGGCCCAGCATCAACGGCACCCGCAAGGTGCTGGGCTGGCTCAAGGAGCGGGGCGAGACCCTGGATGCCTGCATCGTCGGCGAGCCGACCAACCCGCAGGCGCTGGGCGACATGATGAAGATCGGCCGGCGCGGCAGCGTGACCTTCACGGTCACGGCGTTGGGCGCGCAGGGCCACGTCGCCTATCCGCACCTGGCCGACAACCCGCTGCCGCGCCTGTGCCGGGCGCTGGACCGGCTCGCCTCGACGCCGCTGGACCAGGGCAACGACCATTTCCAGCCCTCGACCCTGCAGATCAGCACCATCGACGTCGGCAACCCCGCCACCAACGTCATCCCGGCCCGGGGCACGGCGACGTTCAACGTCCGCTTCAACGACATGCACACGCCCGCCAGCCTGGAGGCCCAGGTGCGCCGGGTGCTGGACGAGGTCGGCGGCGCCTGGGAGCTGGGGGTGCATGTCAGCGGCACCAGCTTCCTGACGCCTCCCGGGCCGCTCAGCACGATGGTGGCGGAGGAGGTGCGGGCGGTGACCGGGCGCGACCCGGAGCTGTCCACCTCGGGCGGCACGTCGGACGCGCGCTTCATCAAGGATTTCTGCCCGGTCGTTGAGTTCGGCGGCGTCGGCGCCAGCATGCACAAGGTGGACGAGAACATGGCCGTCCAGGATTTGGTCGACCTGACCGAGATCTATGCGCGGGTGCTCGCCCGCTGGGCCGCCTGATGCGCGACGCCCTCTACGGCCTGTACGGCGCCCTGCGCATGGCCCGGATGGACGGGTCGGGCATCGACTATATCGGCCGCGACGCCCGGTCGGCCTGGGCGAGCCTGTGGGCGCTGGCCGTCATCGTGCCGGGTCAGATGGTGCTGATCCTGATCGCCGACTGGCCACGCATCGCCGAGGGGACGATGCTGGGCGTGATCGCGCTGCGGGCGCTGGCGGTGGTGATCAGCGTCGTCGGCTATCTGCTGATCGTGGAATCGCTGCTGCGCCTGACCCTCGGCACCCAGCACTTCGCCCGCTTCATGGCGACCATGAACTGGGTGGGAGCGGTGCAGGTCGGCATCGGCGTGCCGCTGCTGCTGCTGACCCAGGTCCAGGCGGTGCCGATCCCGGCGGCGCAGTTCATCGGGATCGTCGTGTCGCTCTGGTCGCTCTTCTTCCAGGGCCTCGCCGCCCGCCGCTCGCTCGAGGTCGGCCGCCTCGCCGCCGCCGGGCTGGTGGTGCTGGACATCTTCACCTCCCAGTTCGTCGACGCGCTGGCCGAGGCGACGCTCTGGCCGCCGGCGGCGGGGTGATGACCTCCAAATCCTTCTCCCCTTGCGGGAGAAGGATGGGGCCCCAAGCCTGCTTGGGGAGGATGAGGGGTCGGCCGCCGCAGGCGGGCGTTCTCAACGGCTGATCTTGCAATGAAGGTAGAGAACGTCGGGCTTGCGCCCGCCGACCCCT
>DASPNP010000071.1:0-81355 GCA_035626475.1 Azospirillaceae bacterium
CGATAACCGGGGGCGAACCCCCGCAAAGAACCTCGGCGGATCAAGGCCTTGCGGCCCCTCTCCCCCTTCCCGCCGCCAGCTCCCCGAGGGGTCCCCGTCGGCGGGAGCGGTTATCTACGCCTCCAACCGACCCAGCTCAAGGGGAAAATGAATGGGGGTTCGATTTTTTCCGAATCGCCGGTTTTGCCGGCGCCCCTCCCCCGCTCATCTGAGGATGCCGAGGGACCGCAGCTCGGCCGCCAGATGCGGTGGCAGCTCGTCGCCTCCCCCGCCAGCGCCGAGATCGGCCGGCGCGTCCTCCGGGCGGAGATAGCGCCATCCCTGGAAGGGGCGCTTGGGCTGCGGCACGGTCTCGACCAGCTCGGTCGAGAGCAGCATGCGGCAATACTCGTCCTCGCCGTAGCGCACCGTCTCGAAACCGACGAAGGGCGCCCGGACGCAGAGCACACCCTTCACGATCCAGTAGAGGGAGCCGCCGTCCAGCAGTTCCTCGGTCCGGGTCGGCATGCGCTTGGTATGGGTGCCGATGACGCGCTGGCCGCGCCAGATCTCCCCCTCCTCGGCGCACCAGCGGCGCATGCTGTCCAGGCTTTCCGCGCCGACGGCGAGGCGGAGCATGTGCAGGGGCATGATCTCTGATCCAGGAATGACGGTTGACGGACCGGAGCGCTAGCCGAGCCGCCCGCCCCCGTCCAGGGGCAAATTCACGCCCGCGGCCTCAGGCCCCGGCGCCGGCATTGGCCGCGCGGCACTTTGCCTCGAAGCCGGCGGAAATGAATTCCGGCTTCTTGAACAGCCCCTTCAGCCAGGCGGCGAGCATGCAGAGCTCCTCGAGCTTCAGCACCTCGTCCAGCGTGCCGCCGGGGAAGCTGACGGCGAAGCTCTCGGCGATGATGTCCAGCACCTCCTCCACCTGGTCGATGGAGAGGCCGCAATCGGTTTCCAGCACCGCCGTGCGGGTCAGGATCTTCTCGTCGACGCCGTATTCGTCCCGGATCAGCTTCACGATCCAGCGGAACATATGCATCCAGTTGCTGACGCCCTCGATGGACCGGCTCAAGCCTGAAGCTCCCGTATGGAGATACGCGCGCGAGAAAGGATTATGCCTTTTCCACCGGGCGCGCCACCAGCCTGAAGGTCAGGCCGCGCGCTTTGCTGCCAAGGCGCGGCCCACCTTGCTGCCGGTCGGGCGGTCGAGCGTCGCCGAGATCCACTCGCCGATGCGGGACATTTCGTCCAGATCGACGCCCGTCTCCACACCCAGCCCCTGCAGCAGGTACAGCACGTCCTCGGTGGCGACGTTTCCGCTGGCACCCTTGGCATAGGGGCAGCCGCCCAGCCCGGCGACCGAGCTGTCCACCACCGAGGCACCCATTTCCAGGCAGGCCAGGATGTTGGCGACCGCTTGGCCGTAGGTGTCGTGGAAGTGCAGCGCCAGCCGGCCGGCCGGCACGGTCACCGCCACCCGGCGGAACATGGCCTTGGCCTTGGCCGGCGTGCCGACGCCGATCGTGTCGCCCAGGCTGACCTCGTAGCAGCCGAGATCGATCAGCTTGGCCGCCACCTCCGCCACCCGGCCGGGGTCAACGGCCCCCTCATAGGGACAGCCCAGCACGCAGGAGACGTAGCCGCGCACCTTGAGACCCTTGGCGGTCGCGGTGGCGCAGACGGGGGCGAAGCGCTCCAGGCTCTCGGATATCGAGCAGTTGATGTTCTTGCGCGAGAAGCTTTCCGAGGCGGCGCCGAAAACGGCGATCTCCTCCACGCCGGACGCCAGCGCCTGCTCCAACCCCTTCTCGTTCGGCACCAGCACGGGATAGGCGACGCCGGGCCTGCGGGTGATGCGGGCCAGCACCTCCGCCGTGTCCGCCATCTGCGGGACCCATTTGGGCGAGACGAAGGCGCCGGCCTCGACGGCCTTGAGGCCGGTGGCGGAGAGGCGGTCGACCAGCTCGACCTTCACCTCGGTCGGCACCTGGGCCTTCTCGTTCTGCAGCCCGTCGCGCGGGCCCATCTCGACGATCTTCACGAAGCCGCTCATTCCCAGGGTCCTTTCGGTCAATCGTTTCCGGCCGCGCGCGCGTCCATCCGGGCCACGCCCTCCACCAGGCAGAGGCGCAGGATCAGCACGGTGGCCACGCCCAGCGCGCCGCCGGCCAGCGCGTCCGACGGCCAGTGCTGGCCCAGCATGACAGGTGCCAGCGCCGGCGGCAGTGCCGCGAGGTAGAAGAGCGGCGCCGGCCGGGGCCAGCGGATGCCCAGCAGGCAGGCGGCGGCGAAGCAGGCGGCGGCGGCCGCTGCGGGCATCGAGGCGAAGTCGGGCGAGAGGTTCAGGAAGTCGAACTGCGCCGGCACGCCCTGGTCCACCACCAGCGGCCTCGGCCGGCCGAAGACGATCTCCTCCAGCCGCACCAGCCCCCAGGTCAGCGCCAGCGCCGCGACGGAGAAACCGCCCCAGCTCAGCAGGTCGCGGCCCCAGCGGCGCAGGCTCGGCACCGAGGCCGCCGCCGCCCCCGCCAGGGCCAGCAACGCCATGAGGCCCAGCAGCGGCACGAAGCCGGCCCGGTCCAGCAGCTCCCAGAAGCCGCGCGACCGCTCGCCCATCCCGCGCAGCCAGGCCGAGGCCGGCCGGTCGAGCATGAAGACGAACAGCAGCGCGCCGCACAGCAGCAGCATCAGGATGCCGCCATAGCGCTTGGCGGCCAGCAGCGCCGCCATCTCGTCCCGGTACCAGGCCACCCTACCCTCTCAGACGGCGCGGCTCACGCGCCCTTCTCGAACCCGATCAGCTCGGCGCCTTCCGGCACCTGCTCGCCCACGCCGTACTTCACGGCCGCGACCGTGCCGGCGGCCGGCGCCTTGATGGTGTGCTCCATCTTCATGGCCTCCAGCACCACCAGCGGCTGACCCTTCTCGACCGCGGCGCCCGGCTCGACCAGTACGGCGATGACCTTGCCGGGCATGGGTGCCGTGAGCCGGCCGGCGCCGCCGGTGTCGGCCTCGCCCGAGGCCAGCGGCTCCACCAGCGTCAGCTTGCGGCTGCCGCCGGCGTGGAAGATGGTCACCTCGGCGCCGGCTTTCACCCAGCGGGCGGAGACGCGATGGCCGCCCAGGTCGGCGGTGAGCGTGCCGTCGCCGGACAGCTCGCCGCGCGCCACCATCTCTCCGCCCGGGAGATGCAGATGGTAGCCGTCGCGCTTGTAGGCCAGCTTCACCACATGCTCCGCCGCGGTGCCGTCCTCGCCCGCGGCCTCGCGGAAGGTCAGCGTGCCGTGCGCCTCGTCGTTCAGGCGCCAGCCGTCGGCGCGGCTCCAGGGGCTCCACGGGTCGAGCGAGGCCGCCGCCTGGGCCCGCGCCTGGGATCCCCGCCGCAGCAGCACGCCCAGCGCCGACAGGGCCAGGGCCTCGTCGGACGGCGCGGCCGCCGCCGGCAGCAGGTCGCCCTCGAACCGCGCGATGAAGCGGGTGTCGAGGTCGGCCTCCATGAAGGCCGGGTGCGCCGCGATGGCGGAGAGGAAGGCGACGTTGGCGTTCAGCCCGGCGATCTCGGTGCCGGCCAGCGCCGCCCGCAGGCGCCGCACGGCCGCGGGACGGTCGCGGTCCCACACGATCAGCTTGGCGATCATCGGGTCGTAATGGATGGAGATGGCGTCGCCCGCGCGCACGCCGGTATCGACGCGCACATGCGTCCCCTGCTCCGGGAAGCGCAGGTGAGAAAGATTGCCGGTCTGCGGCAGGAAGCCCTTGGCCGGGTCCTCGGCATAGAGGCGCACCTCGATGGCGTGGCCGTCGATGGCGAGCTGGTCCTGCGTCAGTGGCAGGCGGCCGCCGGCCGCGACCCGCAGCTGCCACTCCACCAGATCCTGGCCGGTGATGCATTCGGTGACCGGATGCTCCACCTGCAGGCGGGTGTTCATCTCCATGAAGTAGAAGCTCCCGTCGCCCCCGGTCTCCACCGGGTCCAGCAGGAATTCCACCGTGCCGGCGCCGACATAGCCGATGGCCTTGGCGGCGGCCACCGCCGCCTCGCCCATGCGCTTGCGGATGGCGGGGTCGAGGTTCGGCGCCGGCGCCTCCTCCACCACCTTCTGGTGGCGGCGCTGGATGGAGCAGTCGCGCTCGAACAGATAGACGCAGTCGCCGTGGCCGTCGGCGAAGACCTGGATCTCCACATGGCGCGGGCGGCCCAGATAGCGCTCGATCAGCACCCGGTCGTCGCCGAAGCTGCTGGCGGCCTCGCGCTTGGCGCTGGCGAGCTGGGCCGGGAAGTCGGCGGCATCGGTCGCCACTTTCATCCCCTTGCCGCCGCCGCCGGCGGATGCCTTGATCAGCACGGGGAAGCCGATGCGCTGGGCCTCGGCGGCCAGCAGGGCCGGGTCCTGGTCCTCGCCATGATAGCCGGGGACCAGCGGGACGGCGGCCTTCTCCATCAGCGCCTTGGCCTCGGACTTGCCGCCCATGGCGCGGATGGCGCTGGCCGGCGGGCCGACGAAGACGATGCCGGCGGCGGCGCAGGCCTCGGCGAAGGCGGCGTTCTCCGACAGGAAGCCGTAGCCGGGATGAACAGCCTGGGCGCCGGTCCTGCGGCAGGCCTCCAGGATCGCGTCCATGCGCAGATAGCTCTCTCGGGCGGGAGCCGGGCCGATGCGCACGGCCTCGTCGGCCATGGCGACATGCATGGCGTTCGCGTCGGCGTCGGAATAGACCGCCACCGTGCGGATGCCCAGCCGCCGGGCGGTACGGATCACCCGGCAGGCGATCTCGCCCCGGTTGGCGATCAGCAGCTTGTCGAACATCGGTTCCCCCACCCTTCTTCTTGTCTGACCATTATGCCCGGTCATCCTGACCGGGTCGTATCCGATTCCCGGTACCGAGTCACGAGTTCCTCCACCGCCTGGCTGGGCACCCCCAGCGCGTGCAGCGCGCCACGCGCCAGCGCCAGGCTGGATTCGAAGGTCTCCGGCACCACCGCGGCGGCGCCCAACGCCTCCAGCGCGCCTGCCCCTTTGCGATCGCGCGAGCGGGCGAAGATGCGGACGGCGGGCCATTCGCGGCGGATGGCAACGACCGTGCGTTCCGCCGCGTGCGGGTCGTCCAGCGTGACGATCACGGCGGCGGCCCGGTCGATGCCCAGGCGCTTCAGTATTTCCGGCCGCGAGCCGTCGCCATAGCTGACCGGCATGCCGCGCTCGCGGCTGCGGCGCACCCGCTCGGGGTCCAGGTCGATGGCGTGGTAGGGCACCTGCTGTTCCGAAAGCAGGCACGCCACCGTCTCGCCAACGCGGCCGAAGCCGGCCACCAGCACATGGCCTTCCAGCGCCTCGGCTTCGTTCTCGGGCGCATCCGCCACGGGCACCCCGACGCGGGCGACGATGCGGTCGGCCAGCGCCGGCAGGAAGGGCGTCAGCATGATGGAAAGGCCGACCACGGCGAAGGCCAGCTGCGCCGTCTCCGCCGGCAGCAGCCCCGCCGCCAGCGCCGTGCCGATGACGACGAAGGCGAACTCGCCCCCCTCGCCCAGCAACACGCCCGCGCGGATGGCGACGTCGCGCGGCGCGCCGAAGGCCAGCGCCAGCAGCCCGGCGATCAGCGCCTTGCCCAGCATCAGCGCCGCCACGGCGGCCAGCGCCCAGTACCAGTGGCGGCCGACCAGGGCCAGGTCGATGCCCATGCCGACCGCCAGAAAGAACAGGCCGAGCAGCAGCCCCTTGAAGGGCTGGATGTCGCTCTCGACCTGGTGGCGGAAGGGCGTGCCGGCCAGGACCAGCCCGGCCAGGAAGGCGCCCAGCGCCGCCGACAGCCCGGCGGCGTGCGTCGCCCAGCCGGTGCCCAGCACGATCAGCAGCGCGGTCGCGGTGAACAGCTCGGTCGAGCGGGTGGATGCCACACGGGCCAGCAGCGGTCCCAGCGTGTAGCGCCCCAGCCCCAGGATCACCGCCACGGCCACCGCCGCCTTCAGCACCGAGGCGCCCAGCATGAGGGCCAGCGGCGCGTCGCCCGGAGCGGCCAGCACCGAGACCAGCACCAGCACCGGTACGACCGCCAGGTCCTGGAACAACAGGACGGCGAAACTGACGCGCCCGGCGGGGGCCGCCACCTCGCCCCTCTCCACCAGCAGCTGGACCACCACGGCGGTGGAGGAGAGCGCCAGGCAGGCGCCCAGGATCACCGCGGCCTCCGCCCCGGCGCCGAACGCGTAGACCACGCCGCCGATAGCCAGGGCGGAGACGATTACCTGCGCCGCCCCCAGCCCGAAGACCCAGCGGCGCAGCACCCGCAGCCGCTCGATCGACAGCTCCAACCCGATCAGGAACAGCAGGAAGACGACGCCCAGCTCGGCCACGGCGCGGACATCCTCCACCCCGCCGACCAGCTCCAGCCCCGACGGACCGATCAGCAGGCCCGCCACCAGATAGCCCAGCACCGGGCTGACCCGCAGCCTGTGCAGCAGCAGCACGACCAGCACGGCGGCGGCCAGGAAGACCAGGGCCTCGCTGAGGAAGGGGATGCCGCCATGCACCGCCTCGCCGAAGAGGGCGCCCGCGCTCTCGGGTATACCGGTCATCGGCGTCCCCTGCGGCGGGGAATGGCGGCGAGGTCAGGCAGGCGCATCACGGTTCCTTGGACGTTCCGGGCGAACGCTGCACCTTGCGCATCTTTGCCCGGCCACCGCATTGATCCGGATCAGCCCTTCAGCATCCAGGACGGCTTGCGCTTCTCCAGGAAGGCGCCGACACCCTCCCGCCCCTCGGCGCCCGCGCGGGCGTCGGCGATGCGGTCGGCGGTGTCGTGGATGACGTAGGTGTCCACCGGGCGGCTGCCGACGGCGAAGATCAGCTCCTTGGAGGCGCGCTGCGCCTTCGGCCCGCCCTCCATGATGCGCTTCAGCAGCGTCTCGACCGTCGTGTCCAGTTCCGCCGCCGGCACCACCTCGTGCACCAGGCCGGCGGCCTTGGCCTCGCTCGCGCTGAAGCGCTCGGCGGTCAGGAAGTAGCGGCGGCAGTTGCGCTCGCCCATGGCGGCCACGACATAGGGGCCGATGGTGGCGGGGATCAGGCCCAGCTTCACCTCCGACAGGCAGAAGGTCGCCGTGTCGGTCGCCACCGCCATGTCGCAGCAGGCCACCAGCCCGACGCCGCCGCCGAAGGCCGGGCCGTGCACCACGGCGATGGTGGGCTTGGGCATGAAGTTCAGCGCCTTCAGCATCAGCGCCAGGCCCATGGCGTCCTCGCGGTTCTGCTCCCGCGTGTAGGAGGACATGCGCTTCATCCAGGTGAGGTCGGCGCCGGCGGAGAAGCTGGGGCCGTTGCCGCGCAGCAGCACCGCCCGCACGCCCTCGTCGGTGCCCAGCTCGGTGAAGACCCGGGTCAGCTCGGCGATCACCGCCTCGTTGAAGGCGTTGTGCAGCTCCGCCCGGTTCAGCAGCACCGTCGCCACCGCGCCCTCGCGGATCACCATCACGTCCTGGTGCTCACTCTCGGCCATCGGGCCCCTCCCCCTTCGATAAGTCCGGCCGCAACTTGGGCGGCGGCTGCGCTGTTATCCCTTCGAGACCGGACGGAGACCGAACGCATGATCCCCACCCGCTACCACGGCATCCTCGACTACGCCTCCGCCATCGCGCTGGCCGCGGTGCCCCGCCTGCTGGGCTGGGACCGCAAGGTCCGTACGCTGACCGACGTGGCGGCAGCGGGGACCCTCGGCTACGCGCTGGCCACCCGCTACGAACTCGGCGCCTTCGCCGGCCTGACCATGCGCCACCATCTGATGGTGGACGCGGCCGAGGGCGCCGGCTTTCTGGCCGCGGCCGCCCTGCTGGAGGACGAGCCGCTGTCGGTGCGCGCGGCGCTGGCCGGCTACGGCCTGTTCGCGCTGACCGCCGCCAACTTCTCCGACGTCACCGCCTATGAGGGCGAGCCCGCCATGGCGCCGGGCAAGCGGACGAAGACGGGTGCCTTCGTCATGGCCGAGGACGACGGCGAGGTCGGCTACCGGCCGTCGCTGTCCTTGCGCGACCGGCAGCGTCAACGCCGCTGATCACATCCGGAAGACGCCGAACCGGGTCGGCTCGATCGGCCGGTTCAGCGCCGCCGAGAGCGACAGCGCCAGCACCGTGCGCGTCTCCGCCGGATCGATGATGCCGTCGTCCCACAGCCGCGCCGAGGCGTAGTAGGGATGGCCCTGCGCCTCGTACTGGGCGCGGATGGGGGACTTGAACGCCTCCTCCTCCTCCGCGCTCCAGCTCTTGCCCTGGGACTCCATGCCGTCGCGCTTCACGGTCGCCAGCACGTTCGCCGCCTGCTCGCCGCCCATCACGCTGATGCGCGCGTTCGGCCACATGTAGAGGAAGCGCGGGCTGTAGGCGCGGCCGCACATGCCGTAATTGCCGGCACCGAAGCTGCCGCCGATGATGACGGTGATCTTCGGCACGCTGGCGGTGGCGACGGCCGTCACCAGCTTGGCGCCGTCCTTGGCGATGCCGGCGTTCTCGTACTTACGCCCGACCATGAAGCCGGTGATGTTCTGCAGGAACAGCAGCGGGATGCCGCGCTGGCAGCACAGCTCGATGAAGTGCGCGCCCTTCAGCGCGCTCTCGGAGAACAGGATGCCGTTGTTGGCGATGATGCCGACCGGATAGCCCCAGATGCGGGCGAAGCCGGTGACCAGCGTCGTGCCGTAGTTCTGCTTGAACTCGTCGAACTCGCTGCCGTCGACGATGCGGGCGATCACCTCGCGCACGTCGAAGGGCTTGCGCGTGTCGGTCGGGATGATGCCGTACAGCTCCTCCGGGGCGTAGAGCGGCTCCACCGGCGGCGCCACCGACACGCTCGGGCGCTTCACCCGGTTGAGGTTCGCCACGATGCGGCGCGCGATGGAGAGGGCGTGCGGGTCGTTGGCGGCCATGTGGTCGGTCACGCCGGAGATGCGGCTGTGCACCTCGGCGCCGCCCAGATCCTCGGCGCTCACCACCTCGCCCGTGGCCGCCTTCACCAGCGGCGGGCCGCCCAGGAAGATGGTCCCCTGGTTCTTCACGATGACGGACTCGTCGGCCATGGCGGGCACATAGGCGCCGCCGGCGGTGCAGCTGCCCATCACCACCGCGATCTGCGGGATGCCCTGGGCCGACATGTTGGCCTGGTTGAAGAAGATGCGGCCGAAATGGTCGCGGTCGGGGAAGACCTCGTCCTGGTTCGGCAGGTTGGCGCCGCCGCTGTCCACCAGATAGATGCAGGGCAGGTTGTTCTGCGCCGCGATCTCCTGCGCCCGCAGGTGCTTCTTGACGGTCAGCGGGAAGTAGGTGCCGCCCTTCACGGTGGCGTCGTTGGCGACGACCACGCATTCCGTGCCGGAGACGCGGCCGATGCCGGTCAGGATGCCGGCGGCCGGGATGTCGTCGTCATAGACGCCGTAGGCGGCCAGCTGGCTGAACTCCAGATAGGGCGTGCCGGGGTCCAGCAGGTTGCGCACGCGGTCGCGCGGGGAGAGCTTGCCGCGGCCGAGATGCTTGGCCATCGCCTTCTCGCCGCCGCCCAGCTTGATGCGGGCCACGGTGGAGCGGAGGTCGTCGACGAGCGTGCGCATCGCCTGGGCGTTCTCGGCGAAGGCCGGCGCCCGCGTGTCGAGCGCGGTGGTGAGGACGGGCATGCTTTCCCCCTGAATGCCGCCGGCCTTGAGGGGCCGGTTCGTGTCCTGTGCAAGGTGCCGCAGGATGCACGCGCTTGCCAGCGAAAGGCAAGGTGGAAGGACAGGGTTGCTGACCCATCTGACCGCATGCCACCCCCGAAAGCGCGGGCGGGATCGTGACCGAAAGAAGCCGGCTTGGCCGAAGGTAATTTGTCACCGTTATCCACAGCGCTGGGGATAGATCCGATCCGCCGTCCGTCGGCTGTTGAAAAATCCTTGCAGGGCAATCACTTCGGTTGGAGATTCCCTCCCTCGCCGGGCATAGGACTCGGCCTAAATGGATACCACTTACGACTGTGGTAGACCATAAGGGGACTGGCGGGCCTCGACCTGGATGAGCAGCTTAGGCCGCGACGGAACTTCCCCTAGCGCCGAGCCGGAACCATCCATGTTGGCTGAAGCCCGCATCGTCGCCCCCTCACGGGTGGCACGCCTCCTCATCGTGGAGGATGAACTCCTGATCGCCTGGAGCCTGCGCGAGTCCCTGTCGGCTGCCGGCCACGAGGTCGTCTCCATCGCCAGCACCGCTGACGAGGCGGTCGCCATGGCGGAGGACGGCGAGCCCGACCTGATCGTGATGGACATCAATCTCGGCCGCGGCGGCGACGGGGTGGACGCCGGGGCCCGCATCCGCGGACGCCGGGCCGTGCCGATCCTGTTCGTGACCGCCTACCGTGACGACCGCACCCTGGCCCGCGTGGCCGAGAACGTTCCCGACGCCCCGGTGCTGGCGAAACCGCTGCTGCCGGGCGAGCTGGAACGGGCCGTCAAGAAGGCCCTCGCCGCCATCTGATACCGCGCCCCATGCCATGAAAAAGGGCGGGCCCCCGGGACCCGCCCTTTTCATTTGCCCCCGTCCCGGAGGGCCTCTCAGCTCGCCGAGGACAGGCCCAGGATCTTACGGAAGAACAGGGCCTGGGCCATGTTGCCGTAGAACTGGTTCGACTTCTTCTTGAAGCCGTGGCCCTCGTCCTTCGCCAGCACGTACCAGACGTCGCCGCCGTTCTTGCGGATGGCGGCCACGATCTGCTCGGACTCGCCCAGCGGCACGCGCGGGTCGTTGGCGCCCTGGATGATCAGCATCGGCTTGGTGATCCTGGCCGCATTGGTCAGCGGCGAGATCTTCTGCAGATGCTCGCGCATCGCCGGGTCGCGCTCGTCGCCATACTCCACGCGCCGGAGGTCGCGGCGGTAAGCCGAGGTCGACTCCAGGAAGGTGATGAAGTTGGAGATGCCGACCGAGCTGGCGCCGCCGGCCAGCCTGTCGTTGTAGTGGGTCATGCTGGCCAGCGTCATGTAGCCGCCGTAGGAACCGCCGGCCACCGCGACGCGGCCGCCGTCCAGGTCCGGCTGCTTGCCGATCCAGTCGATCAGGGCACCGATGTCCTTGACCGAATCCTCGCGCTTGAAGCCGTTGTCCAGCGCCAGGTAGGTCTTGCCATAGCCGTCGGAGCCGCGGACGTTCGGCAGGATCACCGCCACGCCCAGCTCGTTCGCCCAGAACTGCGCCAGGGACGAGAAGCCCGGCCGCGACTGCGCCTCGGGCCCGCCATGGATGGAGACCACCACCGGCAGCTTGCCGGCCTTGGGCGCTTGGCGGGGACGGTAGACGAAGGCCGGGATCATCCGCGGCTTGCCGTTGTCCTTGTCGAAGCTCGGATACTGCACCAGCGTCGCGTCGGCGAAGCCGGCCGGGTCCAGCCCGCCCGTCTCGCTGCGGGTCCACTGGGTCAGCGACCGCGCGCCCAGATCATAGACCCAGGCGTCGGCCGGGGCGGAGGGCTGCGACAGGCTGATCGCCAGGCGCTTGCCGTCGGGCGAGAAGGCCAGCCCGCCGATGACGCCCTTGGGCAGGTTCGGCGCCGGCAGCGGCGTCAGCGCCGTGGTGTCCAGCAGCTGCAGGCGGGAATAGCCGGCCTCGTTGATGACGAAGGCCAGGGTGCGGGCGTCGCGGGTCAGCGCCGCGGCCTCCACGTCCCAGGGAATGTCGGCGGTGAACCAGCGGGTCTGGCCCGAGGCCAGGTCCAGCAGCCCCAGCCGCTTGAACTCGCCCGCCTCGTCCGACAGCAGGAACACGCCCTTGCCGTCCGGCGTGAAGCCGACGCCCGAGTAGGAGACGGTGTCCTTGCCCGGGTTCAGCGGCGTGCGCTGGCCGGTGGCGACGTCGACCACATGCAGGTGGGAGCGGTTGGCGGAGATGTAGTTCAGCACCAGCAGCTTGCTATCGTCCTGCGACCAGGCGATGGGCGACCAGGAGCCCTTCTCCGCCACCAGCGGCTTGGCCGTGGCGACATCGGTCAGGCCCGTCGCGTAGACGTCCGTGTCGGTGCCGTTGCGGCGCGTGCTGGAGAAGGCCAGCCGGTCGCCCTTCGTCGAGAACAGCATGCCGGAGTTCCGCGACTTGCCGTCGGTCAGCAGCGTCGACTTGCCGGTCTTCAGATCCAGCCCGAAGAACTGCCACTGCTCGTTGCCGCCCACGTCCCAGCTGTAGACGACGCTGTCGGCGTCCTTCGGCGAGGCCACGGCGCCGGTGATCGGCTCCTCCAGGAAGGTCAGCTGGCGGCGGTCGCCCAGCGGCTGGTCGACCCGGTGCAGCTGCGCGGTCTCGCCGAAGCGGGTGGTGATCAGCAGGCCCTTGCCGTCGGCGGTCCAGTCGACCACGCCGGCGGAGCGGACGTTCAGATAGGCGCGCAGCCGCTCGGCCAGCGCCTTGTCCAGCTCGGGAACGCCCTCGGTGACGATGTTGCCGCGCTCGACGCGCTCCACGGCCAGCGCCGGACCGGCCAGCGGCACGGCGAGCGCCAGGGCCAGGGCGCCGGCCCTGATCCCGTTCCATCCCAGATGCATCTACCTACCCCATCATGGTTCCGCCCTTCGTGGGCGGTGAGGGGCGGGAGCCTAGCAAGCCCGGAGGGCCCTCGCCAGCGAGTCAGCTCGCCCTAGGCGGGAAGAGCCACATCAGGGCATGCACCAGCCCGACCGGAAAGGTGGTTTCGTGCACCGTGCCCTCGATCGTGTCGGCGCGCAGCCTCAGGCCCGGGTACTTGCGCGACTTCAGCCGCTTCGCCAGCTCCGCCTGGTCGGCCACCATGTCGACGCGGCCGCGCTCCAGCCCGCCGACGGCGAGGTAGATGTCGGCCTTCAGGTCCTTGCGCCTGGACGCCTGCTCCGCCTCCAGCTTCAGCAGCGCCTTGTCGGCGAACCAGATGGAGGTGCTGGTCAGGATGTAGCCGCGGAACAGCTCCGGCTCGGTCAACGCCACCCACATGCCGAACAGCGCCCCGTAGGACTGGCCGACCAGCGTGCGGCGCTTCGGATCGATCCGGTAGCGCTGCTCCACCAGCGGCAGCACCTCGGCCTTGAGATGCTGCAGGTAGGCCAGCGCGCCGCCGGTCTCGCCCTCGATCGCCGGATTGCGCCAGGGGGTGTAGTCGCGCCGGCGGCTCGCCTGCTCGTCGCCGCCCACCGCGCGCGACAGCCCGACCAGGATGAACTCCTCCAACGACTTCTGGCTGTGGGTCAGGCGGCTGACGCCCGAGGCGACCTGGAAGGTGTAGGGCCCGTCGGTCAGGTAGAGCACGGGATAGCGCCGGCCGGCATTCTCCGGCAGGTCGTAGCCCGGCGGCAGCTTGACATAGACCTCGTAGCGCCGCTTCAGCAGGGCGGAGTCCAGGCCCAGCACCGCACTGCGCTCGATCTGGTACGGCGGCGGTTCCTGCGCGGCGGCGGGTCCCGCTGCCAGGAAAACCGCCATGAGCATCGCCGCCAGCCGCCGCATCACACTCTCCGTACACCCGAAAGGGGCGGCAGACTAGCAACCGGCAGGGGCGATGCAAGCGTGGCGCCTCAGGGACCATTCCTCAGTTAAATTTCTGGGACGCTTCTGGCGCCAGGCTCGTTTGACAGTCACATAATTGATACCAATGCGGCTCTTGCTGCATTCTTCTTTTTTTCAAAGTTACTTTGCGCCATGTTGATGACATCTGGATCATTTGATCGCGCATTGACAACAGCTCGATAAGCCGCAGCTTCGATTAGTAGCACCAGCTTATCGAACTGCTCCGAGGTCAGGCATTGCTTGGAACCTTCAATCATATTGTCCTCCGCATACCGTCTTACAACATATAGCACAGAGCGCAAGCACGCAAAAAACGAAAACTATGATTGAAATGCAACCAACGACGCCGCAGGCTCACGCCGCCCGGGCCGCCCGCCAGCGCTCCACCCGCGGGTCCATGACCCGGTGCCAGAGCGGCGGCACCAGGGCCAGCAGGACCATGCCGGAATAGCCGGCGGGCATCTTCGGCGCCTCTTCCGACAGGCCCAGCTCGGCGAAGGGCTTGCCGGCATGGGTGTGGTGGTCGGCGTGCAGGCCCAGGTTGAACAGCGACCAGTTGGTCACCCGGTGGCCGCTGTCCCAGCTGTGGACAGGGCGCACGGCCTCGTAGCCGTCCTGGCGGCCGGGGCCGCGGCGCAGCCCGTAATGCTCGACATAGTTGACCGTCTCCAGCAGCTGCACCGCCGCCACCGCCTGCCAGACCAGGAACAGCACCCCGGCCCAGCCGGAGAGCGCGAAGGCGCCCGCCAGCAACGCGCCCTGGATCAGGACGTAATGCAGCATGCGGTTGCGCGGGCCCCAGACGGCATGGCCGCGCCGGACCAGCCGCTCGGCCTCCAGATGCCAGGCGGAGCGCCACTGGCCGGGCACGGTGCGGGCGTAGAAGCCCCACACGCTCTCGCCCAGCCGCGCCGTCGCCGGGTCGTCGGGCGTGGCGATGCGGCGGTGATGGCCGTGCACATGCTCGATGCGGAAATGGGCGTAAAGGACCAGCGCCAGCAGCCCGACGCCGAGGCCCCGCTCCCAGGCATGGCGGCGGTGGACCAGCTCGTGCGCCGCGACGATGCCGACGCCGCCCGCCACCGTCCCGACCGACGCCGCCGCGCCGATCCATTCCCACCAGGCGAGGTCTCGCGTACCGACCACGTGGAGCCCGTAGAGGATCAGCCCGGCCACGACCGGAAGCACCGCCCAGGTCAGCACGCCCATCCAGCGCCGCTCGGCCATTGAGGCCGGCGCGCGGTCCCCGGCCGGCGGCACGACCATGTCCAGCAGCACCGCCAACCCCAGGCTCCAGCCTGTGGCGAGGAACAGCCACCCGCCGCCCTTGGCCAGCCCCAGAAAGGCCAGGGCCGCCGGCAGGAAGGCGAAGAGGGCATGCGGGGCGACGCGGTGCATGTGGCTTCCTCCCCTACTCTGCCGCCGCCGGGGCGGCCTCGGCCTCGGCCCGGACCAGAGGGTTCATCACGCGGAACCAGAGCGGCGGCACCAACGCCAAGCCGATCATGGTGGCGTAGCCGAAGGGCAGGTGACGGGCGAGCCGGTCGTCCACCAGCTCCGGATAGGCCTTGCCCGGCCAGCGGTGGTGCTCGGCATGCAGGCCGAGATTGAAGGTGGCGAGGTTGGTCATGCGGTGGGCGGAGTTCCAGCTGTGCCAGGGCTCGATCCGCTCCCAGCCGCCGCGCGGGCTGCGGCCCCGCTCCAGCCCGTAATGCTCGATATAGGCGGTGGCCTGCAGCAGCAGGATCGCCACCGCCGCCTGTCCCAGGAAGAACAGCAGCCCGGCCGTGCCGAACAGCGCGTAGGCGCCCGCGACCAGCCCGGCCTGCAGGGCGATGTACCAGAGCATGCGGTTGCGCCAGTGGAAGAGCGGCACGCCGCGCCGCGCCAGCCGCTCCACCTCCAGGCGCCAGGCCGAGGTCACCTCGCCCGGCACGGAGATGGTCATGAAGCGGTAGAGGGAATGGCCGAAGCGCGCCGTCGCCGGATCGTCCGTGGTGCCGACGGTGCGGTGGTGGCCGTGGACATGCTCGATCCGGAAATGGGCGTAGAGCACCAGGCTGACGATGGCGACGCCCAGGCCGCGCTCCCACGCCTCCTTGCGGTGCACCAGCTCGTGCGCGGCGGGGATGCCGACGCCGCCGATGGAGATGCCGACCGCCGTCGCCGCGCCCAGCCATTCCCACCAGGCGTGCGGCGCCGCGGTCATGACGGCCAGGGCGTAGAGCAGCAGCGCCGCCATGATCGGGAAGATGGTCCAGGTCAGCAGCGCCGCGCCCGTCGCCTCGCGGTTCACGGCCCGGCCATGGTCGGCCGGCAGCGCCATGTCCAGCCCCGCCGACAGCAGCGCCAGCCAGGCGAGCGGCAGGAACAGCCAAGGACCGCCGAGGCTCAGGCCCGCGAAGGCCAAGGCCGGCGCCATCAGCGCGCAGAGCCCGTGCAGCACCACCGCGACCCCGCCCTGCGCCACCATGTCCGCCCCCGGCTTATGGAGTAATTGCTCTAATTCTAGACCCGGAGCCGCCCCTTGGCAACGCACATTCGGCCGAAGGAGATTGGGGAAGCGGCAGCGCCGTCCGGGGCACGCCCTCCGGCGCCCTGTCCCTTTCGGCCATGTCACCTTGCCCGGCGGCCGGGACATGGTACTTCTCGCCCCGCCAGGCCGCCGGCAGAGCGGCCACGCCCAGGATGGAACGCCCCCGGACCCCGGGGATCACTCATATGCACGCCGCCGTCACCGCCTCGCCCGCCGCCATGACCGACATCGACCGCGCCCTCGGGCTGCTGGATCGGGTCGGCGCCATCCCGCTCTTCGCCAGCCGCCCGGCGCTGGACCGCGCCGCCGCCGACCTGGCCGAGGCCGCCCGCCTGCTGCGCGGCGAGAACGCGCGCCACGGCGCCGACTGACCCGCCCTCCGGTCCCGGCCCGCGATCATCCCGCCCGTACGCTGTTGCCCTTTCGACCTTTGAGGCGGGAGGGTGCGATGGCGATCTTGAGCGCGATGGACGAGGTGACGCCCGATCTGGCGCGGCTGCGCCACCTGTTCGTGAACCTCTACCTGTTCGGTGATGCCCGGGGCTGGGTGCTGATCGACGCCGGCCTGCCCGGCGCCGCCGACGAGATCGAGCGCGCCGCCGAGGAGCGCTTCGGGCCCGGCAACAAGCCGCTCGCCATCATCCTGACCCACGGCCATTTCGACCATGTCGGCGCGCTGGGCACCCTGCCCCAGAAATGGGACGTGCCGGTCTACGCGCACGAGCTGGAGCTGCCCTACATCACCGGCAAGCTGGACTATCCGCCGCCCGACCCCAGCGTCGGCAGGGGCATGATGGCGCTGATGAGCTTCGCCTACCCGAACAAGGGCATCGACCTGGGCGACCGCGCGCAGGCTCTGCCCGACGACCATTCCATCCCGGGCATGCCCGGCTGGCGCTGGGTCCACACGCCCGGCCACACCCAGGGCCATGTCTCGCTATTCCGCGACCAGGACCGCTGCCTGATCGCCGGCGACGCCTTCGTTACCACCCGCCAGGAATCGCTCTACGCCGTGGCGACGCAGGAGGAGGTGGTGCACGGGCCGCCGGCCTACTTCACGCCCGACTGGAGCGCCGCCCGCCTGTCGGTGAAGCGCCTGCACGAACTCGCCCCGGAGATCGCCGCCACCGGCCACGGCCGCGTCATGCGCGGGCAGGAGATGCGCGACGGCCTGGCGAAGCTGGTGGAGGAGTTCGACATCATCGGCATCCCCGACCAGGGCCGCTACGTGCCCAAGGCGGGGTGAGGGTCCAATTATCCCTCTCCCCTTGAGGGAGAGGGATGGGGCCCGCCGCGAAGCGGTGGGAGGGTGAGGGGTCGGCAGCCCTTGGGCTGACGTACTCTACGCCTGATCCTGGACCGCCCTTCGAGAACGCCCGGGCTGCCGCCCGGTCGCCCCCTCATCCTCCCCAAGCAGGCTTGGGGCCCATCCTTCTCCCGCAAGGGGAGAAGGATAAATTGCCCTCACCACGCCAGCTCTGCTCCATCGTAAGCGAGGAACCGCCCGCTCTGCTCCAGCGTCAGGCCGGCGACGACGCGGCGGATGCCGGTGACGCTGTCGGCCGGGGTGAGCGGCGCCTGGCCGCCACCCATGTCGGTCCGCACCCAGCCCGGATGCACCACGACGCAGCAGATGCGGCGGTCCCTCAGATCGGCGGCGAGGCTGCGGTTGCCCATGTTCACCGCCGCCTTGCTCATGCGGTAGGCGTAGAGCCCGCCGCTGGTGTTGTCGGCCAGCGAGCCCAGCGCCGTGCTGATGGTGACGGCGCGCGGGTTGGCCGAGCGCGCCAGGTTCTCCTTCAGCGCCAGCGTCACCAGCACCGGCCCCAGCGCGTTGACCCGCATCGTCTCGGCCCAGCCCTCGGCGTCGATGCCGTCGCGGCTCTGGCGCGGCTGGTCGGGGCCCATGATGCCGGCATTGTTGATCAGCAGGTCGATCGGCTGCACGCCGAAGCCGTGGGCGAAGGCGTAGATGGAGTTTGCGTTGCCGGTGTCGAGCTGGCGCAGCTCGGCCCCGGTGGCGCGCAGCTCCGCCGCCTGCTCCGGCCGCCGCGCCGTGCCGATGACCCGCCAGCCTTCCGCCTGGTACTGGCGGGCCAGCTCCAGCCCGATGCCGCGGTTGGCGCCGGTGACGATGACGGTGGGCATGGGGCGGTCCTCCTAGGAAGCGCTAGAGCAGCGGCGCTGCCAGCAATCCTGCTACGGCCAGGAAAACCGGCCAAGCGAGATGTCGTCCCTTCGACAGCGCCAGGGTCGCCAGCCCGCTGGCCGCGAAGACCACGGCCCCGGTCGCCAGCGCCGCCCGGCCGCCCGTGTCCAGCGGCAGGAAGGACAGCCAGACATACTGCGCGGCGGCTCCCCACCACAGGAAGGAGGTGAGATGCCAGGCGAAGCGCAGCACACGGCGGAAGAAGCCGCTGCGCGCCAGCGGCCCGCTCCGGATCGCGGGATCGAGCAGCGGGCCGATGAGCCGTCGCTCCCCCAGCCAGGAATGGGCGACGCCCAGCGCGACCAGGAGCAGGGCGGCGACGAGTAGGGGGACCGTCGGGTCCATGGCTTGCTCCCTTCTGTGCCGGCCGGAAAAAGAAAAGGCGGGACCCGCGGGCCCCGCCTCCCCCACCCGGCCGCGCCGGTTCTCAGTGCACCCGCTCGACCGCCATCGCCGTGGCCTCGCCGCCGCCGATGCAGAGGCTCGCCACGCCGCGCTTCAAATCGTAGCGCTCCAGCGCGTTCAGCAGGGTGACCAGCACGCGGGCGCCCGAGGCGCCGATCGGGTGGCCGAGCGCGCAGGCGCCACCATGGACGTTCACCTTGTCGTGCGGCAGGTCCAGCTCGCGCATCGCCGCCATGGTGACGACGGCGAAGGCCTCGTTGACCTCGTACAGGTCGACGTCGCGGGCGTGCCAGCCGGTCTTCTCCAGCAGCTTGCGCATGGCGCCGACCGGCGCGGTGGTGAAGAGGTTCGGCGCCTGGGCGTGGCTGGCATGGCCGACGATGCGGGCCAGCACCTTCAGGCCGCGGCGGTCGGCTTCCGACTGGCGCATCAGCACCAGCGCGGCGGCGCCGTCGGAGATGGAGCTGCTGTTGGCGGCCGTCACCGTGCCGTCCTTGGCGAAGGCCGGCTTCAGCGTCGGGATCTTCTCCGGCATGGCCTTCAGCGGCTGCTCGTCCTGGGCGATCTGAACGTCGCCCTTGCGGCCCTTCACCGTGACCGGCGTGATCTCGGCCGCGAACTTCTGCGTCTCGATCGCGTCCTTGGCCCGGCGCAGGCTCTCAAGGGCGTAGGCGTCCTGGGCGTCGCGGGTGAACTGGTAGAACTGGGCGCACTCCTCGGCAAAGGTGCCCATCAGGCGGCCCTTGTCGTAGGCGTCCTCCAGACCGTCCAGGAACATGTGGTCGGTCACCTTGCCGTGGCCGAGGCGGTAGCCGCCGCGCGCCTTGTCCAGCAGGTAGGGGGCGCTGGACATGCTCTCCATGCCGCCGGCCAGGCCGATGCCGATGGCCTCGGCCTTGATCAGGTCGTGGACCATCATGGCGGCCTTCATGCCGCTGCCGCACATCTTGTTGATGGTGGTGGCGGGCACCGACTGCGGCAGGCCGCCATGCAGCGCCGCCTGGCGGCCGGGCGCCTGGCCCTGGCCGGCCTGCAGCACGCAGCCCATCACCACCTCCTCGATCTCCTCGGGGGTGACGCCGGCGCGCTCGACGGCGGCGCGGACGGCGGCGGCACCCAGCTCGGGGGCGGTCAGGGTGGCGAAGTCGCCCATGAGCCCGCCCATGGCGGTGCGGGCGGCGCCGACGATGACGATCGGATCAACGGACATAGGGGTCTCTCCAGTTTATCAGCGCAGGAAATCGAGGATCAGGATCAGGGAGCCCGCCAGCAGCACCAGCCAGGTCGCGATGATGCCGGCGAAGCGGCCGGGCGACCGGTTGGGATTGCGCGAGAAGCCCCAGGCGTGCAGCACGCGGCCGACCGCCAGGGCGCCGCCCAGCGCGTGCACCAGCCAGGCGGGATGGCCGGTGAGCTCCACCAGCAGCACCATCAGCAGGCAAAGCGGCACATACTCGACGAAGTTGGCCTGCACGCGCATCGCCTGGACCAGCTCGGGCCGGCCGCCGTCGCCGATGCCGACCTTGAAGCGCAGCCGGAAATGGCTGACGCGGTAGGACAGGGCCAGCAGCACCAATCCCAGGATGCCGGCATAGAGCGGCGTGATCGCGACGGCGGGCATTCCCCCTCCCCTTTTCCTCTTGGTTGGGGCGGACCTTAGCCGATCCGGGCGGGGCGGTCGATGGACGCCCTTTCAAGGCGGCCATTCGCGGAACCGCTGGTCCGGGGCGACGCGACAAAGGCCGCGATCTCGGCCACCACGGCGGCATCGGCGAGGACGCGGCGGTGCCCCAGTCCCTCGGCCAGATGCACCCGCGACCCGCGCCAGGCGGCGGCGGTCTCCAGCGAGGCGCTGACCGGCGCCACGCGGTCGTCGGTGGAATGCACCAGCAGGGCCGGCACCGACATGGTGGCGCCCAGGGCCGGCAGGCTGAGATCGACGAAGGGCGCGCTGCGCCGCTCCAGGATGGCGAACATCTCCACCCGCTCCTCGGCGTCCAACTTGTTCGCGGCGGCGGCCTTGGCGGCGTAGCGCACCGGATCGGCCGGCAGCCCGACCATCGCCACCCGGCCGGCGCTCAAACCGTCCCGCAGCGCCAGCATCAGCGCCACCGCGCCCATGGAATGGGCGACCACACCATGCACCGGGCCGGCGGCGTCGGCGACGGCGCGCAGGGCGCGGGCCATCTCCGGCACGCTGGTCTCCTCGCCGGCCGAGCGGCCGTGGCCGGGCGCGTCGAAGGCGACGACACGGAAGCCCTTGGCCAGCAGCGGCTCGACCAGCGCGTACATGTCCCATTGCTGGCCGGACCAGCCGTGCAGCAGCAGCACCGACGGCGCGCCGGGCGTGCCCCAGCTGCGGGCGTTCAGATGAACAGGCCAGCCCGGCACCGCCAGCGGCTGCGAGCCGCCGCCCGGCTCCGCCAGCATCGGCGGCGGCACCACGCGCGTCGGCACCAGGAACTCGCGCGCGGCATGCTCGGCGGCGGAGTGGACGGCATGCGCGTGCAGCGCGCCGAGGATGCGGCCGATCGGGCCTATGCCATCATTATGACGAACGTTCGTGCTATTTTCTGAGCCGGTCTGGGTGATGCAGGCCATGGCTTGGGTCCTCCGGTTAGGGTCGGCGCCGCCAGGGGCGCCGGCCGGATGGGGTCAGTGTGTCTGGTGGGCGCAGGCGTTGCTGATGGACTCGACCGTCCGGCCCGGCGCCAGCGACCGGCCGATCAGGCCGGAGACGGCGGTGCAGGCCCAGCGGTCGGCCTCGGGATGGCCCAGCAGGCGCCGGGTCAGGGAATGGGCGAAACCGACGCCCAGCATCTCGAAGGCGAACTGGTCGGGATCGAGATCCTCGCGGAAGTGCCCCTCGATGACGGCGCGCCGGGCGCACTCCGACACGAAGGCGCGGAGCTTCTCCTGCGAGGCGGCGATGTAGTCGCGCAGCGGCCCGGGCTTGTCGTCCAGCTCCAAGCTGGCGGACAGCATCGGGCAGCCGCCGGGCAGCGGGCTGTCGCGCAGCCAGGCGACCCAGTTCTCGCAGAGCGCCTTGATGCGCGGCAGCCCGCGGGGCTGGGCGGTGGCGGGGCGGATGACGCGGAGCGTGAACATCTCCACCGCCTCCTCCAGCACCGCCTGCTGCAGCTGCTCCTTGGAGCCGAAATGGGCGAAGAGGCCGCTCTTGGACATGCCCGTCCGCTCGGCCAGGCTGCCGATGGTCAGGCCGGCCAGCCCGTCGGTGCTGGTCAGCGCCAGCGCCTCCCCGAGAATGACCGCCCGCGTCCGCTCGCCCTTGCTCTCGCCCCTGCTCATGGAAGCCCACCTCCGTTGCTGTGGGAGATTAAAACGAACGGTCGTTCTTTTGTCAACAGGTGATTCGTTCCGGGCGGCTGCGACGGGGGCGCGGCCGTATTACCCCGCAATATGGCCCTTCCGTCACTTTCCCTTCGCCCTTCCCGCGCCATTGTTGGAGCGGGCCGCTGCCCGGCCGCCGGATGCCGGGAGCGATGCCGCATGTCGGCTTTCCGCGCCCGCGGGGAGCCGGGGGGAGAACAAGGAGAGATGAGCATGATCAGCAAGTTCGGCCGCATCGCGCTGGGCGCGGGCCTCGCGGCCTTCGCGGCGGGCCCTGCCCTGGCGCAGGGCGGCTCCGGCTGGACCGGCGGCTATGTCGGCGTCCATGCCGGCTACGGCTTCCAGTCCGGCGGCGGCGGCGAGACCGTGCAGTTCGACACGAACCTGGACGGGGCCTTCACCGACACGGTCCGCACCGGCGCCGGCGCCGACGCCTTCTCGCCCGGCTTCTGCGGCGCGACCGCCCGGGGCCGCAGCGCCGCGGAGGGCTGCCGCAAGGATGATGACGGCTACGATCTCGGCCTGCGCGCCGGCTTCGATTCCGACCTGGGCGGCCTCGTTCTCGGCGGCGTGGTCGACGTCAGCTACATCGATGTGCAGGACGGGGTGACCGCCTTCAGCGTCACGCCCGCCTCCTACAGCTTCTCGCGCGAGCTGGAGCTCCTGGCGGCAGCCCGGCTGCGGGCCGGCTTCGGCGCGGCCGGCTTCCTGGTCTACGCCACCGGCGGCGGCGCCTGGGGCGAGATCGACCACAGCTTCGCCACGACCAACGCCGCCAACTCCTTCACCCCGCGCGGCGGCGACGACGCCTGGGGCTACCAGATCGGCGCCGGCGCGGAGACGATGTTCGCGCAAGGCCTCTCGGTCGGCGTCGAGTACCTGTACACGACGCTGAAGGACAAGGGCTACGTGGTGCGCACCGGTCCCGGCACGGCCCCGCCCACCAACCCCTTCCTGCTGGTCAACCCGCAGGGAACCGACATGCGCCGCGCGGAGAAGGATTTCGACTTCTCCACCGTGCGCCTGACCGTCACCTATCGCTTCGGCGGCTGACCCGCCGCCGGCCGCCCGCCGCGGCTTTTCGCTCCGTCCGGGGTGATCCGCGGCGGGATCGGCTGTTGAGCCCCGGTGAGAGACATACCGTCACCGGGGGGATAGCCGATCATGACGCCGGATGAGGAACGCCTGCTCAACGACCTGCTGGAGCGCCTGAGGCGCTCGCCGGCGGGAGAGATCGACCGGGCCGCTGAGGCCGCCATCATGGGGGCCGTGCGCGAGCGGCCGGACCTGCCCTACATGATGGCCCAGACCATCATCATGCAGGACTTCGCCCTGCGCGACGCCCAGACCCGCATCCAGGAGATGGAGCGCCAGGCCAAGGGCGGCGGCGGCAGCTTCCTGGCCGGCGCCTGGGGCAACCGCGGCCCCGGCATGGCGCGGGCCGGCGGCTACGGCGCCAACGCCGGCGGCCATGCCCATACCGGCGGCGGCCACGCCGGCGGCTATTCCAGCGGCCCCTGGGGCCCGCCGCCCATGCCCGGCCAGTACGGCAGCGGCTACGGTTACGGCACCGGCTTCGGCGGCTTCCCCGGCCATCCCGGCATGCAGGGCGGCGGCTTCCTGCGCTCGGCCGCGGCGACGGCGGCCGGCGTGGTCGGCGGGGCGCTGCTGCTGAACAGCCTGCAGGGCATGTTCGGGCCCGACGTGGTGGTGCATGAGCATATCCATCAGGACGGGCAGGACGACCCCGCCGGCGGCCAGGACGGCATGGCCGGCGACCAGGCCTTCGCCGACCAGGATCCGGGGGTCGATCCCGGCGCCGACCCGGGGGGCGACGCCGTCCAGGCCGCCGACTACGATCCCGGCGCGGATCACGGCGCGGACCCCGGGGGCGACATGGGGAGCGACTTCGGCGGGGACGGGGGCGGCGATTTCGGCGGCGACGAGATGATCTGAACCGTACGCCCGGCCGCCGGGCTGCGGTCGGCATGGCGGCGCCGCACGGCTTCGCTTATAAGGGGTACTCCCGGGAGCGACGCGGACGGAGCCGCCATGTCAGCCGCCTTCATGCGCAAGACCTTCGCCGCCGGCGAGCTGATCTTCGCCCAGGGCGAACCGGGCGACAGCCTCTACGTCGTCGAGGCCGGGAGCGTCCGCATCTGGAGCGGCGACCCCGACAAGCCCACGATCATCGGCTATGTCGAGCCCGGCGGTGTCTTCGGCGAGATGGCGATCTTCGACAAGCAGCCGCGCATGGCGAGCGCCAGCGCCCTGACCGAGGCGACGGTCATGCGCATGCCGGCCAGCGTGCTGCGCCAGAGCCTCTACGGCGCCGACCCGCTGCTGCAGCAGCTGGTGCAGATCCTCATCAACAACATCCGCGGCATGGCCCGGCGCCTCGCCGACATGGAGCGCAAGCTGGCGGCGCAGCAGCCGGCCCCTCCCCGCGAATAGGCGCGCGGCACCGCCGGGCTACCGCTCCGGCGGAGGGCCGGAACAAGGCCACCTTCCGCGCGGTTCCCGGGCATGACCGACCGCGCCCTCCCCTCCCCCGGCCATGCCGATGCCGAGCCCGGCGAGCGCCGCTATGTCAGGCGCGTGCTGATCGCGCTGGGGCTGACGGCGCTGGCGGGGCTCGCCTGGCTGACCCGCGACGTGCTGCTGCTGCTGTTCGGCGCGGTGCTGGTGGCGGTGGCGCTCCGCGGCGCCGCCGACCTGCTGCGGAAGGTTGTTCCGGTTCCGGAACGGCCGGCGATCCTGCTGGTGGTCCTGATCCTGCTGGTGGCGGCGGCCGGCGGCACGTTATTGCTCGGCACCACGATCTCCACCCAGGCGACGGAGTTGACCCGGACCCTGCCGGAAAGCCTGGACAAGCTGGAGCAGGCCCTGGGGCAGACCGGCTGGGGCCGTCAGGCGCTGGGCGCGCTGGGCGATCTCCGGGAAGCCGGCGCCGACACCGGCCAGATGGGCCAGCTGGTCAACCGGGCGGCCAAGTTCCTGATGTCGCTGGCCTCGGCGCTGGGCAACCTGCTGCTGATCCTGTTCGCCGGGCTCTACCTCGCCCTGCAGCCCAACCTCTACAAGGCCGGGCTGCGCCACCTGACGCCCAAGGGCAAGCGCGGCCGGCTGATGGAGACGATGGACGAGGCCGGCAAAGCCCTGCGCGGCTGGCTGCTCGGCACGGGACTGGCGATGCTGCTGGTGGGGGCGCTGACCACCGCCGGGCTCTACGCGCTGGGGGTGCCCGGCGCGCTGGCGCTGGGCCTGCTGGCGGGGCTGCTGGAATTCGTTCCGGTAGCGGGCCCGATCCTGGCCGCCCTGCCCGCCGTGCTGCTGGCCTTCCTGGCCGGGCCGGAGCAGGCGCTGTGGGTCGCCCTCTTCTACCTCGCCCTGCAGCAGGTCGAGGGCAACCTGCTGCAGCCCGTCATCCAGCGCCGGGTGGCCGCCGTGCCGCCGGTTGTGACGCTGTTCTCGCTGCTGGTCTTCGGCAGCCTGTTCGGCCCGCTGGGGGTGGTGTTCGCGGTGCCGCTGGCGGTGGTGGCGATGGTCTTCGTCAACCGCTTCTACGTCGAGGACGCGCTCGGCGATCCGAACGCGCCCTCTGTGGCAAAGGATTAGGCCGTCTCCTTGAACAGCTCGCGGCCGATCAGCATGCGGCGGATCTCGCTGGTGCCGGCGCCGATCTCGTAGAGCTTGGCGTCGCGCAGCAGGCGGCCCGTCGGGTAGTCGTTGATGTAGCCGTTGCCGCCCAGGACCTGGATGGCGTCCAGCGCGCACTGCGTGGCCTTCTCGGCCGCCAGCAGGATGGCGCCGGCGGCGTCCTTGCGGGTGATCTTCTTCTGGTCGGCGGCGCGGCCCACCGCATAGACGTAGGCGCGGCAGGAGTTCAGGGCGACATACATGTCGGCGACCTTGCCCTGGATGAACTGGAACTCGCCGATCGCCTGGCCGAACTGCTTGCGCTCGTGGATGTAGGGCACGACCACGTCCAGGCAGGCCTGCATGATGCCCAGCGGGCCGGCGGCCAGCACGGCGCGCTCATAATCCAGGCCGCTCATCAGCACGCGGACACCGCCGCCGACCTGGCCCAGCACGTTCTCCTCTGGGACCTCGCAATCCTCGAACACCAGCTCGCCGGTGTGGCTGCCGCGCATGCCGAGCTTGTCCAGCTTCTGGGCGACGGAAAAGCCCTTGAAGCCCTTCTCGATCAGGAAGGCGGTGATGCCCTTCGGGCCGCCGGCCGGGTCGGTCTTGGCATAGACCACGAGCGTGTCGGCGTCCGGGCCGTTGGTGATCCACATCTTGGTGCCGTTCAGCACGTACCGGTCGCCGCGCTTGTCGGCCCGCAGCTTCATCGAGACGACGTCGGACCCGGCGCCCGGCTCGCTCATGGCGAGCGCGCCGACATGCTCGCCGGTGACGAGCTTGGGCAGGTAGCGGTCCTTCTGGGCGGCGCTGCCGTTCAGGCGGATCTGGTTGACGCACAGGTTGGAGTGGGCGCCGTAGCTGAGGCCCACCGAGGCGGACGCGCGGCTGATCTCCTCCATCGCCACCATGTGCTCGACATAGCCGAGCCCGGCCCCGCCATACTCCTCCTCCGCCGTGATGCCGAGGACGCCCAGGTCGCCCATCTTGCGCCAGAGGTCCATGGGGAACTGGTCGGTGCGGTCGATCTCGGCGGCGCGCGGCGCGATCTCGTCGGAGGCGAAGCTGCGCACCTGGTCGCGGATCATGTCGGCGGTGTCGCCCAGGCCGTAGTCCAGCGACGGAATGGAGTTGAGGATCATGGCGGCGTGTCTCTCCCGGAAGGGTTCTTTGCCCGGACCATAGCCGGGACCATGCGCAAAAGAAAAGGGCCGCGGCATGCGCCGCGGCCCTCTCCCGACCTTGGGCCCGGGCCGCCCCTGGCGGGACGGCCCGGTCACTCGGGCACGACTTAGAACGAGAGGCGTAGGTTCAGGAAGACCTGGCGACCGACATAGTCGTAGCCGCTGTACAGGGGAGCGTTGCCGATACGCTGGCTCAGACCGCCGGAGGAGATCTGCGGCGGCTCCTTGTCGAAGATGTTCCGGACGCCGAGCGTCGCGGACCAGGCCTCGGTGGTGTACTGCACCGACGCGCGGTGCAGGAAGTAGGCGTCGGTGCCGAAGATGTACGGATCGACGCCCTGCGTGAAGCCGAAGTAGTCATAGCTCTCGGAAGCCGAGTGCCACTCCAGCCCGTAGCGGACCTTCCACTCCTCGTAGCCGACGGTGGCGTCGAAGGTGCCGACCCACTCCGGGGCGCCGATGATGCCGTTGAACTCGTCGAACGGCTCGTCGGAGAAGATGCGGGTCTTCTGGGCGTTGTACTTGGTGACGTTGGCGTTCAGGCGGAGGTTCGCCGGGCCGATGTCGCCGGTCCAACGCGCCGAGTAGTCGAAGCCGCGGGTGATGGCCGTGGCGACGTTGGTGTAGGCGTTGATGACCGTGAGCTGGTTGGTCACCGGCGCACGGGTCACCAGGCGGCACAGGCCGCCGCCGGCGCGGAACTCCGGATCGTCGTAGCAGCGGGTCAGGATGTTGACGGTACCGACCTGGTCCACGCCGTTGTCGATCTGGATGTCGAAGTAGTCGACGGCGAAGGCGATCTCACCCCAGCCCTCCGGCAGCTCCGGCGCCAGGATCGCGCCCAGCGTCAGGTTCTCGGAGGTCTCGGCCTTCAGGCCCGAGCCGGCGCCGCCCTGCGAGAAGGTGGCGATGCCCTGGGTGGCCTGGAAGGTCGGCTGGCCCGGCAACTCCTGCGCGCAGTTGCGGGCGCGGTTCGGATTGACCGACGGCGCGCCGTAGTTGTTGCAGGGGTCGTTCTGCTGGGACAGGAAGCCGCTGGTGGCACCCTGGAACTGCTCGAACAGCGCCGGGGCGCGGTAGGAGGTGCCGTAGCTGCTGCGCAGCGACAGCCACTCGACCGGGCTGAACAGGCCGCCGACCTTGTAGGTCCAGTCGGCGCCGTACGACTCGTAGTCGGTGTAGCGGGCCGAACCGTTGACCGTCAGCTCATGGATGAAGGGCAGGTCGGCGAAGACCGGGACCTCGACCTCGCCGAAGGCCTCCATCACCGAGTCCTTGCCGCGCGTCGGCGTGGCGGAGGTCAGGTTGAGGAGGTTGCCGTTCTGGCTGTCCAGCGGCGGGGTGTCGTCGATCTCGGCCTCGCGGTACTCGGCACCGAAGGCGCCCTGCACCTTGCCCGCGGGCAGGCTGAAGAGCGGGCCGTCGATGGAGCCGGCGAACTGCGTCTCGGTGTACTCGGTGTCGCCGACGATGTCGCGGAACACGTAGTTCGACCAGTCGGTCGGCAGCTGGCCGCCGATCGTCTGGCTGTTCAGCACCGGCGCGGGAATGCAGCCGGCGGCGGCATTGGTGGTGTTCACGCGGCAGGTGACGCTCGAGCCGTCGGCGGCGCGGCGCACCAGGGCCGGGTTGAAGCCGGCCGGGGCGGCGACGACGTCCAGCGTCTCGCCCAGGCGGTTGGTCAGGAAGGACTGCGAGCGGTACTTCGCGTCCGACATGGAGTGCGTGACGTTCGCGTCGTAGCGCCAGTCGGCCAGGAAGCCCAGGTCGCCGCGCAGGCCGCCGGTCGCCTTGTAGAACTCGACGTTCTGCTCGCTCTCGTCGTTGCCGAAGCCGATGAAGGCGCGGACGCCCGTCGGGCCCGGGAACAGCGTGGTGCCGCCGGCCGGCAGGAACTGGCCGGCCTGCAGGTTGGCCGGGATCAGCGGGCTGAAGCGCGGGTAGTCCAGGCTCAGCTGGCGGTAGCCGGTCTGCTGCGAGTCACGCTGGGTGCCCAGCAGCTCGACATAGGCCTCGGCGTTGCCGAGCGCGTCCAACTGGTAGGAGGCCTGGCCGAAGCCGGTCAGGACCTGCGCCGGGGAGATGATGTTGCGGTTCAGCGTGCGCGGGTCGAACGTGTCGCGGACGTTGATGTTGTTCAGGCCGCCGCCCACGCCCTCGAAGCCGACGAGACCGGTGGTCACGGCGGCGTTCGGACGCCAGCGGTTGAAGCTGGTGCCGACCGAGCCCGGGGCGCCGACGCCGGCGGTGGTGGCGGTGCCGATCGTGTTGATCGTCACGCCGTTCGAACCGGTGCCGGTGATCGGGTAGCACTTCGGCTGGTTGGTCAGCGGGTCGATGAAGTCGATCTGCTGGCCGGTGACCGGGTCGAAGCGGTAGTCGGTGTTGCAGCGGGTCCAGTCGCGGTCCGCCAGCGTCAGGTTGCCGCGCTCGTAGTACTCGAGCGAGCCGGCGACCTTCCAGCGCTCGCCGGACGTGCCGGCGACGACGGAGGCGCGGCCCTGCTCGCCCTGGCCGCGGGTCGGGCGGTTGTACTGACCCTCGACGGTGATGCCGTCGATGGCGGTGTCGGTGATCACGTTGACGACGCCGGCGATGGCGTCGGAGCCGTAGATCGAGGAGGCGCCGTCACGCAGGATCTCGACGCGCTCGATGATGGCGTTCGGCAGCACGTTCAGGTCGGCCGAGCCGACCGCGCCGCGCGTGCCGGCCGGGGCGACGCGGCGGCCGTTGATCAGCACCAGCGTGCGGCCGGCGCCGAGGCCGCGCAGCGAGATGGTGTTGGCGCCGGGGCCGCCGTCGGTGACGAAGCCGCCGAAGGCGTTGTTGATCTGCGCCGAGCCGCCGGTCACGCCGGAGCCCTGCAGGATCTCGGCCGCGCTGGCCAGACCGGCCGCCGTCGTCTCCTCACGGGTGACGAGCTGGATCGGCGACGGCGAGTTGAACGTGTCGCGGCGCAGACGCGAACCGACGACGACGACCTCCAACGGGTCCTCGGACGTGCCGGTGGTCGGCGTGCCCTGCGTCCCGGTCTGGGTCGACGGCGTGGTCTGCTGCGCGCTCTGAGCGCTGGCCGTGCCGCTCGTGAAGAGCATGGCGGCGGCGCCGGTCAGCAGCGCGAGCTTCAGGGCGCGCGCCACGGAGTCCTGACGATGAGTCATCAATTAGCCCCTTCAAGCCTTCTTGTTCGCTGGGACCCTTCCCATGGGCAGCGGCTCCCACACCGTCCGCCCGGGTCCCTGTAGGGAGCCACACTTTAGGGGTACAAGCCTCCGACGCAACAAAATCGCTACCCGAATTGGTAACAAACCCGCCCGCTGTTGCCGAAATGCCAACCCTATGTTGCCGGGGGATGGGATTCCGCGAAAGCCTTGGAAAGAATGTGCATTTCTGCAATCGGATCGGCGCGGCAAGCGGGCACGACGATGGGCCGGATACGGGAAACCGGCTCGATCGGCCACTCGTTCAAGGGGCCGAGAGGATGCCGGGCAGCAAGGCGTCGAGTTCGGCCGCGTCCATGCCGGCGCGCAGGCGCCGGTCATAGAGAAGGCGCAGCATGCTCCAGTCCAGCGGCGTCATGCCCGCCAGCCGCCCCTGACCGTCGAAGCTGGTCACGACGGGGAGGTCGGCCGGGGCGTTCTCGAACAGTCCCATGACCTGGGTCAGCTGGCGCATGAGGCAGTAGGTCCTGGCGAACCCGGTGAGGGACTTGCGGATCACCACCACCCCGCCCCGCATGCCCCATGGCGCCAGTCCCACCTGCAGGGGCCCACGGGGATCGTAGTACGAGGCGAGGAAATAGCATTGCGCCCTGTCGGCCTTGACCTTGGACAGCAGCCGGCGGACGTCCTTCTCGCCTGTGCCGGCGAGGCCGTACAGTTCGCGGCGGACGGCCGGGTCGCTTTCGCCGTAGAGATCGTCCGTCACGATGATGGTGAGGTCGCCCGGCGCCTCCTCCTCGAACACCAGCGGCACCCCGTTGTCGGCCAGGGCGCCGAGATGCAGCCTGATCTCGTCGATCCCGTCATAGGCGCCGTCCACCAGGATGCGGGGGCGGACACGCGTCTCCCAGCGGACCAGCGCCCGGTCGCCGTCCTGTCGGCCCAGTGTCAGATGCTTGAACAGGGCGGCCTTGGAATGGGCCGTCCAGCCGTCGAACCGGTAGGCCCAGGCGATATTGCTCAGATGCCTCTGGTAGAGCATGTAGATGCCCAGGCAGCACAGGGCGAATGCCACCGCGATCAACCGGAAGGCAAAGCCCCGGCGGAAGCTTCCCGGCGGCAGATGGCGGGAAAACCCCGAGGCCGACGACTCATCCATGCCGCTCAATTCCACGCACTCCACGCAACCGTTGAGACGGAGCTTAGGAGCCGGAGGACCAGCGGATCAAGCCCCTGCGCGGCGTTCGGAGCGGGCCCCGCGCCGTCCTACAGCAGCACCAGGCTCGCCAGCCCCAGGAAGGCGAGGAAGCCCACCACGTCGGTCACGGTGGTCAGGAACACGGCCGACGCCACCGCCGGGTCGATGCGCAGCTTCTGCAGCGCCAGCGGGATCACCGCGCCGAACAGGCCGGCGCAGATCAGGTTCACCACCATGGCGGCGCCGATGACGCCGCCCAGCAGCGGGTCCTTGAACCAGAACCAGGCGATCAGGCCGGCGATGACGGCGAAGAGCAGGCCGTTGGCGGTGCCGACCAGCACCTCCTTGCCGATGACCCGGAGCGCGTTGGCGTCGGTCAGCTCGCGGGTTGCGAGCGCGCGCACCGCCACGGTCAGGGTCTGGGTGCCGGCATTGCCGCCCATGCTGGCGACGATGGGCATCAGCACCGCCAGCGCCACCACCTTCTCGATGGCGCCCTCGAACATGCCGATGACGACCGAGGCGACGATGGCGGTGACCAGATTGACCGCCAGCCAGGAGAAGCGCGAGCGCGTCGTGTCCAGCACGGCGCGGTAGAGGTCGCCCTCGCCGACGCCGCCCAGGCGCAGCAGGTCCTCCTCCGCCTCCTCGGCGATGACGTCCACCACGTCGTCGACGGTGATGACGCCGATCAGCCGGTATGCCTCGTCCACGACGGGCGCGGAGACCAGCGCGTATTTGCGGAACTTACGCGCCACCTCCTCCTGGTCCATGGTGGCGGAGATGACGTGGATGTCGTCGGTCAGGATGTCGGCCAGCTTCACGCCGCGGCGCGCGCGCATGACCCGCGACAGCGGCACGGCGCCCACCACCCGGTGCATCGGGTCGACGATGAAGATGTCGTAGAAATCCTCGGGCAGCTCGCTCTCGCGCCCGTCCGGCCGGGGCGAGGCGGCGGCGCGCAGATAGTCCAGCAGCCGCCCGACGGTCCAGAACTGCGGCACCGAGACGAACTCGCGGCTCATCAGGCGGCCGGCGGAATATTCCGGGAAGGTCAGGCCTTCCTCGACCAGCTGCCGCGCCTCGGGCGGCAGGTTCTCCAGGATCTCGCGCTGGGTCTCCTCGTCGAGGTCCTGGATGACGTCGACGGCGTCGTCGGTCTCCAGCTCGGCGACGGCGGCGGCCAGCTCCTTCGGCTCGAGGAGCTCCATGACCTCCTCGCGCATCTCCGGCGCCAGGTAGGTCAGCACCTCGCCGTCGAAGTCGCGGCGCAGCAGCCCGACCACGGTTTCGCGGTCGCCGCCGTTCAGATGCTCCAGCAGCTGGGCGATGTCGGCGGCGTGCAGGTCGGCCAGGACGGCCTCGACCTTGTCCAGCGCCTCCTCGTCCAGCAGCTCGCGCACCTCGCGCACCAGCGTGTCCTGCGCCTCGCCCTCGTCCTCGTCCTCGGGCTGGGCGTGCTCGTCGGGCTCCTCGCCGTCGCGCTTCTCCTCGTCCCGCTCGGTCCCTCCCCGCTCCGCCTGCGCGCGGCCGTCCGGCGTCCGCGCCTCGGGCGCCGGACGGCCGCCCTCCTCGCGGTCCGGGTTGTCGCGCAGCTCGGGGAGTTCGCTCATCAGGCCCCCGTCTCGGCGGCGTGCATCTGGGCGTCGACGACGGCGAGCGCCGACATGTTGACGATGCCGCGCACCGTCACCGACGGGGTGAGGATGTGCGCCGGGCGCGCCACGCCCAGCAGCACCGGGCCGACCGACAGGCCGTCGCCCAGCGTCTTCACCAGGTTGAAGGCGATGTTGGCGGCGTCGCGGGTCGGCATGACCAGCAGGTTGGCCCCGCCCTTCAGCCGCGAGTTCGGGAAGATGCGGGCGCGGATCTCCTCGGAGATGGCGCTGTCGGCGTGCATCTCGCCCTCCACCTCCAGGTTCGGGCAGCGCCGCTCGATCTCGGCCAGCGCGGCGCGCATCTTCACCGCCGAGGGGTCGCCGTGGCTGCCGAAGTTGGAGTGGGACAGCAGCGCCACCTTGGGCGTCAGGCCGAAGCGCCGCACCTCCTCCGCCGCCAGCCGCGTCGTCTCGGCCAGCTGCTGCGGCGTCGGGTCCGGGTTCACATAGGCGTCGGTCAGGAAATAGGTGCCGCGGTTCAGGATCAGCACCGACAGCGCCGCCGCGTTCGCCACGCCCGGGCGCAGCCCGATCACGTCGGTGACGTGCTTCAGGTGCCAGTCATAGAGGCCGACCGTGCCGCAGATCATGGCCTCCGCCTCGCCCTTGGCGACCATGAGCGAGCCGATGACCGTGTTGTTGGTGCGGACCACCTGGCGGGCGCGGTCGGGGCTGACGCCCTGGCGCTCCATGATGCCGTGGTAGCTGTGCCAGTATTCGGCGTAGCGCGGATCGTCCTGCGGGTCGATCAGCTCGAAATGCTGGCCCTGGCGGATGCGCAGGCCCAGCTTCTCGATGCGCCTGGCCACCACGTCCTTGCGGCCGATCAGCACCGGACGGGCCAGCTGGTCGTCGACCACGAACTGCACGGCGCGCAGCACCCGCTCCTCCTCGCCCTCCGAATAGACGAGGCGGCGCGGGTCGGCCTTGGCGCGGGCGAAGACCGGCTTCATCAGCAGGCCCGAGCGGAAGACGAACTGGCTGAGGCGCTGGCGGTAGGCGTCGAAATCGGTGATGGGCCGGGTCGCCACGCCGCTGTCCATGGCGGCCTTCGCCACGGCGGGCGCGATCTGCAGGATCAGGCGCGGGTCGAAGGGCTTGGGGATCAAATACTCGGGCCCGAAGCCGCCGGCCTGCTCGCCATAGGCCGTCGCCACCACGTCCGACGCCTCGGCCATGGCGAGTTCGGCGATGGCCTTCACCGCAGCGATCTTCATCGCCTCGTTGATCTGCGTGGCGCCCACGTCCAGCGCGCCGCGGAAGATGAAGGGGAAGCAGAGGACGTTGTTGACCTGGTTCGGATAGTCCGACCGGCCGGTGGCGATGATGGCGTCGGGCCGGGCGGCCTTGGCCTCCTCCGGCATGATCTCCGGCGTCGGGTTCGCCAGCGCCATGATGACCGGCTGCGGCGCCATGCGCTTGACCATCTCGGCGGTCAGCACGCGGGGCGCGGACAGGCCCAGGAAGATGTCGGCGTCCTCGATGATGTCGCCGAGCGAGCGGGCGTTGGTCTTCTTGGCGTAGCGCGACTTGCGCTCGTCCATCAGCTCGGTGCGGCCGTCATAGACCACGCCCTTGATGTCGCTGACCCAGATGTTCTCGACGGGCATGCCGAGGTCGACCAGCAGGTCCAGGCAGGCCAGCGCCGCCGCACCCGCGCCGGAGGTGACCAGCTTGACCTCGTCGATCTTGCGGCCGCGCAGGCGCAGCGCGTTGGTGATGGCGGCGGCGACGATGATGGCGGTGCCGTGCTGGTCGTCGTGGAAGACCGGGATCTTCATGCGCTCGCGGAGCTTGCTCTCCACGTAGAAGCATTCCGGCGCCTTGATGTCCTCGAGGTTGATGCCGCCGAAGGTCGGCTCCAGCGCGGCGATGATCTCGACCAGCTTGTCCGGGTCCTTCTGGTCGATCTCGATGTCGAAGACGTCGATGCCGGCGAACTTCTTGAAGAGCACGCCCTTGCCCTCCATGACCGGCTTCGCCGCCAGCGGGCCGATGTCGCCAAGGCCCAGAACCGCCGTGCCGTTGGTGATGACCGCCACCAGGTTGGCGCGCGAGGTGACGGTGGAGGCCTCCGCCGGGTCCGCCACGATCGCCTCGCAGGCCGCCGCGACGCCCGGGGAATAGGCCAGCGCCAGGTCGCGCTGGGTCGCCAGCGGCTTGGTCGGCGTCACCGCGATCTTACCCGGCGTGGGCAGGCGGTGGTAATCGAGGGCGGCGTCGCGGAAACTGTCGGACATGGCCGGTGGGCTCCGGTCTTGGGCAAGGCGATGGCCCTGCTTAGGCCGGGGGTAGCGGATTTGTCCAGTGACGGATGCATGCGCGCCCGTCCTTGCGGCTCAGCCCTGCCCCGCGCTTGCTAAAGGGCGGAGATGCGGCAGCGCAGATTTATGGGCTGGGCCGATTGCGAACTCGTGACGATACCCTGCATCCGCCGCGACGGTGAGGCTTCCCGTCAGTCCGGCAGGAGGAGCGCCGTTCGCGAGGCTGGTGCGAGGCGCCAGTGCGGGGCGGTCCGGCGCACCGGATGGCGCGCAAACCTCACCACCCCGGCAAACACCGCATTGGGAGCGGCCGGAATGTCGGCCCAGGAACCGAGTCCGGCGGTTTGCCCACAGACACGGTAACGGGGGCACCACTGAGCGCCGCGCCGCCTTCATCGCCATGAACCGGCATTCCAGCCGTCGCGGCGACATGGGGCATCGTCAGGAACACTATGGATCGAGAGCTGCCCCTGACAGGAGGTAGCCCTCATATGCCGCATCAATCCAGTTCGTCATCCAAAGGATAAAAGTACTTGTTCTCATGATCGTACTTAACAACCCGAAAATCGGTGTGCGAGTACAAATCATCACGAGATATCTGGATCAGAATTTCTTCGTCACCGTCGTTGTCAAAATCACCCCTGATTACTTCGGTTATATCAAAATCTTCACCACCCGCCTTCAGTGAAAGCATATCCGTAGAGAGGCTGCTAATCTCCACAATGTTAGCATTGATAAGGTCCTGAACGGTCTCGTCTTGGTCAGGCTGATAGCCATCTATATCAAGCAAACCCAGGACATAAGCTGGAACAGCCGATAAATCGAATATGGATACGCCGGCATCGGAAATTTTGCTTGTCTCAGATATTCTGAACCTTGGAAGCCAATACGACAGACCATTTACTGCAGATAAGAGCACGGCTTTCGCCAACTGAGCCGGGTCCGACTCAACATTTCTTACTTCGAAATCCCCTTTCAGGTACTCCTCAAATCTCTTCGGCGATGCGACCAACTCCTCAGCACCTTCGTCGTTTACCATCACGACCTCATAGCCAAGCCTCAGAATAGGCTCGCCGGCCAAGGAGCAACGTTGATCGCCAAGAAAACGCGCGATATTCACTCGTTCACTGATCAGAACTTTTGAAACACCGCTGTTAAATACCTCACCGACCAGCTCCCCATGGACAAAATCGATATTCTTAAGCCGGCCACGCTTCAACGCCGTGAGAACAATGGTTCTCCAACCACTCTGCAGCACCTGCTCATTCTTCTTTTCATAGGCATCCCTGATCTCAACCTCTTTCCGCTTTGCGATTTCGAGTATCGAAGCCAATATCTCGAATGGCAGTATAGTCTCTGATTTTAGACCGTTATGAATACCACAAAGCGGCCTAAGGTTTCTGAACGAACGAATAAAGTCCTCATCAACAGAAAATACCCTTTTTATTTCATCCCACCGATTACTCCGCACTGCGGCCTTTGGAATAATGTGATCGATCTCCATATCATCGATTAAAATCGGATCACCGCAGGCGGCACATTTTTTGTCATAGCAATGCCAAATAGCCCATCTTTTGATAGGAGAATAGTTATCGTCAGACATTTGCGCCCCCAGTCACAGCAAAAGCCTGCGACAACATAGTACAGGGCGGCCTGGACTATCAACCCCATCAACTCAGGCGGGCAAAGATGACTGGAATTTCATTGAATTTTGGGCACATGGTTTGAGCACCGAGCACGCTTCACGCGCATGACGATACAAGGCCGGCCTTGCCCTAAGCGGCGCCTCTTATTTCAAACATGGTGCGGTCGAGAAGACTCGAACTTCCACGGGTTGCCCCACAGCGACCTCAACGCTGCGCGTCTACCAATTCCGCCACGACCGCATACATCATGTTCGGACGTTAGCGAGCCGAAGCTTGCCAACGGGTGGACGGGGGAATAGCAAATCCCGGACCGGGGATCAAGCGATCCCTTCTGCCTTAACGGAAAGAGTGTCTGAGATGCCGGATGTGGGCGGCGCCCCTGCCCTGGTGGCGGGCGTGGAATGGCGGGTGGAGGATGGGCTGACCGGTTACGAGGAGGCCGTCGCCTTCATGGAGGCGCGCGTCGCCGCCATCCGCGAGGGCACCGCTCCCGAACTGGTCTGGCTGGTCGAGCACCCGCCCCTCTACACCGCCGGCACCAGCGCCCGCGACGAGGACCTGCTGGATTCCGGGCGCTTGCCCGTGCACCGCACCGGGCGCGGCGGGCAGTACACCTATCACGGCCCCGGCCAGCGCGTGGCCTACGTCATGCTGGATCTGTTCAAGCGCGGCCCCGACCTGCACGCCTTCGTCCGCGACCTGGAGGAATGGCTGATCCGCACGCTGGCGGCCTTCAACGTACGGGGAGAGCGGCGCTGCGGCCGGGTCGGCATCTGGGTCGACATGCGCCCGCATGGCCGCCCCGAGGGCGCGGAGGACAAGATCGCCGCCATCGGCGTGCGGGTGCGCCGGGGCGTCACCTATCACGGCGTGGCGCTGAACGTGGAGCCGGACCTCACCCACTTCGCCGGCATCGTCCCCTGCGGCATCAGCCAGTACGGCGTCACCTCGCTGCACGCGCTCGGCCAGCTGGCGACCATGCCGGAGGTCGACATGGCGCTACGGGCGGCGTTCGAGGAGGTGTTCGGCGAGGGGGCGGAGCGGATTGCGGCGTGCGGTGCGACGTCCAGCGTCGAGGGCTGACGCTCAGGATGCCTGCCGCTTCGCTTTGGGGCGGCCCGGCGTGCGCAGGGCATGGGCCTTGAGAGTCAGGTCGGCGATGAAGCCGCCCCGGCTCTGGCCCGCGTCCCGTGCCAAGGCGTCCAGCCGCCCGAGCACCCGGCGCGGCAAGGTGATGTTGACCCGCTCGATCGTGTCGTCGGCCAGCGCGTCATCGACCTCCACCACGCCGACGATCCAGCCCTGATAGTCCGGCAGGCCCGTGATGGCGGAGAGCGGCGACGGAGGCGGCACAACCTCGCCGCCATCCAGTGCCTCGTCAATCCAGGCGGCGATCGCCTCCCGGACATTGTCCAGCGCCTCGTCCAGCGTGTCGCCGGCCGAGAAGCAGCCGGGCAGGTCCGGCACCACCACTCCGAACGCCTCGGTATCGGAGCCCGGTTCGATGAGGATGGGATAGCGCATCAGGGCAGCCCCGCCTGTTTCCGGATGTCCCGCAGCAGTCCCGTCTTCAGGTCCTTGCGGGGATGCGGCACCACCACGATCCCCGGCTTGGATGGGTGACGGAAGACATGGTGCGATCCCCGCACCCGCTTCAACACCCAACCTTCGCGCTCAAGTTCCCGGATCAGGTCCGCGCTGTTCATCGGATAAGGATGGGGCTGGGGGATCTGGGTGTCAACGCTACACACCACCCTGCTGCATCAGCCCCGCGCCTTCAGTATGTCCCGGATCTCCGCCAGCAGCACCTCCTGCGCCGGCGGCGGGGCCTTCTCGGCCTCGCGGCGCCAGAAGCGGTTCAGCTGCTTGACCAGCAGGAAGATGGCGAAGGAGACGATCAGGAACTTCAGCACGGCGTTCAGGAACAGGCCGTAGTTCAGCGTCGGGGCGCCCGCCTCCTGCGCCGCCTTCAGGGTCGGGTAGCTGACGCCGTTGAGGCTGAGATAATAGTCCGAGAAGTCCAGCCCGCCGAGCAGGAAGCCCAGCGGCGGCATGATGATGTCGTTCACCAGCGAGTTCACGATGCCGGTGAAGGCGGCGCCGATGATGATGCCGACCGCCAGGTCGACGACGTTGCCGCGGCTGATGAACTTCTTGAACTCGGCGATCATGCCCATGCCGATGCTACCCTGCCCCTGTGGAAATGCGCGGAAGGCTGGCGCGGCGGCCGGGCGGCGTCAAGGCCGCTCAGACCGTCTCGCGCTGGGTGAACCGGATGGGGCCCGGGTCCTCGGCCGGCTCATGGCGGACGGCCAGCACGCGCGAGGCGGGCGGCCCCTCCTCGCAGGCGCGCAGCATGGCGTCGACATGGGTAACCGGCCCGGCGAAGAGCGCCTCCACCGTGCCGTCGGCGCGGTTGCGGACCCAGCCGTCCAGCCCCAGCTCGGTCGCCCGCGCCACCGTCCAGCCGCGGTACCAGACGCCCTGGACCTTGCCGCTGATGGTGGCGCGGACGGCCTTGCGGTCGGCCGACGGCATCACTCGAACTCGACGATGGCCTGGTCGACGGCGAGGCTGGCGCCCTTCTCGGCATGGACCTTCTTGACCCGACCGTCGCTCTCGGCGCGCAGGATGTTCTCCATCTTCATCGCCTCGACCACGGCCAGCTCCTGCCCGGCCTTGACCTCCTCGCCCTCCTTGACCGCGACCGAGACCAGCAGGCCCGGCATCGGCGACAGCAGGAAGCGGGACATGTCCGGCGGCACCTTCACCGGCATCAGGTCGGCCAGTTCCGCCGCGCGGGGGGTCAGCACCTCGACCTTCAGCTCGACGCCGCCGTGGAACAGGCGCCAGCGCAGACCGTCCGTGTCGATCTGCACCGACAGGGGCTCGCCGCCGACCGTGCCGGTCCAGAGGCTGTCGCCCAGCTCCCAGTCGCTGCGCACCGTCAGCACCTGGCCGCCGATCTCGACGTCGTAGCCGCCCTGGGCCACGCGCACCGCGGCCGGATGGTTTTTCCTGTCCAGGCGCACCGCCCAGCGCTCCAGCGCGTGCGGGGCGTGGCCCGGCATCTGGCCGCTGACCAGCGCCGCGCGCTCGGCCCGGCGGCGCTGGGCCGAGGCCGCCACCGCCAGCAGGCGGGTCAGCGCGGCCGGGTCGGGCTCCAGCCCGTGGAAGCCGTCGGGAAATTCCTCGGCGATGAAGTTGGTGGTGAGGCGCCCCTCGCGGAACCGGTCCTTCTGCATCAGCGCGGCCAGGAAGCTGATGTTGTGGCCGACGCCGCGGATCTGGAAGGCGTCCAGCGCCTCGCCCATGGCGTCCGTCGCGCTGGCGCGGTCGGGGCCCCAGGTGATCAGCTTGGCGACCATCGGGTCGTAGTACATGCTGATCTCGCCGCCCTCATAGACGCCGGTGTCGACGCGCACGATGGTGCCGTCGGGGCGCGTGCCCTCGGCCGGCGGACGGTAGCGGGTGACGCGGCCGATGGAGGGCAGGAAGTTGCGGGTCGGCTCCTCGGCGTAGATGCGGCTCTCCAGCGACCAGCCGTTGAGCTTCACGTCGGCCTGGGAGATGGGCAGCTTCTCGCCCGCGGCTACCCGGATCATCAGTTCCACCAGGTCGAGGCCGGTGACCATCTCGGTCACGGGATGCTCCACCTGCAGGCGGGTGTTCATCTCCAGGAAGTAGAAGTTGCGGTCCTTGTCGACGATGAACTCGACCGTGCCGGCGGAGCGGTACTGCACCGCCTTGGCCAGCGCCACCGCCTGCTCGCCCATGGCCCGGCGGGTCGCCTCGTCCAGGAAGGGGCTCGGCGCCTCCTCGATGACCTTCTGGTGGCGGCGCTGGATCGAGCATTCGCGCTCGCCGAGATAGACGCAGTTGCCGTGCGCGTCGGCCATCACCTGGATTTCGATGTGGCGCGGCTCGGTCACGTACTTCTCGATGAAGACCCGGTCGTCGGCGAAGCTGGAGCGGGCCTCGTTGCTGGCGCTGCGGAAGCCGTCGCGCACCTCGCCGTCGTTCCAGGCGACGCGCATGCCCTTGCCGCCGCCGCCGGCGGAAGCCTTGATCATGACGGGGTAGCCGATCTCCTGGGCGATCCTCACCGCCTCCTCGTCGTCCTTGATGACGCCGAGATAGCCCGGGACCGTGGAGACGCCGGCGGCCTTGGCCAGCTTCTTCGACTCGATCTTGTCGCCCATGGCGCCGATGGCGTGGACGTCGGGACCGATGAAGGCGATGCCGGCGGCCTTCAGCGCCTCGCAGAAGGGCGCCTTCTCCGACAGGAAGCCGTAGCCGGGATGCACGGCCTCGGCGCCGGTGCGCTTGCAGGCCTCGATGATGCGGTCGATGACCAGGTAGCTCTGGGCGCTGGGCGCAGGGCCGATGGCCACCGCCTCGTCCGCCATCTCCACATGCAGGGCGCCGGCGTCGGCCTCGGAATAGACGGCCACCGTCTTGATGCCCATGCGGCGGGCCGTCTTGATGACCCGGCAGGCGATCTCGCCCCGGTTGGCGATCAGGATCTTGGAGAACATCTTAGGCGGCGACCCCCTGGCTCTGGTCCGGCCGGGCGTCTTCTCGCACCCGCGGCACCGGACGCCCGAATGCAGCGGATTGCGCGGCCGATGTCAACCGGACCGGCCGGTACGGGCGCCATGCGGCCCCATTGACCCCGGGACTTCGGCGGTACCATGATCGGCGCCGCGCTCATGAGAAGGATTGGGTCGATGCGTCAGCTGCTGCGTGAATGGGGTCCGACCCTGGCCCTGGCGACCGTCTTCGTGCTGGGCGTGCGGACCTTCGCCTATGCCGGCTACCATGTCCCGTCCGAGAGCATGCTGCCGACGCTGCGGGTCGGCGACCAGTTCTACGCGGCCAAGTTCGCCTACGGCTACAGCCGCTTCTCCGGCCCGGTCGTCCTGCCCTTCGCCGAGGGCAAGCGCTTCCCCGAGGCGCTGCCGGACCGCGGCGACGTGGTGGTGGTGCGCCTGCAAGGCCGCGAGGAGGATCTGGTGAAGCGCGTCATCGGCCTGCCCGGAGACCGCGTCCAGGTCATCGCCGGCGTGGTGCACGTCAACGGCGAGCCCGCCCGGCGGCGCGAACTGGCGCGCTTCGGCTACCGCGAGCAGGAGGGCGGCGTCGCCTTCGTCACCGAATATGCCGAGACACTGCCGGGCGGCCAGGCCGAGCACCGCATCCTGGAGCGCACCGACCGGGGACCTGCCGACGACACGCCGGAATATGCGGTGCCGGAAGGCCACGTCTTCCTCATGGGCGACAACCGCGACAACTCGCTGGACAGCCGCTTCCTGGAGCAGATCGGCTACATCCCGGTGGAGCGCGTCCTGGGCCGCGCCGACCTGATCGGCTTCGCCTGGACCGGCTGCACGGCGACGGACGGGCTGGAATGCCCCGCCGGCGGCTGGGCCGACCGGCTGTTCGCCCGCATCCGCTAGCGCCTACCTCTTCCCGAACAGCCCCATGGCCCAGGCCACGTGCACGGCCAGGGGCGCCATCCACGCCACCAGCGGGATGTGGAACCAGGGCCGGTCGGGCGTGGTGAGGAAGTTCAGCGGCACCAGCAGCACCGCCACGGCCATATAGGCCAGGAAGTGGTTGATCAGCCAGTTGCGGCGGCGCTTCAGGTCGGGGTCGGGCTGTCCGGTCATGGGCGTGTTCACAGGTCGGGGTGCGACATTCCACCCTGCGGCAGGTGCGCGCAAGGCCTCTCGGCAGAGGGAACAGTTCGGCGCACCATCGGTTGAGCCAGCAGCCGTCCCGCCGGTGTATCAGCGACCTCTTTCTAAAGGGATCGCTGAACCTCCGCGGGGCGGCAGCCCTTGCCCGACGGAGGTGCGCCGTGGATCCGGATACCGTATTGCTGGCCCGAATCCAGTTCGCCTTCACCGTCTCCTTCCACATCCTGTTCCCGGCCTTCACCATCGGCCTCGCCTCCTGGATCGCCGTGCTGGAGATCCGCTGGACCCTGACCAAGAAGGACATCTACCGGTCCCTCTCGGAATATTGGACGCGGGTCTTCGCCATCAGCTTCGGCATGGGCGTGGTGTCGGGCATCGTCATGTCCTACCAGTTCGGCACGAACTGGAGCCGCTATTCCGACATCGGCGGCAACATCCTGGGCCCGCTCATCAATTACGAGGTCGTGACCGCCTTCTTCCTGGAGGCGACCTTCCTCGGCGTGCTGCTGTTCGGCCGCGACCGGGTGCCGCCCTGGATGCACCTGCTGGCCGCCTGCTCGGTGGCGCTGGGCACGCTGATGTCCGCCTTCTGGATCCTGTCGGCCAACAGCTGGATGCAGACGCCGGCCGGCTACGAGATCCGCGACGGCCGCTTCTTCCCCACGGACTGGTGGGCGATCGTCTTCAACCCCAGCTTCCCCTACCGCTTCTTCCACATGGTCATCGCCTGCTACCTGACCACGGCCTTCGTGGTGGCGGCGGTGTCGGCGCGGCAGCTGCTGCACGGGCGCTTCAAGGAGCATGCGAAGATCGCCTTCTCCATGTCGCTGGGGCTGATCGCGGTGCTGGCGCCGGCGCAGATCGTCTGGGGCGACCTGACGGGCCTCAACACGCTGGAGCACCAGCCGACCAAGCTGGCCGCCATCGAGGGGCACTGGGAGACGCACAAGGGCGCGCCGCTGGTCCTCTTCGCCATCCCCGACCAGGAGGCGGAGAAGAACCATTACGAGATCGCCATACCGAAGCTGGGCAGCATGATCCTGACCCACGACTGGAACGGCGAGATCAAGGGGCTGAAGGAATGGCCGGCCGACGAGCGGCCGCCGGTGGCGATCGTCTTCTGGTCCTTCCGCTTCATGGTCGGCATCGGCTTCCTGATGCTGGCGGTGGGGCTGGTCAGCCTGTGGCTGCGCTGGCGCAAGCGCCTCTACGACACCGGCTGGTTCCTGCGCGCCTGCATGGCCTGCGGCCCCATCGGCTTCTTCGCCATCCTGTTCGGCTGGATCACGACCGAGGTGGGGCGCCAGCCCTGGGTCATCTACGGCCATGTGCGCACGGTGGACGCGGTGACGCCGAACCTCACCTTCGGCGGCGTGCTGACCTCGCTGTCGGCCTTCATCATCGCCTACAGCATCATCTTCGGCGCCGGCGTCTACTTCCTCTACAAGGTGCTGCGCCGCGGCCCCGGGCCGATGCGCAAGGAGCCGGTGCCCAACCCGGGCCATCCCAAGCGGCCGCTCTCGGCGGCGGACGAGGCGCTGAACCCCGACGGCCCCGAGGGGGGCCGCGGCGCCCCGGCGGAATGAGGAGGCGGACATGGACGTCGATCTCACCCTGATCTGGACCGCCATCACCGGCTTCGCCGTCTTCATGTACGTGCTCATGGACGGCTTCGACCTGGGCGTCGGCATCCTGTTCCCCTTCGCGCCCGGCGGCGACGAGGACCGCGACGTGATGATGAACACGGTGGCGCCGATCTGGGACGGCAACGAGACCTGGCTGATCCTGGGCGCGGCCGGCCTGTTCGCGGGTTTCCCGCTGGCCTACTCGATCCTGCTGCCGGCGCTGTACCTGCCGGTGCTGCTGATGCTGATCGCGCTGATCTTCCGGGGCGTCGCCTTCGAGTTCCGCTTCAAGGCGGAGCGGTCGCGGCCCTGGTGGAACCTGTCCTTCCATGCCGGCAGCCTGTTCGCCACCTTCGCCCAGGGGCTGGTGCTGGGCGCCTTCATCCAGGGCATCCCGGTGGAGGGCCGCAACTACGCCGGCGGCTTGTGGGACTGGTTCAGCCCCTTCACCCTGCTGACCGGCGTGGCGCTGATCGCCGGCTACGCCCTGCTGGGCTGCACCTGGCTGATCATGAAGACCGAGGGGCCGCTGCAGGCCTGGTGCTACAAGATCGCGCCCTTCATCCTGGTGGCGGTGATGGTCTTCGTCGGCGCCGTCAGCCTGTGGACGCCCCTGACCCAGCCGGCCATCGCCGAGCGCTGGTTCAGCTTCCCGAACTTCTACTATTTGTCCCAGGTGCCGCTGATCACCGCCGCCACCGCCGGCGCCTTGGTCTGGTCGATCTGGAAGCGCAAGGAGAGCGCGCCCTTCCTGCTGACCATGGCGCTGTTCCTGCTCTCATATCTGGGCCTCGCCATCAGCCTCTGGCCCAACATCGTGCCGCCCGAGGTGACGATCTGGGAGGCGGCGTCCCCGCCCGAGAGCCAGAAGTTCCTGCTGGTCGGCCTCGCCTTCCTGATCCCCACGGTGCTGGCCTACACCGCCTTCACCTACTGGGTCTTCCGGGGCAAGGTCCGGGCGGGCGCGGGATACCATTGAGGGCGGCGGCGCGCTAGGCTGGGGCGTCCCATGAACGCCCGAGCCCTCCCGTGCCCCGCCTGCCGAACCTGAAGGCGCTCCACGCCTTCGACGCCGCCGCCCGCCACCTCTCCTTCACCAAGGCGGCGGCGGAGCTGCACGTCACCCAGGGCGCGGTCAGCCGCATGGTCCGACTGCTGGAGCAGGAGGTCGGCGCCCGGCTGTTCGACCGATCGCCCACCGGCGTGAGCCTCACCGCCGCCGGCGCCCGCTTCGCCGCCGGGGTGGCGGACGGGTTCGGCCGGCTGCGCACGGCGGCGGCCGAGGTCCGGCGCGATGCCCCCGCCCTGGTGCGGGTGGGGCTGCTCTCCTCCTTCGCAACCTACTGGCTGATGCCGCGCCTGCCCGCCTTTGCCGCCGCCCATCCCGGCGTGGAGGTGGAGCTCTGGCCCGACCACCGCCCGACCCCGCCCGGCCGCGACGGCATCGATCTGGCGGTGCGCTACGGTGCCGGCCCCTGGAGCGATGGGCGCCACGAGATGCTGCTGGCGGAGCGGCTGGTGCCGGTGGCGAGCCCGGCCGCCCTGGCACGCTGCCCGGGCGAGCCGCTGGACGAGCTGCCGCTGCTCTCCTCCAGCCGCACGCCCCACGGGCCGGACGGGGAGATCGACTGGCGCGCCTGGGCCGACGCCGCCGGCCATGTGCTGCCCGAGGAGCCCCGGCGCTGGTCCTGGTGCCGCGACTATCCGCTGGCGGTGGCGGCGGCGCTGAGCGGCGGCGGCGCGCTGATAGCCCGGCTCGCGCTGGTGGGCGACTTGGTCGAGGACGGCCGGCTGGTGCCTCTCTCGCCCGTCACGGCGGAGGGCACAGTCGGCCACCATCTGGTGCTGCCCCCGGCCCCGTTGTCGCCCGCCGCCTCGCTCTTCGCGGATTGGCTGCGGCGGGAATGCCGGTAGGTCGTATGGAGGCGGAGCCGCAATGCGACATGCTCCGGCCGGGGTGTCGCATTGCGCTGCGCTCCATGTGACCTAGGCGATCCTGAAATCCAGATCACCGGACATCACCCTCTCGACCGTCATCCCGGCGTTTGCGAAGCTGGCGCGCAGCGCCTAGGCCGGGACCCAGGGGTTGCAGCAATGTGGGATCGATGCCGCTCTTCTTGGATGGCAGCGTTGCCGCTGTGCGTCTTTCGACAAGCTCAGGATGAGGGGTCTATAGCTGCTCCCCGCCTTGTCCCGGAAGTGCCTGGCTTCGTCCCTCCTTCATCCTGAGCTTGTCGAAGGACGCACCACGCCGCAGCTTCTCCGCTTCATCGACGTCACATGGCTGCAACCCCCGGGCCCCGGCTTCCGCCGGGGTGACGGGTTGAGGTGGAACGCCATCGAGCGGACGGCGGGCTGTTCGTCCGACGAACGCCAATCCCATGAGCTGAGCTCATGACCCACCCGGCCCGATCCTGGTTTGCGCGCGGTCGGCGGGCGCCGGACACTCCGGCCATCCCGACACTGGAGAGAGCCATGACCATGATCCGCCGCGACGCCGCCCTGACGCTTGCCGCCGCTCCCGCCCTGCTCGCCACCGCCGCCGAGGCTGCGCCCGCCGCCACCCCCGCCGCCGTGGTGCGCGGCTTCATCGAGGATGTCAGGTCCGGCCGCGATCCCGACGCCGCCCACCGCTACATGGCGCCCCACGTCCTGGCGCATCAGCTGACGGCGGAGAACGAAGCTGCCGTCGAGCGCACGCCCGCCGACTATGCCGACCATATCCGCGAGTTCCTGCGCGACCGCGGCGCCTTCACGTTGGAGATCACCGAGTTCCTGGCCGACGGCGACCGGGTCTATGTGCGCTGGCGCCAGACCGGCCGTGACCTGGAGCCGCGCGACGGCAAGCCCGCCACAGGCCGGCCGCTGGTGGAGATCGCCTCGGCCGTCTACCGCGTCGCCGAGGGGCGTATCGCCGAGTACTGGATCCAGATCGACCGCAAGGGGCTGGAGCTGCAGCTGGCCGCCTGAGCTTGCGCCCCGCCCGGCGCGCCCGTACACATGGGGTACCCTTTCCGCCGCAGGCAGCCCCATGAACATCGAGCAGACCTTCAAGAATGCCGCCGCCCTGCAGGAGGCCGGGCGCTGGGCCGAGGCGGAGGCGCAGTACCTGCTGGTGGCCAAGCAGCTGCCCAACGCCGCGGCGGTCCATTGGAACCTGGCCGTCGTGCGCAAGCAGCAGGGCAAGTGGGCGCCGGCGCTGGAGAGCTACCGCAAGGCGGCCAAGCTGGACCCGACCACGCGCGGCGCCGACTTCAGCATCGGGCTGTGCCTGCAGGCGCTGGGGCGGATGGAAGAGGCGGCCGCCGCCTTCACCCGCGCCGCCCAGGTGGAGCCGGACGACCCGGTCGCCCGATACAATCTGTCCGCCGCGCTGCGCGAGCTGGGCCGGGGCCGCGAGGCGCTGGCCCACAGCCGCGCCGTGACCGAGCTGGCGCCCGATTTCGACGAGGGCTGGCTGCAGCTGGACAAGCTGCGCGCGACGCTGCTGCCGCACTGGCACCTGCCGATGATGAACGACGCGCCGCGCAACGCGGCCTACCAGGCGGCGATCGAGGCGGTGGTGAAGCCCGGCGACCTGGTGCTTGAGATCGGCACCGGTTCCGGCCTGCTGGCGATGATGGCGGCGCGGGCCGGCGCGCGGCACGTGGTCACCTGCGAGGGCGACCCGATGATCGCCGAGACGGCGCGCCGCATCATCGCCGCCAACGGCTATGCCGACCGCGTCACGGTGCTGAACAAGTTCTCCACCGACCTGGATATCGGCCCCGACCTGCCGGAGCGGGCCGACGTGCTGCTGTCGGAGATCCTGTCCAGCGACCTTCTGTCGGAGCGGGTGATCCCCGCCGTGGCGGACGCGCGCGCGCGGCTGCTGAAGCCCGACGCGCGGCTGATCCCCGAGCAAGCCGGCGTGCGCGCGGCGCTGGCCGGGGGAGAGCATCTGGAGAAGAACTTCTTCGTGGGCGAGGTCTGCGGCTTCGACCTCTCGCCCTTCACGGCGCTGTCGCCGCGCATGGGCAGGTTCGACTGGAAGAACGTCGCCTTCGACGTGCTGTCCCCGACCTTCGAGCCGTTCCGCGTCGACTTCACCGGCTCCCTGCCAACCGGGCCGGAGCGGACGACCCTGACCGTCCCGGTCACCCGCACCGGCCGCTGCGCCGGCGCGCTCCAGTGGATCTGGCTCAAGCTGGCGGATGGCGTGGAGTTCGAGAACCGCCCCGACGACCCTAACCCCGCCTCCGGCTGGCAGGTCGGCGTCTACCTGCCGGACGCGCCCTTCGAGGTGCAGGAGGGCGCTACCGTCGAGGTCCGCGCCTTCCACGACCTGCACAATGTGCGGCTGGGGTTCCGGGGCTAACAATCTCCGGGATCGTTGCGTTGCCGGTTCGGTTCTTCTCTCCGCGTCATCCCGGCGCAGGCCGGGACCCAGGGGTTGCAGCTATGGGTGCTTGATGAAGCGGAGCGGCTGGGACGTGGTGCGTCCTTCGACAAGCTCAGGATGAGGAACGGGAGATGCCAGGCACTCCCGTTTTCACCCGCACAAGCTCGGCCGGGAGCAGCAATAATCCCCTCATCCTGAGCTTGTCGAAGGACGCACCCGAGCAACGCTGCCAAATCAAAAACCCAAGCCGCATCCGCCGCATCCCGCTGCAACCCCTGTGCCCCGGCTTACGCCGGGGTGACGGTTTGGAGGGCCGCAAACGGAGTCGGTCAACCCGCCCCTCAATCCTCCATCATGCCGGCGAGCTTCAGCGCCACGCCCATGTTGCCCTGGACCTTCAGCTTGCCTGTCGTGAAGGCCCAGGTCGGGTTCAGGTCGCCGCGGCTGAGCTTCACGAAATCGTCCAGGCTGATCTTCAGCGTAGTGTCGGCCTCGCCGGCATCGCGGCTGACCTTGGGCATGCCCGACTTGGCGTCCAGGAACAGGCTGCCCTGGTCGCCGAAGTCGAAGCGCACCTTGGCGCCGAGGCCCGCGAAGTTCGCCGCCTTGGCCTTCATCTCCGTCTCGATCTGATCGATGCTCATGGTCGGCGCCCTTCCGTTTACGTAATGGTCAAGTCAGGATCGAACATGGGCCGTGGTGCGGCCTTCGACAAGCTCAGGCTGAGGGGCGGGAGAGATGCTCCCGATGGCTCCAGGAGTGCCTGGAACCAACCCTCCTCATGCTGAGCTCGGTCAGAAGCACGCACCACGCCCGAGCCCTCACAGCGGCAGATTGTCGTGCTTCTTCCAGGGGTTCTCCAGCTGCTTGTTCTTCAGCATGGAGAGCGCGCGGATGAGGCGGCGGCGGGTATTGTGCGGCATGATGACGTCGTCGATATAGCCGCGGCTGGCCGCCACGAAGGGGTTGGCGAACTTCGCCCGGTATTCCTCGGTACGCGCCTCGATCTTGGCGGCGTCGCCGATGTCGCCGCGGAAGATGATCTCGACGGCGCCCTTCGGGCCCATCACCGCGATCTCGGCGGACGGCCAGGCATAGTTCACGTCGCCGCGCAGATGCTTGGACGCCATGACGTCGTAGGCGCCGCCATAGGCCTTGCGCGTGATCAGCGTCACCTTGGGCACCGTCGCCTCGGCATAGGCGAACAGCAGCTTGGCGCCGTGCTTGATGATGCCGTTGTATTCCTGCGCCGTGCCCGGCAGGAAGCCCGGCACGTCGACCAGCGTCACGATCGGGATGTTGAAGGCGTCGCAGAAGCGCACGAAGCGCGCTGCCTTGACCGAGCTGTCGATATCCAGGCAGCCCGCCAGCACCATCGGCTGGTTCGCGACGAAGCCCACCGTGCTGCCGTTCATGCGGCCGAAGCCGGTGATGATGTTCTTGGCGTAGTCCGGCTGGATCTCGAAGAAGTCGCCCTCGTCCACGACCTTCAGGATCAACTCCTTCATGTCGTAGGGCTTGTTCGGGTTGGCCGGGACCAGCGTGTCCAGCGACGGCTCGGGCCGGTCGACCTGGTCCGGGGTCGGGCGCGAGGGCGGCTTCTCGCGGTTGGACAGCGGCAGGAAGTCGATCAGCCGGCGGGTCTGCAGGATCGCCTCGACGTCGTTCTCGAAGGCGAGATCGGCGACGCCCGACTTGGTGGTGTGGGTGGTGGCACCGCCCAGCTCCTCGGCCGTGACCACCTCGTGCGTCACCGTCTTCACCACGTCGGGGCCGGTGACGAACATGTAGCTGCTGTCCTTCACCATGAAGATGAAGTCCGTCATGGCCGGGCTGTACACGGCACCGCCGGCGCAGGGGCCCATGATCAGGCTGATCTGCGGCACGACGCCGGAGGCCAGCACGTTGCGCTGGAACACCTCGGCATAGCCGCCCAGCGAGGCCACGCCCTCCTGGATGCGGGCGCCACCGGAATCATTGAGGCCGATCACGGGCGCGCCGACCTTCATGGCCTGGTCCATGACCTTGCAGATCTTCTCGGCATGCGCTTCCGACAGCGAACCGCCGAAGACCGTGAAGTCCTGGCTGAAGACGAAGACCAGCCGGCCGTTCACCGTGCCGTGGCCGGTGACCACGCCGTCGCCCGGCACCTTCTGCTCCGCCATGCCGAAGTCGGTGCAGCGGTGCTCGACGAACATGTCCCATTCCTCGAAGGACCCTTCGTCGAGCAGCAGCTCGATGCGCTCGCGCGCCGTCAGCTTGCCCTTGGCGTGCTGCGCGGCAACGCGCTTCTCGCCACCGCCCTGGCGGGCGCCCGCCCGCATCTGCTCGAGCCTCAGCAGAACATCCTGCATCGCCGCGGAACCCCTCGGATGAATGGACCGGCCGGGACGGCCGACGGATGCACATAGCACCGCCGCACGCCCCTGCCAACATGGGTGGAGATAAGCTCAGGCGGCCTTCAGCAGGGCCAGGAAGCGGCCGGTCGCCTCAAGGTCGGCGCGCAACGAGGCGCGGCGCGCGGTGGCCTCGGCGTCCTCGCCCCATCTCTCGATCTGGAAGCTGGCATCCAGCTCCGCCAGGTCGAAGGCCGTTCCGGCATCGATACGATCCTCGAACAGCGCCAGCGCCAGCACGATGGAGCCGCACAGCGCCGTGGCGTTCTGCACGCCCGTCAACTGCCAGGTGTCCAGATCGTCCAGCGCCCCGCGCAGCGCCTTCAAACTGTCCTCGGGCTGGGCCTTGTGGACGATGCCGCTTGTCGCGTGCAGCAGCGCGTCGTAGCGCAGCGCCGCCCAATCCAGCAGGGGCTGCCACTCCCGAGCCTGACGCTCATGAAGCTCGCGCGGATGATCGGCGCGGTAGCAGAGCAAATCGCTGGCGCCGTAGGCCGCGACGCCTTCCAGGATCGCTTGGCGCTGCGGCCCGACCCGGTCCAGCGCCGTGCTGGCCAGCTGCATCATCGGCATGTCCTGCGGCTTCACCTCGTCGGCCTGGGCATCCCATTCCGCCGCGATCGCCCCGGCCAGCGCCCGGCTGGGCAGCACCAGAGGCAGCTTCGCCGGCGTCGGCAGCGGCCGCCCGTCCAGTGTCACGCCCCAGCCGCCCTCGACCTCCGCCACCGCGACCTGCTTGTAGACCCGCTTCATTCCCTGCCTCCGGCCAGCGCGATCACCGCGTCCGGCACCTCCTCGTAACGCTCGCACAGTCTAGCGGCCCCGCTGGCCGTGAGTTCTGCGGGTTCGTGGTAGCCCCAGGAAACCCCGACCGCCCTCACCCGGGCGTTGGCCGCCATCTGCATGTCGAATGTGGTGTCGCCGATCACGACCGTGCCCGCCCGCTCGACCCCCGCCTCCGCCATGGCGCGGAACACCATCTCCGGATGCGGCTTGCCCGGAGCGATGTCGCTGGTCTGCAGCGTCACGAAGCGGCGGAGCAACCCGTGATGCTCCAGCACCGCCAGCAGCCCGCGCCGCGACTTGCCGGTGGCGACGCCCAGCAGGAACCCGGCCTCCTCCAGCCGGTCCAGCGCCGCGACCGCGCCGTCATAGAGCGGCTCGGCATAGGCGCCGGCCTCCCGGTTGGCGCGGAACACCGCCTTGTAGGCGTCGGACAGCGCCACGTGCCGCGCCGGGTCCAGCCCGGGCGCCAGCCGCGCCACCCCCTCCACCAGCGGCAGCCCGACCACCCGCCGCACCGCGTTCGGGTCCGGCCGCGCCAACCCCGCCCCGTCGAAGGCGGCGTTCATGGCCGCGACGATGGCATGCTGCCCGTCCACCAGCGTCCCGTCGCAGTCGAAGAGGGCGAGTTTCACCGAGGCGTCCTTGGCATGTCCTGTGCGCGCGTGTTTAGCACGGTCAGCGTTGGATGCCACGCGAAGAGGACTGGGCCGGCATCTTGTCGTCGCGTACCACATACGGTACATTACGCCCGTGTCGCCCTCGCCCGCCCTGAAGCGGATCACCGCCCGGTTCTACCGTACGGCCGCCGGCAATCAGCCGGTCCGGGATTGGCTCATCGCGCTGGCGGCGGCTGACCGGAAAGTGGTCGGAGCGGACATCGCCGAGGTGGAGTTCGCCTGGCCCATTGGCAAGCCGGTCTGCTCCCCGCTCGGCCAGGGACTCTACGAGGTGCGGTCCACCATCCGGAACGGGAAGGTGGAAGCCCGCATTATCTTCGGGATAGACGGCGACACGATGGTCTTGCTGCATGGGCATGAGAAAAAGCCGTCGCAGCAGTCCCACGAGATCGCGGTCGCCCGCGACCGATGGCGCGACTATCAGGCGGCGGGAAGAGGAGTTTGACCATGGACGAGAACCCGCGGCTCGGCGGAACGCTTGAAGACCTGCTCGCCGAAGAGGGCATCCGCGACGAGGTCTATGACGAGGCCGTGAAGCGGGTCATCGCCTGGCAGTTCGAGCAGGCGATGCAGGCCGACGGCGTCGCCAAGGCGGCCCTCGCCAAGGCCATGGGCACCAGCCGCACGCAGGTGGACCGCATCCTCGACCCGGAGAACGTGGCGGTTTCGCTGGAGACGCTGGACCGCGCCGCCCGCGCCCTGGGCAAGCGCCTGCGCATCACGCTGGAGGACGCGGCCTAACCGGCCAGCGCCTCCTCCACCCAGCCCAGCCGGTCCTGGCCGAACCACATCTCCCCGCCGATGAAGAAGGTCGGCACGCCGAAGACGCCGAGGGCCACGGCCGCGTCGGTGGCGGCGCGCAGGGCCTGCTTCACCTCGGGCGACTGGGCCTGTGCCATCAGGGCGTCCGGGTCGAAGCCAGCGGCGGACAGCACATCGGCCAGGATGTCGGGGTCGTTCATGTCCAGGCCCCGGCCGAACATGCCGCCATAGATCGCGTCGCCATACTCCACCAGCCGCCCGGCCCTCTCCGCCGCCACCGCGCCGCGCATCAGCGGCAGCCCGTCCAGCGGGAAGCGCTGGGGCCAGACCAGCGGCACGCCGTAGCGGGCGGCGTGGCGGTCCATGTCCAGGCGGAACCAGCGGCCCTTGGCCTCCAGCGTCACGGGCGAGGCGTTGCCGACGCTCTTGAAGATGCCGCCCAGCAGCACCGGCCGGTAGTCGATCTCCGCCCCCGTCCGCGCCGCCAGCGCCGGCAGCTGGGTCCAGGCCAGATAGGCGGCCGGGCTCGCCAGGTCGAACAGGAACTCGACGCGCCGCGTCATCGCCGCCTCACTGCCCCGCGAAGGGGTCGCCGTCGTCGTTCGGGCTGAAGCCGAAATAGCTCCAGGTCTGGGCCATGTGCGGCGGCAGCGGCGCCGTCACGTCGACGGTGCCGCCGCGCGGATGCGGGATGATGATGCGGCGGGCATGCAGGTGCAGCTGGCGCGCCAGCTCCGCCCCGCCGGCCAGGAACGCCTCCTGGCCCGCATATTTCCCATCGCCCAGGATCGGCGTGCCGATCAGCTCCATATGGACGCGCAGCTGGTGGGTGCGCCCGGTCAGCGGCCATAGGGCGACGAAGGCCGCCTTCTTATGGACCTGCTCAACCACCTGGTAGAGCGTCACCGCCGAGGCGCCGTCGGTCTCGTTCACCGCCATGCGCTCGCCGCCGGTGCCGGGCTCCTTGCCGATCGGCGCGTTGATCTTGCCCTGGTGCGGCTTCGGCACGCCCACCGTCGCCGCCCAATAGTATTTGCGGGCGTCGCGGGTGCGGAAGGCGGCCGTAAGCTTGGTCGCGGCGAAGGAGTTGCGCGCCAGCACCAGGCAGCCCGAGGTGTCGCGGTCCAGCCGGTGGACCAGCTTCGGCCGCTCGGCCGCGTCGAACGTCAGCGCGTCCAGCATCGCGTCCAGATGCTTCACCTGGCCGGTGCCGCCCTGCACGGCGAGGCCCGCCGGCTTGTTGATGACGATCACGTCGGCGTCGCGGTGCAGCACCATGGCGCGCAGCTTGGCCGCCTCCTTCTCGGAGATGACCGGGGTTTTGGGCTTCGGCACGAAGTTGGGGTTCAGCGGCGCCTGCTCGGGCAACGGCGGCACGCGCACCACCTGCCCCGCCGCCAGCCGGTCGGATGCCTTCACCCGCCCGCCATCGACCCGCACCTGGCCGGTGCGCAGCAGCTTCTCCAGCTGGATGTGGGAGAGGCTCGGGAAGTGCCGCTTGAACCAGCGGTCCAGCCGCATCTCCGCCTCGTCCGCCTTGACCGTGCGGTTCTCGACCCTGCTCATCCAGCTACTGCCTTCATTACCATCAGCCCAAGGAACAGGCCGCCGACGCACAGGACCACCGACGCCAGCCCATACGCAAGCGCCAAGCCCGTATCCCCGCGCTGCAACAGCTGCGCGGCATCAGCTGAGAAGGTCGAGAAGGTGGTGAAGCCGCCCAGCACCCCCACCGTCAGCAGCGCCCTTATCTCGGGCGAGGGCGCCCACACCCGGCCCGCGGCCTCGACCAGCGCGCCCATGGCGACGGCACCCAGGACGTTCACCGCCAGCGTGCCCCAGGGAAAGCCGGTGCCGGCCAGCCTGCCCACCCACCCCATCATCAGGTAGCGGGCGACGGAGCCCACCGCTCCGCCCAGCGCCACCGCCAGGATCATCCTCATGCCCCGACCCCGAAGATCCAGCCCTCGCGCCGGGCCATGGCCGGGTCCATGGCGGCGGGCGCCCAGGAGCCCGGCAGCGCCGCTACGCACCGCAGCCCGGCGGCCGACACCAGCGCGTCGCCCAGATGGTCGTCGAACGTCTCGGGCACCTCGGGCGACAGGGTGCAGCCCAGCGCCGCCACCGCCTCCTCGAGCGCCGCGCGGCCGGTGATCTTCCGGATGCCGGAGAGTGCGCGCTTGCGGAACAACGTCGGAAAGATTTCCGTCACCATGGCGCGCCCCGTCGGGTCCTCCGCCGGCCAGACCGCTACCGACTCCCCCGCCGCCGCCTTGAGCCGACGCAGGGCCCGCATGCCGGCCAGCGACGCCTTGCCGACCTGCTTGGGCCCGGCGGCGAGGTTCAGCACCGACACCGGATTGCCGACGCCGAGCGACGCCGCCGCCAGTTCGGTCCGCCGCCGCTTGGTCGAGCCGTCGCCCCAATGGGCCGGCCGCGTGCCGCGCACCCAGAAGCTCGGCTCGAAGCGCGGGTCGGTCACGGCCGAACCGGCGGAGAGGTCCGGATCGCCGGAGGCCGCCTCCTCCACCAGCTCCCAGAGGCCGAAGAGGTCTTCGACATGCGGCACCCGGCCGTCGAGATAGCCGACTCCGGGCACCCAGGGCAGCGCGAAGGCGCAGTCGATGCCGGCCAGGAAGCGTTCGCCCGCGCGCAGCCGCCCCAGCAGCCAGTCCACCGCCTCCTCCCGCCGCCACCAGCGCTCGCGGGGGAAGACCGGGTGCACCACGCCGTCCGCGTCGGCGACGGCCACCGCCACGCCGCGTGCGGGATGGGCGCCGCTCCAGTCGATGCCGATGAAACTGTCGAAGTGCTGCATCGCCGGAGACTAGGGGGCGGCGGCGTCCCCGGTCAACGGATCGGGCCTGACCGGGCGGTGCTGGCTTGTCCCCATCCGATTGAGGTACCTTGGCGGCCTGTTTCCTGGGGCGCGTACGATGACGGCGATGGTGGCGGACTGGCTGCAAGAGGGCGTGGCGCATCACGGCGCCGGGCGCTTGGCCGACGCCATCGCCCGCTACCGCCAGGTGCTGACCGCCGAGCCGGACAATCCCGACGCGCTGAACCTGCTGGGCGTGGCATCGGCGCAGCAGGGCCGGGCCGCCGAGGCGGTGTCGCTGATCCGGCGCGCCGTCGAGCTGCGACCCGCCGTCGCCGACTTCCACGCCAATCTGGGCAATGTGCTGAAGGCCCTGGGCCGGCGGGCCGAGGCGGTGGAGGCCTACATGGCCGCCGCCCGGCTCGATCCCCATGAGGCCGGAGTCTGGATCCGCCTGGGCCGGCTGCAGCGCGACCTGGGCGACCTGTTCGGCGCCGCCGACAGCCTGTCCCGCGCCGCCGCGCTGGCGCCCCGCGACATCGTGCTGGGCGTCGAGAGCGCCGATCTGGAGCGCGAGGTGCGCGGCCTGCTGGACCGTCACACGGTGGTCCGTCCCTGTCGCCACGGCGATTTGCGCTTCCTGCCGCACGACCGCTACGTCGGCCGCGCGCTGGACCTCTATGGCGAGCTGTCGCCGGAGGAGGGGCGCCTGCTGGCCGACTTGGTGCGGCCGGGCGACACGGTGCTGGAAGCCGGCGCCAACATCGGCTCCCACACTGTCGCCATGGCCCGCGCGGTGGGACCGGGCGGCCGGCTGATCGCCTGGGAGCCGCAGGGGCTGCTGCACCGGGTGCTGGCGGACAATCTCGCCCGCAACGGCCTGACCTGGGCGGAGGCGCGGCACGGTGCCGTCGGCGAGGCGGCCGGCGTGCTGGCCGTGCCGCGCATGGACTATGCCAATCCCGACAATTTCGGCGGCGTGTCGCTGGAGGAGACGGGCGGCGATCCGGTCCCGGTGGAGCGCATCGACGATCTGGAGCTGCCCCGCCTCGACCTGATCAAGGCCGACGTGGAGGGGATGGAGGCGGCGGTGCTGCGCGGCGCCGCCGCGACCATCGCCCGCTGCCGGCCGCTGCTCTATGTCGAGAACGACCGGGTCGACCGCTCGTCCGAGCTGATCCGCACCATCCGCGCCATGGGCTACCGGCTCTGGTGGCACCTGCCGACGCTGTTCGGACCCGAGAACTTCCGCGCCAATCCGGAGAACGTCTTCGGCTCGACCGCCAGCGCCAACATGCTGTGCCTGCCCGAGGAGGTCCGGATGGAGGGCTGGCTGGAGCCGGTCCTGTCCGACGAGGACACCGGCTACGCCGCCCTGGCCCGCATCCGCGCCGCCAAGGCCGGGGCGCCCGCCGCCCCCGCCGCGCCGGCCTCCGTCGCGCCCACCGGCCCCGAGGCCGTGGCCGAGCTCATCAACCAGGGCGACAGTCTGCGCCGGGCCGGCCGCCCCTCGGAGGCGGAGCAGCTGCTGCGCCAGGTGCTGCGCATGGCGCCCATGGCCCTGCCGGCCCTGCTGTCGCTGGCCGCCAGCCTGACCGACCTGGGCAAGGCGGAGGAGGCACTGGAACTGGTGCGCCGGGCCGCCTCCCTGCGCCCCGACAGCCCGCAGGCCCAGCGCGACCTCGGCAACATGCTGCGGCTGCATGGCGAGACCGACGGCGCGCTGGCCGCCTTCCGCGCCGCCCTGGCGCTGGCGCCCGAGGACCCGGACGCGCGGCTGGGCGAGAGCCTGTGCCTGCTGAAGCTCGGCCGCTACCGCGAGGGTTTCCAGAGCTACGGCGCGCGCTGGACCGCCGCGAAGCACCCGCCGCGCCATGGCGGCCTGCCGCCCTGGCAGGGCGAGCCCGGCCGGCGCGTCCTGGTCTGGCACGAGCAGGGCCATGGCGACACGCTGCAATGCCTGCGTTTCCTGCCGCAGGTCGCGGCCCTCAGCACGGGCGTGGTGGCGGAAGTGCCGGCCTCGATGCTGGAACTCGCGCGGCGCTCGCCGGTGGCCGTAAGCGGTGTGAGCTTCGTCGCCATCGGGAGCGAGACCGGACCGGTGGACGCACAGGTGCCCTTCATGGAGCTGACCGGCCTGCTGGGCGTGGAGCCCGCCACGGCGCCCTGGACCGGGCCTTACCTGGCGTCGCCACCCTCGAACCGTCCCCCCGGCGACCGTCCCCGGGTGGGGCTGGTCTGGCGCGGCAATCCCGACTTCCCCGACGATCCCTGGCGCTCCCCCGGCCTGAGCGCCATGGCGCCGCTGCTGGAGGTGCCCGGCATCGATTGGGTCGGGCTGCAGGCCGGCAAGGGGCGGGACGAGCTGCGCGGCGTGCCGCTGCCGGCCGGGTTCCAGGATGCCGGGGCGATGGCGGCGAACTGGTCGGACACGGCCGCCGTGATGGCCGGCCTGGACCTGGTCGTCACCTCCTGCACGGCGCCCGCCCATCTGGCCGGCGCGCTGGGGGTGCCGGTCTGGGTGCTGCTCTCCACCTGCAGCGACTGGCGCTGGCATCAGGCGGGAGAGACATCGCCCTGGTACCCCACGGTGCGGCTGTTCCGCCAGGAGCGGCTCGGCCGGTGGGAGGCGCCGGTGCGCGCCGTGGTCGAGGCGTTGCGGGAGATGGCGGGCGGATAGGCAAGACTCGGGAGCGGCTGGGACGTGGTGCGTCCTTCGACAAGCTCAGGATGAGGTATGGGGGTGCCAGGCACCCCTCGTCCCCAGGACTTCGGGAGCAGCAAGAAGGTCCTCATCCTGAGCCTGTCGATGGACGCACGACCTCGACGCTGCCCTCCGGATAGCGGGAGGCAAAAGCGATTTACCCGCCCTTCTGCTCCCTGAGCTTGGCCCAGTAGTCCAGCCGCTTGCGCACGTCGCGCTCGAAGCCGCGCTCGACCGGCCGGTAGAACTCGCGCCGGGCCATGCCCTCGGGGAAGTAGTTCTGGCCGCTGAAGCCCTCGGCCGTGTCGTGGTCGTAGGCGTATCCCTTGCCGTAGCCGATGTCCTTCATCAGCTTGGTCGGGGCGTTCAATATGTGCGCCGGCGGTGCCAGGCTGCCGGTCTCCTTGGCCGCCCGTACGCTCTCCTTGTACGCCACGTACGCCGCGTTCGACTTCGGGGCGGTGCCCAGATAGATCACGGCCTGGGCGATGGCGAGCTCGCCCTCCGGACTGCCCAGCCGCTCATACGCGTCCCAGGCGGAAATGCAGTGCGGCAGCGCCTGCGGGTCGGCGAGGCCGACATCCTCCACCGCGAAGCGCACCAGCCGGCGCGCGATGTAGCGCGGGTCCTCGCCCCCGGCCAGCATGCGCGCCAGCCAATAGAGCGCGGCGTCGGTGTCCGAGCCCCGCAGCGACTTGTGCAGCGCGCTGATGAGGTTGTAGTGCGCCTCCTGCGCCTTGTCGTAGAGCGGCATGCGCCGCTGCACCGCCTGCGCCAGCGCCGCCGTGTCCAGCGGCTCGGCCCCATCCGGGACCACCGCGAACAGCTCCTCCACCAGGTTCAGCAGGTAGCGGCCGTCGCCATCGGCCATGGCCTTGACCGCCTGCCGCGCGTTCTCGTCCACCGGCAGGGTGCGGCCCGTCTCCCCCTCGGCACGCTTGATCAGGCTCTCCAGCGCCGGCTCGTCCAGCCGGTTCAGGACGAAGACCTGGCAGCGCGAGAGCAGCGCCGCGTTCAGCTCGAAGGACGGGTTTTCGGTCGTGGCGCCGATCAGCGTGACCGTGCCGTCCTCGACATAGGGCAGGAAGCCGTCCTGCTGCGAGCGGTTGAAGCGGTGGATCTCGTCGATGAACAGCAGTGTGCCCTGGCCCGCCGCGCGCCGCGCCTTGGCCGCCTCGAAGACCTTGCGCAGATCGGCCACGCCGGAGAAGACGGCGGACAGCGGTTCGAAATGCAGGTCGGTCGCGTGCGCCAGCAGCCGCGCCGTGGTGGTCTTGCCGCAGCCGGGCGGCCCCCACAGCACCATGGAGGAGAGCCGCCGCGCCGCCACCATCCGCCCGATCGGCCCCTGGGGGCCCAGCAGGTGCTGCTGCCCGACCACCTCCTCCAGACTCTTCGGGCGCAGCCGGTCGGCCAGGGGCCGCGGCGCCTCGCCCTCGAACAGTCCACCGCCGGCGGGGGGCTTCGCCATATCAGCCGCCCACCGTGGTGGTCAGCACCTGCCCGCCACGGCGCACGGCGATGGTCCAGCGGCCCGAGGCGCGCTCCAGCACGGACTTCAGTGCCGCCACGGCGGCCACCTCCTGGCCGTTGACCGCCAGCACCACGTCGCCGGGCCGCACGCCCAGCTGGGCGGCGGGCGAGCCGCGCTGCACCTGCAGCACCACCACCCCGTCGCCCGGGCCGGCGAAGCTCAGCTCCTCCACCAGGGCCGGGTTGAGGTTGGCGACCTCCGCCCCCATCAACGGGTGGCGGCCCTCCAGCAGCGAGCGGTCGCGCGGCGGGTCCTCCGGCGGCGGCACCAGCTTCAGCGCCAGCTCGCGCGGCTTGCCGGCGCGCTGCACGGTCAGGGTGGCGGTGCCGCCCACCGGCAGGGTGGCGACGCGGAAGCGCAGCGCGTCGGGATCGTCCACCGGCCGGCCGTTGACCGCCGTGACCACGTCGCCGACCTTCAGCCCGGCCTGGTCGGCGGGGCCGCGCGGCCGAACCTCGTTCATCAGCACGCCGGCCGGGCGCGGCAATCCTAGGCCCGCCGCCAGCTCCGCCGTCACCGCCTGGCCGGTGGCGCCGATCCAGGGCCGCACCAGCTTGCCGCCGGCCGCCGCCGAGTCGATGACCGTGCGCACCATCGCCGCCGGGATGGCGAAGCCGATGCCGATGGAGCCGCCGCTGCGGGAGAAGATGGCCGTGTTGATGCCGGCCAGCTTGCCATCCATGGTCACCAGCGCGCCGCCCGAGTTGCCGGGATTGATCGCGGCGTCGGTCTGGATGAAGAAGTTGAAGTCCGACACGCCCACGGCCGTGCGCGCCACCGCCGAGACGATGCCGCTGGTCACCGTCTGGCCGACGCCGAACGGATTGCCGATCGCCAGCACCAGGTCGCCGACCTCGATGTCCTCGCCCGGGTGCAGCTCCAGGAAGGGCAGCTTCTCCGCTCCCGGATCGATGCGCAGGATGGCGAGGTCGGTGCGCTCGTCCGCCGTGACGATCCTGGCCGGGAACTCGCGCCGGTCGGCCAGCACCACCGTCACCTCGTCCGCGTCCTTGATGACATGGTCGTTGGTGACGATCAGCCCGTCCGCCGCGACGATGACGCCGGAGCCCAGCGACTGCTCCACCCGCTCCCGGGGGATGCCGCCGCCGGTGCCGAAGAAGCGCTGGAAGAACGGGTCCTCGAACAGCGGCGACAGGCGCTGCTTCACCACGCGCCGGCTGTAGATGTTGACGACCGCCGGGGCCGCGCGCTTGACCAGCGGCGAGAAGGACAGGGTGATCTGCTCGCGGTTGTCGGGCACGGCCCGCAGGGTCTGCTGCGCCGCCGCCGGCTGGGCCAGCAGCAGCGCCGCGGCGAGCGCGCCCGCCAGACGCCGGCTCCACAGGGAAAGACTCATCGCGTCCATATCCTCAGAGGCTGCGGAGATCGGTCACCGGATCGGCGCCGAACCCCTCGCCCAATAGATAGTCGACCAGCCGCGCCGCCACATCCCCCGGCGCCGACAGCCCGCCGTCGCGCTTCAGCCCGACGAAGCGGGACAGGTTCGGGAAGCGCTCCGCCGGCGTCGCGCGGATGTCGGCCTGCATGTCCGTGTCGATGACGCCCGGCGCCAGGCTGGTGATGCGCAGGCCGGGCAGCGCGTCCAAGGCGACGCAACGGGCGTGGTGGTCCAGCGCCGCCTTGGTGGCGCCGTACACGCCCCAGCCGGGATAGGCGCTGCGCCCGGCGCCGCTGGAAATGTGGACGATGCGCCGGTCGGGCATGCCTGATGTCGCGGCCGCGAAGGCGTCGGCCAGCATCAGCGGCGCCGTCACGTTCAGCGTTACCGCCCGGGCCGTCTCCCCCGCCCCCAGGACGCCGGGCGGGCCGATCGGCGCCACCGTGCCGGCATTGTTCACCAGCAGCGCGGTAGAGGCTCCCTCCAGGAAGCGGCCGAGCCCGCCGCCCTCCAGCCACGCGGCCAGGGCCGCCGGGTCGGACAGGTCGAGCGCCGCCTCCTCGATATCAGGCGCGCCGGCCGTACGGCGGGAGAGGCCCAGCACCCCGACGCCGCGCGCCCGCAGGGTTTCGGCGACGGCGGCGCCGAGGCCGCGGCTGTGACCGGTGACGACCGCTTTTACCGTCGTGGCAGTCATGGCCGTCATGGCCGGCCTCAGCGGTTCATGCCGCAGCGGTTCAGGCAGGATTGCAGCGAGGCCGAGCACTGGGCGCTGCCGCCCATCGCCGCCGAGCCGCCGGTCGTGCTCTGGCCGGAGCGGGTGTCGCCGCACATGCCGGCCTCGCGCTCGCACTGGGCGCGGCAGGCCTGGGACGCGCCGCCGGTGCCGCCGCGCTGCGCCGGCGGGGCCATGCAGCCGGCCAGCAGGGCGAGGGACAGGGACAGCGGCAGGAAGGTGCGGGTCATGGCGGTTCGCTCGGGTGGGGCTCGGGATCGGCGCACAAGGTGCGGCGGCGCGCGGCGGAGGGCAAGCGGCTTCGACGGCACGAGCGATTGCCGATGGCCGCCGGGCAATGGCCCATCGGCGAATCATCGGCCCTCCATCCGGCCTTGGCCCTTATCCATCACCCGGTGCCGGCGCTTGATCCGGGACATCGCAACCGCGCTTGAAAGGAACTCCGATGCGCCTGCGCAACGCCCTGGCCGCCACCCTGCTGGCCGCCGCCGCCCTCCTGCCCCTGCCCGCCGCGGCGCAGGTGCTGCCCGCCACCGCGCCCGAGCTGAAGGTCATCGCCCGCGAGGCCGGGATCTGGGACGCCGACATCACCTTCCCCTCCCGCGCCCCGGCCAAGCCCGACGGCAAGGCCAAGGGTGTTCAGGTGAACGAACTGCGCAGCAACGGCATGTGGATCACCAACGACTTCCGCATCGAGGGCATGCCCTACCAGGGCATGGGCGTCTGGGGCTACGACCCCAAGCAAGGCAAGTACATCGGCACCTGGGTCGACAACAACGAGCACCGCATCCGCCAGGACGTGGGCACCTGGGACGAATCGACCCGGACCATGACCTGGACCGCCGAGATGATCCAGGCCGACGGGCAGCGGATCCCGCTGCGCTTCACCGAGGCCTACGAGACCGACGAGCGCCGCGTCTTCCACATGGACGGCGTCCATCCGAAGACCGGCGCCCTGGTCCCGCTGGTGCACATGGTCTTCACCCGCCGTCCCGGTACCGCGCCGAAGAGCTGAGGCGGTTCAGCCCGGCTTGTGGCAGGCGATCTCGATGCGGTGGCCGTCGGGATCGGTCAGCATGGTGTGGAAGTAATGCGCGTGCACGGCGGGCAGCGGGCGGGGCGCCACCAGCTCCGTCGCTCCCAGCTTCGCCGCCACCTCGTGCACGGCATGGACGGCCGCGCGGCTGGCGGCGGTGAAGGCAAGGTGGAAGCCCGCCATCGGCGCCACCGCCTGGCCCTCCTTGGGCAGGCTCAGCCAGAAGCTGGAGGTCACGGGATCGCCGGCATAGCCGATGGTCCCGGGCTCCTGCTGGAAGCGCCAATAGCCCAGCGGCGCCAGCAGCGCATCGTAGAAACGGGCGGCGCGGTCCAGGTCGGCGACGCCGAGGGAGAGATGGTCGAGCATGGCGGTCCTTGCGTCGGGGGATCAAGCGGCCCGATGATAGGGGCGGCGCCTTGCGGATTTTCCGCGAAGCCGCGCGCCGCACGCCCGTTTCCCGCGTCCCCTGGCCGCTCCCCGCCCTTTGGCCCCGCCCGATGCCCGCCGATCTCGACCCGATCGACCACCGCCTGCTGGACCTGCTGGAGCGGGACGCCGACCGCACGGCCGAGCAACTGGCGGCGCTGCTGCCGCTCTCTCCTTCCGCCATCCAGCGCCGCATCGCCAGGCTGAAGCGCGAGGGGGTGGTGGAGCGGATCGTCGCGCGGGTGCGCCGGCCCGAGGGGCCGCCGCCCTTCGAGGCGCTGGTGGAGATCACGCTCGCCTCGGACCGCGCCGACGTGGTCGACCGCTTCCGCCGCTGGGCAGCCTCCACGCGCGAGGTCGCCGCCTGCTGGTACGTCACCGGCGAGGTCGACATCGTGCTGCGGCTGCGCTGCCGGGACATCGCGCATTTCCGCGACTTCACGGAGGCGACCCTCGGCCGCGATCCCGACATCCGGCGCTTCCGCACGCTGGTGGTCCTGGATACGCTGCACGACGCAAACATCCCTGGGGAGACCACGCCTTGATTCGATCAGCCCTTCTCGCCGGCCTGACCGCCGCGCTGCTGAGCACCGCCGCCGCGGCCGCCCCGGCCGACGATTTCCTGGCGGCGCTGAAGCCGCTCTGCGGCAAGGCCTTCGCCGGGCGCATCGTGACCGAGGAGGCGCCGAACTCCGCCTTCGCCGGCAAGCCGCTGGTGATGCATGTGCGCGAGTGCGACGCACAGGGTGTGCGCATCCCCTTCCATGTCGGCGATGACCGCTCGCGCACCTGGGTGGTGACCCGCACCGGGCAGGGGCTGCGCCTGAAGCACGACCACCGGCACGAGGACGGGTCGGAGGACAAGATGACCCAGTATGGCGGCGACACCGCCGCCCCGGGCACCGCCATCCGCCAGGAATTCCCCGCCGACGCCCATTCCAAGACGATCTTCCAGCGCGATGGGCTGAATGCTGCGGTGGACAATGTCTGGGCCATGGAGGTCCAGCCGGGCAAGCTCTTCGCCTACGAGCTCCGCCGCCCCGGCCGCTTCTTCCGCGCCGAGTTCGACCTGACCAGGCCGGTCGAGCCGCCGCCGGCGCCCTGGGGGGCGAAGTAGGCGGACCTACAGGCCGAGAGCCTCGCACCAGGCGGCGTAGGGCGTGTTCTTCGCCATGCGGCGGTTCAGGTCGGGCGCGCCGTCGGTCCACCAGACCGGCCCGCGCTCGCCGAGCGCCACCTTGGCGGCATGGACCCGGGCCCGGGCGGCACGCTCCGCGTCCTTGTCCCCCGCCCGGAGCGCGTCGCGTACGGCACGGCGGGCCTGCATGAGGTCATGCACCAGCGCCGCACGCTCCGCCTCGGGCAGGTGGGGGTTGGACAAGCGCCAGAGCCGCCCGCGCACGACCATGTAGCGCCCGTCGGGGGTGACGGGATAGCCGCCGGCCGTTTCTGCGTCGCGCTCGCTCATGCCGGGAGAACGCCCGGTGACGCCGGGCTATCCCAGCTGCTTGTAGAAATAGACGGTGTCGCAGGGCTCGCCCTGCGGCAGCAGCGCGTAGCCGGGAATAACCCCGACCCGGGTCCAGCCGCAGCGCGCATAGAGCCGCTCCGCCGCGTCGGACGCGGTGTCCAGCACCAGCAGAGTCTTGCCGGCCCGGATGGCCGCCTCCTCCACCGCCCGCATCAGCGCCTCGCCGACGCCCCGACGGCGGGCGCGGCGGTGGACCAGCATCTTGGAGACATCGGCCCGGTGCGGCTGGTTCTCCGGCTGGCAGAGCACGAGCTGGACCGTCCCGAGGATGCCGTCGCCGTCCTCCGCCACCAGCAGCAGCCGCTCGCCGGCGCGCACCCCGTCCACCACGCCGCGCCAGTAGGCGGCGGCCCGTTCGACGGTCAGCGGCGCCATGAAACTGACCGACGCCCCGCCCTCGACGCAGTCCACGAGGATGTCCGCCAGCGGCGCGACCGCCTGCGCCGCCTCATCAGCCTTCAGCTCTCGCACGGCGACTTCCTGCATCTCAGATGCTCTCCTCCAGGGCATACGAGCCCAGCATGCCACCAACCGCTTTCGCCATCTTCAACGTAGTCCGAACCAGGCGCGCAGGAAGCGGTCCTGGTCCTGGCGGCAGGCGGGGAGGTTCTGGAGCGACAGGCAGCGGCCGGGATCGCGGTGCAGGCCGAGCGCCCTGGCATAGGCCTCGACGAAGCCCGGTCCGCGGGCGATCAGCAGGGTCGCGCCGATGCGCGTCACGACGGCGCGCTCCGGGAGCCTGACGGGATCGAGCAGGGCGAGCACGCCGCTCACGCCCACCCGCAGGTCACCTCCGATCACGTAGTATGCCGGGATGGGAACTTGCCAATGGCCCGGCGCCGGGTCGCCAGGCGGGTCGTCGTTGGGGCAACCGGCCCCGCGGAAGAACGGAAAGCCGGGCGGCGTGGCCTGGATCAGGGAGACGATCTCCGGTTCCCTGCCGGGCTCCTGCACCCGCAGCACCAGCGGCGCGACAAGGCACAGTTCCCTGGTCACCGGCGCCAGGACGCGCTTGCCCGTTCCGTATTCGCCGAAGCCGGGATCGTCCTCGGGATGGGGAGCGGCGTCCCGCCATGTCGCCAGGGACGCGGGAGGCAGCGCCGGGGACGTCTCCTTGGCCCAACGCAAGCCCAACTCGGCCTCGGTGGCTTGGCTGAATGCCCTGCTCATCTCCTGGCGGCGCAGGGTCTCCGGATCCGTTCCGCCGACGATGGGTCGGGGCAGGTCACGGCTGCGCAGGAGCTTGCCGGACAGGAGGTCGATGTACCGATGGGTGAGGATGTCGCCCCGGACATACCGGTACTCCAGGACCTGCTGCCCGGAGGCACCCTCCAGATGGAACAGGAGCGCCGCCTCGTCGGGAACGGGCCCCTCCTCCACCGGCATCAGCTGCACCCCGGGCACGGGTTCCGCGCCGGCCGAGCAGGCGGACAGGAACAGCAGCGCCGCCAGGAGCGGCAATGACGGACGTCGGTGCTGTGATGGCGGCTTCATGGCATGGCCCTCGATCACCGGATTGGGTTCGGTCAGCCAATACACAAACGAAAAGAGAAAGGGCGCGGCCCCTGCGAGCCGCGCCCCATCCACTTGCCGATCCGGAGAGGCGTATTAGGCCTCCGCGGTCTCCTCGACCATCTGCACCGGGCCGCTGTCCTGGCCCTTGGCGTTCACGTCGCGGTCGACGAACTCGATGATCGCCATCGGAGCGGCGTCGCCGTAGCGGAAGCCGGCCTTCAGGACGCGCGTGTAGCCACCCTGGCGGTCCTTGTAGCGCTCGGCGACGGTGGTGAAGAGCTTGGTGACCATGTCGTGGTCGCGCAGCTCGGCATAGGCGAGGCGACGGTTGGCGAGGCCACCCTTCTTGCCCAGCGTGATCAGGCGCTCGACGATCGGACGCAGGTCCTTCGCCTTCGGCAGGGTCGTCTTGATCTGCTCGTGCTTGATCAGCGCATTGGCCATGTTGGAGAACATGGCGAGGCGGTGCGGGGTGGTCTTGCTGAACTTACGCCCGGACATTCCGTGACGCATGGCACTTCTCCTTCATGGCTTGGCGCGGCATTGCCGGGCCTCTGGCGATCCCCGCGCGCCCGGCCCTCGACGGGTTCCGGCACGGCGGAGGCGGGCGACATGCCCGGAAAATCGGGAGCCCCTCCTGGAAGGGGCCCCCGGTAGCTTCAAGCTCAGTACGGCTCCTCGAGACGCTTGGCCAGCTCCTCGATGTTCTCGGGCGGCCAGTTCGGGATCTCCATGCCGAGGTGCAGACCCATCTGGGCCAGCACTTCCTTGATCTCGTTCAGCGACTTGCGGCCGAAGTTCGGGGTCCGGAGCATCTCCGCCTCGGTCTTCTGCACCAGGTCGCCGATATAGACGATGTTGTCGTTCTTCAGGCAGTTGGCCGAGCGGACCGACAGCTCCAGCTCGTCCACTTTGCGCAGCAGGTTCTTATTGAACGGCACCTCGTCCGACTTCTCGGCGGCGGTGACCTGCTGCGGCTCCTCGAAGTTGATGAACAGCTGCAGCTGGTCCTGCAGGATGCGGGCGGCGATGGCCACCGCATCCTCGGGCGTCACGGCGCCGTTGGTCTCGATCGACATGCTGAGCTTGTCGTAGTCGGTGACCTGGCCCAGGCGGGTGTTCTCGACCTTGTAGGCGACCTTGCGGACCGGGCTGTACAGCGCGTCCACCGGGATCAGGCCGATCGGCGCGTCCTCGGGACGGTTCTGGCTGGCGGGCACGTAGCCCTTACCCTTCTCGACCGTCAGCTCCATGTTGAGCTTGGCGCCGGCGTCGAGCGTGCAGATCACCAGGTCGGGATCCATGATCTCGATGTCGCCGGTGGTCTCGATCATGCCGGCGGTGACCTCGCGCGGCCCTTCGGCGCGCAGGCGCAGCCGCTTCGGGCCCTCGGCCTCCATGCGGATGCCCATCGTCTTGATGTTCAGGACGATGTCGGTCACGTCCTCGCGGACGCCCGGGATGGACGAGAACTCGTGGAGCACGCCGTCGATCTGGATCGAGGTGACGGCGGCGCCCTGCAGCGAGGACAGCAGCACGCGGCGCAGCGCGTTGCCGAGCGTCAGGCCGAAGCCGCGCTCCAGCGGGCCGGCGACGATGGTCGCCTCGCGCTTGGAATCCGGGCCGGCGACGATGTCCAGCTTGTTGGGCTTCTCGAGGGTCTGCCAGTTCTTCTGGATCACTTGAATGGTCCTCATGCCATCGGGTGGTAAACAGCCCGCGCGACGCCCCTCGCCCCCATTCTGGGACGGCCGCGATGGCAGGCGGCCGTCCGTCCCGGAGCGGGAGTGTCGCGCGGGTGCTGGTACTCTTGCGTCAGACGCGGCGCTTCTTCGGCGGGCGGACGCCGTTGTGCGGGATCGGCGTCACGTCGCGGATCGAGGTGATCTGGAAACCGATCGACTGCAGCGCGCGCAGCGCCGACTCGCGACCCGAACCCGGACCCTTCACCTCGACCTCGAGGGTCTTCATGCCGTGCTCCTGGGCCTTGCGGCCGGCGTCCTCGGCGGCCACCTGGGCGGCGTACGGGGTCGACTTGCGGGAGCCCTTGAAGCCCATCGTGCCCGACGAGGACCAGGAGATGGTGTTCCCCTGGGCGTCGGTGATGGTGATCATGGTGTTGTTGAACGAGGCGTTCACGTGGGCGACGCCCGACGTGATGTTCTTGCGCTCGCGGCGACGGAGACGCGCGGCGTTGGCGTTCGGCTTGGCCATGGTCTACGTCCCCTTACTTCTTCTTGCCGGCGATCGGCTTCGCCGGACCCTTGCGGGTGCGGGCGTTGGTGTGCGTGCGCTGGCCGCGGACCGGCAGGCCCTTGCGGTGGCGCAGGCCGCGGTAGCAGGCCATGTCCATCAGGCGCTTGATGTTCATGGCGGTCTCGCGACGCAGGTCGCCTTCCACCGTGTAGTCGGCGTCGATGATCTCGCGGATCCGCAGGACCTCGTCGTCGGTCAGCTGGTGGACGCGGCGCTCGGTCGGGATGCCGACCTTGCCGCAGATCTCCTTGGCTTTGGCCTGGCCAATGCCGGTGATGTACTGAAGGGCAATCTCCACGCGCTTGGCGGTGGGGATGTTGACGCCGGCGATACGTGCCACGTCAGGTCTCCTCATCATGGCCCCGGATGGGGCACAACACGAAAACGGTCCTACACCCGCCCCTTGAGGAAGAGGGCGGATATCCGGACCTGCGAAAATGTTCGGTCAGCCCGGGGATTGCTCCCCAGGGAACGAAGGCTGCGGATTATAGGCAGGCACTTCGCGGAGTCAACCGAACTGTCGGTACCCCGCCCGGCCAGGGCCGGACGGGGCGCCGCATCTCCAGAACTCTTGGCCTTCAGGCCTTGGCCGGCAGGATGATCGCCTCGATCGCCTGCGTGACCTCGTCCATCTCGGCCATCCCGTCCACCTGCTTCAGCGCGCCGTTGGCGGCGTAGTAGGGCAGGATCGGGGCGGTGAGCTTGTGGTACTCGCCGAGACGCTTGCGCAGCGTCTCCTCATTGTCGTCCGCGCGGCGCTTGAACTCGGTCGAGCCGCAGCTGTCGCAGACGCCGTCCGTCGCCGGACGCTTGAATTTGTCGTGGTAACCGGTGCCGCACTTGGCGCAGGTGAAGCGGCCGGTGATGCGCTCGACCAGCGCCTCGTCGTCCACCTTCATCTCGATGACGGCGTGCAGCTTCAGGCCCTTCTCCTCCAGCATCCGGTCCAGCGCCTCGGCCTGGGGCACGGTGCGCGGGAAACCGTCCAGGATGAAGCCGGTGGCGCAGTCGGGACGCGAGATGCGCTCGGAGATCATGTCGACCATCAGATCGTCCGGCATGAACTTGCCGGCCTCCATGATGGCCTTGGCCTGCTGGCCCAGCGGGCTGCCGCTGGCGACGAGGGCGCGCAGCATGTCGCCCGTCGACAGCTGCACCAGCCCGTACTTCTTCTCAAGCCGCTGCGCCTGGGTTCCCTTCCCGGCGCCAGGCGGCCCCAGCAGGATCAAATTCATCCACGCCTCCCCCGAAGCTTGGCCTTCTTGATCAGACCCTCATACTGGTGCGCCAGCAGGTGGGAATGAATTTGGGCCACGGTATCCATCGTCACGCTGACCACGATCAGCAGGCTCGTGCCGCCAAAATAGAAGGGCACCGAGTATTCCGCGATGAGAAATTCGGGGATCAGGCAGACGATGGTGATGTAGGCGGCACCCACCACGGTGAGGCGCGTCAGCACGTAGTCCAGGTAATCCGCCGTGTTCTTGCCCGGCCGGATGCCCGGGATGAAGCCGCCGTACTTCTTCAGGTTGTCGGCGGTCTCGACCGGATTGAAGACGATCGCCGTGTAGAAGAAGCAGAAGAAGATGATCAGCGCGGCGTAGAGCAGCATGTAGAGCGGCTGGCCGTGCGCCACGTAGGACACGATGGTGGTCAGCCACTCCGGCCCCTGCCCGCCCGAGAAGCCGGTCACGGTCGCCGGCAGCAGCAGCAGCGAGCTGGCGAAGATCGGCGGGATGACGCCGGCGGTATTCAGCTTCAGCGGCAGGTGCGAGGCCTCGCCGCCGAACATCTTGTTGCCGACCTGGCGCTTCGGATACTGCACCAGCAGGCGGCGCTGGGCGCGCTCGACGAAGACGATGAAGGTCACGACGGCGACGGCCATCACCAGCATCAGGATGATGAAGGCGGTGCCGATGGCGCCGGTGCGGCCGAGTTCCAGCAGCTGCGCCAGGGCGCCCGGCAGGGCCGCGACGATGCCGGCGAAGATGATGAGGGAGATGCCGTTGCCGACGCCGCGGGCGGTGATCTGCTCGCCCAGCCACATCAGGAACATGGTGCCGCCGACCATGGTGACGACGGTGGAGGCGCGGAAGAAGAAGCCGGGGTCGATGACCGCGTTGCCGGCGCTGCTCTGCAGCCCCTCCAGCCCGACCGCCAGCCCGTAGGACTGGACCACGGCGAGGAGCACCGTCAGGTAGCGCGTGTACTGGTTCAGCTTCTTGCGGCCCGACTCGCCCTCCTTCTTGAGGGCCTCCATGTTCGGGCTGACCGCCGTCATCAGCTGGATGATGATGGAGGCGGAGATGTAGGGCATGATGTTGAGCGCGAAGATGCTCATGCGCTCGATGGCGCCGCCCGCGAACTTGTTGAACATGCCGAGGATGCCGCCGCTCGCCTGCTGGAAGATGTCGGCGAAGGCGCGGGCGTCGATGCCGGGGAGCGGCACATAGGTGCCGAGCCGGTAGACGATGAGCGCACCCAGCGTGAACCAGAGCCGCTTCTTGAGTTCCGTCGCCTTGGAGAAGGCGCCGAAATTGAGGTTGGCGGCAAGCTGCTCGGCGGCTGAAGCCATGTCTCGGAGATCCTAGCGGCGGTTCCGCCGGGGGATCCGGGGCTCGGGGATCCGGCGGGCGCCTATCTGAAAGGGGTAGGTGCTGCCCGGGAGATAAGGGGATGCCGGCGCCTGAGGTCAAGCGCCGGCATCATCTCGGACCTTACTCGGCAACGGCCGGCAGGTTGACCTTGCCGCCCGCGGCCTCGACCGCGGCCACGGCCGCGGCGGAGGCGCCGGCCACCTCGAAGGTGGCCTTCGTCGTGATGGCGCCCTTCGCCAGGAGGCGGACGCCGTCGCGGCTCTGGCGGACCAGGCCGGCGCCGATCAGCGCCTCGGCCGTCACCGGGACCGACGCGTCCAGCTTGCCCGACTCGAAGGCCTGCTGGATCATGCCCAGGTTGACGATGGCGAAGTCGGTGCCGAACGGGTTGTTGAAGCCGCGCTTCGGCAGGCGACGATGCAGCGGCATCTGGCCGCCCTCGAAGCCTTTGATCGAGACGCCGGTACGCGACGTCTGACCCTTCACGCCACGGCCGCCGGTCTTGCCCTTGCCGGAGCCGATGCCGCGACCGATGCGCATGCGCTTCTTGCGGGCGCCGGGGTTATCGGAGATTTCAGTGAGCTTCATGGTTCAGTTCCCTTCTGCCGTATCGGGCGGGCGTCCTCAGGACGCCTGCTCGACGCGCACGAGGTGCTGCACCTTGGCGATCATGCCACGCACGGCCGGAGTATCCTCCAGCTCGCGCGTCCGGTGCAGCTTGTTGAGGCCGAGACCGATCAGGGTCGCGCGCTGGTCCTGCGTGCGGCCGATCGGGCTGCCGATCTGGGTGACGACGACCGTCTTCTTCTCGCTCATCACGCGGACTCCTTGGCCTCGGCGCCCTGCGGACGGCCCAGGATGTCGCTGACGCGACGGCCGCGGCGGGCGGCGACCGCGCGCGGGCTGGTCGAGCCGGACAGCGCGTCGAAGGTCGCCTTGATCATGTTGTGCGGGTTCGACGTGCCGATCGACTTGGTCACGACGTCCTGGACGCCGAGAGCCTCGAAGATCGCGCGCATCGGACCGCCGGCGATGATGCCGGTGCCCGGAGGAGCGGCGCGCAGCACGACGCGGCCGGCACCGAAGTGGCCGAAGCTGTCGTGGTGGAGCGTGCGGCCCTCGCGCAGCGGGACGCGGATCATGGAGCGCTTGGCCTGGTCGGTGGCCTTGCGGATGGCCTCCGGGACCTCGCGCGCCTTGCCCGAGCCGACGCCGACGCGGCCCTTGGCGTCACCGACGACGACCAGCGCGGCGAAGCCGAAGCGCCGGCCGCCCTTGACCACCTTGGCGACGCGGTTGATGCCGACGAGCTTTTCTACCAGCTCGCTCTCCTCGCGCTCGCGGGGCTGGCCCCCGCGCTCGCCGTCGCCGCGACGGCCGCGACGCTCGCGGTCGCCACCCTCGCGGTTCTCATTCTCGTTACGTGCCATCGATCTACCCCTTAGAACTGCAGGCCGGCTTCACGCGCGGCATCGGCCAGCGCCTTGACGCGGCCGTGGAACAGGTAGGCGCCTCGGTCGAAGACGACCTTGGTGACGCCGGCGGCCAGCGCACGCTCGGCGACCAGCTTGCCGACGGCCTTGGCGGCCTCGATGTCGGCACCGGTCTTCAGCTGCTCGCGCAGCGTCTTGTCGAGCGTGGAGGCGGCGGCCCGCGTGTGGCCCTCGCCGTCGTCGATCACCTGGGCGTAGATGTGCTGGCCCGAACGGAACACGGAAAGCCGCGGGCGGTCGCCCGAGTGCTTCTGGATCCGGGTACGCACCCGCTGCTTGCGGCGCAGGTGCAGTTCCTTTGTGTTTCTGCTCATGTCCGTGCGCCTTACTTCTTCTTGCCTTCTTTGCGGACGATGACCTCGTCCTCGTACTTGACGCCCTTGCCCTTGTAGGGCTCGGGGCCGCGGTACGCACGGATCTCGGCCGCAACCTGCCCGACCTTCTGCTTGTCGAAGCCGGAGATCGAGATCGAGGTCGGCTTGTCGCACTTCATCGAGATACCCTCGGGGATCGGGTAACGGATGTCGTGGCTGTAGCCGAGGTTCAGGACGAGTTCCTTGCCCTGCACCGCGGCCTTGTAGCCGACGCCGTTGATCTCGAGGTTCTTGGTGAAGCCCTTGTCGACGCCGGTGACCATGTTGTTCACCAGGGTGCGAGCGGTGGCCCAGTTGGTACGGGCGCGCTTGCCGTCGTTGCGCGGGGCGACGGTGACCTTGCCGTCCTCGAGCGTGGCGACGATGTCGTCGATGAGGGTCATGCTGAGCTGGCCCAGCTTGCCCTTGGCGGTGAGCTGCTGACCGGCGACCGTAACGGTCACGCCGGCCGGCACAGGCACCGGATGCTTTCCGATTCGCGACATGTGCCTATCCTCAGAAGACTTTGCAGAGGACCTCGCCGCCAACATTGGCGGCGCGGGCCTCGGCATCGGACATGACGCCGCGGGGCGTCGACAGGATCGCGATGCCGAGGCCGTTGTAGACCCGCGGCAGGTCGGCGATCTTCGAGTAGATGCGGCGGCCGGGCTTCGACACGCGGCTGACCTGCTTAATGACAGGCTCGCCCTCGTGATACTTCAGCTCGATGCGCAGGTTGCGGACGCCCGGACGGACGTCGTCCATGGTGTAGCCGCGGATGTAGCCCTCGCGCTTCAGCACTTCCAGCACGTTCACACGGAGCTTGGAGGCGGGCGAGAGGACGGACTGCATTTTGGCGCGCTGACCGTTGCGAATACGGGTCAGCATATCGCCCAAGGGATCGCTCAACTGCATTTCCCGGGTCTCCGATTACCAGCTGGACTTCGTCATGCCCGGGATCTGGCCATTGGAGGCCAGATCGCGCAGGGTGACGCGCGACAGCTTGAATTTGCGGTAGAAGGCGCGCGGACGGCCGGTCATCTCGCAGCGGTTCCGGATCCGGACCGGGCTGGAGTTGCGCGGCAGCTCGGCGAGCTTCAGACGGGCAGCGAAGCGCTCCTCGGCCGGGAGAGCCTCGTTGTTGGCGATCGCCTTCAGGGCGTTGCGCTTGTCCGCATACTGCTTAGCCATGCGGGCGCGGCGCTTGTTCTTTTCGATGGAACTGGTCTTGGCCATGTGTCGCTCCCGCCGCTCAGCTGACGAACGGCATGTCGAAGGCCTTCAGGAGGGCCTTGGCCTCCTTGTCGGTCTTCGCCGTGGTGACGATGATGATGTCCATGCCGCGGATCTCGTCGACCCGGTCATAGTCGATCTCGGGGAAAATGATCTGCTCCTTGAGCCCCATGGCGTAGTTGCCACGGCCGTCGAAGCTGTTGCCCGGCACGCCGCGGAAGTCGCGGACGCGCGGCAGGGCAATCGTGATCAGACGGTCGAGGAACTCGTACATGCGGTCGCGGCGCAGGGTCACCTTGCAACCCACGGCCATGTTCTCACGCAGCTTGAACTGCGCGATGGACTTGCGGGCCTTGGTCACCACCGGCTTCTGGCCGGCGATGGCGGTCAGGTCGCCGACGGCGGCGGTGATCTTCTTGCCATCGGACGCGGCTTCGCCCACGCCCATGTTGATGACGATCTTCTCGATCCGCGGAACCTGCATGTCGTTGGCGTAGCCGAACTCTTCCTTCAGCTTCGCGCGGACGACGGTGTCGTACTGGTCTTTCAGACGGGCAGCCATTATCGCCTCACAGATCGATGACTTCGCCGGACGCCTTGGCGAAACGGACCTTGCGGCCGTCCTCCAGCATCCGGTAGCCGACGCGGGTCGGCTTGTTGGTCTTCGGGTCGATGTGCGCCACGTTCGACACGTGGATGGCCGCCTCGATCTCGACGATGCCGCCCTGCTGGGTCGGCGTCTGCCGCTGATGCTTCTTCACGAGGTTCACGCCGCGCACCTTGACGCGGTTGTCCTTCGGGAAGACCTCGATCACCTCGCCCGTCTTGCCCTTGTCCTTGCCGGCGATGACGACGACCTTGTCGGTCTTCTTAATCTTGAGCTTCGTCATCACAGCACCTCCGGCGCCAGGCTGATGATCTTCATGAACTTCTTGGCGCGCAGCTCACGCGTCACCGGCCCGAAGATACGGGTGCCGATGGGCTCGCCCTGCTTGTTGATCAGGACGGCGGCGTTGCGGTCGAAGCGGATGGAGGTGCCGTCGGTCCGACGGATCTCCTTGGCGGTGCGGACGATGACGGCGCGATGGACGTCACCCTTCTTCACGCGGCCCCGCGGAATCGCCTCCTTGACGGACACCACGATGATGTCCCCCACGGAAGCGACCCGGCGCATGGAGCCGCCCAGCACCTTGATGCACTGCACCCGGCGCGCGCCGCTGTTGTCAGCGACCTCCAGGTTGGTTTGCATCTGGATCATGGTTTGACTTCCTTACCAGTGTGAAACGTCAGCCGGCGACGCCGGCCGCGGACTCAGGCGCGTTCACGACGGTCCACCGCTTCCGCTTGGAGACGGGGCGGCACTCCTCGATGAACACCGAATCGCCAGCCTTATAAGTGTTCTGCTCGTCGTGAGCAGCATACTTTTTCGACTGCTTGATAAACTTCTTGTACACGGGGTGCATGACGCGGCGCTCGACCAAGACGATGACCGTCTTGTCGCCCTTGTCCGACACAACCGTGCCCTGCAGAACGCGACGGGGCATTCTACTTTCCCCCTATCAGGACGCGGACGCAGCGGACTCGGTCCGCTGGCCCAGGATGGTCTTGATGCGGGCGATGTCGCGCCGCACCTGGCGGACCCGCGCGGTGTTCTCCAGCTGGCCCGAGGCCCGCTGGAAGCGCAGGTTGAACTGCTCCTTCTTGAGCTGCAGGAGCTGGTCCTGCAGTTCGTCCGCCGTCTTCGTGCGGAAATCGACCGCGTTGGTCATGCCTCACCCCCCTCACCCAGACGGGTGATGAACCGAACCTTGATCGGCAGCTTGGCGGCCGCCAGCTCGAACGCGCGCTTGGCGAGATCCGCCGGCACGCCGTCGAGCTCGAACATGATGCGGCCGGGAGCCACGCGGGCCGCCCAGAACTCCGGCGAGCCCTTACCGGAGCCCATGCGGACCTCGGCGGGCTTCGACGAGACCGGCAGATCCGGGAAAATCCGGATCCAGACGCGGCCCTGGCGCTTCATGTGACGGGTGATCGCGCGGCGGGCCGCCTCGATCTGGCGGGCGGTGATACGCGCCGGCTCCATCGCCTTCAGGCCGAAGGCGCCGAAGTTGAGCTGCGTGCCGCCCTTGGAGGCGCCGTGGATCCGGCCCTTGTGCGCCTTGCGGTACTTAGTACGTTTCGGACTCAGCATGGCAAATGCCCTCTAGTATCCGTGGCAACCCGCGCTCAGCGCGCGGGCTGCTGCTCGGCCGCGCGCTTGTCCTGCGCGAAAGGATCGTGGGCAAGGATCTCGCCCTTGAACACCCAGACCTTGACGCCGCAGGTGCCGTACGTGGTCTTCGCGGTGCCCACACCGTAATCGATGTCGGCACGCAGCGTGTGCAGCGGCACACGGCCTTCGCGGTACCACTCCATCCGGGCGATCTCGGCGCCGCCGAGGCGGCCCGAGCAGTTGATCCGGATGCCCTGGGCGCCGAGGCGCATGGCCGACTGGACCGCGCGCTTCATGGCGCGGCGGAACGCCACGCGGCGCTCCAGCTGGCTGGCGATGTTCTCGGCGATGAGGCGGGCGTCGAGCTCCGGCTTGCGGATCTCGACGATGTTGAGGCTGACCTCGGCCCCGGTCATGCGACCGAGCTCGAGGCGCAGCTTCTCGATGTCCGCGCCCTTCTTGCCGATCACCACGCCCGGACGGGCGGTGTGGATCGTCACGCGGGCCTTGCGGGCCGGGCGCTCGATGACGATGCGCGAGGCGCCGGCGGCCGCGAGCTTCGCCTGCAGGTGCTTGCGCAGGCGCAGGTCCTGGTGCAGCAGCGTGGCGTAGTCGCGGTTGGCGTACCAGCGGCTGTCCCAGGTGCGGTTGATGCCGACGCGGAGACCGATGGGATTGACTTTCTGACCCATGTTACGCGCTCTCCCCCGTGGTCTCTTCAGCGCGCTCGCGCACGATCACGGTCAGGTTGCTGTACGGCTTCTCGACACGGGCGCCGCGACCGCGGGCCCGGGCGTGGAAGCGCTTCATGACGAGGGCACGGCCGACGTGGGCTTCCGCCACGTACAGACGATCCACGTCCAGCTGGTGATTGTTCTCGGCGTTGGCAATGGCGGACTGCAACACCTTCTTCACCTCGCCGGCGATGCGGCGCTGCGAGAAGGTGAGAGCCGCCAGAGCCTGGCCGGCCCCCTTGCCGCGGATCATCTGCGCGACAAGGTTCAACTTGCGGGGGCTCGACCGGATCAACCGGGCGAAAGCCAGAGCCTCGTTATCGGCGAGGCGCCGCTCTGCAGCAGGCTTGCCCATGTTACTTCCTCTTCGCCTTCTTGTCGGCCGCGTGACCGTAGAAGGTCCGCGTCGGCGAGAACTCGCCGAACTTATGGCCGATCATGTTCTCAGTCACCAGCACGGGCAGGAACTTCTGGCCGTTGTACACGCCGAAGGTCAGTCCGACAAACTGGGGCAGGACGGTGGAACGGCGCGACCAGATCTTGATGATCTCGTTGCGGCCGGACGCGCGCGCCTTATCTGCCTTCTTCAAGAGGTAGCCGTCGACGAACGGCCCCTTCCAGACGGAACGGGTCACGGTCCTACTCCTTACTTAGCGTGACGACGGCGCAGGATCATGCCGTCCGTCTTCTTGTTGCTGCGGGTCTTCTTACCCTTGGTCGGCTTGCCCCACGGGGTGACCGGATGACGGCCGCCCGAGGTGCGACCCTCACCGCCACCGTGCGGGTGGTCGATCGGGTTCATGGCGACGCCGCGGACGGCCGGGCGCTTGCCGAGCCAGCGGTTGCGGCCGGCCTTGCCGACGACCGTGTTCGACTGGTCGGGGTTCGAGACGGCGCCGATGGTGGCCATGCACTCGCCGCGGACGACGCGCAGCTCGCCCGAGGGCAGCTTCAGCTGGGCGTAGCCCTGGTCGCGGCCGACCAGCTGCAGGTACGTGCCGGCGGAACGGGCCAGCTGGCCGCCCTTGCCCGGACGCATCTCGACATTGTGCACGATCGTGCCGACCGGGATGTTCCGGAGCGGCATGGCGTTGCCCGGCTTCACGTCGACGCGCTCGCCGGCGATGACCGTGTCGCCGGCCTTCAGGCGCTGCGGGGCAAGGATGTAGGACAGCGTGCCGTCCTGATACTTGACCAGAGCGATGAAGCCCGTGCGGTTCGGATCATACTCCAGCCGCTCGACGACGGCCGGCATGTCGAACTTGCGACGCTTGAAGTCGATGATGCGGTAACGGCGCTTGTGGCCGCCGCCCATGCGGCGCGCGGTGATGCGGCCGGTGTTGTTGCGGCCGCCGGAACCGGACAGGCCCTCGGTGAGCGCCTTGACCGGCTTGCCCTTGAACAGCTCCGACTTGTCGACCAGCACCAGCTGGCGGAGGCTCGGGGTGATCGGGCGGAAAGTCTTCAATGCCATCGTCTGATCCTCACACGCCGGTCGTGACGTCGATCGTGTGGCCCTCGGCGAGGGTCACGATGGCCTTCTTGAAGTCCGACCGGCGGGCGACGATGCCCTTGAAGCGCTTCGTCTTGCCCTTCGCCACGATCGTGTTCACGGCCGTCACCTTCACCTTGAACAGGCCCTCGACGGCGGCCTTGATCTCCGGCTTGGTCGCGTCCAGGGGGACACGGAAGGTCACCTGGCGGTGCTCCGAGCCCATGGTGGCCTTTTCGGTGATGACGGGCGCGACGATCAGATCGTACATGCGCTCCGCCGACACCTTCACGTTATTGCTGCTCATTTCAGGCGAGCCTCCAGCTGCTCGACCGCGTTGCGGGTCAACACCAGGGTGTCGTGCCGCAGGATGTCGTACACGTTGGCGCCCTGCTCCGGGAGAACGTCGACGTACGGGATGTTCCCGATGGCGCGACGGAAGTTCTCGTCCGGGTTGGCACCGTCGATGATCAGGACCGAGTTCAGACCCAGCAGCTTCAGCTGGTCGGCGACGGCCTTGGTCTTGTGCGTGTCGGCCTTGGCGGCGTCCAGCACGACCAGCTTGCCCTCGGCGGCCTTGACCGACAGGGCGGTCTTCAGCGCGAGCTTGCGGAACTTCTTGGTCAGATCATGCTCGTGGCTGCGCACGACCGGGCCGAAGATCACGGCGCCGCCGCGGAACTGCGGGGAACGCAGCGAGCCCTGACGGGCGCGGCCGGTACCCTTCTGCTTCCACGGCTTCTTCGTGGTGCCGGCGATCTCGGAGATCCCCTTGGTCTTGTGCGAGCCCTGGCGGCGCTTGGCGAGCTGCCAGTTGACGGCGCGCGCGAGCAGGTCGGCGCGGGCCGGGAGGCCGAACACGGCATCGTCGAGATCGATCTCGCCGATAGCCTCGTTCTTCAGGTTCTTTACGGTGGTCTTCATGATGCTCAGCCCTCCTGCGCCGCAGGAGCGTTGGACGCGCGGGTAGCGGCCGGGAACGGCACGCCGTCCGGCAGCTTCTTCTTCACGGCGTCCTTGACCAGGACATAGCCGCCCTCGGAGCCGGGAACGGCGCCGCGGACGAGGATCAGGCCGCGCTCGACGTCGACCGACACGACACGCAGGTTCTGCGTGGTGACGCGCTCGACGCCGAAGTGGCCGGCCATCTTCTTGTTCTTGAACGTGCGACCCGGGTCCTGGCGCTGACCGGTCGAGCCGTGCGAGCGGTGCGACACCGACACGCCGTGCGAGGCACGCAGGCCGCCGAAGTTCCAGCGCTTCATGCCGCCGGCGAAGCCCTTACCGATCGTGGTGCCGGTGACGTCGACGAACTGGCCCTCGACGAAATGGTCGGCGGTGATCTCGGCGCCGACGTCCACCAGCGCGTCCGGGGTGACCCGGAACTCGGCGAGCTTCTTCTTCGGCTCGACCTGCGCCTTAGCGAAGCGCTCGCGCTCGGCCTTGGAGACGTTCTTCACCTTCGCCTTGCCCACGCCGAGCTGGATGGCGGTGTAGCCGTCCTTCTCCTCGGTCTTCTGGGCGACCACCTGGCAGTGGTCGACTTTCAGCACAGTGACCGGGACATGTTCGCCTTCATTGGTGAAGACGCGGGTCATGCCCAGCTTCTGCGCGATCAAACCGGATCGCATTGTTGTTCACTCCTGACTGGGGACATCCTCGGTGGGAGAGGTCCCGTGCTTGATACTTAGAGCTTGATCTCGACGTCGACGCCGGCGGCCAGGTCGAGCTTCATCAGCGCATCCACGGTCTGCGGCGTCGGATCGACGATGTCCAGCAGGCGCTTGTGGGTGCGGATCTCGAACTGCTCGCGGGACTTCTTGTCGATGTGCGGGCTCCGCAGGACGGTGTACCGCTCGACGCGGGTCGGGAGCGGGATCGGGCCGCAGACGCGGGCGTTGGTCCGCTTCGCGTGCTCGACGATCTCCTTGGCGGAGCTGTCGAGGGTGCGGAAGTCGTAGGCTTCCATTCGAATGCGGATCCGATCGCCGGTCATCGTGCCGTCCTAATCTCTGAAAGAGCCTGCTGGCGTCGCCGTTTCCGGCGAAAACAGCACCCGCGACGTGAGGCCAAGGCGTCAGCCCCGTCCGCGGGTGGAGGGGAGAAGATATCGTGTGTCAGCGGCGTGTCAAGGGAGTAGGGACTGCGGAATGAGGATTTAGGGTTGCTGGCGGG